>DASQOR010000047.1:0-151343 GCA_035644395.1 Steroidobacteraceae bacterium
CCTCGAGCAATCGGGCAACAAATCGAAGCCTTTCATCCATTTTGTAACACTCCTGCCACGGCATTTGCGTCTCCCGCAAATGCCCAAAAGTGTTACCTATGTGTCCGGAATGATGTGTAACCTATCTGCCCGAAAGGTCAATCGAAGGCCTCGGCGCGAATTGCCAGGGCCTTTTCATTCGCGCCACTCGCGCACTAGACCTCTGGAGCCGCCTCCCATTTGGGGCGCATTTCCCGGCCCCACTGCTTCGGGTCCTCGTGGTGCATCCTCTCCATTGTTCTGGCGACATCCGGATGCCTTTCCAGAACATGCTTCGTCATGACCTTGAACATCTCATCCCAGGAACTGGCCGACAGTGCTTGGTCGCAACTCCCGCCGAGCTGCCTGCAAGTCATCGATTTCATGGGGGTACGCTCCATGAGTGAAGGAGCGGCAGGATGTCGCGCCCGCTGAAATCCCGGGAATCTGCTAAGTCCGAATTCACCGCAGGACATCGTAGGGCGGTCAATCCGGCCGCCCGCCAATTCGGGCATTGGCCTTAGGACCTATAGGCGCGATTTGCGCCGTTCAGTAATGTGAAGCAAGGCCCCGGCGTGAACCGCCGGGGCCTTTGTTTCATCGCAATGCATCCAACAGGGAGGTCGATTCATGAGCAAAGCCATCGTACGGGGCATGACGCACAGAGTGCTGGCGAACATCGGAATCGTTGCGACGTGCTTGTTGCTCACGACGACATTGGCGACGGTCGGGGCGGAGCCGGGGCCATTCGCTGGCACCCGCATTACGGAGGCTTACGCCCGGATGGTCGCGCGCGACGCCTACTTCTGGGCGTGGCCGATGGTGAACGTCTACAACCGCCGTCTGACTTTCAAGGATCTGCCCGAGCCAGGCCTGATGGGCGGCATCGTGCCGGTCGCGCCGCTCAATCGACTTTCCATGCTGAGCGACTACATCGAACCCCAGGAGCGCATGGTCGCCTGCCCGAACCAGGACGTGGTCTACGGTGCGGGAAGCCTGGGACTGGACGTGAGTCCGGTCGTCATGCAGGTGCCGGATTTCGGCAAACGCTTCTGGGTGTATCAGGTAGTCGATGTGCGCACCGACAGCTTTGCCGATATCGGCGCCATGTATGGAACGCAACCCGGCTTCTACCTCCTGGTCGGGCCCAACTGGAAGGGTGAGGTTCCGAAGGGGATCACGAAGGTATTCCACGCGAGGACCAGCACCGGTTTTGTGATCCCGCGGGTATTCCAGGATGACAACGCCGAGGACAGAAAGGCCGTACAGCCGGTGATCGACGGCATCGACATGTATCCGCTCGCGATGTACGACGGCAAGATGAAGCACCGCGAGTGGGCCAGGCAGAAACGATTTCCGGCGCAAGAGAGCGGCGACACCGAGACCAAGTGGGTGGTTCCGGAGAAGTTCTTCGATGAGCTGCCGGCCGTGATGAAGGACGCGCCGCCGCTCGCGGGCGAGCAGGCGCGTTACGCGCAGATTCTCGCGGTGCTGTCCGCCGCCCAAGCGGACCCCGCGTTGAAAAAGGCAATGATCGACGAGGCAAGCAAGGCCGAGGCCGATATGGTCGAGCCGCTCTTCCAGTTCCGCAACCATGGGCTGCCACTCGCAAGCAACTGGACCACCCAGAACAATGGCGCGCAATTCGGCACGGACTACTTCACGCGCACGGCGGTCGCGAAGTCGAACATCTTCGTGAACAAGCCCAATGAGACCAAGTATTTCTATCAGGATCTCGATGCGGCCGGAGCGCGCCTGACGGGGGCGAACCGGTACTCAGTGACGTTCGCGAAAGGGCAGGTGCCGCCGGTGCGCGGCTTCTGGTCGTTGACGCTCTACAACGAGAATCACTTTTTCTCGCCGAACCCGATCAAGCGGTATTCGCTCGGTACCAAGAACAAGGGGCTCAAACCGGGTGCGGACGGTTCGCTGACGATCTATGTGCAACCGGATTCGCCCGGCGTTGACAAGGAGGCCAACTGGCTGCCCTCGCCCAAGGGAGGACTCTTCTCCCTGTATGTCCGTACCTACTGGCCGCAAGACGCCATCACCAGCGGGCAATGGACGCCGCCCGCGGTGACAAGGAGTCCGTAGCCGGCGTTTACAGGGTTGGGACGGCGGCTAGTTCGGCGTCGGTTCTTCCGCCGTTGCAACGGTGAAGTCGGTGGCCGGCGTCGTGTGGGTCGCAGCGCTCGATGCCGGCTGCGCGATGACCATCGTGGTTCCAGTTGCGACCACCGCGGCCGCGTTGCGAAGGAACTCGGGTGAAACCCGGGCGAGGGCGAGGAGTTGCTCGCTCGACACCGTGTCTTCCTGTTTGCCGGAGACCATCTGCCAGAGGACGACAGGTTGTCCGGTGCGCGGATCGATCGGCGCACCGGGCGTCGGCGCAAGCCGGGTGAGCACGTGCAGCGTCACCTTGCGGTTCGGGTCATCGACCGTGAACGGTGCGCGGCCGATCTCGACGCCGGCGCGGTACACGCTGATGCGACGGTCTTCCATCGTGATCAGGATCGTGACGGGTCCCTCCGGCGCCGTCTCGGGCCGCCAGAAAGTATCATTGACGAGCGTTGGCTCGCTCACCGGCGCGCCAGCCACATCCACCGGCGCTACCAGCCCGGGGTAGGCGATGTTGCTCGGGAACTGCTCTTCGTCCGAGACCACGACGGTCAGGCCCGTCTTGGTCTCGGCGTACAACTTCTGCGCGAATTCGTAGGGCATGCGCACGCAGCCGTGGGATGCGGGATAGCCGGGGAGTTTCCCCGCGTGCAGCGCGACGCCGCCCCAGGTGAGCCGCTGCATATAGGGCATCGGCGCGTTCGCGTAGAGGTTGGAGTAATGATCCTGATTCTTCTGCAGGATCGTGAAGACACCGGTCGGCGTTTCGTAGCCTTTCTTGCCCGTCGAGACCGTGGACGCGCCGATGAGCACGCCGTTGCGGTACACGTAGGCGCGTTGCTCTGGCAAGGACACGATCATGACGATCGGTCCACGCGGTGACACTTCGGGGACCCAGAGATACTCGCCGGGCTTCAAGTTCGACGGCAACGTCCGCACGTCCACGCCGGGCGTGGAGGTGTTCTTGGGCGGCGCCGCAGCAGCGAGAAGTCCAAGGCCAGCGACGGCAATCCATAGCTGCTTCATGCCGGGCAGTCTACGCGCAGACGTGCGCCGATCGCACGTTAACCCTCGCGCCCGGACAAGTTCATTCCGGGCGCTGAATCCTTTCTGCCCGCGCTGCCCATGCGCGATTGAGCGGACTTTCCGGCTTCCACGCGAGGCGCTCGGCAACGAATGCTTCGGCCAGCGCGTGGTCGCCGATGCGTATCGCTGCCTCCGTCAGCGTCCAGGAGAAAACGTCGCGTTGAGCATGGCTGCCGCCGAGGCGGTTCGCCTTCGCCCGAAGCGGCGCGAGCCACTCGATGGTCTGCGCGTGGTCGCCGCGCCCGAACGCGGCCAGACCCTGGCACGCGGGCAGACCGATCTCACGGCTCATTATCGAGTTCGTGCCATGGCCCGATGCCGCGCGCTTCATCGCACCGATCAGCTGGGTCTGGGCATCGCTGCGGGCTGCGCCAACGAACGTCATCATCGCGTGGACGTCATTGAAGGCATAGAAGGCGTGATCGATGCGTGGCATCCATTTGTCGGCCAGATCGTTCCACCGTTCACCCACATCGTGACCGATGAGCGACAACCGCCAAAGGAGCGATGATCCATCGACCAGCTCGAGTGCCTGGCCGAAACCGCCCGCCGAAATCTTTTCGTCGTAGAGCTTCAGCGCAGCAGCCGCATTCCTGCCGTCAAGGTGAAACAGCGCCTTATGCCACCACAGATGGAAGGCAAACATGCTGTTGGGCGCCCAGCCGCCGGAGCCTGCATCGAGAAAATCGGCCCCGTCTCGCGCACGTCCCTGCATTTCCAGGACATGCGCAACCGCGTGCACCGCCCAGCCATCCTGGCCGTTCAAGTCCACTGCCTCGCGGCCACGCGCTTCGGCCTGCTCGTATTCGCCGCTTTCCTCCAGGCCAAAGGCATGCATCCCCGCGATGAAGCCGTAACCCGGGACGTCGCGATTCCAATGCGGCAGTGCGCGCGCCACCCGGTCGCGCAGCATGTGCGAATGGCCGAGATAAAAGTCACCGAGCTGCGCCAGCTGAATCGCGAGCAAGTCACGCGGATGGGCGATTGACGCGCGTCCCCAGAGTTCGGTCGCTCCCTCAAAGTCACCATCGAGCCAGGCGCGCGCGGCGGCGATATAGCGGCGCTCGCGATCATTCGCTTTCGATGCCAGCCGCTCGCCCGCCTCCACGGTCTTGACCAGCTCGGGCTCGAGTGCCTTGTCGGTAGCGGTTGCAATCGCGCCCGCGCGAAATGCGTGCGCCATCGCGAAATCAGGATGATCGGTGATGATTGCATCGACCTCCGCGAGTGGATCGGCCTGATACGCGTGCAGCAGGTCGAAAACGCGATCGAGGCGATCGATCGCGTCCAGGGAGCCGTACGAAACTGGATTGCCCCTTCGGTCACGCTTGCTCATGTCGATATCCGGGTCGTGGAGAGAGTGTGGCGCCCAATCTATCCATTGCGCGAGCGATGTGCCAACTCCTCAATGTACCGTGTAGTGCTAGCATGTCTCGGGAAGTGTGAGGATGGATTTCGCTGGGAGAAAACAATGGGGACAGTTTCCAGACGTACCTTCTTTGGGATGATGACCGCGGGCGCTGCGCTCGCTGCAGGCGCCGGCGTCCATTCCGCCAACTCACCCGAAGCCGGGCTGCGTTCGCTCACGAAGAACGCCAAGCCGATTTCCGCGGACGAGCACGTCGCGCGCCTTGCGAAGCTCCAGTCCCTGATGCGCGAGCGCAAGGTCGGTGCGTTCCTCGTCGAATCCGGCACGTCGCTCGAGTATTTCACCGGCATCCGCTGGCGGCGGTCAGAGCGAATCACCGCGGCCGTCGTTCCCGCGACGGGCGGCATCATCGTTGTTACGCCATTCTTCGAGGAGCCGTCGATCCGCGAGCTCCTCAGGGTCAGTGCCGAGGTGCGTCCCTGGCAGGAAGACGAAAATCCCTTCGACTTGATCGCCAGCGCGTTGCGCGAGCGCGCCCCCGAAGGGCCGCTCGCCGTCGAAGAGACGACGCGCTTCTTCATCATCGACCGCATGCGCAAGTCATTCGGAGCGGGGCGGGACGTCGTCTCCGGTGAGGATCTGGTCCGCGCCTGCCGCATGATCAAGTCGCCGGCCGAGCTTGCGCTCCTGCAAGTGGCGAACAACGTGACGCTCGCGGCGATCCGGCATGTGCACGGGCAGGTCGAGGCGGGTATGCAATGGCCCGACATCCTCAGGCTCCAGGTCGCGGCGACCGAGGCGCTTGGCGGCACGCACGAATTCACGCTCGTGCTCCTGAATGAAGCGAGCGCCTTCCCGCACGGTTCCGAGAAGCCGCAGGTCGTCGGCAAGGGATCGGTCATCCTCATCGACACGGGCTGCTCCGTGCACGGCTACCTGTCGGACATTTCGCGGACCTGGGTCTTCGGCGAGCCGTCGGCGCGCCAGCGCGAAGTGTGGAACACGGTCAAGCGCGGCCAGGAGATCGCCCAGGAAACGGCGAAGATCGGCGTACCGGTCGGCGCCATCGACAAGGCCGTGCGCGCGTACTACGAGGGGAGGGGATGGAGCAAGAATTACCGCTTGCCGGGAACCCCGCATCGCACCGGGCACGGCATCGGCATGGATGTCCACGAGCCGCCGTATCTTGTACGCAACGATACGACTCCGCTTGCTGCGGGCATGTGCTTCTCGGATGAGCCCGGCATCTACATCCCGGGCGAATTCGGTGTCCGGATGGAGGACTGCTGGTACATGACGGAGGCTGGCCCGAAGTTCTTCACTCCGCTGGCCGCATCCATAGACCGGCCTGTCTGATGCAGTGCGCCGCCGGCCCGCAATGGGCCGGCGGCGCGTGCGGATTGCTATAAGCCCAAAGGGCAATTGTCCGCCGGATGCCTGTCGGCGACTCTCCGTCCCGTTACGGTGGAGTCCGCCTGTGTGCCGTACGACTCGCAATCCGTCGAACCCCCCCTATAAGGAGATACGCATGTTCAGCAAACGTGGGATGCTCTTTTTATTGGCCGCTTGCATCGCGATGTGCGCGCCGGCCTGGTCGCGGGACACCGGATGGGAATTCGGCGTCGATGCCATCTACCAGAGCTCGACCGACATGGACTTCGAGGGCGGCTCGACGGCATCGGCGGGCGATGACTTCGGACTCGCGCTCACCTTCGGGTATCGCATGAACTCGCGCCTCGAGTTCCAGTTCGGACTGGATTGGCAGAAGGTCGACTATGACGCGACGATCCAGTCGGCCGACGTTCCGGCGCTGTCGGTGGATGTGAAGGGCGACTACGAGGCATTCACCCCGCGCGTCAACGTCAACTACAACTTCATGGACGGCGACATCACGCCGTACGTCACCGGCGGCATCGGCTGGAGTTTCATCGACACCAATATCCCGAACGGCCGGGTCGAAGTCGGCTGCTGGTGGGACCCGTGGTATGGCGAGATCTGCGTGCCCGTTCAGGACACACGCTCGGTCGATGCGTTCACGTATCAGATCGGCCTGGGCGTTCGCTGGGACATGTCGAACTCGATGAGCTGGCGCCTTGGCTATGAGAAGCATTGGTACGATTTCAAGAATACGACGAGCACGCCTGATTTCGATCAGTTCAAGCTCGGCGTGGTGTTCCGGTACTGAACAGGGTGTCCGCAGGACCCGAGGTGTCGTCACACCTCGGGTCGCTCACCCGCCGAGTGCGATGGTGAGACTCACGAGGACCATCCCGAGAACAACCATCGTGAAGCCGGTCAGCCATGGCCGGTATTCCGCGACGCGCGCATAGGCAAAGCCGCTGACGAACAGCAGGACGATGGCGATCGCGTTCGAGACTCGCATGGCCCGCCCGATGTCCTGCATGAACATGAAGGGGATCGTTACCGGGAAGGTCGTGACGAACACCCAGAGGAACACGGAGAGCCAGCCGAGCCACTCGGTCTTGCCGAGCCGCGGGCGGGTCGGCGGCTCGGGCAAGCGCACCAGCTTCTGACGCATGATCTCGTATTCGGCGGGCCCGAGCGTTTCCGCCAGCACCGGCGGCATTGCGTCGGCAATGACACGATGTGCCGCCTCGGGCGCGGCGGCCTTGCGCACGGCGAGCAACGCTCGAATGCCGCGCGCCTGTTCACTCAGGCAATCCATGACGTAAAGCAGGCCGTCGATGATGCCCCAGGCGATGTTGCATCCGAGTGCGCCGATAAGCATGTCGCGCACGTCCGAGCGGCCGGCGTCCGCCACGCTCAGCGAACCGGTGAACGTGAGCACCATGATCAGGCCAAAGAGCACTTCGGCGATGCGATCGCTCGGTTCGAGCACGCGCTTGGACGATGAGGTGGGGTCGACAGGCATGGCGGGATACCCGGGTCGTGGACGATGTTTCGTTCGACGGATTTCCTACTGGGCGCGCGGCGGCAACAAGTAGAGCGTCATGGCGAAGATCAGATAAACCATCAGCACCAGGACTCCGACGAACCACGCCGAGCGCCCGCTACTCGTGACGAGCGACGTGGTGATCGTGGCCATGAACAGCATCACCACGGCGCCCGGCCAGAATTGCAGGTCCATCGGTGTCGGTCCGATGACATAGCTCAAAAGCACCAGAACGGGTGCGACGAAAAGTGCGATCTGCGATGAGCTGCCGAGTGCGATGCCGACGCTCAGGTCCAGGCGGTTCTTGAGCGCTCCCGAGAAGGCGGTGGGCATCGCCGACGCGCCGCCGACCAGCGCTACGATGATGAATCCGACGAACGCGGGAGTCATCCCGAACGTCTCGGCCGCTTTCTGGACCGACTCCACGAAGATCTCGCTCACCAGGGCGACCAGTACGGTGACGGCGCCGAGCGTCGCCAGGGCCAATCCCATCGGCCATGGTTTCTGACCCGGCGCGGCATGCGAGACGCTGCCAAACATCTCTTTGTGCGTCTTGAGCGTGAACAGCATCCCCAGCGCATAGGCGACGATGAGCAACACCGCCAATCCGACACTCAGCTTATGGCTGAACGCCACGCCTGCCGTATCGGCGTGGGAGATTGCCGAGGGAATCAGCAGCGCGACCGTGGCGAGAAAGAGCATTCCCGACTGCAGGCGCGCGCTGACGCGGTTGTATTCCTGCTCGTGATGCTTGAGTCCGCCGAAGAGAAACGACGCACCGAGGATGAACAGTGTATTGGTGACGATCGGGCCGGCGATGGATGCTTTGACGAGCATGTACTGGCCGGCGCGCAAGGCCGCGAGCGCGATGATGAGTTCCGCCAGGTTGCCGAGCGTTGCGTTGAGCAAGCCACCGACGGCATCGCCGGTCTTGGCGGCGACGGCTTCCGTCGCGTGACTGAGGAGCACGGTGAGCGGGACGATCGCAAGTACGGACAGCACGAATAGCAGCGTTTCCGCCTCGGGCTTGAGCTTCGCGGCGACCAGTACCACGGGGACGAACACGAGCAGCCAGAGCAGCGGGTTTTGACGGATATCTTTCAGAACGGGATTCATGGCTGTCTTCTTTGACGGCTGGCTTCGGCTTACCGTCTTGTCGTTGTCACCGTGCAGGCGCCCGGGATTGCGGCGGCCCGCCCACCATGGCTGTGCTTGCGCGCCTATGTTGGCTCCGGCCAAGCGGCCATGCAACAAGAAAACAGGGCCAGTTAAAAACTCGTAACGGAGTTCCCAAGTGCCACGCGAGGCGCGGCCGAGCTCCATCGCCAGGTTTGGCGTTTCCATAGGCCTAAGTACCTATTGTCGGCGCGACTGCAAACGAGCAATTCTCCGATCCATCCTCCGATCCATCCGGCGGACCGTCCTGTTGCAATCCATGAAGTAACGGGGGAGCCAATATCCTGCTGCATTGGATCGATGTGTTGCGGCGCCAAGGGGTGAAACATGATTCAAAGTAGCGGAGCAAGATCGCTCGCCCGTCGTGTGCTTGTCGTGGACGACTCGCTGACGAGTTCATCAAGCGCCGCAGGGCGCAGCGTGCGTGCCCTGGTGTCGGAATTCCAGGCGCGCGGCATGGAAGTTGTCGAGGCCGTTTCCTGCGAGGATGGGGAAGCAACCGTCGTATCCGATGCCGGCATCTCTTGCATCCTGCTCAACTGGACGCAGGGACAGAACGACAAGAAGATTCACGAGCAGGCGACGGAACTGTTGCGCGCCGTCCGCAGCCGCAATGCCAAGGTTCCGATCTTCCTCATGGCGAGCCGCAAGCTTGCCGGCACGGTCAGCGTCGAAGTCGCGACGCTGGCTGACGAGTTCATCTGGGTTCTGGAGGACACCGCGTCCTTCATCTGCGGACGTGTGCAGGGCGCGATCGAACGGTACGTGCAGGCGCTGCTGCCGCCGTACGCCGCGGCTTTGGCCCGCTACGACCGTGAGCGCGAATACTCCTGGGCCGCGCCGGGCCACCAAGGCGGTGTCGCGTTCCTGAAGTCGCCGGTTGGCCGTGCGTTCTTCGATTTCTACGGCGAGAACCTCTTTCGCACGGACATGGGCATCGAGCGTGGCGCGCTCGGATCGCTCCTCGGCCACAGCGGCCCCGTAGGGGAGAGCGAGCGCAACATCGCGCGCATCTTCGGCGCGGAGCGCTCGTACTCGGTGCTGAACGGCACGTCCGCATCGAATCGCGCCATCATGTCCGCGTGCGTCGGTGACAACGAGCTTGCGCTCTGCGATCGCAATTGCCACAAGTCCATCGAGCAGGGCCTCGCCATCACGGGCGGCATCCCGGTGTTCCTGAGCCCGACGCGCAATCGCTACGGCATCATTGGTCCGATTCCGCCACAAGCGCTCGAGCCCGAGGCCATCGAGAAATGCATCGCCGCCAATCCGCTTGCGAAGGCGAGCGGCCACAAGCGCGCGGTCTACTCGGTGCTGACGAACTGCACGTATGACGGAATGTGCTACGACGCGGCCGCCGCCCAGAAGGGACTCGCAAAGAGCGTCGACCGCGTCCATTTCGATGAAGCGTGGTACGGCTACGCGCGCTTCAATCCGATGTATCGCGATCGATATGCCATGCGAGGGGAACCTGCGTCGCACGCGAAGGATGGGCCGACGGTTTTCGCGACGCATTCGACGCATAAGCTCCTCGCCGCGCTGTCGCAGACGTCATACATCCACATCCGCGACGGCCGCCGTGCGATCGACCACGGACGATTCAACGAAGCCTACTGTGCGCAGGCGAGCACCTCGCCGCTCTACGCCCTGATTGCCTCAAACGATGTCGCCGCCGCCATGATGGACGGCCCGGCGGGGCAGTCGCTGACGCAGGAAACCATCGATGAAGCGGTCGCGTGCCGGCTTGCCGTCGCGCGCGTGCGCCAGGAATTCCTCGCGAAGAAGGACTGGTTCTTCGCG
Organism: Steroidobacteraceae bacterium; assembly: GCA_035644395.1. Taxonomy (GTDB): domain Bacteria; phylum Pseudomonadota; class Gammaproteobacteria; order Steroidobacterales; family Steroidobacteraceae; genus JBGPLJ01. The sequence goes on from DASQOR010000047.1 coordinate 10,482, forward strand.
CCGTGGAACGCCGAGGAAGTGCGCGATCCCAAGACGGGCAAGCGCATACCGTTTCATGAGGCGCCGGAGGAACTCCTCAGCACGGATCCAAACTGCTGGATCCTGCACCCCGGCGAGAGCTGGCACGGCTTCGAAGGCCTGCCGGACGGCTGGTGCATGCTCGATCCCATCAAGTTCGGCATCGTCTGCCCTGGCATGAAGACGGACGGCGAACTCGATGCGAAGGGCATTCCGGCTGACATCGTCACGGCGTACCTCGGTCGCCACGGCATCGTGCCCTCGCGCACGACCGACCACATGGTCCTGTTCCTTTTCTCCATCGGGATAACGAAAGGCAAGTGGGGGACGCTGCTCAATACGCTCCTCGACTTCAAGGTGGATTACGACCGCAACGCTCCCGTTGCAGAAGTTCTGCCCGCGGTGTTTGCGGCAGCGCCGCAGCGCTATGCGGGCAAGGGACTGAAGGATCTGGGCGATGAGATGTGGGCGCAGCTGCGCAAGAGCAAACAGGGTCACTGGCAGGCCCAGGCGTACGCGACGCTCCCTGTGCCGGAGATGACGCCGCGCCGGGCGTTTCAGATGCTGATGGCCGGTGACGCCGAGAAGGTGCCGCTCGCCGAGATCGCCGGGCGCGTGGTCGGCGTCGGCGTGATTCCCTATCCGCCCGGCATCCCGATCGTCATGCCGGGCGAAAACATCGGCAAGGCCGACGGGCCATGGATTACGTATCTGCGCACGCTGCAGGAATACGGGCATCTCTTCCCCGGCTTCGCCAAGGAAGTGGAGGGCGCGGAGGAGCATGAGGGGAGCTATCACATCTATTGCGTGAAGGGCACGTCGGCGTCGGGCAAATCCAAGGGATGATGCGGTCATGATCGAGGCCCCTGCCAAGGCAGCTCCCATCCCGATCCCGTTTCACAAGCTCCTCAAGGTGGTGGCGCTGGTGGACGGTGCGAATCCGCAGGTGCGTGCGCTCATCGATCTTGTCTCGGGGGCCAATTTCGAGGTCGAGATCAGCGATCGTTACGACCGTGATGTTTCCGAGGACGCAGAGGTCGGTGCCTACATCGTCGCGGTCGACGGCGATCGGCGCGAACCTGCACGCAAACTTGCGCTGGCCGTGCGCGACCACGGCTTCCGGACACCGCTCTGGGCCCTTGCGGATTCGAGCAGGATCGCCGACACATCCGTGCTCGGCGTGACCGGTGATGTCGACGGCTACATCTACCTTGGCCAGCAGACGCCGAACTTCTACGCGAAACAGGTCATCGCGAGCATCACGGCGTACGGCGGGAGTCTCTTGCCGCCGTTCTTCGGCGCGCTCATGGCTTACGACTCCGAAGCCAAGGTGTCCTTCGCTTGCCCCGGACACCAGGGTGGGGAGTTCTACCGGAAGTCGCCGGCCGGCCAGCTCTTCTTCAAGCATTTTGGCGAGCAGATCTTCCGCAACGACCTCTGCAATGCCGACGTCGAACTCGGCGACCTGCTCATACACGTCGGCCCCGCCGTCGACGCACAGCGCCACGCGGCGCAGGTTTTCGGCGCCGACCGCACGTATTTCGTCCTGAACGGCACCTCGACCTCCAACAAGATCGTCACCCAGGCGACCTTGCGGCCGGGCGACGTCGTGCTGTTCGATCGCAACAATCACAAGTCGCTCCATCAGGGCGCGCTCGTCAAGGCGGGCGCGATTCCGATCTTCCTGCCGACCGCGCGCAATGGATTCGGCATGATCGGCGCGGTCGACTGGGAAGCCTGGAACGAGGAGTCCCTGCGTGAGCAGATCCGTGCCCATCCGCTGGTGAAGGATCGCGAGCGGCACAAGGCCGAGCGGCCGATTCGCCTGGCCTGCATCCAGCTCGCGACCTACGACGGCACGGTCTACAACGTTCGCAAGGTGCTTGAGAAAATCGGGCACCTCTGCGACTACGTGCTCTGGGATGAGGCCTGGATCGGCTACAACGCATTTCATCCGCTCTTTGCGGATCACAGCCCGATGCGGATCGAGAACCTCAAGCCGGATATGGCGGGACTCTATTCCACGCAATCCGTACACAAGCAGGGCGCCGGCTTCTCGCAGGCGTCGCAGATCCACAAGAAGGACGAGCACATCCGCGGGCAGCGGCGCTTCATCGAGCACAAGCGCTTCAACGAAGCGTTCCTCATGTACTGCTCGACGTCACCTTTCTATCCGCTCTTTGCGGCGCTCGATGTGAACGCCAAGGTCCATGCGGGGAAAGCGGGGGAGATGCTGTGGGACCGCTGCATCGCGCTCGGCATCGAAGCGCGCAAGAAGCTGCGCGAATTCGGCCGCCACTACGCGAGCACCGGCCGCACCGCGGAAGAGCAGTGGTTCTTCGATCCCTTCGTACCCGATGTGGTCAGCATTCGCGGCTCAAAGTTGACGAAGGACGCAAGCAACGTCGCCTGGGAAAGCTTGCCGACCGAAGTCCTCAAGCGCGAACAGCAATGCTGGACCTTCGATCCCAAGGCCACCTGGCACGGCTACAAGGGCTACGCGCCCGGCTACGCGATGGTCGATCCGAACAAGCTCATGCTGCTCACCCCGGGCATCGACCGGAAGACCGGGGACTATCTTGATTTCGGTGTTCCGGCAACGGTCGTCGCGAACTACCTGCGCGAACAGCGCATCGTTCCGGAGAAGTGCGATCTCAACAGCATCCTTTTCCTGATGACACCGGCCGAGGATGAGAGCAAGCTCAATACGCTCATCTCGAAGCTCGTGAAGTTCAAGAATCTCTGGGACCGCGACGCCGCACTGGGCGAGGTACTGCCGACCCTCCACGCGCAGAACAGCGCGCGCTATGCAGGCTACTCGCTGCGCCAGGTTTGCAAGGAAATGCATGACTTCTATCGCAAGGCAAACGTCAAGGAGCTACAGCGGCTTTCGTTTCGCGCGAGCAGTTTCCCGGAGTTCGCGATGTCCTCGAAGGACGCTTATGAGGCGCTGGTCGCGAACGAGGTGGACTATGTGCCCCTGGCCGAGGGCGTCAGCGGCCGGATTGCGGCGACTCTGGCGCTCATCTATCCACCGGGCATCGGCGTCATCGTTCCCGGCGAACGCTGGGATCAACGGGCGCAGCCGATGCTCGACTATTTCCTGACGTTCGAAGAATCGTTCAACCGCTTCCCCGGCTTCAACTACGAGGTGCAGGGCGTGTATCAGGAGCAGGTGAACGGGCGCATCAAGTTTCATACATACGTGGTCCGGGAATGAGCCCCGCACAAGAATGAACGAGCGGACTGCATGAAGGAGAAGCGGTATGGCTGAACAAAAGAAGAAAATGAACGTGGTGCAACTCACGTTCATCGTCGCCGTGAACATGATGGGCTCCGGCATCATCATGCTGCCGACCAACATGGCGCAGGTCGGCGCGATTTCCCTGCTGTCGTGGATCGTGACGGCCATCGGTTCGATGGCAATCGCCTACGGCTTTGCGCAGGCCGGCATTTTCAACCAGCGCACGGGCGGCATGGCGGCCTACGCCGAAGACGCGTACGGGAAGTCCGGCTACTTCCAGGTCTTCCTGCTCTACTTCCTGTCGCTCGCCATCGGCAACGTCGCCATCGGCATCTCGGCGGTGGGTTATCTCGCGACCTTCTTCCCGGGGCTTTCGGCGACGCCGGTATCGACCTGCCTGAGCGTGATCGCACTGCTGTGGCTCACGACCTTCGCCAATTTCGGCGGGCCGGGCGTGACCGGGAAAATCGGCTCGATCACGGTCTGGGGCGTCATCCTTCCGGTCGGCCTGCTGTCGCTGATCGGCTGGTTCTGGTTCAGCTCCGACACATTCGCGGCTGCCTGGAATCCGAAGGGAATGAGCATCGGTGCGGGCATGGGCTCCAGCATCTCGCTCACGTTGTGGGCGTTCCTCGGCATGGAATCCGCGGCGCAGAACTCCGATGCGGTGGAAGATCCGAAAAAGAACGTGCCGCTCGCGTGCCTCTTCGGGACGCTCGGCGCCGCCTTCATCTACGTCCTATCGACGACCGTAATCCAGGGCATCGTGCCGAATGCCGAGCTCGCCAACTCGACCGGTCCGTTCGGGCTCGCGTTCGCGAAGATGTTCAGCCCGACGGTGGGTTCCATCGTCATGGCGCTCGCCATCCTCGCGTGCCTCGGGTCGCTCCTCGGCTGGCAGTTCACGATCGCGTCGACCGGCAAGGCGGCGGCGGAGGACCGGATGTTCCCGGCCTTTTTCACGAAGGTCAACGCGATGGGTGCGCCGGTCAAGGGAATGATCGTGCTCGGCGTCGTACAGTCTTTGCTCGCGTTGATGACGATCTCGCCCACGCTGAGCGAGCAATTCAGCGCACTCGTGAATCTCGCGGTCGTCACGAACGTCATTCCCTACATCGTCGCCCTGTCTGCACTGGCGGTGATGATGAGGAGTGCCAACGTCCCGCAGTCGGTCTTCACACGCAACGTCGTGATCTCGGTGGTCGCGATGGGTTACAGCATTTTCGCGCTCTACGCGGCCGGCAAAGACGCAGTGCTCGGCGGCATGCTGGTGCTCGGCGTCGCCTATGTCGTCTGGGGGTTCCTTGCGCCCCGATTCACGAACGCGCCGGCGGCAACCGCCCGGCCCGTCGGGAAGGTGTGACCATGGCGCGCGTAATTCCGGGAAGGAGAATAATCATGAACGTTGAACGAACCACATCCTCGCACCGCCATCGGGTGCGCTCTGCGAGCCGCGCCATCGCAGCGTTTGCCGTCGCCTCGATCGGCCTCGCCGCGGCGACTTCCGTTTCGGCGGCAACGCTCGACCGCATCAAGGAGTCGGGCCACATCAAGTTCGGCTACCTGGATTCGGCACCGCCGTTGTCCTATAAAAACAAGGACGGCACAGCCGAGGGCTATGGCATCACGCTGTGCGAACACATTGCCGATGCGGTCAAGACGCAGCTCGGGCTGTCGCAATTGACGGTCGATTGGGTGCCAGTCACGCTGGAAGACCGTCTGCAACAGGTGAAGCAGGGAAACATCGACCTGTTGTGCACGCCCACCATCGAAACGCTGTCCAGGCGGCAGGAGGTCTCGTTCTCGGTTTCGGTGTTCGCGGGCGGCAACCGCGCCGTCGTGCGCGCCGACGCGGCCGCGGCGCTGCGCAATGCGCTCGCCGAGCACCCGGATGCAAAGCCGGTCTGGCGCGGCTCACCGGCCGCGAAGCTCCTGGAAAACACCACGTTCGCGGTGGTTTCCGGCACGACGACCGAGGCCTGGCTCAAGGAGCGGGCCGCGACGTTTCAGGTGAATGCCAAGGTCACTCCGGTCGCGGACTACCGGTCTGGGCTGCATGAGCTCGCGGATGGCAAGGTCAGCGTCTTCTTCGGCGATCGCGCCCTGATCCTCGGGGCCATGGACGATGCCACGCGTCCGAAGCTTGCAATCCTCAATCGCCTGTTCACGCACGAACAGTCCGCACTTGCGCTTGCGCGAGGGGACGAAGATTTCCGGCTGGCCGTCGACAGCGCGCTCAGCCAGCTCTATGCGTCCGACGGCTTTGCGGATCTGGTCAAGAAGTGGGCCGGCAGTTATGACGACCGGGCGAGCGCGTACTTCCAGTGGATGACGCTCGGTCAGTGACGTTCGCGGCCGGGCGCGGCCCGCTTCGCTGATCGCACAGGAACTTTGGTCGGCGAAGTCGAGAAGGAGAGGCAATGATCGAGCGAGGCACGAAGCGACTGAGCATGCGGGCGCTGGTCGTCGACGACGAACTGGGCACCCCGACCGCGGAAGGCCGCGCCGTGGGCGCGCTGGTCAAGGAGCTGAAGGCGCGCGCGATCGAGGTCGTCGAGGCGAGCTCCGCTGCGGATGGTACCGCGGTCGTCACCTCGGACTCCGCGATCCACGCCTTGCTGATCGACTGGACACTCGGCGCGGACGGGGACCACAAGCGGTCGCGCGCGCTCATCGAGTTCGTCCGTTCGCGTAACGACAAGATGCCGATCTTCCTGATGGCCGAGCGCGGCGAGGCCACCGACATCCCCGTCGAAGTGATGGAGATGGTCGACGAGTTCATCTGGACGATCGAGGACACGGCAGCTTTCGTCGGCGGGCGCGTGGCGGCCGCGATCCGTCGCTACCTCGAGATCATGCTGCCTCCGCTCGCGGCGGCGACCATGCGCTACACCCTGGAGTCCGAGTACTCCTGGCACACGCCGGGTCACGCGGGCGGCACCGCTTTTCTCAAGTCGCCCGTTGGCCGGATCTTCTTCGACTACTACGGCGAAAACCTGCTCCGCTCGGACGTGTCGATCAGCGTCGGAAGCCTGGGGTCGCTCCTCGATCACTCGGGGCCGATGGGCGAACACGAGCGGTACGCCGCACGCGTCTTCGGCGCGCATCGCACGTACAGCGTTACCAACGGCACTTCGATGTCGAACCGCGTCATCTTCATGGCGGCGGTGGCGCGCGATCAGATCGCCCTGTGCGACCGCAATTGTCACAAGTCGATCGAGCACAGCCTCGTGATGACGGGTGCCATACCGACCTATCTGGTTCCGCTGCGCAATCGCTACGGGATTATCGGTCCGATTCCCCCCGAGCGGCTCAACAAGGCCGCGATCAAGGCGGCAGTCAAGTCCAACCCGCTGGTGTCCAAGGGCATCGATACGCGGCCGGTGCACTCGATCGTCACGAACTCGACTTACGACGGCCTGTGCTACAACGCGCGGCGCGTGGAGGAACTCCTCGATCCGAGCGTCGACCGCATCCATTTCGATGAAGCCTGGTACGCGTACGCGCGCTTCAACCCGATCTACCGGGACCGGTTCGCGATGCATGGCGACCCCAAGGATCACAAGGGTCCGACGATCTTCGCCACGCACTCGACGCACAAGCTCCTGGCCGCGCTCTCGCAGGCGTCGTTCCTGCACATCCGGGACGGGCGCAGCCCCATTCCGCATTCGCGGTTCAACGAGTCGTACATGCTGCATGCATCGACCTCGCCGCTGTATCCGATCATCGTCTCGAACGACATCACGGCGGCGATGATGGACGGGCCGGGCGGCCCCACGCTCACCAACGAGTCGATCGAGGAGGCGGTGGCATTCCGGCAGACCATGGGCCGCGTGCACCGCGATTTTGCGAAAAAGAAGACCTGGTTCTTCAAGACCTGGAACGCGGAGACCGTCAAGGTCGCGAGGTCATCCCGGAAGATCCGGTTCGAGGATGCCCCGGCGCATGTGCTTGCCACCGATCCCGAGTGCTGGGTGCTGCATCCGGGCGAGACCTGGCACGGCTTCAGCGATCTCGAAGACAACTACTGCATGCTCGACCCGATCAAGGTCTCGATCGTGACGCCCGGAGTCGCCGACAAGGGGGGCCTAGACAAGCGAGGTGTGCCGGCGACGCTCGTTACGTCCTATCTGCATCACCGGGGCGTCGAAGTCGAGAAGACCACGGATTTCACCATCCTGGTCCTCTTCTCGATGGGCATCACCAAGGGCAAGTGGGGAACGCTCTTGAACGCGCTGCTCGAGTTCAAGCGCGACTACGACAACAATGCGTCGCTCGCTCAAGTGCTGCCCCAGCTCGTGGCCGGAAATCAGGGTGCCTACGGCGCAATGGGATTGCGCGATCTCGCGGATCAGATGTTCGCGCAGCTGCGCGATTCGCGGCAGACCCACTGGCTGGCCGAGGCGTTTTCGACGTTGCCGACGCCGGTGATGACGCCGAACGCGGCCTTCCAGTATCTCGTGCGCGATGAAATCGAACACGTGCCGCTCGACGACCTGGCCGACCGGATCCTCGCGACGAGCGTCGTACCGTACCCGCCGGGCATTCCGATGCTCATGCCGGGCGAATCGACCGGTCCCGACGACGGCCCGTATCTCGGTTACCTGCGCGCACTCTGGGCGTGGGACAAGCGCTTTCCCGGATTCGGCCATGACACGCACGGCGTCGAGGTTCGTGACGGAACCTACTTCGTCCAATGCCTCAAGGCGGGAGCGGAAGCTGCAACAGGACGCTCGTGAGTGAACCCGGCCGCAAGATGTCGCTGGTGCAGGCCACGATGTGCGTGGCCGGCAACATGGTCGGCACCGGCCTTTTCCTCCTGCCCGTCAATCTTGCGCAGGTCGGCGGTATAGCAATATTTGGCTGGGTGATCGCCACCGTCGGCGTGGCGGCGCTCGGTCTCGTCTTCGCGAAGCTCGGCGAGCTCAATCCGCAAGAGGGCGGTCCGTATGCCTATGCACGCGACTTTCTCGGCCCCTTCGCCGGGTTCCAGACGAACTACGTGTACTGGACCGGCAACGCCATCGGCAATGTCGCCATTGCGGTCGCGGCCGTCGGCTATCTTGCGGAACTGGTGCCCGGCATCACCGGCCCACCGGGAAGCGTCATCGCGACGGCGGTCATCATCTGGCTCCTCACGGTGGTCAACATCCTCGGGCCCCGCGTGGTCGGTGTGCTCGAGACCTGGACGATGGCACTGGCCCTCATCCCGATCATGGGCATCGCGATCTGCGGGTGGGCCTGGTTCGACAGCTCGACGTTCCTCTCAGGCTGGAACGTCAGTGGGCAGTCGGATACCCATGCCGTCGCGCGGGCCGCCTCGATGGCGCTCTGGGCCTACATGGGCATCGAGAGCGCCAGCGTTTCCGCCGGCGTCATCGAGAACCCGAAACGCAATGTCCCGCTTGCGACGATCATCGGGCTCATTCTGGCCGCCGTCGTCTACATGCTGAGCTCGACCGTCATCATGGGGATCCTCCCGAACGAGGAGCTGCGCAAGTCGCATGCGCCGTTTGCCGAAGCGGCGCGACTCGCCATCGGCACGCCGGGAGTGATCATCATCAGCGTGTGCGCGGTCTTGAAGTCGATCGGATCGTTGTGCGGCTGGATGCTGCTCGTCGGCCAGTCGGCCAAGGCCGCGGCGGATGACGGGATGTTTCCGCGCGTCTTCGCGCGCCTCAACAAGAACGGCGTTCCCGGCACCGGCCTCATCATCGTGGCGGTGCTGATGACGGTCATGCTCTTCGCGACGATCTCGCCGAACCTCGCCGATCAGTTCAACGAGATCGTCAACCTCGCGGTCATCCTCATCATCGTGCCCTACGTCTACTCGGCGGTTTCGGTGGTGAAGGTCATCCTTGACCGCAAGCTCCCCGCGAGGACCTTTCGCACCTACAAGTGGATTGCAACGGCCGCGGTCCTCTACTGCCTCTGGGCGATCATCGGCGGCGATCCCCAGACCGTAGTGCACGCGATGGTGGGCTTGCTCATCAGCGTGCCGCTGTATCCATTTTTCATCAATTCCATGGAGGCAGCGGCGAAGCTCAAGAGCGCGCAGCATGCAGCGGGTGCGCCCGGTGTGCGGTGAACGCCAAAATACGTGTCAAAAGGAGTCCCCTATGTCGCTCTCCAAGCCCTGCGACCTGTTCCGCGCGGTCAACCGAGAAGCTCTCGCTGCCGCAGTTGTACTCGCATTGCTGACGGCTCCCGCCTTCGGCGCGGACGAGGAGAAGCCTGCGCCGCCGCCACCCGGCTTGCCGGCGGGTCTCGACTGGACCTTCAATCTGGACGCCACCTTCGGCACGTTCGGCTTCGCACACTCCCTCTATACGAACCCGAAACCGGACGAGCCCTCGGGCAACCTCAGCGACAACTGGTTCGAAGGTTCGGTCAAGCCGGCGCTGAGCGCCGCCTTTACGCTGGCGAACGCGTCGCAGTTGTACGGGAAGATCAGCGCCGTCGGCGAGCGCACCTACGGCTCTGCACCCTCGCTCGTGGGGTCCGAAGAGTCGTCGTTCGACGTGGAAGACCTTTCCATCGGCTGGCGATCGGGAACGAGTCTCGGTGATCTTGGGGAGAACGCCCTCGATTTCACCGTGGGCCGCACCCAGTACAAGCTCGGCCACGGAATGCTGCTGTGGGACGGCTCGGCGGAGGGCGGATCACGCGGCGGCTACTGGACCAACGCGCGCAAGGCCTTCGACTTTGCGGCGATCGCCCGCTTCAAGCCGGGCCATCACACGATCGAAGCGTTTTATCTGAACAAGGACGATCTGCCGGAGAATGAAACCGGCAGCAAGCTGTGGGGCGTGAACTACCAGTACGCGATCGGCGAGGACACGACGCTCGGTGCCACCTACATGAAGTGGTCCGCCAAAGAGGACGTGAAGCCGGAACGCGACGGGCTCGACGTCTACAACCTCAGGGCCTACACGGCGCCGTTCCCGTCCCTGAAGGCGCTCTCATTCGAGCTGGAGTATGCGAAAGAGGACAACGGCGACCTGCTCGACTCGACCGCCTGGAACGCACAAGTCGCCTGGCAGTTTGCGGGCTCCTGGACACCGAAATTGTCCTACCGCTATGCGTTTTTCGAGGGCGATGACCCTGCGACCGCGAAGAACGAAGCGTTCGATGGCTTGTTCACGGGGTTCTACGACTGGGGCGCCTGGTGGCAGGGCGAAATCGCCGGCGAGTACTTCATCTCGAATTCCAACATGATCTCGCACCAGATCCGCGTGCATGTGAAGCCGAACGAGTCCCTGAGCACCGGGCTCATCTTCTTTGACTTCCGGCTGGATCATCCTGAATCGGCCGGCCCCGGGGTGACCTCCGATGCCGTGGCGGATGAGCTCGACTGGTACGCGGACTGGTCCGTCAACAAGAACTTCATCCTGAGTTTCGTCGCTGCCATCGCGGATCCCGGCGCGGCGGTCGAGCAGATATCGGGCCGGACCGATACCTTCATCTATGGAATGTTCTTCGTGGCCTACAGCTTCTGATCGCGAACAGGTTTGTCGGCTTGCTCGCGGGGCCCCGGCGTGATTCGCCGGGGCCCTTTTTTATTGTCGGCGGCGGGTCCGCTGTCGGCTACTTGGCCTTGTAGGAGAATTTCTGTCCGGCGACGGCAGCCTGGTACATCAAGCCGCCTTTCGCGATCGTGAACACGGCCATGCCCTTGTAGTACTTGCCGGCCGTGGCCGCGTCATTCTTGCCGCCGCTTGCGCCGACGCCCGTGCCGGTCGTGCCGGCAGCGGCATTCGCGGAGGCGGTGATCGCAATTGCATTCACGCTCGCGTCAAATTCGAAATTGCCCGAGGTGAATTCATCGAGCGCGCGCTTGTCCTCGAAGAAAATGATCTGGCTGTAGGCCTGGCCACCGGCCTGCAAGCCGATGCTGAGTTGAGTCATCGACGTGTTGCCGATGACTTTGCCCTTCTCATAGACCTGCCCCTTGCCGTGCGCGCCGCCGACACCGAGGCCACCCTTGCCGATCGTCGGGAACACCGCATAACCGTAGGCGGTCGCGAGGAACGACTTGCTTTCGCCGGCCTTGCGAAACAGGTCGATGGTGTCGCTGTAGTTGTCCGCCAGTGCGGGGGTGACTGCGAGCGCAAACACCGCGGTCAGGAAGCATCGACACATCATTGTTCTCATAGGGATTCTCCATGCCGTTGCGGGTCGTAGAAGTCCCCGCATTTTAGGGCTTCGCGAGCGCCAGGGGGTATGGGACTTAAGGCCAACGGTCGCCCGCCGCCCTGGCCCCCTGCACGCCGGTTCAAGCGACGTTGATATTCGAGTTCAGGCGGAAAAGATTCATCGGGTCGTAGCGTTTCTTCAGTGCCGACAGCCGGTCGAAATTCGTTCCGTAATTACGGTCCGCGCCCTTGGCATCCGCATCGTTCAGGTTCACGTAGTAGCCGTCCGTGAAGCGCTCGACCTTCGCCCAGTTGGCGCGCACTTCGGCGCGACCCTGCTCGTTGAAGGCGGGGTCTTCCCAGCTGCCGCCGAGCATCAGGTTGGCCATGGCATTGCGGTGCGTGAAGGCCGTTGCCGTCGGCGCCGTATCCGCCACCGCGCCGTTGGCATTCTGGAAGTAGGCGCTGTTGCGTTTGTCCGTGCGGTAGTCGCGAACCAGCACGTCGATGAGCTCCGGCGACACGGCGCGCACGAAGCCGCCCTTGATGTAGTTCATCGTCGGATCGATGGGCGGTCCGTCGAACTGCGACTGCACCGTGAGGTAGGTCTGCGCGGCGATCGTGTCCTTCACCGGCTTGCCGAAGCGCTGCAAGGCTGCGAGCAGTTTCTCGCCGGTTGCGTGATTGCCCGTGTAGAGGACATGGATGCTTGCGCCCGGCTGATCATCGGCACCGGGTCCGAGGCTCAGATCGACGCTCAGTTCACGCGGCGCCTTCGCCAGGAAATCGGCGTAGAACCCGATGGCATCCTTGATCTGCGCCGTGGGGTAGCTCACATGGCCGGCGAGGACCGTCGGGTTCAGGGGATGCAGGCGATAGTCGAAGGACGTCGCCACGCCGAAATTGCCGCCGCCGCCCCGGATCGCCCAGAAAAGATCCGGCTCGTCTTTTGCGCTCACGCGGCGGAGCTTCCCATCCGCCGTCACGAGCTCGGCTCCGAGGAGATTGTCGCAGGCGAGACCGAAGCGGCGTGACAGCCAGCCGAAGCCGCCGCCGAGCGTGAGGCCGCCGACTCCGGTATTCGAAATCTGCCCGAGCGTCGTCGCGAGACCCTGCTGTTGCGCCGGGCCGTCGACATGAGCGACCCAGGCGCCGCCACTCACATGCGCTGTCTGGTTGCGTGCATCGACCGTCACGCGGGTCATGCCGGACAGGTCGATCACCATGCCGCCGTCGCAGGTCGAGTAGCCGGGAAAGCTGTGGCCGCCGCCTCGGACGGCGAGCAGCAGTTCGCGTTCCCGCGCGAAAGTCACGGCGCGCACGACATCGACAACATCCGCGCAGCGCGCGATGAGCGCCGGATGCTTGTCGATCATGCCGTTCCACACGCGCCGGGCCGCGTCGTAACCCGATTCGCCCGAGACGATCAGCGAGCCGCGCAGACTCGCACGCAGGTCCTGTAGCGCTGCACGCTCGATGGTTGTCTCCGCTCCCGACAGCTTGACCGCGCGCAGGTCGGTGACGATCGGCTGTGCCGTGTCGTTGGCACCAGCGACGAGCCTGCCGAGGGGCAGCGCCGCGGCGGCACCGCCCATCAAGCTCATGCCGCAGAATTCCCGTCTCTTCATGATGCCCACCCTCCCCATGCAGATTTACCGGGTTCGCTGGCCCCGCACCAGTATGATGTGGAATGCGGGCTACCTCATTGATCCTGCGTTCGCTGGCTGCCGTCGCCACCCTGGTGGGCGCCACGGCAACCTATCCGGCCGATCGTCCGATTCCCCTGATCAACGGGCACGTTGTGAGCGTCCTCAGCGGCGACATGCTGAACGTGAAGCTTGAAAGCGGTACCGAGCGCGTGGCCCTGCAGGGGATCGACGCGCCGGACAAGGATCAGCCGGGCGGCGCCGAGGCGGTCGCCGCCCTCGTGAAGCTCGTGGATGGCCGCGACGTGCAGCTTGCCATCGTCGATCAGAATCCGCGCCAGAACCTGTCGATTGCCGTCGTGTACCTCGGCGAGGTCGAGATCAACGAAATCATGGTCCGGCAGGGTAACGCCTGGGCCGACCGCGAACACATGCGGCGCAAGGACGACGCGATCCTCTGCATCTACGAAGAGGAGGCGCGCGCGGTCGGGCGCGGCTTATGGGCGTATTCGATCGTCGAGCGCATACCGCCCTGGGAATGGCGCGATCGCAAGCACCGGGAGTCCTTCACCGACTACACCGACGAAACCGCGGCCAATTGCCTGGCGACCGTCAGCGAGGCCCAGGCACGGCTCCGAAAGCCTCCTGAGTCACCTAAAGAAAACAATAAGATAGACACTGTTCCTAAACAGTAGTCTTGCTCGGCGGGCATGGCCTTAAGCGATGTTCGGCATCGGAATAATCGATGCCCGCGACGGGGTCATGCCGCTAGACTTTCGCCGCACAATCAGTAGAGACAGGACACAAGGCCATGGCCATTCTGGGCGTTGAGCGCGTGATCTTCGGCGTCGATGACCTCGATACCTGCACGCGCTTCTGGGAAGACTTCGGTCTGTATCCCGCTTCGCGGACCGCGGACGAGAGCGTCTTCGAAATCCCGTCGGGCTCGAAAGTCGTCATCCGCAAGCGCGACGATCCGAGCCTGCCGACCGCCTGCAACGATCGACCCGGCGTGCGGGAAACGACGTGGGGTGTCGACACGCAGGAAGCGCTCGACGCGCTGGTGACGGACCTCTCGCGCGATCGCAAGGTCCGCCAGGATCCGGACGGGAGCTGTCACTTCCTGGCCGATGACGGCATGGCGCTCGCGCTGCGCCTGTGGCGCAAGAAGCCGATCGCGACGGTGCCGGACCGCGTGAACGGCCCGGGCCGCGTCGAGCGCTTCAACCAGCATCGCCAGTGGCGCATCAAGGCAATTCCCAAAACAATAAACCACGTCGTCTTCTTCTCAGACGACTACGTGGCCTCGTTTGAATTCTTCCGCGACCGTCTGAATTTCCGCTTGTCCGACCACTCGATCGGCGTCGGCGCGTTCGCGCGCGCGGATGGTACCAACGAGCACCACAGCATCTTCTGGGTCAATACGGCGCTGCCGGTTACGCCCGGCAAGCCCGGCTTCATGCACATCGCCTTCGGCATGGACGACATCGACGAAGTGATGCTCGGCGCGAACATCATGGAGCGGCGCGGCTGGAAGAACACGTCGAACAACAGCTCCGGTGGTATCTCGCGCCATCGCATCTCGTCGGCGATCTATTACTACGTCGACAATCCGAACGGCGGCGAAGCCGAGTATCACGCCGATACGGACTATCTCGACGACAACTGGGTGCCGCGCGCCTGGGACTTCAAGTTCGGATCGCTTCTCTGGGCGCATAGCGTGCCGAAGATGTTCGCGGCGGAGGAGCTGAGCTGGGGCATGAAGTTCGACCCGAAGGGCGACTCGCTGAAGGAATACCAGAAGTCGGTGCAGGCCGCGAAGAGCGCACCTCGCGCCGTGAAGGGCTGACCGTCAGGATTTGCTGCGGCGAAAGGGCAGCGTCAGCAGGAAGCAGAATTTGCGCAATCCGAGCAGCCCGAAGGCCTTGCGGGCTTCTTCGGGTCTGAGCTTCGCCGTGAGCGGCATGGTGCCGAAGATCTTGCCCTTGACGACGAGCGTCGAGCCCTCGCGCTCGATCGCCGTCACCGTCATCAGTTCCTTGCCGTCCGCGCCATAGAGCTTCATGGTCTCCTCGCGGCGACGCGGTCGAAATCCATCTTGAGTTCGTCGAACATGCGGATCGCGGTCGCCCGGCCCGCACCATACACGCCGCCGCCCGGGTGCATAAAGGGCCCGACGAGATAGAGCCGCTCGACACCCGGCACCGTGTACTGCCCGAGGTCGGGCGTCGGGCGATAGGCGCCCGTCTGGTAGAAGAAGGGTGCGACGCCGTGCACGTCACCGCGGACCATGGTGTTGGGGGAACTGCGCTCAAGATCGAGCGGCGAATGGACGCTCCGCGCGACGATATTCTCCGGAGTGAGATTCGCCACGTACTTGCGGTAGGTCGCGAGGCTTAAGTTCCCGACTTCCTCCTTGATCTCGTCCCAGCGCGACGCGCCGCCCTCGGCCAGTTCGTAAGGAGCGAACGTAATGCCGTGAAACAGTCCCTTTCCGGGTGGCACGCGCGTGGGATCGTTGATGCTCTCATCACCGCCGCCGACCAGACGGCGCCTGGAGATGCGGCCGCGCCTGAGCTCATCGAAGTCATCGAGCATTTCGGCGAGTTTCGAGGTCGTCATGAACTCGAGCATGGTCGCCCGGCCGACGTCCTGGGTAACGTGAAAGCGGGCGTGTTCCCTGAGGTCGTAGTGCGACACGAAGAGACTGAAAGTGCCGAGCGTCGAACGCTCCGCGCGGCGCAGGATTCCCGCATCGATCCCGTCGACGAACTGGCGGAGCTTGTGCGGGTGGATCGCCCCGATCACGCCGTCCTTCGCGAGGAAGCGTTCGCCGTCCGTGAGTTCGACACCCGTGGCGCGACCGCCCGAGGTCAGGACCTTGCGCACCTCGCGATTGCACTCGACCTTGCCGCCGTAGTGCTCGATGCAACGGACGAGCGACTCGGTGAGCTTGCCGCTGCCGCCAACGGGCTGCGAGACGCCGTAGGTGTGGATGATGCCGGGCATGAGGTACATGCCGAGCCCGGTGCCGAGCTCATCCGGCATCTGGATGTTTTCCGTGATGAGCTTGACCAGATGGATCTTGATCTTCTCGTTCTCAAAGAGGCCATTGGCGATGTCGAGCGCGCTTCTTTGCATGGCATCGAGGAGCTCGCGGCCTTCCTCGCTCTGGTCGAGCATGCTGATGAGGGCGCCCAGCGGGATCGGCGGGGAATACAGGCCCGAGATGAACATCGGCAGCATGCGCGCGCTCTGGGCGGCGAACTTGCGGTAGGTTTCGGCATCGCGCGGCGAGATCTTGGCGATCGATTCGCAGGCCTTGTCGAGATCCTTGTAGGTAATGATTGTCGTCTGGTCATCGAAGATGCTCGCGTACGGGATGTCGGAGTAGTTGTACTTGAGCCCGAACTTCGACAGCAGGCCCAGCTCATCCTGCGTGAGCATCGGGTTGCCCTGGATCATGATGTGCACGCTCGAGTGCAGGTCGTGCCAGTAGCCCGGCGTGTTGAGCTCCAGCGTCGCGACGCCGCCACCCGGCCAGGGCTTGCGCTCGAGCACGAGGACTTTCTTGCCGGCTTTCGCGAGATAGGCGGCCGCTACCAGGCCATTGTGGCCCGCACCCATGGCAACGACGTCGACGGCGGTACTCATACGCTTGAGGCTATCGGCGCCGGGCGCGAGTGTCTAATTGGTTTCGACGCCGCGATGTATTCCGATTCGTGATGGCCGCGATCAGCGAAATCGCTTACTCCCCGGTTGCGCTTCTGCCTACGATACGGGCATGAGCGGAGCGATCTATCTCGAGCGCCACGGCGGGCCGGATGTCCTGCAATGGCGGGCACAAAGCATGGCGGAACCGGGCGCCGGCGAAGTTCGCGTGCGCCACACCGCCATCGGCGTGAATTTTTCGGACATTGGCCTGCGTACGGGGACGATGCCGGCGAAGTTGCCATCGGGCATCGGCTTTGAAGCGGCCGGTATCGTCGAAGCGGTTGGCAAGGGCGTTCGCGACCTCAAGCGTGGCAGTCGAGTGGCCTATAGCTGGCGCGTACCCGGTGCCTATGCCACCGATCGCGTAGTGCCGGCGCAGGTTCTCACGAAATTGCCGGCTGCCCTCGACGACGAAACCATCGCCGGCGCTTTTCTCAAGGGACTCACCGCGCAGATCCTGGTGCGCCGGGCATTTCCGGTCGCCCGCGGACACACCGTGCTCCTGCACGCCGCCGCCGGCGGCGTGGGCCTCATACTCGCGCAATGGGCGCGGCAGCTCGGCGCGCGCGTCATCGGCGTCGTGAGCACCGAAGAGAAGGCCAGGCTCGCGAAGCGCAACGGTTGCTGGCGCACGCTCATCGGGAGCGAGGACCTCGCGTTGCGCGTCAAGAGCCTGACGACAGGCGCAGGCGTCGACGCGGTCTACGATTCGGTCGGCAAGGACGTCTTTCTTGCTTCGCTCGACTGCATGAAGCCTCGCGGCACGATCGTTTGCTATGGACAGTCGTCCGGGCCGGCGCCCGCGCTTACACCGATGGATCTCGGCCGGCGCGGATCGCTCTACCTTCACCGCATGATGGGCGGGGATTACTTGAGCGTGCCGGCGGAGAGCGCCGCCTCCACGCGCGAGCTGCTGTCCATGCTGAGCCGCAGGAGGATCCGCGTCCACATCGGCCGGCGTTATGCGCTCGATGCGGCTGCGCAAGCGCAAGCCGACGTCGAGCAACGCAGGACGGTCGGCTCGACCGTGCTGATTCCATGACGAGCCGCCACGGTGGCAAGTCCGCGATCGTCACGGGCGGCAGCAGCGGCATCGGCCAGGCGATTGCCTTGCGCCTCGCGCTCGAGGGCGCCGAGGTCGCCGGCTTCGTCGCCCAGGTCGGCCAACGCTACCGTGCACCCACGATCCTCGTGCACAGCGCGGCCATGCAATTCGTGCGGCCTTTCGAGGAGCTCGACCTCGCGCAATGGCGGGCGACACAGAGCGTGAACCAGGAATCGATGTTTCACCTGCTGAAGGCGGCGCTCCCCGGCATGAAGGGCGCCGGCTGGGGTCGCATTGTCGTGATTGCCTCGTCGACCTTCTTCGTCGGCGGCAACCAGATGACGCACTACGTGACGAGCAAAGGCGCACTCATCGGCCTGGTGCATGGCCTTGCGGCGGAGGTCGGCCCGCACGGCATCACGATCAACGCGGTGGCGCCTGGCCTCACACGGACGAAGAAGGCGGTGGCGGACCTGCCCGATGCGCTCTTCAAGGATGTCGCCGCGCTCCAGTGCATCAAGCGCAACGGCACGCCCGAGGATCAGGCGGCGGTCGTATCGTTCCTCGCATCCGATGAGGCGGGATTCATCACCGGCCAGACCATTCTCGCGGACGGCGGCCAGGGCCGCACCTGAAAATGGGGTCAGTAAAAGGGGACAGATTTATTTTCTTGCGTATCTGCTGCGGCCTCCCAGAAACTCAAGAAAATAAATCTGTCCCCTTTTACTGACCCCGCTCTCAGGCGGGGTCGAGGAGGGCGGCGTGGGCCTTCAGAGTCGCGCGCAGCCAGCGGCTGGCAGGGTCCATGTCCCGGTGCACGTTCCACTGCAGGATTTCGACGAGCTTCGGCACTTCGAGCGGCGCCGGCACCATCTTGATCGGCAGCGTCAGCATGTAGAGGCGCGCGAGGCGCATCTGCATCGTCGCGATCCGGTTGGTGCCGACGACCAGGTGCGGCAGCAGGCTGAAGCTCGGCGCCGCGAGTTCCACCCGGCGAACCTCGCCGTAGCGGCTCGTGAACCAGCGCTCGAGCCAGGGATTGCCATGGTGTTCGCTGCGAAATACCACATGGCCGAGGCCGAGATATTCATCCAGCGTCAGGCTGTCCCCGACCAGCGAGTTGCCCGTCCAGGCGACGACCGCATAGGTATCCTCGAACAGCAGCTCGTGCGGATGCTCCGATAGCAGGTCGATTTCCGGCCCGATGACGAAGTCCACCTCGCCCGCTTCGAGCTCCTCTTTGACCCGGCCACTCGATTGGCGGAACTCGAAAGAGATGCCGGGCGCCTCGCGTTGCAGGCGGCCGAGCACGTCGAGCAGGAAGACGCGGATGACGTAGTCCGATACGGTGATCGTGAAATGCCGCTTGCTCTGGGCGGCCTCGAAGGCCGGCTCGATCGAGATCGCGGAATCGATGCGCAGGATGATGTCGTGCACCGGGGCGACGAGGGACGAGGCGAGCGGAGTCAGCTCGAGCTGCCTTCCGACCTGGATCACCAGGGGGTCTTCGAAGTAGTCCCGCAGGCGCGCCAGCGCCCCGCTCATGGCGGGCTGGGTGATGTTGAGCTTGGCTGCGGCCCGGGTCACGCTCTTGTCAGCCAGCAGGGCGTCGAGCGCCACCAGCAGGTTCAGGTCCAATCGTCGATATCGCACTTGGGCTATGGTCCTGTCCGGCGGGCTTTTCAGGTATCGCCGTTGATGATGCGGCGGATCAGAAAAATCGCTTTCTCAGACGCTGCCGCCGCCCCTAACATTCCGCCCATTCTCCGCAATTTTCGCGAGTGCCGGATAACTTTCGCATGGCGTCTTCCACTGCCTCCGCCCCCTTCAGCCTGGCGACTTTCTCGATCCCGGGCGGTGCCCCGGCGGCAGGTCTCGTCGCCGGGGATCGAGTTCTGA
Organism: Steroidobacteraceae bacterium; assembly: GCA_035644395.1. Taxonomy (GTDB): domain Bacteria; phylum Pseudomonadota; class Gammaproteobacteria; order Steroidobacterales; family Steroidobacteraceae; genus JBGPLJ01. Next base: position 30,183 of record DASQOR010000047.1, read on the forward strand.
AGCTGGCGGCTGCGCCCGGACTCACGGGTGCGGATTCGATGCTGGGTCTGCTCGAATACTGGGATCGCAACTTCCCGGCGCTGCAGGGGCTGGCGACGGCGGTCGCCGCCGGCGATGCCGGTTTGCCGGCCACGCCGGTCGCCCTTTCGGCAGTGCGGCTGCACGCGCCGGTGCCGGCGCCGCGGCAGATATTCTGCTCGGGCGCGAACTACAAAAAGCACGTGGCGCAGATCATCGTCGCGCAGACGATGTCCGAGACGGCGCACATGAGCCAGCAGGAGCGCTGGGAGTTCGGCGTGAAAAAGATGGACGAGCGGGCGCGCTCCGGAACGCCGTACTTCTTCCTCAAAGGGCAGTCGACGGTCACCGGTCCCTTCGACCCGGTCGTGCTGCCGCATGACGTGACGCAACCGGACTGGGAACTCGAACTGGGCGTGGTCATCGGCCGCCCGGCGCGGCGCGTGTCGCGAGGGAACGCACTGGACCACGTTGCCGGCTATGTCGTGGTGAATGACGTCACGACGCGCGAGCGCGTCAACCGCAAGGAGGGCGACCTCAAGGAGATGGGCATGAACTGGGTGGCGAGCAAGTCATCGCCAACGTTCCTGCCGATGGGGCCGTATCTCGTGCCGGCCGCCTTCGTTCCGGATCCGCAGCAACTGCAGATCGTCCTGAAACTGAACGGCGAGACCATGCAGAACGAGAGCACGGCGGACATGATCTTCGGTGTCGCGCGGCTGATCGAATACGCCTCGGAGGCCTGCCTGCTGCAGCCGGGCGACGTGATCTGCACCGGTTCGCCGGCCGGCAACGGCGTGCATTACAAGCGCTTCCTGAAGCCGGGCGACGTCCTCGAGGGCAGCATCACGGGTCTCGGCACGCAGCGAAATGCCTGCGTCGCGGAGCCGCGCTGAAGCGCCTCGGACCGCGCTGCATGTCGAGCAATCCGAAATCCAAGAATCCGCTGGCGGGCTGGCAGGTCGACCGCGCTTCGATCCGTACGATCGGGCGCGACCTGCAGCGGCCCGAGTGCGTGCTTGCGGAGCCCGACGGGACATTGTGGGCCGCCGACGCCAGGGGCGGCGTCATGCGCATCGCGCCCGACGGCATGCAACAGCTCATCGCACAGCGGATCGACCCGCATTTCTCCGACCAGGGGAGCGACGAGAAGTACATCCTGAAGGGGACGCTGCCGAACGGCCTCGCGTTCGCCCGTAACGGCGACATCCTGATCGCCAATTTCGGTACCAATGCCATCGAGCGCATGACGCGCGCCGGCCGTTCCGAGACGCTGTACACCGAGATCGACGGCCAGCCGATCGGCAAGACGAACTTCGTGCTGCGCGATTCCGGCGACCGGCTGTGGATCACCGTGACGACGCGCATGGAGCCCTGGACGCGTTCGGTGAGCGAGCGCTCGGCGGACGGTTACGTCGCGATCGCGGATAAGCGCGGCGTCCGTATCGTCGCGGACGGCTTCGTCGGCACCAACGAAATCCGCTTCGATGAGCGCGAGGAGTGGCTGTACGTCGTCGAGAGCAATGCGCGGCACATCTCGCGGCTGCGGGTGCGCGCCGACGGCGCGCTCACCGACCGCGAAGTCTACGGGCCCGGGGATCTCGGCGGCGTGCCCGACGGCTTCGCTTTCGATTGCGCGGGCAATCTCTGGATCACGCTCGTGATGTCGGACCGCCTGATCGCGCTGACGCCGGAGGGCGAGGTGCTGGTGCTTCTTGATGACGGCGATCCGGTGCGTGTCGCGGAACTCGACCGCCGTTTCCACGCGCGGACACTCACGCCCGATTTCATGCTCGCGACCAAAGGCACGATCGCGCCCTGGATGGCAAGCGTCACCTTCGGCGGCCCGGACCTGCGTACCGTGTATCTCGGCACGCTCATGGGCACGACCCTCCCGTATTTCCGCTCGCCGGTCGCGGGGCTGCCCATGATTCATTGGAAGGAATTGCAGCGATGATCCATCCATTATGATCCGTCAGATCAAGGCTGGCCGATCCGGCGCCGACAAGGCCGAGAGCGGCCTCAAAGTCCGCAACACCGTCGAGGCGATCCTTGCGAATGTCGCGGAGCGTGGCGAAGCCGCCGTCCGCGAATACTCCGCCGAGTTCGACCAATGGTCGCCGGAGCGCTTTCGCTTGTCGGCGGATGACATCGCCGATTGTTTGCGCGCGCTGCCGCGGCAGGTGATCACGGACATCGAGTTCGCGCAGACACAGATCCGGAATTTCGCGCGCGCACAGCGCGAGGCGCTTCAGGACATCGAGATCGAGACACTTCCGGGCGTCGTGCTCGGCCACAAGAACCTGCCCGTCAACAGCGTCGGCTGCTATGTGCCCGGCGGCCGCTATCCGATGGTGGCCTCGGCGCACATGAGCGTCGTCACGGCGAAAACGGCGGGCGTGAAGCGCATCATTGCCGCAGCGCCGCCGTTCGGCGGCAAGCCGCACCCTGCGATTGTCGCCGCGATGCATCTCGCCGGCGCCGATGAAATCTACGCGCTCGGCGGCGTGCAGGCCGTCGCGGCGATGGCGCTTGGCACCGGGAACATCCAGCCGGTCGACATGATCGTTGGCCCCGGCAACGCGTTTGTGGCAGAAGCGAAGCGGCAGCTGTTCGGTCGGGTCGGTATTGACCTCTTTGCCGGCCCGACCGAAACACTGATCGTCGCCGACGACAGCTGCGATGCCGAGATGGCGGCGGTCGATCTCATCGGCCAGGCCGAGCATGGTCCGGGGAGCCCGGCGGTGCTCCTGACGAGTTCAGCCAAGCTTGCCGCCGAAGTGCCCGCGGCGATCGAGAAGCTGCTCGGCTGGCTGCCGACTGCCGATGTCGCGCGGGTCGCGTGGGAGACGTGCGGCGAGATCATCCTGTGCGACACTCAGGAGGAACTCCTCCTCGAGGCGGACCGTATCGCCTCGGAGCACGTGCAGGTGATCACGAGAGACCCCGACTATTTCCTCAGGAACCTGAGCAACTACGGGGCGCTCTTCCTCGGTCCGCGGACGAATGTCGCGTTCGGCGACAAGGTCATCGGCACGAACCACACGCTGCCGACGATGCGCGCGGCGCGCTATACCGGCGGCCTCTGGGTCGGCAAGTTCCTCAAGACCTGCACGTACCAGCGCGTGCTCACCGACGAGGCGTCGGCGCTCGTCGGTGAGTACTGCTCGCGCCTCTGCGCGCTTGAAGGCTTCGCCGGGCACCAGGAACAGGCGGATCTGCGCGTGCGGCGCTACAAGAAGAAGGTCGCCTGAGCGCGCAATGGCCGGCAGGCGCAAGCTCGAGTTCAAGCATCATCATGGCGGCATCAGCGTCCCCGACCTCGAGGCGTCGATCCGCTGGTACGCGGACGTGCTCGGTTTCGAGGTCGAGACCCGCATCTATATCGAGGCCGTTCCGGCCAAGGTCGCGATGCTCCGCCATGGCGAACTTCGCCTCGAACTCTTCGAAGTCGAGGGCGCTGCCCCGCTGCCACCGGACCGGCGGGAGCCGAACAAGGACCTGCGCACGCACGGCAACAAGCACATTGCGTTCGCCGTGAAGGACGTCGACTCGTTTGCCGAGCAATTGCGCAAGCGCGGGGCCGATATTGTTTTTGTCGGCCACTTCGAGTTTGGCAGCAACATCTTCATCCGGGACAATGCCGGCAACCTCATCGAGTTCGTGCAGGCATGAAATCCGAACGGCTGGCGGGAAAGGTGGCACTCGTCACGGGCGCGGGCAGCGGCATCGGCCGCGGCTGCGCCCTCATGTTCGCGCGTCACGCGGCGCGGGTGTTGGCCACCGACCTCAATGCCGTCAGTGCGCTCGAGACCGTCGAGCTGGCGAAGCGTGAGGGACTCGCCATTGCGAGTGAACAGCCGATCGACCTGACGCGTCCGGCCGAGGTGCAGCGACTGATCGAACGCACGGTCGAGCGCTTCGGTCGGCTCGACGTGCTCGTGAACGCGGGCGCCTGGGGCGCTTTTCAGTGGATCGAACAGATGGATTACGAGGCGCACTGGCGCCGCACGCTCGCGAGCGAGCTCGACTCGGTGTTTCTCGTCAGCCAGGCGGCGTGGCCGCACTTGAAGGCAAGCGGAGCGGCCTCGGTCATCAATATCGCCTCGGCGAACTCCTTCGTCGCGCTCGAAGGATCGCCGGCCCTGGCGCACTGTGCGGGCAAGGGCGGGGTGCTGGCGATGACCCGCCAGCTCGCGATGGAGGGCGCGCCGCATCGCATCCGCGCCAACTGCATCTGTCCCGGCATGACAGTGACGGGCGCGACACAGCCCGTGCTCGACAACGTGCCGGCCGTCCGCGAATCCGCGCTGCGCAAGACCATGCTCGACCGTTTCGGCCAGCCCGAGGACATCGCCTGGGCCGCGGTCTATCTCGCCTCGGACGAAGCGAGCTGGGTCACGGGCGCCGACTTCTCCATCGACGGCGGCGCCACCGCCTGGTGACGCTCGCGCAGACCCGGGGAGTCATGGACCGGTGGTGTGTGGCAAGTCCGGTCTGGCGATGTTTGCGGGCAGGACGTTCAATGTTCGGGTTCTGGGTTTGGGAGGTCCTTTCGGGACCGCCGTAAATCCATCCCTGGAGGCTTCGGAAAAAACGTCCTGTTTTTTACGATCCCGAAAGGACCTCCCAAACCCAGAACCCTTCGCGTTGGCGCCGGACGCTGCCACGGCACCACCGGTCCGTGGCTCCCCAAAATAGACGCGGCGACCACGGCTTGAGTGCCGTGGCCGCCGTCGTCGGCTTTAGAAGTTGATCTGGAAGCGGGCGCCGTAGGTTCGCGGAGCGCGCAGGGCGTTCATCGCGACGTTGGTCGCCGGGTACATGAAGGAGTTCGTGTAGACGTCCTCGTTGCCGAGGTTGCTGCCGTACGCCGTCACCGACCACTTACGGTCCGCGGCTTCGTACGAGATGTCCGCGCCGTACATCGTGTAGGAGTCCTGCTTCTGCAGCGGGTTGTAGTCGACCGCTGACCAGTAGTCCGAGCTGTACTGCACGCGTACGCCGGGCGTCAGCCGCGCGCCGCCGCCGAAGGTGAAGGCGTGCGAGTAGTCCGCCGTCACCGAAAAGTCCGGCGAACGCGGCATCTGCTGGCCGGTGCAATCGAGGGTATAGCGCGTCGGATTCACCGGATCCTGCGTCGAACTGCACACCGAGATCGGCGGAGCGGTGTTCGGGCGCGCAACGATGAAGGCCGCGTCCGTGTATTCGGCGTGCAAGTACTGCGCTTTCACGCCGATCCGGTCGGCGTCGGTGACGAGCGCGTCGAACTCGACGTCGAGTCCATAGATCTCGGCATCCGCTGGCTGCGTGACGAATCCGAAAACCGCGGAACCGGTCGAAGGATAGAGACCCGAGAGGTAGCTCTCCTGATGGTCTTTGTAGTCCCAATAGAACGCCTCGGCATTGAGGCGCATGCGGTTGCCGAGGAACTGGTTCTTGGAACCGATGGCATACGCCGTAAGCTTCTCGGGTTCGAACGTATTGCCGATTTCCGCGTGATCGCCGGCCGCGAAGAAGCCGCCCGCCTTGAAGCCGCGGCTGATCGTCACGTAGGCCATCGAGCTGTCGGATACATCGAAATCGGCGCCGACTTTCCAGCTCAGGTCATTCCACGTCAGCGAGCCGGACTGCACGTCACGACAGAAGGGGAACGGGTAGGCGACGCCGTTGCCATTCACGGCCGCCTGCGGAATGGCGGCTGAAATCGTATCGATGAACACCGGCGGCGCGCCCGTCAAGAGATTGCAGGCGCTGCTCGGCGCGGCGCCCTGGCGGTTGAAGATCTGTCCGTCCTGCGTCTTCTGCTCATTGGTCAGGCGCACGCCGGCTGTCAGGCGCGCGCGACTCGTGATGCTGAACGTCGTTTCGCCGAAGATCGCCATGGTCTTGTCATCGAGCGCGCTGAGATCGTCGCCCGTCTGATTGAAGAGGAACCCCTGGTCGACCCAGTACTTCGACGATTGCTGTTCCTTGTAATAGTAGAGGCCGGTCACCCAGCGCAGCGCCTCGCTTTCGCCGCCGAGCCGCAGCTCCATCGAATCCTGCCGGGCGTCGTCGTCCTGCCAGAAGAGAAAGCCGGGCCCATAGGACTTCGACTTGTTGCGCGTCTCCATGTGATTGCCGATGAACGTGAGTCTCGCTGCCGCTCCGACTTTGCCGTCGATCTGTGCCGTGAACGATTTCACGCTGATGTCGAGAAAGCCGTCATCGCGGGTCACGCCGTTGATGACGAGGTCGGGCGGCGCAAAGGGGCTCACGGCGCCAAGCAATGCGACAGGGGCGGTGGTGCTCAGGCTTTCCCAGGGATCGTCAGGATTGACGTAGCCGGTGCTCGTGACGGGAATCTGCGCCGGCCCGTTGCCGTCGAGGTGCAGGTAGCCCGCCGTGAGCAGCAAGGAGATGTCGTCGCTCGGGTCGTAGAGGAAGTGCAGACGCCCCGCGTAGGACTGGTCGTCGTCGTACGCTGTGCCTTCGGTCTGATAGCCGTCCCGACTCGTGTACTGGCCGGCGAAACGCAATGCCATCGTTTCGCCCAGCGGCACGTTGACGAAGCCCGAGCTCCTCGCGAGGCTGTAGTTGCCGCCCTCGATGCCGACGCCCGCCGCAAAGTCATGCACGGGCTTGTTGGTGACGATGTTCACGGCGCCGCCCGTGGCGTTCCGGCCGTAGAGCGTGCCCTGCGGGCCTTTCAGCACCTCGACGCGCGACACGTCGAAGAAATTGCCGGTGATGCCGCTGAAGCGACCGATGTAGACGTTGTCCATGTTGAAGGTCACGGCCGGGTCGGCGAGGGCATTGGTGCCGTAGTTGCCGACGCCGCGGACGTAGACCTGGGTGGAGGATCCGCCCTGCGCAATGCCAAGACCGGGAACGATGCGGTTCAGGTCTTCCGCCTGTGAGACTCCAGACCGGGCCAACGCCTCGGCATCGATGGCCGTAATGGCGATGGCAGTCTTTTGCAGGCTCTCCTCGCGGCGTTCGGCCGTGACGATGACCTCTTCGAGCGTGCCTTCCGAGGTCGCCGTTTCCTGTGCGAAAACCGGCGTACCGGTGATCACAAGCAGGACCGCGGCGCCATGAACCCATCTGCTTCGAGCCATGAAAGAGCCCCCCCTCATTTGCGCTGTGTCGCGTTTGCCCCAAAACGGGCGTGCCTCGAGGCCGAGGACGCCCTCATCGGGACAGGCTAGAGCAGTAGGAATCAGGGCCACAAATCGATACGGGACATGCGGCGCATAAAGCGCCGTTATGCGGTTGTGAATTCGCAACGCGCGCGATAGCGCAGATGGGCGCCAAAGGCGAGCACCGCCGCGGCGACATTCGAGATGCCGAGCGCAACGAACGCCGCGAGGAGGCCGCCGGCACGCGCTGCGAGGAAGGTCACGACGATGCCGCTCAGGAACTGGCCCACGGCGAATGTGCCCTGCCAGAGTCCATTGCCCCGCCCGCGCACCTCGAAGGCGAGCCCGCGGACGGCCCAGGTGAGAAGGGTCGGCAGGATCATGCCGCAGCCGATCTGATTGCAGGCCGTCGCGATCAGGAAGGTCCGAAAGTCGCCCGCGTGCCCCATCCAGATGAAACTGCCACCGATGATCCCGAACTCGACGAAGAACAGCACGCCGACCGGGATGCGCACGAGTCCCCGGAAGCCGATGGTGCCGATCGGCACGCCGAGGCTGGCGAGTGCCGCGAGGTTGCCGACGCGGTCCGCGTCGACGATGCCGAACTCCTTGAGTGCAAGGCTCACCTGCGTCTGCACGGTGTAGAACATGACGGAGGCAAAGAGCGTGATCGCGCAGATGCCGAGCATGCGGGCCCAGGGAAACTCCGCCATCGGGCCAGTGGCGGGATTCGCCGTCTCGGCGGATACGTGTGCGGGCTCCCAGGTGAAGAGGATGACCCCCGCCACGAGGACGAGACTGAAGAGATAGACGCCGAAGGGCCCGCGCCAGCCGAAAGCGTGACCGAGCTGGCCGCCGATGACCATCAAGGCGATGGCGGAGAGCGACGCCGTGGCGGTCTGGCTCGCGAGCCAGCGTTCGCGGGCCGGGCTCTCAAAGTAATCGGCGATGAGCGTCGTCGTGACCGTCATGATCACGGCTTCGCAGAGGCCCACGCCGACGCGGGTCGCGATGATGGCGAAGAGGCTGTCGAGGAAGATCGGCGCAATGCCAATGACGGCATAAGCGATCATCGAGACGATCAGGATCGGGCGGCGGCCGAAGCGGTCCGCAAGCCAGCCCGCGAGCGGCGAGAAGAGCGTCACGCAGAGGGCAGGCATCGTGAGGATGCCGCCCAGAACGAGGTACGGATAGCCGGGCACCGAGGAAAACTGCGTCATGAGCTGGGGCACGATCGGCACCAGCACGACGATTCCCATGACGGAGAGCGTGATCGGCAGCAGCAGCATCATGCCCTGCAGAAAGCCAGGCGCGCGCGCGCTTGTTGCCTCCCGTGCTCGAGTCATCGATTGCCCCCGATCCGCGACGCGCGGCACTGTACTATGCGCCGTCCACCCGATGCATCGGTCTCGCGCATGGGCCCGATCAGGGCAATCGATTGTCGGGCCCGAGCCTCGAAAGCTATCGTGAGCCGATGACCGTCAAATCCTTCTACGGTTGGAAACTGCTCGCCGTTTTCTGGCTCGTTCTCCTCATGACATCGTCGTTCACGCTCTACGGCGGCAGCGTCATCAATCCGAAGATGGCGGCCGAGTTCGGCACCGACCCGGCCTACCGCGGGCTCCCCACGTCGATCTATCAGTTCGTCTTCGGGCTTGGCGCGCTCGTGGTCGCGGTGTGCGTGAATCGCTGGGGTGTGCGTTCGACGCTCGTGACCGGTGCCGTGCTCATGGCCGTCGGCGCCGCCGCGATGGCCTCGCTGATCGCCGCACAGATGCCGGGTGCACTCGTCTACGGCCTCGTGCTCGGCGCGAGCGCGGCCGCGGGCGGCGGCATCGCGACGCAAGCCGGCGTCGCCCGCTGGTTCCTGCGGCGTCGTGCGCTCGCGATGGCCATCCTGTTCTCGGCGCCGGGCATCGGCGGCTTCTTCGTCGCACCCTTCCTGAAGCGCGTCATCGACGCCTCGAACGGGCAATGGCGAATGGCGTGGTGGGTCGTCGCCGCAGCGGGTGCGCTCGCCGTCGTCATCGCGAGGACATTCGTGCGCGAGCAGCCGTCGGACCTCGGACAGCTTGCCGACGGCGCACCGGCTGCCGCCGGCGCCGCGGGTAGCCAGCGTCGTCACTGCGTTTTCATCACGGAGCAGGAATGGACGTTGGCCGCGGTGCTTCGATCGACGACGCTCTGGGTCATGCTGCTCGCCATGCTCGGCATGAACATGGGATTCACGCTCTTCTTCGCCGTCGTCTTCGATCACGTCAGGGAGCTCGGCCATACGCCGACGGACGCCACCTGGTCGCTCGCGTTCTTCGGCATATCCGCTCTGCTCGGCAAGGTCGCACTCGGCACCTTCGGCGACCGCTTCGATCCCCGGTACGTCTGGGCGGCGACCCTCGGCGGGTTTGCTGTCGGGCTGCACTTCATTGCGGCCGCGCATGCGACCGGGGAGCTCGTGGCGGCCGCGATCTTCCTCGGATTCGGCTGGGGCGGCGGCATTGCCTGCATGATGGCGGTGCTCAGCAATTACTATGGCGTGCGGGTTTTCCCGTCGATCGCGGGACTCGCAGTCGCGATCACGACCTGTGGGGGCTCGCTCATCGCCATGCCCTTCGTCGCCGGGCGCCTGCATGCGGCATTCACGAGCTACACGCCGATCTTTCGCGGGCTCGCGCTTTGGTGCCTTGTCGGCATGATCGCGATGCTCCTCGTTCGCCGTCCCCAACGGAGGTCGCCATGACCCGGTTACTCGCCGCGCTGTTGAGTTTTCAGCTCGTGTCGCTCCTCTCGGCCGCTGAATCGGCGGCGCCCACGGACATGCGGGCCGTCGTGATGCATGGGTACGGCGGCGCTGAAGCGCTCACGCTCGATCGCGTACCCATTCCAGAACCCGCGGAAGGGCAGGTGCGGATCCGTGTATACGCCGCAGGCGTCAATCCCATCGACTGGAAACTGCGCAGCAGCCTCGGCCAGCACTTCAACTCGCGGGGGCTGCCGCGCATCCTCGGATTCGACGTCGCGGGCACGGTCGATGGGGTGGGTGCGGGTGTTACGCGCTGGAAAGTGGGCGACGCCGTGATCGCCGCCTTGCAACGGGCGCCGCAGGGCGGTTATGCGGAATACACCGTCGTCTCTGCCGACGACGTTGCATCGAAGCCGAAGTCCATGTCGTTCGAGGAAGCGGCGGGACTCCCAACGGCGGTGACGACCGTGTGGCCGTTCCTGCTCGGGGCCGGCGACCTCAAGCCGGGACAGCGGCTTCTCATTCAGGGCGCGGCAGGCGGGGTCGGAAGCGTCGCCGTGCAGGTGGCGAAGTCGCGGGGCGTGCATGTCATCGGCACCGCTTCGGCCAACAATGCCGACTACCTGCGTTCGATCGGCGCCGACGAAGTCATCGACTACCGCTCGGAGCGCTTCGAGGATCGGGTGAAGGGCGCCGATATCGTCTTCGACACCGTCGGCGGCGAGACGCTCGACCGCTCCTACGCCGTGCTGCGGGCGGGCGGCACGCTGATCACGATCGTCGGTCGGCCGTCAGAGGAAAAGTGCCGCGCCGCCGCGATTCGCTGCCCGGCACTCAGCCGGGATGGGATGACATTCGGCGAGATGCTGGCGCAGGCGGTCGCGCTGGTCGATCAGGGCAGGCTCAAGGTCAACGTCGAACGGGTGTTTCCGCTCGAAGAGGCCTTCGCCGCGCAGGAGCTCAATCGCGCGGGCCACACCCGCGGCAAGATCATCCTGCGCGTCAGATCTTGAAGACCCGGCGCACGTTCGTGTCGCAGATCTTGCGCAGGTCGTCCCGGGAAAGCGGCATCGCTTCGATCGCCGCCACTTCTTTCTTCTGGTCTTCGTACGGGTGGTCGATCGCGTACAGCACGCGGTCGACGCCGATCGTCCTGATCGTCGCCAGCAGGGGCGCCTCGAAATTCATGCCGCTCGTCGTGACGTAGAAGTTCTCGCGGAAATATTCGCCGGGGAGCTTCTTGAGCTTGCCGCTGTTGAAGAGCCCCGTCTCGAAGCGGAAGCGGTTGTCGATGCGGTCGATCTCGAACGGGATCATCTCGCCCATGTGGCCGATGACGATGGTGAGCTTCGGAAAGCGGTCGAAGACGCCGGCGCCGATGAGGCGCAGCGAATGCGTCCCGGTCTCGACCGCAAAGCCCCAGCCGACCGTGAATCCCGGGATCGCGAGCGGCACCGCCATGCCGGGCGAGGGCTCGCGCGGATGAATGTAGATCGGCACGTCGAGGGCTTCGGCGGCTTCGAGGATCGGCCAGAATTTCTTGTCGTCGAGATATTCGCCCCGCGTATGCGAATTGATGATCGCACCCTTGAGGCCGAGCTTTTTCACGCCACGCTCGAGTTCCTGCGCCGCGGACGCCGGGTCCTGCGGCGCGACGGCGGCGAGCCCCGTGAAGCGCTTCGGATAGGCCTTGATCGCGTCGGCAAGCCGGTCGTTCGCGAGCGTTGCGAGCGAGCGGGCAGTGGCCGTGTCGAAATTCTGCACGCCGGGTGCGGACAGCGAAAGCACGTGCATGTCGACGCCGGCTGCGTCCATCGACGCGATGCGTCCCGCGCCGATATCGAGGAGGATCGGCAGCAGGGGTCCGCCGATGAGCCCGGTACTCATGCTCGGCACGCCGCCCGCGAGCTTGCTCGCGGCGTCGATGACCTCCGGAATGGAAAAGGCTTCCTCGCAGGGCAGTTTCTCGACTCGGGTGCTCACAGGGTTCTCCTCGGCGGTCGCGGGAAGTCCGGCCGCAAGGGCTGCGCCCGCGGCGATCGATCTCCCGATGAACGTACGTCGTTTCACGCGCTATTGTTCCGCATCGGTGGCGGTGATGTCATTGATCGTGCGAATCGATTGTACAGGCACGCAACGCGCCGATTAGTGTGAGCATCGGGTTGGTACAGCCATGAAACTCGCCACATTCAACGACGGCTCGCGCGACGGCAGGCTCCTCGTCGCGTCCCGGGATCTCGCGCGCGCCGTCGAGGCAACGTCGATCGCGCCGAGTCTCATCGCGGCCGTCGAGCACTGGCCGCAGGTGTTTGCGAAGCTTGCGCAGTTGTACGACGAGTTGAATCGCGGCAGTGCGTCCGGGGCGTTCGCACTCGATCCCTCGAAACTGCTCGCGCCGCTGCCTCGTTCGCCGCAGTGGCTCGACGGTTCCGCGTTTCACAGCCATGGCGACCTGATGGAAAAGGTCTTCGGCCTTGCGCCCATCGAGGGCAAGCACGATGTCCCGCTCATGTACCAGGGCGCGTCCGATGATTTCCTCGGGCCCTCGGCCGACATGCCGTGTCCGTGCGAAGCCGACGGCATCGATTTCGAGGCCGAGATCGCCGTCGTCGTCGATGAAGTGCCGATCGCCCTGCCGGCCGCGAAGGCCCTCGAGCGGGTGCGGCTCCTCATGCTGGTGAACGATGCGAGCCTGCGTGCGCTCGCGGGACGCGAGATGAAGACCGGGTTCGGCTTCCTGCAATCGAAGCCCTCGACGAGCTTTGCGCCGGTCGCGGTAACGCCCGATGAACTCGGCTCCGCGTGGAAGAACGGGCGTGTCCACCTGAAAGTCGAGGTCCGCTGGAACGGCCAGCGCTTCGGCACGCCGGACGCGGGCCAGATGGGCTTCGGTTTTCATCAGCTCATCGCGCACGCCGCGCGTACGCGCAGGCTCCGCGCGGGCACCATCATCGGCTCGGGCACGATCTCGAATGCGGAATACCGCACTGTCGGTTCCGCCTGCATCGCGGAGCGTCGCGGCATCGAGACCGTCGATCACGGCAAGCCGACGACGGGCTACCTGAAATTCGGCGACCGCGTGCGCATTGACATGCTGGGCACGGATGGCCGCAGCCTCTTCGGCGCGATCGAACAGCGCATGGTCCAGGCGCCGGCGGCTTGAATATCCTCGTCACCGGCGCGGACGGCTTCATCGGGCGCGCGCTCGTTGCGCGTCTTGCGTCGACGGAGGTGCTCGCCGGCTTCAACACGAACGAGCGCCAGCTCGTATTGCTCGATCAGCGCTCCGGTGAATCCTCGCCGCGTCCCCGGATCCGTACCGTAACCGGCAACCTGACGGATGCCGCGGCGCTCGCGGAAGTGTTTGCCGCGGGCATCGATTGCATCTTTCATCTTGCGAGCGTGCCGGGCGGCGCCTCGGAGGCCAATATCGAGCTCGGCCTCGACGTCAATCTCGACGGCACCGTTGCGCTGCTCGAGGCGGCACGCAAGCAGGGCCGCAAACCGAGGTTCATCTTCGCCAGCACCATCGGCGTCTACGGTGTGCCGATGCCGGCCGTCATCGATGAAGACACCTTGCCCGAACCGAGCCTGAGCTATGGCGCACAGAAGTGGATCGGCGAGATCCTGATTTCGGACTACAGCCGCCGTGACTGGATCGACGGGCGGTCGCTCCGGCTCCCCGGCATCGTCGCGCGTCCGCCCGCGGCGTCGGGCATGATGTCCGCGTTCCTGAGTGACCTCATCCGCAAACTGTCGGCGGGCGAAAGCTTCACATGCCCGGTCGCCGCGAGCGGCAAGTCCTGGTGGATGTCGAGAGTGCAGGTCGTAGAGAATCTGCTGCACGCGGCCGCGTTGTCGCCTGAACTCGCCCGCAGCCGCGGCGCGTGGCTGCTGCCGGTCCAACACGCCTCGATCAGCGAGGTGGTCGATGCCATCGGCCGCGTGCGGAGCAAGGATGTGCGCGGGCTTGTCAGCTATGCGCCGAACGCGGCATTGCAGGCCCAGTTTGCCAACTACCCGCCGTTGAATTGCCCGAAATCGGTTGCGGCGGGCTTCTGCCACGACGGCAGCCTCGAACAACTGGTGCAACGGGCGCTCGCGGGGCCTTAAGATCCTGTCGATGCAAAACCCGGGTACGTTCGAAGGGCAGGTCGTTGTCGTCACCGGTGCGAGCCGCGGGCTCGGGCGCGGCTGTGCGCTCGCGTTCGCGGCGCAGGGCGCGGAAGTCGTGCTCATGGCGCGCAAGCACGACGAACTCGAAGCGCTCGCCGTGGAAATACGCGAGGCGGGCGGACGAGCAACTGCCATGCCTTGTGACGTTACCGATCCGGATGCGGTGTCGCTCGTGTTCGCAGCGCTCGACCGCTGCGATGTGCTCCTCAATAATGCGGGCGGCAACCGGCCGCAAGCGTTTCTCGAGGTCGATCATGAGACGCTCGATGACTTGCTGGCCCTCAACGTCCGGTCGATGTTCCTGACCGCGCAGACGGCGGCGAGGCTCATGGCGCGCCAGCGTTCCGGCTCGATCGTGCACATGTCCTCGCAGATGGGTCACGTCGGCGCGGTGGACCGGACGGTGTATTGCATGACGAAGCACGCCATCGAAGGCCTGACCAAGGCGATGGCGGTGGAGCTCGCGCCGCAGGGCATTCGGGTCAATGCGGTCGCGCCGACCTACATCGAAACGGCGTTGACGCGCCCCTTCCTCTCGAAGGAATCGATTCGTGAGGAGATCGAGCGTCGCATACCGCTCGGCCGCGTCGGTACGGTCGAGGAGGTGGTGGGCGCCGTCCTTTTTCTCGCATCGTCCGCGGCGAGCCTCATCACGGGGACGAGTCTTCTGATCGACGGCGGTTACACCGCACAATAGCGGCGCACTGGGGGGATTCGGTGGCAGGCAAACGCAAGGTCCTGATCGTCGGCGGCGGTATCGGCGGGCTGTCGACCGCAATCGCGCTGCGGCGCGCGGGCGTCGCGGTCGATCTCATCGAGATCCATCGCGAATGGACGGTCCATCACGTCGGCATCGTCATGCAGGGCAACGCCGTGCGTGCGATGGTCGCGCTCGGCATCGCCGAGAAATGCATTGCCGCCGGCTTTCCGTACGGCGGCATCGTATTCCGCGACCTGGCCGAGCACATGCTCATGGACATTCCCGGTATTCCCGTCGCGGGCCCCGGCATGCCGACGGACCTCGGCCTCACGCGGCCGGCATTGCACAGGATCCTCTCGGAGACCGCGCTCGAGCTCGGTACGAAGGTGCGGCTCGGCACGACGCTCGCCGAGTTCAAGGACGACGGCAGCAAGGTGCATGCGACATTGTCGGACGGCACGAGCGGCGACTACGACGTCGTCGTCGGCGCGGACGGCGTGCAGTCGAACCTGCGCGTGCGGCTCTTCGGCGACGGACACAAGCCGAAATTCACGGGGCAGGGCGTCTGGCGCTACAACGTCCCGCGTCCGCCGGAACTGAAGCGGGCCGAGATGTATCTCGGGCTCGAAGGCGGCAAGTGCGGTCACATTCCGCTGACCAGCGACACGGCCTATGTGCTGCTCGTGCAGAAGGAAGCGGGTGACGGCCGGATACCGGAACCGCGGCTCGCCGATGTCTTTCGCTCGCGGCTCGCGCGCTGCACGGGCCTCATGGCGAAGCTTCGGGATCAGATCACGGATGCGGACCGCGTCGTCTACCGGCCGCTGCAGGCCGTTTTCGTGCCGGCGCCGTGGCACAAGGGAAACGTCGTGCTCATCGGCGATGCGGTGCATGCCATCACACCGCATCTCGGGCAGGGCGCGGCGCAGGCGATGGAGGACGGCGTCGTCCTCGGCGAGCTCCTCGGCCGCGACGCTCCGAACGCCGCGCTCTTCCAGGAATACCTGCAGCGCCGCTTTGAACGCTGCAAGGCGATCTATGAAGCCTCGCTCCAGATCGGCGAATGGGAACAGCGCCCGACACCCGACGCGGACCCGGCGGGCCTCACCGCCAGGATGATCCCGCTCTTCGGCCAGCCGATCTGACCCGGACCTCTGGACCCGTGCCGAATCCGCTGTTCGATCTTCACGGCAAGACCGCCCTGATCACCGGCGCGACGCGCGGCATCGGCCGCGCGACCGCCGAGGCCATGGGCCATGCCGGCGCACGCGTCGTGATTTCGAGCGAAGACCCGGCGTCGACGGAAACGGCGGCGCAGGAGCTGCGAAATGCCGGCCTCGATTGCATCGGCTTCCCTTGCGACGCGGCGTCCGCGGAAGAAGTCTCCGCCCTGGTGCGCGAGGCAATCGGCGCCCGGCAGCAGATCGACATCCTCGTGTGCAATGCCGGCGTCGCGCCGC
Source organism: Steroidobacteraceae bacterium (assembly GCA_035644395.1). GTDB lineage: Bacteria > Pseudomonadota > Gammaproteobacteria > Steroidobacterales > Steroidobacteraceae > JBGPLJ01. The sequence goes on from DASQOR010000047.1 coordinate 46,401, forward strand.
ACATGGGGCCGATTGCGAGCGCGACGGAGCGCGATTGGGATCTCACGATGACCGTGAATCTGCGCAGCGTCCTGTGGCTCACGAGCCGGATCATCCCGGCGATGGCCGAGCGAGGCGACGGTTGCGTGATCATCACGTCGAGCATCGCCGGCGTCCGCGGCAACAGGTCGCTCGGCCTTTACGGGCTGTCGAAGGCGGGGAGCGCGGAGCTTGCGCGCAACCTCGCGGTCGAATGGGGGCCGCGCAACGTGCGCGTCAACGCGATTTCACCGGGCCTCATCCGGACGGAATTCGCCCGGCCGCTGCTCGATAACGGCGCGGTCCTCGAGCGTCGCCTGGCACTGACGCCGCTCAGGCGCGCGGGGGAAGTCCACGAGATCGCGGGCGTCGCCGTCATGCTGGCCGCACGCGCCGGTGCCTTCATTACGGGCCAGAATCTCATCGTCGATGGCGGAACGACCATCGGCGACGGCAACTAGGAGTACAGGGGATGCGAAGAGTCGTGACAGGTCACGATGCGGCCGGCCGCGCGATCATCAGCCACAACGGCCCGCCACCGACGGTCGTGCCGCTGAAAGCAGTGCCCGGTACCATCTTCTACGAAATCTGGAGCACGTCGGGTGCGCCCGCGACAATCGACAACGGCCCGGACCCGACGCTGGCGCCGCTCGAGCTCAAGCCGCCGGCCCGCGGCAGCCGGATCCGCATCCTCGACATCCCGCCCGACAGCGTGCAAAACACGTTGTCGGCGGCCGATGCGGCGGCGGCCTTCCGCGAAATCGGCGGTGGCGATGCGCTCGATCAGCAGGGCAATCCACGGCACCGCCTGATGCACCGGACCGAGACAGTCGACTACGGCATCCTGCTCTCGGGCGAATTGTGGCTGGTCGTCGACGAGGGCGAAGTACGTCTCGAGCCGGGCGACGTCGTCGTCCAGCGCGGTACCAACCACGCGTGGAGCAATCGCTCGAATGCGCCGGCACGCATCGCCTTCATTCTCGTCGACGGCGAGTTCGCCGACGGCATCGCATGATCAAGCCCTGGATCTTCGAGTTCTGCCCTGCGTTCGACGGAGCGACGGGCGCCGAGGACTACTCGTGGTACAGCGACCTCTGGGTGCGGGCCGAGGCCATCGGCTTCGAAGGCATCTTCTTCAGTGAGCATCATTTCCGGCCCGGCGGCTTGAGCCCTTCGCCGAACCTCCTGATCGCAACGGTCGCCGCGCGCACGCGCACACTGCGCCTCGGCGCGATGGGCGTCGTCGTGCCGCTCTACGAACCGTGGCGGGTCGCCGAAGAGGCGGCGATGCTCGATCAGCTGAGCGGCGGACGCCTGGAGTTCGGCCTGTCGAGCGGATCGGGTCCGATGGAGCCCCTGCGCGTCGGCATTCCGGCCGGGGAGATACGGCCGCGCTTCGCGGAAGCCCTCGAGATCCTGGACAAGGCGCTCACGCGGCCGCGGTTTTCCCACCAGGGGCGCTTCTGGAAGTTCGACGACCTGGTGATCGCGCCACGTCCGTTGCAGCAGCCGCGTCCGCCGATGTGGGTCGCCGGAATGTCGCCCGAGGCGGCGGAGATGTGCGCGCGGCGCAATTACGGATTCTGCACGGGGTTCCTGCCCGTGAGCCGCGTGCGCGAGCTGTTCGAGCGCTACCAGGCCGAGGCGCACAGGGCAGGCGGTGCCGCGGGCCCCGGTCGCGTCGCGCTTCGCCGCCAGGTCCTCATCTCCGACGATGCCGCCGAGGCGGCGGAGATGGGCAAGGGCGCTTTCGGACAGATGTCGGCCATGCTCTCGGGCGGCGCGCCGGATCGCGGACGCGAAGTACCCGATGCGCCCGCGGCGCGGCACGGGCCAATGCTGTCGCCGGAAGAATGCATCGCGGGAACGCCCGCGGCTGTCGCAGAGCAGATCGTCGTGCAATGCCGGCAGGCGCGCTGCGCGCACATCCTCGGGTACAGCTTCGGGCCGCTGACGCGCGCGCAGCTGTCGCGGTCGTATGAGCTCTGGCGCCAGGTGATCCCGGTGCTGCGCAAGGCGGAGATCGCCCCATGAGCCTCGAGCCCGAGGGCCGCACGCTGCCCGATCGGCCGGATGTCGCCCTGCGCGTCCTGCGGCCACCGAAGTGCCAGGCGGTCTACCTGCACATGCATCCGGGGGGTCTCGTGCTGGGTGCGCCGGCGATGTCGGATCCCTTCAACCTGCGGGTCGCGAATGAACTCTCGATCGCGGTCGTGAGCGTCGACTATCGATTGGCGCCGCGGCATCCGATGCCCGCGGCCGTCGACGATTGCGAAGCCGCCGCGCGCTGGCTGCTCGCGCACTCGCAACGCGAGTTCGGCACGGACCACTGGCTGATCGGCGGCGAATCGGCGGGCGCATCGCTCGCCGTGCTGACGTTGCTGCGCATGCGCGATCGGCTAGGTGCCTGTCCGTTCCGAGCCGCGAATCTCGCGGTCGGCACCTATGATTTCTCGAGGACGCCGAGCCAGCGCCGGTCGACGGACGCGCTGTTCCTGTCGCCCGAACGGCTGCGCCAGACGGTGGAGTCCGCTTTTCCCGGAATGGCCGGCGAGGCGCTGCGGGTCCCGGAGATTTCGAGCCTGTATGCGGATCTTCGGGGACTTGCGCCCGCGATCTTCAGCATCGGGACCGAGGATGCCGTGCTCGATGACTCGCTTTTCATGGCTGCGCGGTGGCGGGCCGCCGGTAACGAGGCCGAACTGGAATTATGTTCAGGCGGCACGCATCTTTTCCTTAATGAGCCGGGGGCGTTCGCCGACGAGGGGAGCCGGCGCATTCTCGACTTCCTTCGACGCCACGCGTAGGGGTACATTTCCGGCCATAGCCCTGCTGCCCCTGCGGAGATCCGATGAAGGTCCCTACAGCGAAGGACTGGCTGACCCTGGCGGCGCTCGTGCTGGTGTACATCGTCACCGCGAAGCTCGGTCTCGCGTTTGCCGTCGTCAACCTGAGCGCGACGGCCTTCTGGCCGCCGGCGGGCATCGCACTCGCCGCCGTTCTCGTCCTCGGCACTCGAGCCTGGCCTGCCATCTTCCTCGGTGCATTCGTGGCGAACGTTACGACGCAGGGCGGTGCGCTCACCTCGCTCGGCATCGCCACGGGCAACACGCTCGAGGCGCTCGCGGGTGCCTATCTCGTCAACCGCTTCGCCAGCGGGCGCCTGTTTTACGAGCGGCCAAAGGACCTCTTTGCGTTTGCCGGCCTCGCGGCGATCCTGAGTACGACCGTCAGCGCCGCTATCGGGCTCTCGAGCCTGATGCTCGCCGGGCTTGCGAGCGCGAGCGAAATTTCGACGGTCGGACTCACCTGGTGGCTCGGTGACGCCGCGGGCGATCTGATGGTCGCGCCGCTGCTCGTCATGTGGGCGACCGCACCGCCGCTCCGATCGCCGATGGACTGGATGATCGAGGGCAGCGCGCTGCTCGCGGGCCTGACGCTCGTGTCGCTGATCGTGTTCGCAGGTGCCATTCCCGCGGTCGCGCTCGAGCACTATCCGCTTGAGTTCCTGTGCATGCCATTCCTGTTCTGGGCCGCGTTCCGGCTCGGGCGCCGGGCCGTCGCGACGTGCGTGCTCGTCGTGTCGATGATCGCGATCGCCGGCACGGTGGACGGGCTCGGACCGTTCGCGCGGTCCTCGCGCAATGAGTCCCTGCTGCTGCTGCAGTCCTACCTTGCGGTCGGCGCCATCACGATGCTGGCCGTGGCGGCTGTCGTGCGCCAGCGCGAGCGCAGCGAGCTCGCCTTGCAACGGGAAGCGGCGCGGGATTCCCTCACCGGCCTGCCGAACTATCGTCACTTCATCGGCGCGCTCGACCAGGAGATCCGCCGATCGCTCCGCACGGGCCGGCCGTTTGCCGTGCTGATGCTCGATCTCAACCGGCTGAAGGACGTGAACGACAATTTCGGTCACCTGACCGGCAACCGCGCCCTGTGCCGCGTGGCCGAGGCGGTCAATGCCGTGTGCCGCGCAGTCGACGTGCCGGCGCGCTTCGGCGGAGATGAATTCGCGGTGATCCTGCCGGAAACCAGCGGGCCCGGGGCGCAGAAGGTTGCCCGCCGCATCGCCGAACGACTGGCCGCGGATGCCGAATCGCCGCCCGTGTCGGTAAGCATCGGTGTCGCGGTGTTCCCGCGCGACGGCACGGCGGTGGAGCCGCTCCTCAACAAGGCGGACCGTGATCTTTACGACGCCAAGCGTTCGCCGCAACCAAGGCAGCCCTGACGGCGGCCACTCGTAGCAGCTAGGCCGCGGGCAGCCGCCGGGCCGCGGCGGCGTCGAAGAAGTACGAAAGCCTGCCATTGGCCGGGTCGATCAGCCGGGCCGGCAGCTTTTCGGGTGGGCGGCTCTTCGCGACCAGGTCGCGCACCACATCGGCCTTGTCCCTGCCGAAGGCAAGCAGCATGACCTCGGCTGCGGTGTTGATGAGCGCTGGAGTCATCGTGACGCGCCAGCTCTCGCGGCTCGCGACATGCACCGGGAGCACCCAACGGTAGCGGTTCTCGACGGCCAGAACCGACGCGGCGATGGTTTCGGGAAAGAGCGATGCCGTGTGGCCGTCCATTCCAAGCCCGAGCAGGATCAAATCGAAGCGCGGCGCAGCCTGCGCTCGCGTTGCAAACGACGAGGCCAGCAGGGTTTCGTAGTCCGCGGCGGCGATTGCCGGATCCCGCTCGCCCTCGATGCGGTGAGCATTGACGGAGGGCAGGGGCACGCGATCGAGCAGCAGCGCCTTCGCCGCGCCGTAGTTGCTGTCGGGGTGACCGGGCGGCACGCAGCGTTCATCGCTCCAGAAGAGGTGGGTGCGCGCCCAGTCGAGTGCGCCGCTCGTGTCCTCGGACAGCCGTTGCAGCGTCGCAAGAGGCGTCGTGCCGCCCGAGAGCGCGATGGAAAACCGGCCCTGCGCCTCGATCGCCGCCGTACCGAGCGCGACGATGCGCTCAGCGGCGGCCCGCGCAAGCGCGGCGGGATCGGCAAGAATCTCAACGACGCGCATTCGTCGCGTCGTGATTGCAGCCCATGCACCAGTCGTTGCCGTCGCGTTCGAGCAGCACGTCCGACTCCGCGGGACCCCAGCTGCCCGGCACGTACTCGATGGGCTGCGAGCGCGCATTGCCCTCGCTCGCCGCGATCACGGGGTCCATGAGCCGCCAGGCGTTCTCGATTTCGTCGTTGCGGGCGAAGAGCGAGGCGTCGCCGTTCAGCGCATCGAGGAGCAGCCGCTCGTAGGCATCGGGCAGGTCCTCGCACTCGAAGGTCGAGCGGTAGTGAAACTCGAGTGTTACCTGGCGGATGTCGTTGTAGGTGTCCGGCACCTTGGCGTCGAATTTCAAGTGCACGCCTTCGTCCGGCTGCACGCAGATCGACAGCACGTTCGGCGTCGGGCTCTGGAAGGCGCCGAACATGCGGTGCGGCGGGCGCTTGAACACGATGCTGATCTCGGAAGTCCGCCGGGCGAGCGCCTTGCCCGAGCGCAGGTAGAAGGGCACGCCCTGCCAGCGCCAGTTGTCGAGTTCGAGCTTGAGCGCCGCATAGGTCGGCGTGCGTGAGCCCTCCCGCACGCCCGGCGTGCTGCGATAGCCCTCGTACTGGCCGAACACCGCGTTGCCGAGGTCGATCGGCCGTGTCGCCTTCAACACCTTTACCTTTTCGTCGCGCAGTGTCGTCGCATTGAGCGGTACCGCGGGCTCCATGGCGGTGAGCGCGTAGAGCTGCATCAAGTGGTTCTGGAACATGTCCCGCAGCACGCCCGCGCTGTCGTAGTACTCCGTGCGCTGGCGGACGTCGACGGTCTCGGCGACCGAGATCTGCACGCTCTCGATATAGTTGCGGTTCCAGAGCGGCTCGAAGATGGCGTTGGCGAAGCGGAACAGGATGAGGTTCTGCGCGGTCTCCTTGCCGAGATAGTGATCGATGCGAAAGATCTGATGCTCGTCGAACACCGAGCTCACGAGCCCGTTGAGTTCGCCCGCGGAGGCGAGATCGCGCCCGAAAGGCTTTTCGATGACGATGTGGCGGCGCAGATCGCCTTGCTCCTCGGCGAGGCCCGAAGCCCCGAGGCCTTCGACAATGGCGCCGAAAAACTGCGGCGCGACGGCGAGGTAGTAGAGACGGTTCGCCGCCGCACCCTCGATCTCAGCGAGCTTCTTCGCGAGCGCAGCGAAGCTCGTTGGCGCTTGGACATCCGCGCGCAGGTAGTGCAGCCGCGCGCCGAAATCCTCCCAGGCGGCGAGATCGCTGGCGCCGGCGTAGCGGATGATCGACTGCTGCACCTCGGCGCGGAATTCCGCTTCGTTCCATGGACGGCGGGCAACGCCGAGGATGCGCACGCCTGCGCCGAGCCGGCCCTTGGCGTTGAGGTGATAGAGCGCCGGCGCGAGCTTGCGATGCATCAGATCGCCGGTCGCGCCGAAGATGACGAGCGTGCTCGAGGGGTCGGCCATGGACAGGGTCATTCCTTCCTGATCGCGTGACCGCCGAACTGGTTGCGCATGGCGGCGAGGAGCTTGTAGGCGAAGGAATCGCGCTTGCGCGAATGGAAGCGCTCGAAGAGCGCGAGCGAGATTGTCGGCAGTGCCACGCCAAGGTCGATGCCCTCGGTCGCGGTCCAGCGGCCTTCGCCGGAATCCTCCACATAGGGCGCGATGCCGGCGAGCGAAGGATTTTCCTTGAGCGCCGCGGCGGTGAGGTCGAGCAGCCAGGAGCGCACGACGCTTCCGGTCTGCCACACCTCGGCAACCTGGGGCAGGTTCAGCCTGAACTCGCTCTTGCGCTCCATGAGCTCGAAGCCTTCGGCATAGGCCTGCATGAGCGCGTACTCGACGCCGTTGTGGACCATCTTGACGAAATGGCCCGCGCCGTTCGGCCCGACATGCGCCCAGCCGCGGTCCGGCGCGGGCGCGAGGGTCTTGAGAATCGGTTCCAGGCGCTGCGCCGCGGCCGGTGCGGCGCCGACCATGAGGCTATAGCCTTCTTTCAGCCCCCAGATGCCGCCGCTCGTGCCGCAGTCCGCCCAGAGAATTCCGTGAGCGGCGAGGGCGGCTGCGCGGCGCATCGAATCCTTGTAGTAGCTGTTGCCGCCGTCGACGACGAGATCGTCGCGCTCGGCAAGTTTCGTGAGCGCCGTCAGCGTGTCCTCGGTCGCCACTCCGGCCGGGACCATCAGCCAGATCGTGCGCGGGGCCGGGAGTTTCGCGATGAGTTCTTCGAGGGAATGGGCGGGCAGGGCGCCATCCCTGGCCAGGGCATCGACGGCCGATGCTTCGCGCGCGAATGCCACCACCTCATGGCCGCCGCGCACCAGGCGCCGCGTCATGTTTCCACCCATTCTTCCAAGTCCGATCATCCCGATGCGCATGCGATCCACCTTCGGCGACTGGCTTCAGAAAATCTTAAGTGCAGCGACAGGAAGTCTGTTTGTTCCGGTGCGGGGCTGCGACCAGAGTGTACCCACGACGCAACTCGAACACTCTGGAGACGGACATGAACGATCGCAGGACAAGACTTCCCGACCTCATCCTGGCGCGGCTGTCACTTGGCGCCGTGCCGCTCGACGGATTGTACTGGTACGACCGCAAGGGCCGGTCGTGGATCGACAACAGCCGCGAGCGCCAGTCGCTCGAGGCCGATTCCGCCGCCTTCCGTCGGCCGCATTACCCGGATACGGACTAGCGCCTCACTGCGAGGTGTATTCGCAGAGGATATGCCGCGCCACGGCGGTCGCGCAGTCGATGGTCTCGAAGGGAGTGCTGTTGCCCTCGACCGGAATGAAGGCAACGAGACCCTGCGGTTGCCCGGGACAGTCAAACTCGACGACGTAACGCTTGCGGATGTTTTCCTGGCCGATCACGCGGCTCCTGGTCGACTCGCACTTGACGCCGTGCGCCGTCAAGGCGTCGCGGAACGTCTGCATCGTGAGGGGCTGTGATACCGGGCCGCCGTCCGTGAGCCGGCACTTCAGGCCCTGCTTGGCCGCGTCGGAGCAGCTCATCACCAGCGTCGGGGCGGCGGCGCCGGGCTGGGCGGTGCGCAGCAGATAGCCCTTGCCGTCGGCACAGACGATTTCCTGATACTCGGTGCGCGACTCCGCGCTCTGGCCAAACCACTGCAGCTTCTGCACGCTGCAGTCCGTGCCGGCGCCGGACATGAGCGAGGCCGCCATCGCCTTGATGTCCTTGTTCGCGGGCAGCTGGCAATACATGTCGGACTGGGCGCCGGCAGCGATATCCGCGGCATGGGTCGCGTCGGCCGCGAAACACGAGAGGGCGCTCGGCGAGGCCGCGCCCTGCGCCACCAGGAAGTAGCCCATGCCGTTGTCGCACGCGACTTCGTAGACGTTGACGTCAACGGTCTTGCCGTCGACCTTGGACTGGCCGCGGCCGACCTGCTCGGCGTCGGCAATCTTGCAGCCGAGGCTCATTTCGCCCGCGAGCTTCCAGGTCTCCTCCTTGGCGGCGGCTTTCGCCTTGGCCGGGTCGCCGCCGACGAGCATGTGTGCGCGGTCGATGTAGTCGCCGAGCCTCTGCAGCTCGGTGTGCGTCATCGCGTTATTGAAGCCGCTGCCTTCGGTCGGTTGCGTCGGGTTCGGATTGGCAGGTGGCGCGCCCTGCGCCCATGCGAGGGGGGTCGCGGCGCTGAGTGACAGAGCGGCGAGGGCTGCAAGGACGGTCAAGCGGGTCATCGGGGTCTCTCCGGGGTTCCTGAGGCCATGGTGAGGGTGTGCAGGATACCGGTACCATTCGCGGCGGCCAATCCTCTTGAGGACTCAAGCCATGCCCTTCTTCCTGGTCCGCCGGCGGGCCTTCTTGCTCGCACTCCTCGCCTGTTGCGGGTGCGCGGCAGCGTCGGCCGGCGACTATCCCCCCGTCACGGAAGGCGACTTCGTCATCCGCGATTTTCGGTTCGCGTCCGGCGAGTCGCTCCCCGAATTGCGCCTGCATTACCGCACGCTGGGCGCGCCGCGCGCCGATGCCAAAGGGGTGGTGCGCAATGCCATCCTCATCATGCACGGCACGACCGGCAGCGGCGCCCAGTTCCTGCGTCCCGAGTTCGCGGGTGAGCTCTTCGGGCCGGGCCAGCCGCTCGATTCGACGCGTTACTTCCTCGTGCTCCCCGACGCCATTGGCCACGGCAAGTCGAGCCGGCCGAGTGATGGGCTGCGGGCGCACTTTCCCCATTATGGCTACGAGGACATGGTGGCGGCCGACTACCGGTTGCTGACCGATGGCCTCGCCGTCAGTCACACGCGGCTCGTGATGGGGACATCGATGGGTGGCATGCACACCTGGCTTTGGGGCGAGCGGCATCCGGACTTCATGGATGCCCTGATGCCGCTTGCGAGCCTGCCGGCGCCGATTTCGGGCCGCAACCGCGTCTGGCGGCGCGTGATCATCGATGCGATCCGTAGCGATGCCGGCTGGCAGAACGGCGACTACCGGTCAACGCCCGCGGGCCTGAAGGTGGCGGCCGAGGTCCAGTTCTTCCTGAGCAGCAACCCCGTGCTGCGCTATCGGGAGGCACCGACACTCGCCAAGGCCGATCTCGCGCTCGACGACTACGTCAGGACCTACGTTGCGAACCAGGATGCCAACGACGTGCTGTATGCCTTCGAGGCATCCCGGGATTACGACCCGTCGGCCGGCCTCGAAGGCATCCACGCGCCGCTCATCGCCGTCAACACGGCCGATGACCTCGTCAATCCGCCGGAGCTCGGGATCCTGGAGCGGGAAACGAAGCGGATTGCTCACGGCAAGGCCGTCGTGCTGCCGCTCAGTCCCGAAACCGTGGGACACGGCTCGCATACCAAGGCCGTGCTCTGGAAGTCCTATCTGGTCGAGCTGCTGAAATCGCCCGAACGCTGAGGAAACCTTAGGCCGTCGTTAGAGACTCTCGCAGGACCGCCGCACCGCGTTCGCTACACTGCGCGTCCACTCGTGGCCTGGGAGGTCCTGACGGATGTACGCCCTCTATATCGGCAACAAGAATTACTCTTCCTGGTCGCTGCGCCCCTGGGCATTGCTGCGCGAGCTCGGCATCGCATTCGAGGAGCGGCTGACGCCGTTCGACGCCGGCTCGAGCTGGACGTCGTTCCGCAAATTCTCGCCGACCGGGCGCGTTCCGTGTCTCGTCGACGGCGGCACGACCGTGTGGGATTCGCTCGCGATCGCCGAATATCTCGCCGAACGCCATGAATCGGTTTGGCCGAGCGACAAGGCGGCGCGAACCTGGGCCCGCTGCGTGGCGGCGGAAATGCACTCCGGCTTCGGCGCGCTGCGCAACACCTGCACGATGAATTGCGGTATCCGTGTCCGTCTCGACCGGATGTCGCCCGACCTCGAACGCGAAGTCGCGCGGCTCGGCGAACTCTGGAACGAAGGGCTGACGCGGTTTGGTGGCCCGTTCCTTGCCGGCCCGGCCTTCACGGCCGCCGACGCCTTCTTCGCGCCAGTCGCCTTTCGCGTGCAGACCTATGCCCTCGCGCTCGACGCGACCTCGCTCGCCTACGGCAATCGCCTGCTCGCGCTGCCGTCGTTGCAGCGCTGGTATGCCGGCGCGCTCGCCGAAACCTGGCGTGAACCCGGCCACGAAGAGGAAGTGAAGGCCGCAGGCACGGTGCTCGCCGACCTGCGCGCGGTCAGCTAAGCGCACGGCAGATCGCTTCGACGTGCCGGTGGTCGGTACCACAGCAACCGCCGACAACAGCGAGTCCTGGCAATAGTGCGCGCAGTTGATCATGTAGTACGCCGGGTAGGCATTCGTTTCGGCATCAGCCCTCTGGATGGCGGCCTCCAGTGTGTCGCCCGATCGCAGGCGGCCGTCAGTTTCCAGCGTGAATGAGATGACCGCGGGCATGCGGCTCGCACGCGCCGCTTGCACGATGCCGATCGCCTCTTCGGCATAGGTCATGGTGAAGGCGGAAACGAGGTCGGCCTCGGTCTCGGCAAACACGCGGACCTGCGCGCCGTGATAGTCCAGGGACTCGGCAGCACTCATGCGCGACGCCGGTGCGTAGCCGTCTCCGCGCGGTCCCAGGTTGCCACTGATCACGCACGGGCGCCCCGTGCTTGGCCATTGCGCCCGAACGTTCACGAGCAGCTGGATCGCCAGGCGATTCGCCTCGGCGAGCGCCGGTTCGTCGAAGCCGAGCTTGCGGCCCCAATCCGCATTGGCGCGCCAGGTCGCGGCCTCCAGCAGGATGCCCCTACCGTGACGCGCGGCGATGGCCGCATATTGCTTGAAATAGCTGCGTAGCCGCTCGGCACCCTATCGGCAGTCGATTGCGGTACTGGCTCATGTCGAATGCTCCGTTGTGCTTGGCATGCCCTCCGGCATGCGATTCAATGCACGGATGCCCGAAATTCAACACGTCGCTCTCGTTCGGGAGCCGGGGGCGGCACTCAACCGGTGCGAGCTGACCCACCTCGCGCGCGTGCCGATCGACGTGGCGCGGGCGCGCACCCAACACGCGAATTACGTTGCCGCCCTGGCGGCGCTGGGCGCGGCGATCGAATGGCTGCCGCCGCTCGATCACCAGCCGGACGCCGTGTTCGTGGAGGATACCGCAGTCATTTTCCCGGAGGTCGCCGTTCTCACCTGGCCGGGTGTCAGTTCGCGCCAAACGGAGGTTGCTTCCGTCGCCCCAGCGCTCGCGGGATACCGGATCGTGCGGCAGGTCCGGCCGCCGGCATTTCTCGACGGTGGCGACGTGCTGCGTCTCGGACACCGCGTGCTCGTCGGCCTCTCGAGCCGCACCAACGCAGCGGGCGCGGCAGCCCTGCGCGACGCGATCGCCGAATTCGGCTATGACGTCTCCGCGGTCCACGTCCGCGGCGCGCTGCATCTCAAGAGCGCCTGTACGGCAATCGCCGATGACCGGGTCGTAGCCAACCTCGCGGCTATCGATGCCACGTTGCTCGCGGGCCTGGCTATCATCGAAGTTGACGAACGGGAGTCGCGTGCGGCCAACACGCTCACGCTCGGCGGCGTGACGCTGGTGAGCGCCGCATTTCCCCGCACCGAGGAGCGGCTCCGCGGTGCCGGTGTGAGCACGCGCGCGGTCGACGTCTCCGAGCTCGAAAAGGCCGAATCCGGCCTAACCTGCATGAGCCTTATTTTCAGCGTAGGCGCGCACGACGAAGCGCTGGGGGCCACCGGCCCGTAGCGCGTTGAACGGGTAGCAGGTGATGAGGGTGAGTTCCGTCCGGTCAGAGGTGCCAAGCACCCAGAGGTCGTGACGGTCGACGACCTCGGTCGATGCCACGACGTACTTCGTCCAATGGCCCTTGTCGTCCTCGACGAGTACGCTCGCGCCGAGCTCGAGCTCTTCCAGGAACGCGAGGTTGGTGTCGCGGTGACCACCGATGACGCTGTTACCGGGCTTACCCGGCAGGGCCGTGCCGAAAACGTGCCCCGGCCCGAACGCGATCGTGCGCCCATTCGATCCGGCGAGCACCAGCAGGTCGACGCCTCGACTCGGCACGACCAGTCGCGCGACGGGCCAGGTGTCGGCCCAGGACCAGGGCTTCACCTGCCGATCGCCCGCGAGCGTGCGATCCCAGGCCTGGTGCAGCAGCACCTGTGCAAGCCGCGCCTTTGCATGGATGTACGCACCCTCGGAAAACTGCCAGGCGCCGACGCCGAGCAATACGGTGGCGGTAGCGATCGTCCAGCGGCGTTCTTGTCTCATGGGCGCGGCAGCCGCAGACACATGAAACCAGCCCCGAGCAACAGCGTTCCGAGGAGAAGATTCAAGCGGCTATCGGTCGCCCCGCGCGGCAACTCGCCCCACTGCGGTTCAAAGACCCAGCCCGCCGGCAGGTTCGTCGGCACGGTGCCGGCCTTGAGGGGCGTGTTGAGCGGCCGCACGGGCATGGGATCGATCGCGACGAGGCTCGTGTATTTCGTGACGAGGTGATGGGCGAGCGCGATCTCGATGACCTGGGTGCGCGTTTCGTCTTCCGGTGCGCCGTCGCGCATCGCATCGAGGAGCGATTCGATCTTGTTGCGCGCCCAGAGCGCGCCGATTCCGGAATGGCCTGCGGGTTTGCCGAGCACGACGGATCGGCTCCAGGGAGTTCCTCCCGTCGAGCCGGTGATCGTTGCGCTCCCTGCGAGCCTGCGATTGTCGCGTGAGGACAATTCGGCCGTCACGACGACCGGTTCCCCGGCGTAGAGATCCGGAATGTAGCGGGGCCAGGCTTCGGCCGAGGCGCCCGCCGGCCAATCGACGCGCAGGCCCTTGAGCACCGGCGATTCGAGCTTCGCGAACAGGACCGCCATCTTCTCGCGCACTTCCTCGATCCGGCCGATATAGGTGAACGTGCCGCGGCCGACTTCGGCGGCCTTGGTCATGAAAAAGCCGTTCGGCGCCGAGCCGATACCGACGGTGAAGAGCCGCGAGTCGCCGAGCCGCTCGCGGATCATCTTGAAGAGCGCCTCCTCGTTGCCGACGGCGCCGTCCGTGAGAAACACGATCTGGCGGATGCGGTCCGACTGCTCCCGGCCATCGAGCGCGAGGTCGAGCGCCGATGCCATTTCCGTACCGCCCTGGGCGTTCAGCGCATGCACCCAGCGTCGTGCAGCATCGACGTTCTCGCCGGTCGCCTCGCGGGCGGAGTCGAAGACCTTGCGCGCGGCCGAGTTGAATTCGATGACATTGAAGCGGTCATCGAGCGGCAACCGTTCGATCGCGAGTGCAAGCGCCTCCTTCGCCTGGCCGATCGAGGTGCCTTCCATCGAGCCCGAGGTGTCGATGATGAAGATGACTTCGCGTGGCATGCGGGTGGTCACCGCCGCGGGCTGCGGCGGCATCACCATGAGAAGGCCGTAGGTCTTGTCACCGCGCTGTTCGGCGAACCAGGCCGCCTCCGGGGCGAGACCGAGTGCCGGTTGCCACTCGAGAACGAAATCGCGGTCGGCAGGCGCCGCGCTGTCGGCGAGATCGATCACCCGCTCGTGGTCGCTCAGCCGGCGCTCGCGAATCGGGTGATTCGGGCTCGCGACCGCAGCGATGCCCACTCCGGCGTCGAGCTTCACGTGGATGGTGACCGGATTGATCGGGCCGGGCGTGGGATCCAGGACGGGCGGCGTGATGCGCGAGCCATCGGCAACCTGATCCGTGTCGGGCGACCGTCCCGTGCCCGTGGTCCCTGCGATTGGCACCGTGCCGGGGATATAGCGGGGGCCGATCACCATCGGAAAGCGCAGCGAGTAGCGGCCCGCGTCGTAGCGCAGTGATTCCTGGTACTCGATCTCGACGACGACTTCGGCGTGCGGCGCGATATTGGCGACGCTCGACGTAAAAATATTGGGGCGTTCCTGTTCGAGGAGGGCCGCCCGCTGCCCGGACGCCTTCGCCCGCTCGTAGTCGCGCTTGGCCTGCTCGCGCTCGCGGACGACCGACTCGACGACGCGATCGCCAATCCGGAGTTTCAGGTGATCGACGGCGGCGTGTTCGGGCAGCGGGAACACGTACACGCCCTCGTACCAGTCGTCGCAGGGATTGCGAAACGTCTGCCGGACCTTCGCGCGCGCGACGAGCCCGGACACTTCGATCTCGACTTCCGTTCGCAGGATGGGCGCAGCGAAATTGTCGGCGCCGGAGCTCGATTTGAAGAGCAGCGTGCCGCTCTCGGCATCCTGCTTGCGCATCGCCGGCAGGTCGCCCTCCGTGGTGACGGTCGTGGCACGCGCGGCCACGGCGAACAGGAGGGCGAGAAGAATTCCGGCGGCGAGCTGCAACAGGAACAGCCCGTCGAGGATCTGCGGACGGACGCGGGCGATCGAGGTTTTCATGGCGCTCCCAGGCGGCAGGGACCCGTTGTGGGTCATGCCAACCAGAAATGCGCCGCAAACCGGGCCGCCCGCTACCGCAATTCGGGCGACCTGCCGCTCAATTGTGCACAGGGGGTGGCAGTGCGCCGGTCAGTCGAGCGTTCGCTTGTAGAAGCGCAGGCCGATACCGAGGACCGCGAGCGTAAATGCTCCGATCGCCGCCAGGTGCTGCCAGACTTCGGCGAGGCCGACGCCCTTCAGCATGACCCCGCGCACGATCACCACGAAGTGGGTGAGCGGCAGGGCATTGCCGATCCACTGCGCCCACGTCGGCATGCCGCGAAACGGGAACATGAATCCGGAGAGCAGGATCGAGGGCAGGAAGATGAAGATCGCGGCCTGCACCGCCTGCAGCTGGTTGCGCGCGAGCGAGCTCACGGTGATGCCGAGGATGAGGTTTGCGAAACTGAAGGCGAGCACCATCGCATAGATGAGCGCGACGCTGCCGATGAACGGCACGTGGAAGATGAGGAGCGCCGCCAGCAGCATCACCGTCACCTGGACGAGGCCGATGACGACGTAGGGCACGATCTTGCCGATCATCACCTCGGTGGGCAGCGCCGGCGTCGCGAGCAGTGTTTCAAAAGTGCCGCGCTCGCGTTCGCGCGTCATCGCGAGCGCCGTCATCATGACCATCGTCATCGTGAGAATGACGCCGAGGAGGCCGGGCACGGTGTTGTAGGCGCTGATGCCCGCGGCGTTGTAGAGGCGATGGATGCGAAGATCGACGGGTTTGACCACTGCAAGGTCGCGCCGCGCGAATTCCGGCAGGTCGCGACGCATAGCCTGTTCGATGAGCGGCTGCAGGGCCGCGAGGGCATTGCTGCTGGCAACGGGATCCGTGGCGTCCACTTCGACGAGGAGCTGCGCCGGATCCGCGCGCGCAAGCTTGCGCTCGAACTGGCCGGGCACGTTGATCACGAACTGCACGTCGCCGCGCTCGAGGAGTGCATGCGCCTCATCCGGCGAATGGACCTCGGCGATGACGCGGAAGTACTCGCTGACCTGCAGGGCGCTCACGAGCGAGCGCACGAAGGGACCGCTGTCCTCACTCAGCACCGCCGTCGGCAGGTACTTGGGGTCGGAGTTGATCGCGAAGCCGAAGAGCAGGAGCTGCATGATCGGCAGCATCACGATCATGCCGAAAGTCATGCGGTCGCGGCGCAGCTGGATGAATTCCTTGCCGAGGATGCCGCGCAATCGCATCCAGGACAGGCGCTGCCGGCTCATGGCTTGCCGTCCGTGTTGTCCGGCATCAGGTGGATGAACACGTCCTCGAGCGTCGGCTGCGCGCGCGACCAGTGGTATCTCGTATCCGCGAGGAAGGGCCCAAGTGCCGACTCGAGTTCCGCTTCGGCGAGGCCGACGACGTGCAGGGAATTGCCGAAGGGCGTGACCGAGGCGACTCCCGGGCGCTTTTCGAGTTCGGCTTCGAGCGTGACCAGATCCGGGCCGCTCACGGTCCAGGTGACGAGCGACTGCTGAGCGATGACTTCATCGATGCTGCCCTTGGCGAGGAGGTTGCCGTAGGCGATGTACGCGAGCCGGTGGCAGCGCTCCGCTTCGTCCATGTAGTGAGTCGACACGAGAATCGAGATGCCTTGCTTGGCGAGCACGTGGATCTCCTTCCAGAAGTCGCGGCGCGCCTTCGGATCGACGCCGGCGGTCGGTTCATCGAGGAGCAGCAGTTTCGGCGCGTGCAGCATGCAGGCGGCGAGGGCCACGCGCTGCTTCCAGCCGCCCGACAGGGTGCCGGAGATCTGGCCGGCGCGGGACTCGAGTCCCATGCGCGCCATCGTCTCCTTGACCGCGGTCCGGTAGCTCTTCATCTCGAACATCTGGCCGATGAACTCGAGGTTCTCGCGGACCGTCAGGTCCTCCCACAACGAGAAGCGCTGCGTCATGTAGCCGACTTCGCGCTTGATCTTCGATGCTTCGCGGATGACGTCGAAGCCGAGGCAGGTGCCGGAGCCGCTGTCCGGCGTCAGGAGGCCGCACAGCATCCGGATGGACGTCGTCTTGCCGCTGCCGTTCGGGCCGAGAAATCCGTAGATCTCTCCCTTCTTCACCTCGAGCGAGAAATCCCTGACGACGTGCTTCGGGCCGAAATGCTTGTTGAGGCCCTTGACGTCGATGGCGAGCGGGGCTTCGGTCACGGGGCGGATTCCGCACGCATTTTCACCGGGAGCCCCGGCTTCAACCAGGGCAGGGCGCCGGCGTCTGGCTTCGCGTCAATTCGATAAACGAGCCGTAAGCGGTTGTCATCGCTGAAAAGAATAGGCGGCGTGTATTCCGGGTCCGTCGAGATGTAGTTTACTGTCGCCCGCGCGCCGGCCGGGCAGCCATCGCACTCGATGACCATGCGCTGACCCAGCTTGAGTCCCGCGATGGCGGCTTCCGGCATGTAGAAGCGCAGCCGGATGTTGCCCGGTGGCAGCAGGCTCACGATGGGACGGGTCGCGGGCACCCATTCGCCCGGTTGATAGTAGGTGTCTTGCACGAGCGCGGCAGCCGGTGCCACACCGAAACGCTGCGCCAGCTGCCAGTCGGCATGGTCGAGCACGGTGGCGGCCGCCTCGGCCTCACCGCTGGCGGCCGTCACCTCCTCGCGCCGGCCGATGCTTTCCGATGCGAGGCGGGCTTGCGCCGTGAGTTCTTCCAGGCGCGCCTGCTTCGCCTTGGCATCCGCACGCGACTGGATCAAGCGCAGTTCCGGAATCAGTTGCTTCGTGTAGAGCTCTTCGTCACGTGCGAGCACCGCGTCGGCGAGCGCGCTGTCGGCATGGGCCTGTTCGACTTGCGCGGCCGAGATGTCGCGTTCGGCCGGACGACGGCTGCCCTTCAGGTTCTTGACCCGGGCCTGGGCGCTGGTGAGGCGTTGCGCGGCTTGCGCACGCTCCGCCTGCTGGTCCACACCCTCCAGTTCATAGAGGGGCGCATTGCCTGCCACCTGCTGCCCGCGGGCGACGAACAAGTGCTTTACGCGACCGTCGATCGGTGCGGAAATGTAGACGTATTCGCCCTCGACGAATCCGGGGTAGACCGCCGGGCCGTGGCGACCACAGCCCTCGGCGGCAACGGCAGCCATCGCGACCAACGCGATGCGAATGGCGGTGTGCGGAATTCTCATGCCCGTTTCCTCGTTCGGCGTCTCTTCGCCGCGGGTTTGCGACGGGATGCCAGGATGGGTACCAGTCTTTCCAGGACCGCTTTCACCGAGGCTCGTGTCTGGCGGTCGGCGCTTCTGCCCTGCGCGACATTGAGGACCGCGAGTCCGACGAGGGCCGCGTGGGTGATCGCGGCGCCGTCCGCATCAAGCGTCACGCCGGCGCCCGCGAGCAGGGTGCCGACCGACTGGCGTTCCGAGGCGATGAGTTCGCGCAGCGGCTCGTGGATTCGCGGATCGTCACCGGCAGCCGAGACGATGAGGCTGAGGATAATTCGGACGCGGGCTGCCTCGACGACGATCTCGCCCATATAGCGTGCAATATCGCG
The DNA here is from genome assembly GCA_035644395.1 of Steroidobacteraceae bacterium. Taxonomy (GTDB): domain Bacteria; phylum Pseudomonadota; class Gammaproteobacteria; order Steroidobacterales; family Steroidobacteraceae; genus JBGPLJ01. Next base: position 64,747 of record DASQOR010000047.1, read on the forward strand.
CAGTGTCGCCGGCGACGCTCCCGCCTTGCGGGCGGCCTCGGCGAGATAGGTATGCGCCCAATGCAGCGTAACGGCGAGCATCAGGTCGTTGCGCCTCGGGAAGTAATAGGTGAGATGGCTCTGGCGGACGCCGGCCGCGGCGGCGATCTTCGGCTGCGTGAGCGCGCTGCCGCCTTGCTCGATGAGGACCTTCACGGCGGCATCGAGAATCCTCTGCCTGACGTCCGAGGCCATGGCCGCTCGCCTTCATCTGCCAACCCTGGTATTGGTTAAAGTACCAAGACCTTGGTAACCGTACCAGTAACTATTAGCAGAGGTACCCGTAAGTTCTGGTCAAGGGACGGACCCCGCCCGGCCGGCCCGCCGCTGTCCCGGCGGCTCGATGGGCTGACCGGCCGGCGCGCCCGGGTGCGCGGCAAGCGCTCGAAGGAGTCGTAGAATTCTCTCCGGATCAAGGCGCTGGAGCAGTCGGGCATGCGGCGGCAAATACGGCTGGTGGCAATCGCCTGGGCATTCGGTGCAACGCTGGCACCGGCAGCGGCACCGGACGTCATTCACCTGATCCCGGGCGTGACCACGCCAGCGCGGCAGCCGGATGGCAACAGCATCGTCATCGATGGCCCCGAGGGTTTCATTGTCTTTGACACGGGCCGTCATCCCGAACACACGCAGCAAATCATCGATTACGCCCGGGCGGGCGGCAGGCCGGTCGCGGCCATCATCAATTCGCATTGGCACCTCGATCACGTGGGCGGCAATCTCATGCTGCGCGAGGCCTATCCAGACGTGCGGGTCTACGCAAGCGGCGCACTGACCGGGGCGCTCGGTGGATTTCTCAGGACCTACCGTGACCAGCTCGCCGTGGCGCTCGCGCAATCGCAGGATCCCCAGGCGGTGACCGGGTTGCGCGCCGAGATTGCGCTCATCGACGCCGGGCCGAAGCTTGGCCCGACTGATGTCATCGCCGCGTCGAAGACATTCGACATCGCGGGCCGCAGGCTCGAGCTGCACTTCGAGCGGGCCGTGACCGCCGGCGATCTCTGGGTGTTCGATGAGGCGACGGCGACACTGCTTGCGGGCGATCTCGTCACGCTGCCGGCGCCCTTCTTCGATACCGCCTGCCCGGAGAACTGGCGAGTTGCGCTCGCTGGCGTGTCGCAGTGGCCGTTCAAGCAGTTGATTCCGGGGCATGGCGCGCCGATGGTGCGCGCGGGCTTCGATACCTATCGCAGGGCTTTCGATGCGCTGCTCGACTGCGCCGCCGGCAAGGGAGCGAAGGCGGACTGTGTCGAAGGCTGGGTGAAGGATGCCGGTTCGCTGATTCCGGAGGGCGATCGAGCCTTCGCACGCGGCCTGGTCGACTACTACGTCGATGCGGTGCTGCGCGGGCATGACGACAAGCGCGCGAAGCTCTGCGCTACGGAATCCTGATCGACGGGTCCGCGACCGCCCAGAACGCCCACTTCGGTTGGCGCGATGTATCGAAGAGCAGCGGCAAGTTCGTCCGCGTAACCGGAAATCTGTTGAGCCAGGTGTGACCGTCCGACAAGCCCCAGGTCGTGACGGCGGTGATACTCGGGTGCGCCTTGAAGACATCGAACAGCGATCGGTAGAGAGCCGCCTGCCGCGAGAGCGTGGACTGCGAAACAGCGCCGCCCGAGTCCGGCTGGCAGGCGATGTGGTTGGCGTAACAGGAGCCCGGATCGGCGTAGATCGACACGTCGAGTTCGGTGACTTGATTTTCGAGGCCGAGCGCTTCGACGGCCCGAAGCGCCTCATCGACCGCCGTCGCCGAGGCATTCACGTGGAGGTGCAGTTGATGGCCGACACCATCGATGGGCACGCCTTTCGCCTTGAGGTCCCGCACGATGGCCAGCACGCGGGCGCGCTTCTGCGGCTGCTCCGTGTTGTAGTCGTTGAGATAGAGCCGGGCGCCGGGGTCCGCCGCGCGCGCCGCGCGAAAGGCATAGTCGATGTAATCCGGGCCGAGCGCCGTGAACCAGGGGCTCGTTTCCCGGTAGGTCTCGCCGGCGTTGTCGCTTGCGACCTCGTTCACCACGTCCCACGAGTAGAGCTTGCCGCGAAAATGCGCCACGACGTTCGCGATGTAGGTTTCCAGGCGCCGGCGAACGAGCGCCCGATAGGCGGCGCCATCGGATCGGTCACCTGCGAAGAACCACGTGGGTGCGTTGCGATGCCAGAGGAGCGTATGCCCGCGCACGTGCATCGAGTTGGCCTCGGCGAAGCGGATCAGCTGGTCGGCCGGCGCGAAGTTGTAGCGGCCTTCGGCCGGGCCGATCGTGGCCGGCTTCATCACCGTTTCCGCGGTGATGCTGCTGAAGTGCTTGCGGAGCAGGTCCAGGTCCGCGGGAACGGCAAGCTGCGAGGGCTGGATGGCGCCACCGATGAAGAAGCGGGCGGCGAACAGGTCCTTGAGCGCGGGCGCCGTCGCCGGATCCGGCAGGCCCGATGGGAGCTGCGCAGGATCGGCCGGGCGAGTGCTGCCGGCACTCGCTTCACCACCGCCTGCAAGCCATCCGCAGACGAGCAGGCCGGCTGCGAACTCGCGGAACACTTGCGCTACGCCAGCTTGACGGCGGTGCCGGTGCGGATCGATTCGTAGATCGCCATGAGAATGCGCACGTCGCGCAAGCCTTCCTCGCCGCGAACCCGGGAAGGCGTTTTTTCTTCGATGCAGCGCGCGAAGTCGTCGAGCTCCGCGGCGAACTGATCGATCTCGGGGAAGCGGATCTCCTGGCCGTCGCTCCGGCGGCCCCGGTTGCCGCTGTAAAAGAAGGCCGGGTCGAGCCCGAACCAGCCATTCTCGGCGGATACGCGGAAATTGCTGACGGTCGCCGTGTTGTACGACGTGCCGCAATGAGCGATCGCGCCGCTTGGAAACCGGCTGGTCCAGACGACCGATTCGTCGACCTCGCCGTAACGGACCGGGTCGGTCTTCGCTTCCGTGCCGGCGACGAGCACGGGCTCCTCGCCCGTGAGATAGCGCGCGGCCTGCAACGCATAGATTCCGACGTCCATCAGCGCGCCGCCGCCGGAAAGCGCGCGCTTCAGGCGCCACTCGTTCGGATTGGTGATGGAAACGCCGAAGGCCGCCTCGACGATGCGCACCGCGCCGAATACTTTTTCCCGGGCGAGCCGCATGCATTCGAGGTGGTGCGGTTCGAACTGGCAGCGATAGGCGACGCCCAGCATCCGGTCGGCGGCCTTGCACGCGTCGATCATCTGCTGGCAGCGTTCGACGGAAATCTCCATCGGCTTTTCACAGAACACGTGCTTGCCGGCCTTCGCGGCGCGCATCGTCTGCTCGGCGTGCAGGGCATTGGGCGTCACGATGTAGACGATGTCGATGTCGCGGTTGTGCGCCATCTTCTCCATCGTGTCGTACGTGTAGACGCTGCGGTCGGGAATGTCGTACTCCGTCTGCCACTTCCCTGCCTTCTCCGGCGAATCGGTAACGATGCCGGCAAGCCGGCAGCGCTCGGCCTTGAGGAGGGCGGGCGCGATCTGATTCGTGCTGAGGCTGCCGAGACCGCAGATCGCGACGCCCAGCTTCCTCTGCGAATCCCGGGCGAGTGCGCGCGTCACGCTCGTGCTGATGAAGGGCGCAGCCGCGAGCGCCGCGGACTGCAGGAGGAAACTGCGGCGGGATTGAGTTTTCATGGCGGCTCAACGTTACCGCTACCAATTGTCATGAAGCAAGCGCCGCAGTCCATTAAGATCGCGAACGGACGCCGCCGCAGGGACATATCGAGATGAGGATCGTTGGAGCGACGCTTTTGACGACGCTGCTGGCGTTCGCCGCAACAGCGACTGCGGCCGACGCCCGCCGCATTCCGTTCGGCAAGCTCGCCGACGGCACGCCCATCGAAGCTGTGGAACTCACGAACGGGCGCGGCATCACGGCGCGGGTGATGACGCTGGGCGCGACACTGCAGGCGCTCAGCGTTCCGGATCGCGACGGCCGGAGCGACGATATCGTGCTCGGGTACGCGACGGCAGCGGCCTACCTGGAAAACCCGCAGTACTTCGGCGCGAGCGTCGGCCGCTATGCCAACCGCATCGCCCATGGCAGGTTTTCTCTCGACGGCCGCGATTACCAGCTCGAAACCAACGACGGCGCCAATCACCTGCATGGCGGCCGCCTGGGATTCGACAAGCGGGTCTGGAAGATCGAGTCGGTCGAATCCGGCTCGCCGGCGCGAGTGGTGCTCGCGTACGAGAGCGCGGACGGCGAGGGCGGCTATCCGGGCAAACTCCGCGCGCTGGCGACCTACTCGCTCGACGACCGCAACGCGCTGTCGATCGCATACCGCGCCGCGACGGATCGGCCAACGATCGTGAACCTCACCAACCACAGCTACTTCAACCTCGGGGGCGAAGCGAGCGGGCGCGACACGCTCGGCGAGCGGCTGACCCTCCTGGCCGACGCTTACACGCCGGTCGATGCCACGCTCATACCGACCGGCGAGCGGCGGCCGGTCGCCGGCACGCCATTCGATTTTCGCGCGGGGGCGATCATCGGTGAGCGGATCCGCGATGGCTCCGATCCGCAGCTCGTGGTCGGCCGGGGCTACGACCACAATTTCATCGTGACGGGCGCTGGCGGCTCCAGCGAGCGCCTTGCCGCCCGGCTCGAGGATCCGGTGACCGGGCGCGTGATGGAGCTCTGGACGATCGCGCCGGGATTGCAGTTCTATTCCGGAAATTTTCTGAATGGCACCGTCGTCGGCAAGGGCCGGCGGGTGTATCGTCAGGGCGATGGCCTGTGCCTCGAGCCGCAGGTGTTTCCGGATGCGCCGAATCATCCGGATTTCCCCTCGGCGCGGCTCGATGCGGGCCAGTCCTATCGAAATGCCATGACCCTGCGCTTTTCCGTCACCAAGTCCTGATACCGCTCATGCCGAAACCGCTCCGCTCCCGCGCCTGGTTCGACGATCCCGCGAACGCCGACATGACCGCGCTCTATCTCGAGCGCTACATGAATTTCGGCCTCTCGCTCGAGGAGCTGCAGTCCGGCCGCCCCATCATCGGCATCGCCCAGACGGGCAGCGACCTGTCGCCGTGCAATCGCCACCACCTCGTGCTCGCGGACCGCGTGCGCGAGGGGGTGCGCGAGTCGGGTGGCATCGTGCTCGAGTTTCCGGTGCACCCGATCCAGGAGACGGGCAAGCGCCCCACGGCGGGCCTTGACCGCAATCTCGCCTATCTCGGCCTCGTCGAAGTGCTCTTCGGTTATCCGCTCGACGGCGTCGTGCTCACGATCGGCTGCGACAAGACGACGCCCGCCTGCCTGATGGCGGCGGCGACGGTCAATCTGCCGGCCATCGCCCTGTCGGTCGGCCCGATGATGAATGGCTGGTCGAACGGCAAGCGCACGGGTTCCGGCACGATTGTCTGGCACGCGCGCGAGCTGCTGGCGGCGGGCGAAATCGACTACCCCGGATTCGTCAAGCTGGTCGCGTCGTCGGCGCCCTCGACCGGGTTCTGCAATACCATGGGTACGGCCAGCACGATGAACAGCCTGACCGAGGTGCTCGGCATGTCGCTGCCCGGGTCGGCCGCCATTCCGGCGCCGCACCGAGACCGGCAGGAGTGCGCGTACCACACGGGCAAGCAGATCGTCGAGATGGTCGCAGCGGACCGCAAACCCTCCGACATCCTGACGCGCGCCGCCTTCATCAATGCCATCCGCGTGAATTCGGCCATCGGCGGCTCGACCAACGCGCCGATTCACCTGAATGCGATCGCGCGCCATATCGGCGTCGAACTCGGCATCGACGACTGGCAGACCTACGGCCGCGACATCCCGCTGCTCGTCAACCTGCAGCCGGCGGGCGAATATCTCGGGGAAGACTACTATCGCGCGGGCGGCGTCCCCGCGGTGGTGGCGGAGCTCATGGGCCAGCGGCTCATCGACGAGTCCGCGCTCACCGCCAACGGCCGCACGCTCGGTGAGAACTGCCGGGGTGCCGTGATCGCGGACCCGGAAGTGATCCGTCCGTTCACGAAGCCGCTCAAGTCACGCGCGGGCTTCACGGTACTGCGCGGCAATCTCTTCGACTCGGCCATCATGAAGCTGAGCGTGGTGTCGGAGGAATTCCGCGCGCGCTATCTCGCGAACCCCAGGGATCCGGAAGCGTTCGAGGGGCGTGCCGTCGTGTTCGACGGGCCCGAGGACTATCACCAGCGCATCGATGATCCGGCGCTCGCAATCGGCGACGACACACTGCTCTTCATGCGGGGCGCGGGTCCGATCGGTTATCCGGGCGCGGCGGAAGTCGTGAACATGCGCCCGCCGGTGAATCTCATCCGCGCGGGCATTCACAATCTGCCGTGCATCGGCGATGGCCGGCAGTCCGGCACGTCCGGATCGCCTTCCATATTGAATGCCTCGCCGGAAGCGGCCGCGGGCGGCGGCCTCGCGCTCTTGCGCACCGGCGATCGTGTGCGCATCGACCTGAAGCGCGGCGAGGCCAATATCCTGATCGGCGCGGAGGAACTCGAGGCGCGGCGGCGAGCGCTCGCGGCCGCGGGCGGCTATCCCATTCCGCCCAGCCAGACGCCCTGGCAGGAAATGCAGCGGGCGGTCGTCGGCCAGCAGGAATCCGGCGCGATACTCGAGCCCGCAGTGAAATTTCAGCGCATCGCGCAGAAGTTCGGAGTCCCCCGCCACAATCACTGAGCGGGAGTGACCGTCAGCACAGCGACCGACTTCGGCGGCAGCTCGAATGTGAGCTTGTGGCCGCTGAGCTTCGGATCGAGGGGGGCCGGCACGACCGCGTTCGGTTGATCGAAGCTGTTGTGCGCGTCCATGGCGTCGGCCGTCAGGAGCCGCCCCGAGGCGCGGCGGATTTCCGTGCCCGGCAGGGTCGCCGAGATTCTGGCGCCGCGCACCGGATCGAGGTTCACGAAGGCGAGCTCGAGATTGCCGGCGGTGTCCCGCGCGGCGGAAACATCGAGCGACGGCAGCGAGACATCGCCGGCGACGTAGGATGGCGCATTGACGTCGACCGCAAGCGTGGTCGCGCCCTGGAACGGCACGTACATCTGGAAGACGTAGTAGGACGGCGTGCGGAGCATCTTTTCCTTGTCGGTCAGGATCATCGCCTGCAGCACGTTGACCATCTGCGCGATGTTCGCCATGCGGACGCGGTCCGCGTGCCGGTGCAGGATGTTGAGCGACAGCGCCGCTACCACCGCGTCCCGCAGCGTATTCTGCTGGTAGAGAAACGCGGCATTGCGGGCGGGCTCGGCGTCGTACCAGGTGCCCCACTCGTCGACGAAGAGAGCAATGCGCTTCGCGGCGTCGTACGGGTCCATGATGGCCGAATGGCGGGTGACCAAGTCATCGAGCCGGACGGCTTGCGACAGCGTTGAGGCCCATTCCGCTGCGCCGAAACCTGTCGATGAACCCTTGTGATTCCAGTCGCCGGTCGGCAGCGTGTAGTAGTGCAGCGAGTAGGCATCCATCAGTGGCGCGGCGCGCGACAGGAGGACTTCCGTCCAGTTGAAATCGTCGGCGGCCGCGCCGCTCGCGACGCGCAGCGGCCGGTTCCCGGGCGGCGCCTTGAGGAAGGTGGCGAACTGGCGATAGAGGTCGGCGGAGAATTCCGCGCGCATGTTGCCACCGCACCCCCAGGTCTCGTTGCCGATGCCGAAGTAGGGCAGGCGCCAGGGCTTGTCGCGCCCGTTCGCGCGCCGCAGCTTCGCAAGCGTCGATTGCGTGTCGGAGGTGATGTACTCGATCCACTCCGCCATCTCCTGCGGCGACCCGGAACCGACGTTGCCGGACACATACGCGTCGGCACCGATGAGTTCCGCGAAGTCCAGGAATTCATGGGTGCCGAAGGCATTCGATTCCTCGACGCCGCCCCAGGTCGTGTTGATCCTGGTCGGGCGCCCGGCGCGCGGCCCGATGCCCTCGCGCCAGTGATACTCGTCGGCGAAACAGCCACCCGGCCAGCGCACCACCGGCACGTGCAGGGCGCGGAGCGCTGCCACGACGTCGTTCCGGTAGCCGTGCGTATTCGGAATCGGCGAGTCCTCGCCCACCCAGATGCCTTCATAGATACCGCGGCCGAGGTGCTCGGAAAACTGTCCGTAGATCGTGCGACTGATGACGGGGCCCGGCGCGTCCGTGCGCACGACGACGGCGGCGGTGAACGCAGCCGTTGCGCCCGCCCTCGCTTGCACTGGCGCGACCGCGATCGACAACGCGGCGAGCAGCATGAGATACCCACGAGGCATCACGGGTGTTACTCCACGAACGGCGGAACAGTCCGTCGGCGTCCGGCGAGCAGGGCATCGGCAACGAGCTGCATGGGTGCGAGATCGACATCGACGCGGCGCTCGCGCACGAGCAAGGCGAAGTGCGCATAGAGACTGGCGTACTCGGGCGCGCCCGGGGTTGCAACCGGCTGGCCGTCGATCGCGAGCTTCGTGCCGCCCATCGAGAGGAGCAACATTCCGCCGTCCGTCTCGACTGCGATATCCCAGGTCTGCGGGCCGGTCTGCAGGAAGTCGAGATCCACGCGCACGGGCGTACCGGCCCCATGGGCGAGGGTCAGCCGCGCTGCGATCGGCGTCTCGCAGTTGCTCGGAAAATCGAGCTCCGCCTGCTTCAGCACGAGCGCTTCCGGCAGGAGGCTCGTCAGGATCGACAGGGCATTGATGCCGGGATCGAAGACACCGAGGCCGCCGCCTTCCCAGATCCAGCGCTGACTGGGATGCCACACGCGCACGTCCTCCTTCCAGGTCACGGCGATATCCCGGATCGTTCGCACCGCAAGCCAGGCGCGCGCCGCTTCGACCGCAGCCGCATGACGCGAATGCCAGGACGCGAAGAGCGCAAGGCCCTGCGCCCGCGCGAGCGTCGCGAGGGCGGTCACCTCGGTGAGGGTGGCTCCAGGGGGTTTTTCGAGAAGCACGTGACACCCGTGCTCGAGCGCGTAGCGGGCGATGTCATAGCGGACCTGCGGCGTCGTGCAATGCGCGATGGCGTCGATCGGCGGCGCCTTTGCGAGCAGCTCTTCGATGCTGTTGTAGCACGGCATGCCCTCGAGCCGATGATGAGGGCTCGCGACCGCGACGAGTTCGAAGTGCGGATTCGCGGCAATGGAAGGAACATGCTGGTCGCGGGCGATCTTGCCGAGTCCAACGATGGCGATGCGGATCTTGTTCATCGGGCCTCTCAGAGCGGGTCGAGGGGCACCGGCGTCGCGTCGGCGCGCGCCAGCGGATTTCGCAAGGCGAAGTGAAACGGCGGCGCCACGATCTCGAAGACATCGCCGGGGCGGGTTTCAATGCGATCGGCGAAGGACAGTGTCGCGGTTCCGAAGAAATGCACGTGCACATCGCCCGGCCGGCGAAAGAGCGCGTACTTGAAGTGATGCCGCTCGAGATTGTCGAGCGAATGGGACATGTTCGCTTCACCCGTCTGGAAGGGCTTTTCCCAGATCACCTGTGAACCGCGCCGGATGCGGCTCGCGCCCTGGATGTCCGGCGGCAGGTCACCCGTCAGGAGCTCGGGCCCGAGCGAGGCGGGCCGCAGCTTCGAGTGCGCGAGCCAGAGATAGTTGCCGCGCTCCGTCACGTGGTCGGAGAACTCGTTCGCGAGACAGAAGCCGAGGCGGCGCGGCCGGCCCGCGGGGTCGATCAGATAGATGCCGGCAATCTCCGGCTCCTCGCCGCCATCGAGCGCAAAGGCAGGCGCGACGAGCGGCGCGCCGGTCGCAACGATGCTCGTGCCATCGCCCTTGTAGAACCACTCGGGCTGCACGCCGGTGGCGCCGGGTGCCGGCTTGCCGCCCTCGACTCCCATCTGGAACATGCGCATCGAATCCGTGAGCGTGCCGCTCTGCGCGGCCTGGTGCATCCGGTCACGGCTCGCCGCGGACCCGAGGTGCGTGAGGCCCGTGCCGGTGAGGAATAGGTGCGCGCTATCGGGATGATCGATAGGCGCGAGCAGCCGCCCCTCGGCTTCCGCAACGGCGAGATCGAGCCGGACGTTCGAGCGACGGGCACGTGCGGCGCTCTGCAGGGAAACGCCTTCGGCGAGGGCGTGCCGGGCGAGTTCACAGGTGCTCGCGACACCGTCGAGCCGCCAGGCGGCCGCGTCGTCGTCGCCCACGGCGACCCACCGCGAGCCGTCGGCCTCTCGAAACTGGATCAATCGCAGGGACATGGCGGCACTTCTTCGGGGCCTTCGGTCGCGGACGGCGGATTTATATTACAACGGAGGTTGCCGGTCCGGCCGGCCGGAATATGTCACCTGCTACTCTTATATATAGAGCCAAACCGTCCCGAGGGCCCCATCCATGCACTTTTTCATCGAATCCGCCGGCTGGCTGGGTGCCGCCCTGATCCTCATCGCCTACGGCTTGCTGTCGAGCGGCCGGCTCGACGGCCGGTCCCGGCTCTACCAGGGCATGAACGTCATCGGCTCGATCGGCTTCGTGATCAACAGCGGCTACAACGGCGCGATTCCGTCCGCCGCGCTCAACGTCATCTGGATGATCATCGGGCTCGTTGCGCTCTATCGCTATCGATCGCGCGCCATCGCGGGGGACGGGGAGAGCCGTCGAAGTTGAGCGAGCAGGGCGTCCGGCGAGACCGGGCGCCCGAGGAAATCCCTGAGGAGAGTTGGCCCATCGCGCTCGGACCCGTAGCGCAGGAAGCTCTGCGACAGCCACGGGTACCAGCGGGAATTGCCCGTATCGAAGCCGCCGATCTTCTCGCGCACTCGCTGGCGCAGATCGGCGGTCACCACGGCGCCGAGCCCGTAGTTCACCATGTAGCCCGGCAGATCGACGAGCTGCACCCGTACGGCCCACCAGGAAAGTTCCGGGTGCGGGACGATGTGCAGGTAACGGCTCGTGATGTCCGTCCAGAGCAGGTTGGGATCGGCGGCCGGGTCGCGAAGCATGCGGGCCTCGAACAGGGCCCACGCAACATCCAGCATCACGCTCCCATACAGCGCGCGCAGCGAATCGCGCTCGGACGCCTTGACGCCGAGAAAACGCTGCTGCCAGGCGGGCTCGTACACGCTCCAGGAGGGAACGTCGGCAAACGCCTCTTCAATGAGGTCGTCCGTCCAGTCGACATAGGCTGGCCGGTTGCGGATCGCGGCCAGGCGTACCGCATGGCCGTTCTCGTGCACGAGTTCATTGAGCGATCCGAGCTTCGTGCCGCGGTAACTGGCCAGCACTCGGGGTATGGGCCGCATCCAGTGTCCCGCCGCCATCCCGCCGTGCGTCAGGAAATCCGTGTAGGCGACCGAGGACTTGTCCGGCCGAGGCTCGAGATCGTAGACAACGCCCAGCTTGTCGAGATCGGCGCCGAGCTTCGAATAGAAGCGATGATCGATGGCGAGCAACGATTGGCCGGCGAGGGCGGGCGCGAGCGCGCGGTCCGCGGCACCGGACCGAAACCGGTAGTCCCAGGGTTCGCAGATGTCGCCGCGCGTGGCCGCGCTCCAGGTCTCGAGAATCCGGACGAGCCACTGGTCGAGATCTGCGCCCGTCACGCCGACAGTTCGCGCGGCCGCGTCGATCGGCGAACCCTTGGCGCGCGCGTCGACAGCGGCGAGGGCAATGAGCCGTCGGTACGGGCTCGCCGGTTCGTCATCCGCATTCACGGCGCGCCACAGCGGAACGAACGCGAGAAAAAGGGCTTTGCGGCGCGCGGGATCCTCGATCTCGGCGAGTTCCGTCAAGGCCGAGGCACGGTCGATCCGTTTGCCCTCGAAGTCGAGGTTGTTGGCGATCTCGCGAAAGCACCCAACCAGCGCGCTCGACAACGCGGCAAGCTCGGCGCCCGGGCGCGCGGCGTCCTCGCAACGGCCATCCTTGCTCCCCTCCGAGGACGGAGACTCGGCCAGCGAGTCGAGCTTCGCCCTGAGAACGGCGACGACCCTGGCATCGCCCGCGGCGAGGCCCTGGTCGGAGATCGCGGCTAGCTGGCGGACGAGCACCTGCCGTTGCTGCAGGTATTGCAGCTGCCAGGCGGCCCGGTCGCGCCCGAGATAGCTTGCGAAGATGCCGGAGTCGATCGCACCGATGGCGCTGTTCGCGTCATTGACGATCGAGTAGGTCCGCTCCGCGTCCTCGAGCGGGCCCGCGACCGCGACGTGCGCGAGCAGCGCATGCACGACGAGGCAGGCGATCACGAGGATGAGGCCGAGTCGCTTGCTCATGGCGTGACCCCGCGGGGACTATTGCAGCCAATTCATGGCGGTGGTCGTGGCTTCGTGCGTGACCGCGCGCCACAGGTCCGGTAGTCCGTCGATGAGACCGTGCACGCCGGGGATGAAGTGATACGCGAGCCACAGGAACATCACGATGAAACCGAGCCGCACGAGCGCATCACCGAATCCGTACCAGCCGTAGGTCTGCCCCGTGGCCGCTTGACGGGACGCCCGGCTTGCCGCCCGCAACGGCCCGGAAATGGCGCCGTAGATGAGAACGACGAACAGGAGCGCGGCCCAGACGGGAATGCTGTACGGCAAATGCCAACCGAAGACCGTTCCGGTCGAGGCGAGTGAAATCAGCACGATCAGCCACGTGACGAGTACTGCCGCGCTCAGGATTGCGAACACCGGGATCATGAAGCCCGCGATCACGCGCGTGGCGTAACTCACGGGCCGCGGGGCCGGCGCGCTTCCCCAGAGGGAGCTCGCGCCCTGGTCCGAGTCATAGCGCCAGCGGCGGCGCCATTCCCGTTGGCGCTGGCGCCACTGCCGGCGCTGTTCGCGCCACTGGCCGCGCCACTGTTCCTGGCTCTTGCGCCAATCGTGGCGGCTGCGGAATTCCTCGTACTGCTTCTTCGCGCGCTCGATGAGTTCGCTTGCGCTGAAAGCCTGCCCGCGCGCGGCGGCGTGCTCCTCGGAAGTATTCGCGTACGGGATCACGAACATCATGACGAGGTAGGCGAGAATGCCGATGCCGCCCGAGAGCAGCGTCAACAGCACGAACAAAATGCGCACGACGGTGACGTCGACGTTGAAATACGCGGCGAAGCCGTTGCAGACGCCGCTCAGCATCGCGCCTTCGTGGATCTGGTAGAGGCGCTTCGGCGCGCCGTCACCGCGGCCAGGGTGCCCGGCGCCGGCGGACTGGGCCGAAGGACCACCGTCCGCGGCAGGCGCATCGACCGGTCCCATTTCGTTCAGGATGCGCTCGATCTCCGTCGAGGCAATGACGCTCTTGTGCGGCCCAAGGTAGCGGCCGCACTTGTCCGCGATCGCCTGCTCGAGGTCCGACACGATTTCGTCGCGGTCGGGGTTGTCCTTGAGCCTGGCCGTGGCGGTATCGAGATAGCCGCGCAGCGCCTCGTAGCCTGCTTCTTCGAGCTGGAAGGCGTTGCCATTGAGGCTGATGGTGATGACTCGGTTCATGTGGCAGGACCCAGCGATTGGATGGTGGTGTTGATGTACTTCCAGTACTTGTTGAGTTCGGCAAGCTGCGCCTTGCCCTTCGGCGTCAGCTTGTAGTACTTGCGCGGCGGGCCGGCTTCGGACTCCTTCCACTCGTAGTCGAGGAGCTCCTCGCGGCGCAGCTTCGAGAGCAGGGGATAGAGGGTGCCCTCCTGCGTCGTGAAATCGGTCGTGCTCAGGCGCTCGATGATATCGGCGACATACACCTTGTCCGCGGCCACGATCTTGAGGATCAGGAACTCGAGGAGTCCCTTGCGGATGGAGCTGAATTTGTCGTCGATGGCCACGGGGGTCCGGGAGTGCCTAAGCCTAGTACCTTGGAGTGGCAAGGTACCAGAGTCAGGGAAGGCCGGCAAGCCCTCGAACGCGCCGGCTCAGCGGCACGTAAAGTTTGCGGCGTCGTTCGGATCGCCCGAGCCCTTGTAGCGGGGCAGGGCGGGGTAGCGGCAAATCGGGCGCGACAGCTTGCCGTCCGCCCGCGTGCCGCGCATCGATTCCGGGGGATCCTTGCGTTCCACCCAGTCTTCGAGCGCACGCAGCGGGTCGAACGTGTTGGCGCCGCGTCCACCCCCGCAGTGTTCAACGCCGGGCGCAAGGAACAGGCGTACCGGCGCGTCGAACAGCTTGCTGCGCTCGCCGAGCGCTGCCTGTGCGGCCTCGTAGTACTCGAGCGTTTCCAGCGGGCTCGGCCCGGGATCATCGAAGCCGTGCCAGAGGATGAGCTTGCCGCCGCGCTCGACGAAGGCGGAGAGATCGGGATTGACCGCTTCGTATTGAGCCGCGAAGGGCGAGCCGCGCACGGTGGCAAGATCCTTGTCTGGATCGAACGATGCGAGATCGAAATCGCGATCCTTGAGGAGGGTTTCGCGCAGATTCTTGAGGCCCGCCGTTTGCGCGCCGACGCCGAGCTCCTGCTCCGCGCCGACGTCGATGAACCGCATCCATCCTGCTTCGTCGCCGGGCAGAATCGGATAGGCGGCCGTCCCGCCGTTCGTTGTGGTCACCCTGGAATAGATCGCCCGGACGGCGAGGACCTGCGCGGGTGAGAGACAGTCGGGTGACGCGACATCCGCGGAACACGCGACCGCGGACGGATCGAAGGAACACGCCCGCGGATCGGTGACGATACCGTCCTCGAGGCCGTCGAGGCCGTCGCAGGCCGCGAGTGAGGCCTCGTTGAGCTTCACGAGCTGGCCGGGCGTGAGTGCTGCGCCCGGTGCGCGGAACGCCAGCGTGCGAAGCAGCTGCGACGTTTGAGTGAGGAGCGACTGCACAGGAGCTCCGGCGACGACACCGTCGTAGTCATCTGCAAATCGCTGTGCCTCGATCAGGCCCTGGCGGCCCCCGGTGGAGCAGCCCTGGAAGAACGCGCGCGTTTGCGCCCGGCCGTAGTAGCGGGCGATGAGATCCTTGCCGAGGAGCGTCATCTGGTGAATGGCTCGCCAGCCGAAGTCGGCGACCGCAACCGGCCTGGCGGCCCAGCTCGGATCCCAGAGTTCGGCGCTCTCGTGTCCGCCATCGGATTGCGCCGTGACGTAGCCGCGTGCGAGCGGGGCCTGCGAGGCAGCGAACCGGATGTCGCCAGCCCAGCCCGCGCCACCGAGCCCAAGCAGCTTGTCATTCCAGGCATCCGGCAGGCGGTAGATGACGCCGATGCGCGAGCCGGCCACCGGTGAGACGACCGCCCTGACTTCGCAATGCGCGACACTTCCCGGCAGGCTGTCGCGGGTCACCACTTGCACCGATTGCACGACCGTATTCTTGAAGAGCCCGGCCGTGGCGAGCGCTTCGCAGGCCGGCCGATTGCTGGCGGAAGCGGCGATGGCGCCGAAGAGCAGGATCAGGGTGCAGAATTTGCGCATGGCCCGGACAATTTTCGCATGCGCGAGCTTGCCTGCCAGCGAAATCTGACGGTTCGGCGTCGATTGCGCCGACTGGGAAGTCGCGGGCGAGCCTGTTAAGAATGCCTGGTGGCAATGAGTCGCAAAGTCTGCGTCCCCGCCCTGGCCGTCCTCGCGGCCACGCTCGCCGTCGCGGCCTGCGGTGAAATGGCGACGCTGCCGGTGGAAGCCGGCATGGGACCGGATCCGAAACTGCCGGATCCCAACGCGACTCTCATTCCGACCCTGAACGTCGCCAGGGCCGTGGGCTGGAGCGCCGGGCGCACGCCGACTGCCGCCGCGGGAACGCAGGTGACGGCGTTCGCAACCGAGCTGCAACATCCGCGCTGGCTCTACATCCTGCCGAACGGCGACGTGCTGGTTGCGGAAACGAACGCGCCGCCCAAGCCCGATGACACCCGCGGGATCAAAGGCTGGTTCATCAGGAACTCGATGAAGAAGGCGGGTGCCGGCGAGCCCAGCGCCAATCGCATCACGCTCCTCAGGGACGCCGACGGCGACGGCAAAGCCGAGCTGCGCGCCGTCTTTCTCAAGGGCCTGAACTCGCCGTTCGGCATGGCGCTCGTCGGCGATCAGTTCTACGTCGCCGATTCCGACGAAATCGTGCGCTATCCCTACCGCGGCGGCGAAACCGAGATCAAGGCGACCGGCAGCAAGCTTGTCGAGCTGCCGGCGGGCACGATCAACCACCATTGGACCAAGAATATCCTGCCGAGCATGGACGGCACGCGGCTCTATGCGACGGTCGGCTCCAACAGCAACGTCGCGGAAAAGGGCATGAAGAGCGAGGAAGGGCGCGCTGCGATCTGGGAGGTCAACCTCGCCACCCACGCGCATCGCATTTACGCCTCGGGTCTGCGCAATCCGAACGGCATGGCGTGGGACCCGGCGACCGGCTCGCTTTGGACCGTCGTCAACGAGCGCGACGAGATCGGCAGCGATCTCGTGCCGGACTACCTGACGTCGGTGCGGGATGGCGGCTTCTACGGCTGGCCGTACAGCTACTACGGCGCGCATATCGATGAACGCGTGCAGCCGCAGTCGCCGGATCTCGTGGCGCGCGCGATCGTGCCGGACTACGCGCTCGGGGCCCACACGGCCTCGCTCGGCCTCGCGTATTCCGACGGGCAAGCGCTGGCGCCGGTTTTCGGGACCGGCATGTTCATCGGCCAGCACGGCTCGTGGAACCGCAAGCCGCACAGCGGCTACAAGGTTATTTTCGTGCCGTTTGCGGCGGGCAAGCCCTCCGGGGCGAGCGCCGACGTGCTGACGGGATTCCTCAATGAGAAGCACGAGGCGAGCGGACGGCCGGTCGGCGTTGCCGTCGATCGCAGCGGTGGACTGCTGGTCGCCGACGACGTCGGCAACACCATCTGGCGCGTGACGGCGATCCACCGCTAGCCGATACTCGCGCCCATCCCGACGGGAGGGGTCGATGTCGGTCAGGGGCTCGGGGGCGGGCCTGTTGCTCGCCATGGGGGGGCTCGCCGGTGCAGCCGCGCAAGCGACATCCCACAGCGTGGAAGAACTGTTGCGCGAGCCGGTCGTGCGCGATGTCGCGCTATCGCCCGACGGCAAGCGCATCGCGATCGCCGGCGATTTCGGCGGCCATCTCGACGTCGTTGCCGTCATCGACGTGGAGCACCTGGGCGAATCGGGCGCGGTCAGCAAGTTCACCATCGGTGAGCCCGGCAAGTTCTCTCCGCTCTGGGTGATGTGGGCGAACGAGAAGCGGCTCCTGGTCGGTCTCGATGTCGCCTCGCGCAGCGGCCGCCACTACATCGGCCGCCAGGTCGAGGCGATCGACCCGGACGGCCAGCATCCCGTGGAGCTCTTTTCCGCCGCGCCGACGCCGCAATCCTTTCCGAAAGACCTGTCGCGGGTCATCGACCTGACGCCGGACGATCCCGATCACATCATCATGGCCGCGATGAATGCCGGCACGTACGACCTCTTCAACGTGAATGTCTACAGCGGCGCGGCGGACAACCTGGTGCGCGGGCGTGCGAATACCGTCGGCTGGGACCTGAAGGACGGCAAGCCGGCGCTTCGCTATGACTCGAACCGCCGCGGCACGGAGCTTGCCGTGTACCGCTGCGACAATCCGAGCTGCCGTGACCTCTCGCTGATCGTGCGCACGCGGCGCCAGGACAACAAGCAGGACTGGCAATACGCGGGCGACGCGCCCGGCATCGGCATGATCTTCGCGCGCGGGCGCATGGCAGGGGCCGACAAGCTGAGCATCTTCCGCTACGACCTGCGTGCGCGCGCTCCCGTCGAAATCGTGGCCGAGACGCCGGGCTACGACATGAGCACGGTGATCGAGATCAATGGCGAGTATCTCGGTGCGGGCTACGTCGCCGACACGCTGATGTACAAGCTCAAGGATCGCAAGCTCCAGGGACACTGGAACGGCATGCGCAATTATTTCAAGCGCCAGGCCAACGTCCGCATCGTCGACGTCGACCGCGCCAGGACCCATATGCTGGTGCATGTCGAGGGTCCGCAGGCGCCGGGGGACTATTACCTCTACGACGTCGGGACCGCGCAGCTGAAGTTCGTTGCCTCGGACCGGCCGTGGCTCGATCCCGAACGGCTCGCGACCGTCGAGGTCGTGCCGAGCCCGATGCGCGACGGCGTTACGATCACCTCATACCTCACGCGTCCGCTGGCGATGACGGGGCCGCGGCCGGTCGTCGTCGTGCCGCACGGCGGCCCGGAAATGCGCGATTCCATCGATTTCGACCCGCTCACGCAGGCCTTTGCCGCCCAGGGCTGGCTCGTGCTGCAGCCGAATTTCCGCGGCTCCTCGGGATACGGCCGGGCCTTCACCGAAGGCGGCCACCATCAATGGGCGAAGCGCATGCAGGATGATGTCACCGACGCCATCGGCGACCTCATCAGGCGCGGTGTCGCCGATCCGAAGCGCATCGCCATCTATGGGTCGAGCTATGGCGGCTACGCCGCATTGATGGGAGCCGTCGTGACACCCGACCTGTATCGCGCGGCGGTCTCGCTGTCGGGCTTGAGCGATTTGCGCGCATTCCTCGCTTTTGTGCGCGAGCAGGATGGCGCGGATTCGGAGAGCTACCGCGCCTGGGCCGGAAACATCGGCGATCCGCAACTGGAAGGGGACGCGATCGATGCGGTGTCGCCGCGCTACCGCGCAGCGGATATCCGTGCCCCGGTGCTCCTCATGCACGGCACGGACGACGGCATCGTGCCGGCCCGGCAGTCGGAGTGGATGAGGGAAGCGCTGCAGAAGGCCGGCAAGAAGGTCGAGTACGTCGCGTTTGCCGGGGAAGGACACCGCGGCTGGTCGACCGCGAATCAGGCGCGCGAGATCGAACAGGCCATCGCCTTTTTCGCCCCGCTGCTCAACCAGCCGACGGCGGCGATCCAATGACTAGTGATGGTACCGGTCGCGGCGGTAGTCATCGTCCCTGCGGTAGTCGCCGGCATCGTGCCGCATCTCGGCGTAGTCGACGTGGCGGATATCGGTGATGCGGCAGCGATCGCCGCCGATGACCATGTAGTCGTACGTGCGGTCGAAGTCCTCGCGCGAGGACGTCAGCCGCAGGCGGCTGACCTGCGTCAGGTCCTGGCAATCGCGCTCGACCGTGAGGAGATAGGCGTCGTCGGGCGTCGTCCACACCACGACGCGGTCGCGATCGACGGCGCGCCAGCCGTCGAGGCTGCCACGATACGCGAACCGGTCGATCGGCGGACCCGCGTAGCGATCGTAGCGATCGAGCGGATCACGCACGTAGGTACGCTCGGGCGCACTCGAACACGCCGCGAGCAATCCGGCGAGGCAAAGGAGCGAAAGCGTGCTGGTCTTCATGGCGTTTCTCCGAGTGCGACGCCAGCTTGGCAATCCCGGCGCGCGCGGACCATTCGAAGTCCTCCATGAATTTCTGTGGGAGTGCGCCTACGGCCACCCCGTTCCGGCTGCCGTCCTGTAGTCTTGCGCGACCATGAAGACGGCGACCCTCAGAAATCTTGCGCGCACCCTGTTCTGGCCCGCCGTGATCGTCACGATCGTCGGCGCGGTGATCCCGCCGGCGACGCTGAACGGCATCGTGCCGTGGGACAAGGCCGGCCACTTCCTTGCGTTCTATGCGTTGACGCTTCTCGGCGTCGCGGCGTTCCCGCGCCAGCCGGGCGTCGTCATCGGCGCTGCACTGTCGCTCTTCGGCGCACTGATCGAAGTGGTGCAGTCGACGCCGCTCGTGCATCGCGACGGCGACTGGCATGACTGGGTCGCGGATACGGTCGCGATTCTCGCGGTGCTTGTGCCGATGGCGCTCATGCGCTGGCGCAGCACGCACGCCGATTGACGCTCAGGGCTCGATGTTGCGCAGCGCCTCGAGGAATTTCTGCACGGGCGGCGGTGTCGAGCTGCGGCGGCGGCGAAAGACGAAGAAGCGGCGCTGCATGTCCATCTCCTTCACCGCGAGCGCGCGGATGAGTCCCGCCGATTCTTCCGCGGTGAACAGCGGCTGCGGCAGCCAGCCGAGGAACTTCGTGCGAGCGACCAGTGCCTTGATGACCGCGGGGTAGCGCGTCTCGACGGCGACCCGCGGCGGGGCGAGGCCGAGTCTCGCGGTGAGCGCGTTGAACTGCTTGCGCGGTTCGGCTTCCTCGGACGGCATCACCCAGTGCTCGTGGATGAGATCCTGCATGGTGAGCCCGGAGCGCTCCTGCAGCGGGTGATTGGCGGCGGAGATCACCGAGTAGCGGTCGGTGAACTTGTGTTCGCCCACCTGCACGATGTCCGGGCTCTCCGCGATCGGTCCCGATATCACGACGTCGATTGCATTGCTGGTGAGCGCAACCGCCAGCACGTCTTCGACCGCCTCGGTGATCTGCACCTGCAGGTTCGGCCACTGCGTGAGGATCCGGTCGAGCACGGCGGGCAGCACCATGATCGCGGCGCTCGCCACCGCGCCGATGCGGATCGTGCCCTGGCCGAGCCCGCGCAGCGCGTTGATCTGCTCGACGGCGCGCGCACCTTCTTCGCTCAAGACCGTCGCGTGCGGCAGCAGGGCGTGGCCGAAACTCGTGAGCTCCATGCCCGTCGTGCGGCGCTCGAAGAGGGGTACGCCGAGTTGCAGTTCCAGCCGCCTGACCGTGCGGCTCAGGGCGGGCTGCGTCACGTGCAATGCTTCCGCCGCCAGCCCGAGGCTCCCCGCATCCACGATCGCGAGGAATGCACGCAGTTGACGGGGGTCGAGAGCCATAGCGAAATGTTATGACTTCGCCGCCAATTGGCAATAGTCAGGCATAGCAAATAAGAGGATTGTCCCTGCGAGTCCGCTCGTTGGGGGTTGTGCGATGGGCGATAAGGCGGCCTTTCCGTCGACTGGCCTCGAGGCCGGTCCCGCCACGCAAGTCACCGTTCGCGAAGCCGTTTTCGACCTTTTTCGGGCCTTCCGGCTGACCACCATCTTCGGCAATCCGGGCTCGACGGAACTGCCGATGTTCCGGGACTTTCCCGCCGACTTTCGCTACGTGCTCGGGCTGCAGGAATCGCTCTGTGTCGGCATGGCGGACGGCTTTGCCCAGGCGACGCGCAACGCTGCCCTCGTGAACCTGCATTCCGCCGTCGGCGTCGGCCACGCGCTCGGCAACATCTTCACGGCCTATCGCAATCAGACGCCGCTCCTGATTACGGCCGGCCAGCAGGCGCGTTCGATCCTGCCGTACGAACCGTTCCTGTACTCGCAGCAGGCCGCGGAGTTTCCGCGGCCGTACGTGAAATGGAGCGTGGAGCCTGCGCGGGCCGAGGATGTGCCAGCCGCCATCGCACGCGCGTACTACATGGCGATGCAGGCGCCGCGGGGCCCGACCCTCGTTTCGATTCCCGTGGACGACTGGGATCGCGACTGCACGCGCCTCGCGGCACGCACCGTCGGTCTTTCGGGGACTGGCGATGCGACGCTGCTCGCGCAGGCCGCCGCAGCCCTCGCACGCGCCCAGCGCCCCGCGATCGTCGTTGGTGCCGGTGTCTCGCGCGACGATGCCTGGGCGGAGACCATCGCGCTCGCCGAGCGCCATCAGGCCGCGGTCTGGGTGAGCCCGATGTCCAGCCGCAACAGTTTTCCGGAGGACCACCGGTTGTTCGCGGGCTTCCTCGCGGCGGACCGTGAACGCATCGTGCAGAGCCTCGCGGGCACGGACCTGATCCTCGTGCTCGGCGCCCCGGCGTTCACTTATCACGTGGAGGGCTTCGGACCGCACGTACCCGCGGGAGCCGAGCTCATCCAGCTCGTCGACGACCCGTCCATCGCATCGTGGACACCCGTGGGCGTTTCGATCGTGACGCACCTGAAGCTCGGCGTGCACGCGCTGCTTGCAGGACCCACGCCGGTGGCGCGAAGCGCGCCGCGCGTTGCGCAGCGTCCGCCGCGCTTGAACGGCGCCCAGCTGACCGACAGTTATCTCCTGCAACAGATGGCCGCGCTCCGGCCGAAGGGCAGCGTCGTCGTCGAGGAAGCGCCGAGCAGCCGGGGCCCGATGCACGACTATCTGCCGATCACGGAACGCGACGGCTTCTACACCTGCGCGAGCGGGGGACTCGGCCACGGGCTGCCCGCCGCCGTCGGGGTGGCGCTCGGCCGACCGGAAGCGAAAGTGATCGCGTTGCTCGGCGACGGCTCGAGCATGTACTCGATCCAGGGGCTGTGGTCCGCGGCGCAACTCGGCCTGAAGATCGCCTTCATCATCGTGAAGAACGGGCGCTACGAGGCGCTGCACGAGTTCGGCCGCCGCTTCGACCTCAAGCAGCTGCCGGGCACCGCGCTGCCGCAGCTTGATTTCTGTTCCCTCGCAACGGCGCAGGGCGTGCGCGCCATTCGTGTCGAGCGCGCGGCCGAACTGACGGCCGCGCTCACGGAAGCTTTCCGGTTCCGCGAATCGATCCTCGTCGAAGTCGTCGTCGAAGACGCGGCAGGAGGGCACACGCAGGACGCGTGACGCGCGATGGGCTGCCTCAAGGACAAGGTGTGCATCGTGACCGGCGCGGCCGGGAGCATCGGCCTGGCAAGCGCCAAGCTGTTCGCTCAGGAAGGCGCTCGCGTGATGCTGCTCGACCTGAAGGAGAGCGACCTCAGCCGCGCGGCAAAGGAATTGCCGGCTGACCGGGTGATTTTCCAGGCGACCGACGTGCGCCGCGCCGCCGATGTGCAGTCGGCCGTCGCCGCTACCGCAAGGGAGTGGGGAGCGATCGACGTGCTCTTCAGCAACGCGGGCAACGCCGGGGTGATCGCGCCGCTCGCCGACTATCCGGAAGCGGTGTTCGACGACGTATTCGACGTGCACGTGAAGGGCGCGTTCCTGCTCGCGAAGTACGGCATTGCACGGATGAACGACGGCGGCAGCGTCATCATCACTTCGAGCGTCGCGGGCCTGCGCGGGGACGCGGGCGTCTACGGCTACATCCCGGCCAAGCACGCCCAGGTCGGGCTCATGCGTTGTCTCGCGAAGGAATTTGCCGGGCGCCGCATCCGCGTCAACACGATCCACCCGGGGCCCACCCTGAACAGTTTCCAGTCGGGCATCGAGGAGCAGCTGAGCGCCGTGCTCGGCCGCGATGCCGGACAGTTTTTCAACGAACGGATTCCTCTGGGACGGCACGCCGCTCCCGAGGAAATCGCGCGCTCGGTGCTTTTCCTGGCATCGGATGCGGCGAGCTTCATGACCGGCAGCACGCTGGTCGTCGACGGCGGAATGAGTGCCT
The DNA here is from genome assembly GCA_035644395.1 of Steroidobacteraceae bacterium. Taxonomy (GTDB): domain Bacteria; phylum Pseudomonadota; class Gammaproteobacteria; order Steroidobacterales; family Steroidobacteraceae; genus JBGPLJ01. The sequence goes on from DASQOR010000047.1 coordinate 87,842, forward strand.
GATTCGGTCCGAATCGAGCTACAAGGGGGAACGAACATGAAGAGGCAATCACTACTCGAACCGGCGTGCGCGGCGGCGCGCGCGCTCATCCTGATGCTGTCGGGCTGCGCGCTCACCGCCGGCATCGTGCAGGCGGCCGACGAGCCGGCGCAGGGCGGGGCGCGCAACGAGAGCGAGATCTTCGAGATCGTCGTGACGGCGCAGAAGCGCGCGGAAAACGTGCAGGACGTGCCGATCACGATGCAGGCCTACACGGGCGAGCAGCTGAAGGACGCGGGGGTCAGGGAGATCACCGATATCGTCAAGCTCGCGCCCAACCTGAACGTCGTCGTGCAGAACGCGCTTTCCCAGCACATCGTGATCCGCGGCGTCGGCACCAACGAGTTCTTCGGCAACGCGCCATCGTCGGTCGGCACGTACATGGACGAGGTCACGATGAACTCCTCGTACATGTCGACGCTCGGGCTGTTCGACATGGAGCGCGTCGAGGTGCTGCGCGGCCCCCAGAACAGCCTCTTCGGGCGCAACACCACCGGCGGCGCGGTCAACTACATCTCCGTGCAGCCGAAAGTGGGCGCGGACAAGATCGACGGCGACGTGTCGCTGACCTACGGGAGCCACAACCTCGCCGAGCTCGAAGCGGGCGTGAGCTTTCCGATGGGCTCGACGGCGGCCCTGCGCTTGTCGGGGATCCTGCATACGCGCGACGGCATCTGGCACAACCTCGATACGGATGACAAGCATTACGGCGACGAGGATCGCCACTCGCTGCGCGCGACTTTCGTCTGGGAACCGTCCACGGCCATGCGGCTCACGGCGAGCTACCACTCGGCGACGTCGGATGGCGAGGCGCAGCCACAGAAGATGGCGGGGGCCCTCGCGCCGATCAGCGCGACGAATCCGGTGCTGCGCATCAACGACCTGCTGCCGTTCGCCGGCAACATCGACTGGGAGCACGGCGTGCTCAACACGGTGGGCGGTGCGCCGGCGGTCAACATCGAGAACTTCGACCGGCTGACGACCCGCTGGCGGGACGTCTGGAACGGCGGCTCGCAGCGTGGCGACCTCAACGTCGATGGCGGGTACGTCAAGTTCGCCTACGACTTCGGCGGCGCGACGCTGACCTCGATCACTTCGTATGACAAGACGCACGGCTTCTACGAGGAAGACAACACGGGTGACGGCAACATCCAGGGCGCGGGAACGCCGGGCGTCACCCACGACGTGCTCGTGATCGACATGGACCAGGAATACAAGCAGTTCACGCAGGAGCTGCGCCTCGCCTCCAACGATTCGACGGCGCGGCTGCGCTGGATCGCGGGCCTGTATTACCTCGACGAGACGTCGGTGCTCGCGCAGGACATCCGCTTCGGCGACAACGGTTTCCCGGGTGCCCATCCGTCCGCCGTCGGCATCACGCCGCCCGCGCTCTTCGACGTGATCCCGGATCCGTACGGCAACACGGTCTCGTTCAGCATCCATCACCTCGAGGACAAGAGCTATTCGGCCTACGGCCAGATCGACTTCGGCTTCACCGAGAAACTCAATCTCACCGTGGGTCTCAGGTACACCAAGGACGACAAGGCGGATCCCTTCGTCTACGCCGGCGCCTTCATCAAGGCGACACCCTGGGATCCGTCGATCTTCATCGGCGAGAGCGAGATCCTGTCGCTCTCCGCGGGCCTCCCGGGATGCTTCCCGCGGCCGGATCCGCCGGCGCCGCCGTTCTTCAATCACTGCGCGGACACCGAGACGACGCGCGAGAACCTCAAGAACGGCGAGGTCGGCGGCAAGATCAACCTGCAGTACCACGTTTCCGATGACGTGATGATCTACGGCGGCTACTCGCGCGGCTTCAAGTCGGGCAAGTTCGACCTCGAGTTCCTGCATACCGACGACACGCCGTTCCCGCAGCGCGCGCTTGATCCGGAGACGCTCGACGCCTTCGAGGTCGGCTTCAAGTCGACGCTGCTCGAGCACTCCCTGATCGTCAACGGCGCAATCTTCTTCAACATCTGGAAGGACCAGCAGGTGTTCAACGTGGGCGTGAACGGGCCCGAGTTCTTCAACCTGCCGGAGTCGCAGATCTACGGCGCGGAGCTCGAAACGAGCTGGGTGCCCGCGGAGCACTGGCTGCTGTCGGCGAATCTCGGTTTCCTGCATACGGAACTCACCGACGTGACGGGCATCGATTTCGACGTGCCGCAGGGGACACCGGGTCACGGCGACTTCCAGAAGGGCCACGAACTGCCGCTGTCGCCCGAGTTCAGCGGGAATTTCTCGCTCGAGCGCAACTTCGACCTCGGCGCGAGCCGCCTCGGACTCGGCATGGACTACCGCTATCAGAGCTCCTCGAAAGTGAAGTTCAGCCCGCAGGTGCCGATCGACGAGTACACCTCGCGTTCGGAGATCAACGCGCGCGCGAGCCTTGCCTTCGGCCCCGAGCGGCAGTACGAACTCGCGATCTACGGCGAGAACCTGACCGGCGAGAAATACTGCGTGGAGATCCAGGACCTGCGCGGTGTGTCGGGTTCCTTCTACTGCGTGCCGAACGAAGGCGAACTGCAGTGGAGCATCCAGGGGCGCGTGCACTTCTGATCGATTGCAAGTCCGGCGACGACAGCGCGGGACGGGGACCAAGGGGTCCCCGTCCCGGGTTGGTGCCTGAGCCGCTTCTTCGGGAGCTCCCGTGAACGACCGCCCGCGTTTCTACCAGCCCGTGCTGGTGATCCTCCTGTGCCTGAACTTCGGCATCCTCTTCTTCGACCGCAACGCGCTCAATTTCCTCATGCCCTTCGTGCAGCCGGATCTCGGGCTGTCGAACACCGAGGTGGGCCTGCTCGCGTCGGCATTCTCGCTGACCTGGGCCATCGCGGGCATCGCGATCGGCGGCATCTCGGACCGCACCGGCCTGCGCAAGCCGATCCTGATAGCGGTGACCCTGGTGTTCGCGCTCTGTTCCGCGCTCTCCGGGCTCGTCGCCTCGTTCCTCGCGCTCTTTGCCGTGCGACTCCTGATGGGGGTCGCGGAGGGCGGCGTGCTGCCGGTGAGCCAGGCGCTCACGGTCACCGAAGTGTCGCCGGCCCGGCGCGGTTTCGCGATGGGCTTCATGCAGAACTTCGGCTCGAATCTGCTCGGCTCGACCGCCGCCTCGCTCATCCTCGTGCCATTCGCGGTGCACTTCGGCTGGCGCAAGTCATTTCTCCTCGCGGCCATTCCGGGCGTCGCGAGCGCGATCCTCATCGGGCTCTTCATCCGCGAACCGCGGCGGCCTTCCGAGGCGGGCGGGGCGGCGCACGTGAAGCTCGGCGTAGCCGAGGCGCTCGCGAATCCGAACATCCTCATCTGCGTGCTGATCTCCATCCTGCTGGTCTCGCACCTCGTGATCGGCTTCGTGTTCCTGCCGCTCTTTCTCGTGAACCAGCGTCACCTGCAGCCTGACGTCATGGGGTCGCTCATCGCCGTGCTCGGCGTGTCCGCGGCGATCGCGGGCTTCGTCGCGCCCGGGATTTCCGATTGGGCAGGCCGCAAGCCGGTCATGATTGTGGTTTGCCTGAGCGGCGTGATCCTGCCGCTCGCGGCTCTTTACTTCGGCGGCGGCATTGCGGCGCTCGGCGCGCTGTTCTTCGCCGGCTGGACGGTCGTCGGCGCGTTCCCGCTCTTCATGGCGACGATTCCCTCGGAGACCGTCGACTCGCGGCACACGGCGACCGTGCTCGGACTCATCATGGGAGTCGGCGAGGGCATTGGCGGTGCCGTGTCGCCGACGCTCGCCGGCATGGCGGCCGATCGCTACGGGCTCACGGCGCCGCTCTGGATCATGCTGTGCCTGCCGGTCGCGGCGTGCCTGCTGTCGTTCGGCTTGCGCGAAACGGCACCCCGCAAGCTCGCCGCACGCGCCCGAGGATGACGCCCGCCCCGCGAACTGGCTAAGATGCGTTCGGTCCACGGAACCGCGGGGCAGAGCGATGAGAACGCTGATCGACCGTTTCATCGGCTGGCCGGAGCGCGCGTCGCGCTACTTCACCTGGTTCGCGCCCCTCATCGCGCGCATCGTCGTCGGCTGGGTCTTCGTGCTGACCGGCTGGGGCAAGCTTCATAACCTGCCGCTCGTCATCGAGAACTTCCGTGACACTTGGGGCATTCCGTTTCCGCAGCTGCTCGCGCCGGTCGTGGCCGGGGTGGAGTTTTTCGGCGGACTGTTCCTGCTGTCCGGCTTTCTGACGCGTATCTCCGCCGGCGCGCTCGCCGTCGTGATGCTCGTCGCGATCAAGTCGGCGCAGTGGGGCGAAGTCAATACCTTCGAGGATCTCCTCGGCCTCGAAGAGACCCTCTACTTCACGCTCTTTCTCTGGCTCGCGGTGGCGGGCCCCGGCGCGCTCTCCGTCGACTACATCCTGCAGCGCTCGTTCGGCGGCACGCGCGGCGCCGGCCCGGCCTAGCGCGCTAGACGAAACCGCGGACGGGATCCCTGCCGTCCCACGCGATGCTTTCGCGATAGAAGCGGCTGAAGATCGCATCGAACGCCTCGCCGCCGACCTCGATGAGCTCGACGAAGCCGGGCAGCTCCTGGGTCGTATCCATGTAGGCGACGTGTCCGCCGCTCGGCACTCCGCAGACGAATGCCGCCTCGTAACCGGCCGCGCGATACTTCGCGAGGTCCCGTTCGTAGTGGCGCGTCGCAAGCCCCCAGTGATGGAAGCCATAGCCCCGGCGGTCGATCAATTCCTTGTAGACCGACGGCGCGTCGTTGTTCGGCGAGATGAGCTCGATGTTCATGTGACCCGAGAAGGACATCGCGAGGGCGACGTCGGCCTTCGATTCGGCGCCGCGGTACTTCGGGTCGATGCCGGTGAAGTGATCGATCAGGAACCAGGGGCCGACATGGAGCTTGCTCACCCAGTGATCGATCGCCTGGCGGATGTCCTTGACGACATAGGCCATCTGCATGATGCCGTCGTCCGGCTGGCCGAAGCAGGTTTGTGCCATGAGAGTTCTCCTTTAGCTGAGCACGGCGGTTTTGTTGCGTTCGATGCGGTCGAAATCGATGGCGGCGCCGAGGCCCGGTCCCGTCGGTGCATGCACGAAGCCCTGGCGGTCGACCTCGATGTCCTCGAGGAGGCCGTACTTGTTGGCGGCGTCGGGCAGCAACACTTCGAAGTATTCGCAGTTGCGGATCGCCATCGCGACCTGCAGGTTCGCCACGTTGTTGAGCGAATTGCTGCCGTGGTGGATCTCGAAGTTCATGCCGAAGGCCTCGGCGAGATGCGCGGCCTTCACGCAGGTGGTGATGCCGCCCTTGAAACAGACATCGCCGCGCAGGTAATCCGTTGCCTGCGCCAGCAGCCATGGCGCGCACTGAGCGAGGCCGTCGAAGGGCAGCTCGGTCGCCATCAACGGCACGGCGAGCTGCTGCTTGAGCTTCTGGTAGCCATGGATGTTCCACTCCGCGAGGGGGTCCTCGTACCAGTGGAAATCGAGGTCCTCGAGCGTACGCCCGACGCGCAGCGCGGTCGGGTAGTCATAGCTCCACACGGCATCGAACATCAGCGGATAGCCGTCGCCGACGGCCTTGCGCACGGCCGTCGCGACCTCGATGTCGCGATTCCAGGGCTGCGGCGGATGGATCTTGTAGGCCTGCCAGCCGCGCGACTGGAAGTGGCGCGCCTCCTCGCAATAGGCCGGAAGTCGATCCCGATACGAGCCGAGCAGCCGGTGGATCGGGAGACCCGCGATCTTGCCCGCGAGGTCCCACAGCGCAACGTCGACTGCGCCGATCGCCCGTACCGAAGTGCCGCGGCCGCCGCCCCAGAGCCGCTGGTTGACGCGCTCGCGGTCGAGCGGATTCTGGCCGATGAGCACGGGCTTGAAGGTATCGACGAGGAGTTTCGCGTCGATGTCGGCGCTGCGGTAGGAAGTACCATGAAAAGCATGCCCGACGTGACCCTCGTCCGTCGTGATCGCGAGGAGCCCGAGCAACGCCGTGCCGCCCGGCATCCCGATGTCGGGGCCGCAGGCGACGGGCGGTACGTTGTCCCAGCGAAAGAGCGTCAGCATGACGTCGGTGATCTTCATGGCTGCGTCCTTGGATGGAGCCGCGACAGCAACAAGAAACAAGCCGCAACGACGGCGAGCGGCAGCGCGGCCGCCCACAGCACCCGCTGTGCCGCACGCTCACCGGCGTAGAGCCCGGCGATCACGATCGGCGAAAGCACGCCCGCGCTGCGGGTGACGAGAAGCCCGAGGCCGATGCCGTTCGCACGGATCGCCGTGGGGTAGAGCAGCGCGCCCGTCGCATGCAATCCGGCCTGGCTGCCGGAAAAAATCATTCCGCCGAGCAATGTGACGACGGCGATGAGGGCGCCTGGCGCCCCCGCGAGCGACCCGAGGCCACCGATGAGCGGAATGCCGATGAGGGGCGGCAGGATCATCGCGCCGAGGCCCCACCGATCCATGCCGCGCGTGATGATGACGCCTCCCATCCAGCCGGCAACGCTGGCCCACGCCGCCAGGAGCGCAGCGTCGCCTTTCGTGAGGCCGAGCTCGCGCAGGATGATCGGCGAGTAATTCAGCATGGTGTAGAGCGTGAAGCCGCAGGCGAAATAAGCGATCCAGAAGACCAGCGTCTTGCGCCAGCGGCCCTCGCTGAACACGAGCCTGAGCGGATCGCCCTGGATGGGTGGCTCGCCGGACAGGACAAAGCGGGCATCGGGCGCGATCGCGATGCCCGGCGCGAGCCACTCGGCGAGCCTGCGGGTGTCGGCCGATCCGGGCTTGCGTGTCGCAAGATAACGCGGCGATTCCCGCAGGAACACGGCAAGACCGAGAGCGACGGCCAGCGGCCCGATGCCGCCGACCAGGAACACGATCGGCCAGCCATGAGCCGGCACGAACTCCCGCGTCACGAAACCTGCGAGCAGCACGCCGAGCGTCGTGCCGAGGTAGAGGAGGGCGACACTCGTCGCGCGCAGGCGCCGTGGCGCGAATTCGTTGACGAGCGCAATCGCCACCGGCGGCACTGTGCCGATGCCGAAGCTTGCGAGCGCCCGCCAGGCGATCAGCTCGCCGAGATTGGCCGCATAGGCGGAGCCGAGCGTGCTCACGCCGAGCAACAGCGTCCCGGCGACGATGGCGCGCTTGCGGCCGATGCGGTCCGCGAGATAGCCGCAGGCCGCGCCGCCGAGCATGGACGCGGCGGCGCCGATGGTGAAAACCGTGGAGAACTGGGCGACCGTGAGTTGCCATTGCTCGATGAGGGTCGGCGCCACCAGCGCGATCGACAGCAGGTCATAGCCGTCAGCGAGCATCGCGCTGCCCGCCCACAAGAGAACCCAGAGCAGCGTGCGGCGCACGTCCTGGCGGTCGATGAGCTCCTCGAGATTGACGACCGGCGCGCTCTGCATCGATGTGGCTGCGCCCGGGCGTCAGATCGCGGCGGCGACGTCGCGGTGGATCTCGAGGAGCCGCAGAAGTTCCTGATCCTTCGGCCTGCGGCCAAGCCCGCACTCGGTGGAGACGCCGGTCGGCCCGCGGAAGTGGCGTTTGAATGCCTCGAGACGTCGGACACTCCCTTCAACACCGTCCGTGTAGTGTACGAGACCCGCGTAGACCGTCGCATCGCCGATCGTCAGGTGCTCGAGCGGCTTGAAATACGCGTCGTCGTGCCGGTGGCGCGGCACCGACATCTGCACGAAATCGATGGGACGTGGTGAGACCTGCGCCGCGCGGTTCGCCATGCGCACGCTCGTCCCGAGATCGGCCGGGTCCTTGAAGTGCCTGTGATGCAGATCGCCGTAACAGAGGTGCATGCCAACCGGCACCGCCGCCGGTATGGCGGCGTTCAGTTCGCGGACGTAGCGCAGGAAGCGCTCCATCGGATCGCCCCTGGGCTTGAACTGCATGGGCGCCGTGTCCGGCAGGTGATCGCCGTGTTCGATGGCGACCGTTTCCCAGTTGATGTCCCATTGCAGCACGAGGTCCTCGTGCGGAATGCTTTCACAGAGCTTGCGGGCATCGCGCTTCATCACGTCGACATAGGCATCGACCATGAGCTCCATGTTCTCGGCATTGTTCGTGAAGAGGCGTACCGCATCGTCGGGAAACGGCAGGCACTGCTGGAACCTCGCGCCGTGTGGAATGATGCCGCGGTCGCGCAGATCGCGGAAGATCCGATATGAGGCCGCGGCTTCGGCAGGATACCCGAGCGATTCGATCGGCCGCAGTCTCTTCACGCCCGGCTTCGCGCCCCACCACTGGAACGTGTCGTAGCCCGATGGCAGCCACGGCGGCAGCCCTGGAATGCCCGAAGGCGTCACCGCACGCACGAGTTCGAGGTCGGGGTGCTTGTCCCAGGTATTGAGCCCGACAAAATAAATCCAGAAGCGGCGGATGCCGGTCTCGCCGTCGGTGAGGCCGATCGCGAGATCACCGAGGATGGGCGCAACGGTGCGGAAAATGTCGCTGGCATGGTCGCCCGGGATGCCGCCGATCAGGAGCACGGGGCGCTTTGCTTTGGCCATTGCGTGACCCTCGATTACGCCCGGCGCGCTCCGCGCAAGGCAAGGCGCAGGTTCGGCTTCTCGATGACGAGTTCGGCGGGCGGCGACGGCCGCGCCACGACGTCCCGCAGCAGCGTCAGGAGCGGACGGGTATCGGGGTTGTATTCGGTTTTCGCCGGGCCTGCGGCGAGCATCGCGTCGACCTGGTCCGCCGGCATGACCGCGCGCAGCAGGAACTCTTCGTCCGGGAGCTTCATGCCGATCCGGCGCCGCAATTCATCGAGTCCCGCCGGCGGCGGTTCCGCCATCAATTCCCGGGCGCGCGGCCGGTCGAGGATGCGATCGCGGACATTCGGATCGACCGGCGCGGTCGGCCGCCCGAAGCGGCCGATGACGTAGCGGATCACCTGGTCGGGTACGTTGGCATAACGCTCCGCCGCAATCACGTTGAAGAGCGCCTGCGTGCAGACGATCTGGGGGAAGGGCGTCACCATGATCGGGAAGCCGAGGTCGGCGCGCACGCGGATGGTTTCCTCGATCACCGCCGGCAAGCGGTCGCCGAGCTTCAGTTCCTCGAGCTGGCGGATCGTCGTCGTGATCGCGCCTCCGGGGAGCTGGTGGCGCAGGAACGATGCGTCGTATTCCTGCGGCGTGCCGGCCGGCAGTCCTTCGGCTTCGGCGAGCCGCGCGAAGTAATCCGCGGCGAGTGCGAGCGAGCGGTCGTCCACATCGACCGTGTGACCGAGCTCCCGCAGGTTCGCGACGATCCTGAGCGCCGACGGGAGCGAGGTGCCGTTGCTCAAGGGGCCGAGGGCGACATGCAGCACCGGGACATCGAGCTCCGCGGCGGCCAGATAGCTGAGCGGCGAGAGCCCGATGGTGCAGTGAGAATGCAATTCGAGCGGTTTCGCACCGATGCGCGAGCGCACGGCCGGGATCAGGGTGCGTGCGCGTTCGGGTGTCAGGAGCCCGGTCGGATCCTTGATGTAAAGGCGCGCGACGTGCGGGGATTTCGCAAGAACCTCGGCAAGGCTCGCGTAAAACTCATCGTCGTGCACGGCGCTGATCGTATAGGTGAGCCCGGCCAGCACCTCGCCGCCTTCCTCGTGAATGAGGCGGGCGCCCTCGAGGAGCGAATCGCGGTCGTGCATCGGGTCGATGAGCGCGAAACGGCCGATGCCGTTGCGTACGAGGCAGCGGTAGACGAGACGCATGAACTCGGCGCCCGAGGTCTCCCAGGAAATGAAGCGAAAACCGGTGGTGATGAACTGCAACGGCGTGTGCGGAGCGCGCTCCCGCATCGCCCGGATGAGCTCCCAGGGGTTCTCCCGGTGCGTGCGCACCGAGATGCCCATGTGGGTGCTCGAGGTGAAATCGAGGGCGTGGAAGCCGACGCGATCGAGCACCGGCGCGATCTGCAGGGTGCGTGCCGCATCGAGGGCCGTGGCACCCCAGAGACTCTGGTTGCCATCCCGGATCGAGACGTCGACTAGCCGAACCTGCGCCACGCGGTCATCTTGGCGTCCTTTTCCCGCTGCTGCCAGCCCCGCGGGGCCGACAAGCGTCCCGACTTCCCTTACAGTCGACTTTGAGTGCGCTGGGGCGCACGTTGCCGGGCCTCTCGCGCTGCATCCTGCGCACGCCGCCGATGGCCCATGATCCGGAGATCTGACGATGCGCGAACTCTGTCAATACGAACCATCCGCCAACTCCATGCCGTGCGGCCAATGACAAGAAGCAGGCTGTTCACCTACGAAAACGCCATCCTGCTCCTCCTCGGGCTGACCTTCGGCTTTCTCTTCTTCGATCGCAATGCCGCCGGCTTTCTGGCGCCCTTCATCGCGCCGGACCTCAAGCTCAGCAACTGGCAGATCGGCTTCATCAGTTCGGGCCTCTCGATCACCTGGGCGATATCGGCGTACGTGTTCGGCGCCTGGTCGGATCGCACCGGCATCCGCAAGCCTTTTCTCATCGCCTGCGTCCTCGCGTTCTCGGCGTGCTCCTTCCTGTCGGGCATCGCGAGTTCCTTCGCCCTGCTGATCGTCGCCCGGATGTTGATGGGCCTCGCCGAAGGCCCGTTCCTGCCGGTTGCGCTTTCCATCATGGCGGCGGAATCGAGCGAGGGCCGGCGCGGCTTCAACATGGGCGCCATGCAGAACGGGTTCGCCGCGCTCTTCGGAACCTTCGCGGCGCCGCTCCTGCTCGTGCCGCTGGCGGAGCGCTTCAGCTGGCACGTGTCGTTCTTCGTCGCGGGCGTGCCGGGGCTGCTTTGCGCCCTGTTGATCGCCCGTTACGTGCGCGAACCCGTCGCTGCGCGAGCGGAGCCGCGGAGTAGCCCTGCCGATCAACGGGCGGAGCGCTCTCCGGGTCTCGTCGCCATGCTGAAAGTCCGCAACGTGTGGCTGTGTTCGCTCATCAGCTGCTTCATGGTCGGCTGGATGGTGCTCGGCTGGGCCTTCCTGCCGACGTTCTTCGTTCTGTACCGGCACATCCCGGCAATGCAGATGGGCTACCTGATGAGCGCGCTCGGCGTGTGCGCGGCATTCGCGGGGCTTGCCATCCCGGCGCTCTCCGATCGCATCGGCCGCAGGCCCGTGGTGATCTTCTTTCCGCTCCTCGCCGTGCTCTGTCCGCTCGCCGCGCTCTACTACGGAGGGTCGATCGTCGTGCTGGGAGCCCTCATGTTCATTGGCTGGCTCGCCGCCGGCGTGTTTCCGCTCTTCATGGGAACGATCCCGGCGGAGAGTACCTCGCCCAGGCTCATCGCGACGGCGATGGGGCTCGTCGTCGGCATCGGGGAAATCGTGGGCGGCTTCTGCGGCCCGCTGATCGCAGGCGCGGTCGCCGACCGGACGAGCCTCGAGGCACCGATCCTCATCGAGGCCGGCTGTGCGCTGGCAGGCGGCCTCCTCGCGATCGGGCTCAAGGAAACCGCCCCCGCCAGGAAAAAGGGGACAGATTTATTTTCTTGAGAGGAAAAAGGGGACAGATTTATTTTCTCTCGTATCTGCTGCAGACGCGCAAATACTCGAGAAAATAAATCTGTCCCCTTTTTCGGTTAGAACATCGTGTTGTCGTTCGCGGACTTTTCCGGGATCGGCTGCAGGACATCCCAGTGCTCGACGATCCGGTCGCCGTCATCGAGCCGGAAGATGTCGATCACCGCCGAGCCGCGGTCGTCCTTGCCGCGCGTCACGTGCGAATGCACGACGACGATGCGGCCGTCGACATAAATGTGCTTGATGTCGTACTTGTATTCCGCGCCGGTCCCGAGGTATTTGCTCAGGAAGTCGATCGCCGCCTGCTTGCCGTCGGCCGCGTAGGGATTGTGCTGCGTGTAGGTGGCGCCGACGTACTTGTCGAAGCCTTCCTGGACCTTGCGCTGGTTGAAGACCGTTTCGAGGAGTCCCCGCGCCACGAGCGCCGGCTTGCGGGTATCCATCGATTCGGTCGTCGCGGTGTGCGCGAAGCTGATGATCCCCGCGAGCGAAGCCGCGGCGACGGCCGCGACGGCGCAGATCCGGATTGACGACTTCATGGCTCGATCTCCTCGAGGATGCTTCAGGGCGACTTCACCCCATGGGTATTCTCGACGAATGCGGCCACGTTGTCGTGTATCGCCTTGAGCGAGGGCTCGTGCGCATACACCATGTGGCCCGATTCGTAGTAATGCATTTCGATGTTCTTCTGCAGGCTCGCCTGCATCGGCAGCTGCTCGAGCTCGTACTGGGCGGCGAAGAAGGGCGTCGCGAGATCGTAGTAGCCGCCGTGCATCTGCACCTTGAGATTGGGATTCTGCTGCATCGCCGAGGCGAGATCCGGCATCACGTTGACACCCTGCGGAAGCACGAAAGGAGCGCCCGGCGGCTGGTGCATATACATCTCCGGACTGAGCCAGAGGTTCTGGTAGGGCTTGTAGGTCTTGCCGTCGCCGAATTTCAGGGTCTTGCGTATGTAATCGTTGAAAGCGGCGACATAGGCACCGACGATCGCGGCGGTCTGCGGGTCATAGGACGACTCGCGGCTCATCGGATCGATGGTGGGCCCGGAGAAGCGCGTGTCGAGCCGGCCGGTCGTCGTATCGGCGCCGAGCAGGTTCTTCTCGAACTGCCCGCCGTTGATGCGCAGGTTCGAGCGCTCGATGTAATCGACCGGCAGGCCGATGTAGTTGTGCAGCCGCGTCGCGATTTCGGTCTTGCGCTCCGGCGTCAGCTTCGCGCCGGCCGCGAGCGCCTGCGCATAGTCGCCCACCGCGAACTGCTCGACTTCCGCCAGGAACGGCTCGAGAGTCGCCGGCGCGTTGGCAATCTTGTGGTGATACCAGGCGGTCGCTGCGTAGGTCGGCAGCGACAGGACATACGGCTGGTTCACACCCGGATTGGTCTGCGGCGCATCGGGACTGTTGTCGAAATCGAGGATCTGCGACAGGAAGATCAGTCCGTTGAGATCGATGTATTTCTCGTTCTGCAGGACGTAGGTCAGCGCGGCGCCGCGCGTCGTCCCGTAGCTCTCGCCAAAGAGGTACTTCGGCGAATTCCAGCGCCCGTGACGCGTGATGAACTCCGCGATGAAATTCGCGAAGGCATGCGCGTCCGGATCGACACCGAAGAATGCCTTTTCCTTGTCCTTGCCCCGCAGGTGGCTGAACCCCGTGCCGGGCGCGTCGACGAATACGAGGTCACTCACGTCGAGGAGGCTGTATTCGTTGTCGACGATGCGATAGGGCGCCGCCGGGCCGTGGGTATCGCCCGGCGTCAGCACGCGCTTCGGTCCGAACGCGCCGATGTGCAGCCACACGGTCGAGGAGCCCGGCCCGCCGTTGAAGATGAACATGATCGGACGCTGCGGGTTCTCCACATCGCCCTGGAAATAGGCGACGTACGACATGGTCGCTTCCGGGACCTGCACCGTCGCCTGGGCCGCCTTGTCGTCCGGATTGACCGGATCCGGATCCTTGGGATCCGCGACATGGACGACGAGTACGCCGGCTTCGGCCTTGTAGCCGAGCTTGCGGCCGCCGATGGCGAGCGTGCCGCTCGTCACCTGGCTCTCGTCTTTCAGGTGTTTCGGCGTTTCCGTGTCATCCGGTTTCGCGTCGGCCTTGGCATCCGCCGCGGGGGCATCTTTCGCGGCCGGGAGACAGGTGAAGGCCGCAAGGAGAGAGAGCGCCGCAAAGGCGCCGATCAATCGCACTTTCATGGGGTCGGTCCTGGTCTTGTTGTTCGGATGGCCCGCAAGTTTAGGGCCGACGACGCCCCGGTGGCGAATCGCATCGTCGTCCCCGGCGCTCGTTTCGGCGCGCGGACCTACCAGCGTGGCCGCTGGGCCTTCGAGAAGATGGCATTCGAGGTGAGAAAGCCGATTTCGCCCGCGCGGGTCGTATTGATCGGTTCCTCGGGGAAGGAGGCGAGCAGGGTCTCGCAGCGCTCCGCGGCGCCGGCCCGGAATTCCGCGTGCGTGAAGATGTAGAGATCGTTGCGCTGGATGCCGCGCAGCACCCTTTCGCCGCATTCCTCCAGGCTCATCCAGTTCGGCGAGTTCGGCCGGTCCGCCAGCCGCTTCTCGCTTTCGATGAGCCCGCTGTCGCGGAACTCGGCCGGACGGAGCTTGCCGGTTTCGCGGATGTTCGTCTGCACGGGGCCCGGGCAGAAGGCGGAAACGCCGATATTGTCGGGCGCCAGTTCGCCGCGCAGCGTTTCCGCCATCGCAACGAGCGCGCCTTTCGCCGTCGTGTAGATGACCGTGTTCGGGATCGGAACGATGGCGGACATCGAGGAGGTGTTGACGATATGGCCACCCTCGCCGTGCTTCAAGATCCGCGGCACGATGATCTGCAGCCCGTTGACGACGCCGCCGATCATCACGCCAAGGCCCCAGTCCCAGTCCGCGAACTTGAGGAGCTTCAGCGGGCCGACGAGGCCCATGCCCGCGTTGTTGCAGAGGACGTGGATCTTGCCGAACACCTTTTCCGCTTCATCCGCGGCACGGGCGTACGCCGGCCGGTCGGTAACGTCCAGCTTGAGCGCGTGCAGCTGCGCGGCCTGACCTTTGCCCTTGAAGAAGCCGAGCGACTCCTCGATGTGATCGTCGCGCAGATCTGCGATGACGACCTTCATGCCGGCGTTCGCACAGGCCTTCGCGATCCCAAGACCGATGCCGCTCGCACCGCCGGTGATGAATGCGACTTTACCGTTGACGTCCTTCATCGCAAGGGACTCCTCGTTGGATACGCGGGTCAGGGCTTGTGGCCCGACACCAGTGAGTAATAGCCGTAGGTCGGCCGAACCGCGATGCCCGTGAAGCCCGCGCCGGCCAGGATGCCGCGCAGCTCCGCGAACGTGAATTGCTGGCCGCGCGTGCCGGCGAGCATGAGCATCGAAAATGCCGCGGCCGTGCGCGGCCCCGTGCCCGTATCGTCGAGCAGCATTTCGTGCAGCAGGATGGAGCCGCCGGACGGCAATGCGGCGAACGACTTGGCCGCGAGGTCGGCGCAGGTCTCGAAACTCCAGTCGTGGAATACGTTCGAGAAGAAATGCGCGTCGTAGCCCGGCGGCCAGGCCTCCCGGAAGAAATCGACGCTTACGGTGTCGACCCGCTCGCCGACGCCGCCCGATCGAATGTAATCCCGGGCGACCTGGCACATGGCTGGCAGGTCGAGGATCGTTGCGCGCAGGGCAGGATCCGCCTCCGCCAGCGCAATGGCGAAACAGCCCGAACCGCCGCCGACGTCGAGCAGCCGCTTGACCCCGGAAGCCGCGCCACTGCGGGCGAGACCCGCCGCCGCGGCCATGGAATGGCTGTTCATGAAACTTGCGATACGGCCGGCCTGCTCGAGGGTCACCTGGCCGGTTTCCCACACCGCCACCGGTGGCAGGTCGGTGAGTCCGTCGTCCTGCGCAGGCCGCTTGATCCTGAGGGCGTCGCGCAGCCGCAGGTGATTGGCGCTCGATGCCGAATAGGCGGGCCAGACATGCCCCCAGAAGCAGGGATCGTCTCGCAGCAGATACTGCCGAGCCACGGGCGTGAGCTGGTACGCGCCCTCATGGAGCGTCATGAGATCGAGCGCGACGAGCATGCGCATGAGCGTGTCGCAGCCGCGCGGCTGCAACTTCAGCTTCGTGGCGACGGCGTTCGAGGGCTGGGGTCCGTCTGCCAGCGATTCGAATACGCCCAGCTCGGTTGCGACGGTGATGGCCGGCAGCCAGATCGAGGACAACCAGATGTCCCAGATCGGCCGGTCATCACAGGTTGGAAATGGGCCGGGCATGCGGTTCAATACTAGCGGCTAGCATCCGGTGGCAATCAACCGAGCGCGAAGTGACCCATCCGCCATGCCCTACACGCTGAACGTCAACGGCAAATCCCGCACGGTCGACGTGGACGGCGTGACACCGCTCCTCTGGGTGCTGCGCGACGAGCTCGACCTCAAGGGCAGCAAGTTCGGCTGTGGCATGGGATTCTGCGGCGCCTGCACCGTGCACCTGAACGGCAAGGCGACGCGCTCCTGTATCACAGCCGTGTCGACCGTCGGGACGGCCTCCGTTACCACGATCGAAGGGGTCGGCGGGACGACGCTGGGCAAAAAGGTGCAGGCAGCGTGGCTCGAAGTCGATGTCGTCCAGTGCGGATATTGCCAGGCGGGCCAGATCATGTCGGCGACGGCGCTGCTTGCCGCGACCCCGCGCCCGACGGACAAGGACATCGACGCGGCGATGAGCGGCAATATCTGCCGCTGCTGCACGTACACGCGTATCCGTGCCGCGATCAAGCAGGCCGCCAGCCTGCCGACGGTCGACTCGAGGGACGCATGACGAGCGTGCTCGATCGGGCGACCGGCGAAGGGCTTTCGCGCAGGAGTTTCCTTTCTGCGGCGGTAACGGTCGGCGGCGGGCTGTTGCTGACTCTCAGCGTGCCATTGCCGCTCGACGCGGCCGGCACGGCGACCGGCAAGACCGCCATGCTGAACGCGTTCATTCGCATCGCGCCGGACGGCGCGGTGTCCATCGTCGCGAAGAATCCCGAGATCGGCCAGGGCATCAAGACGATGCTGCCGATGATCCTCGCCGAGGAGCTGGATGCGGACTGGAAACAGGTGGTCATCGAGCAGGCGGAACTCGACCCGGTAGCCTACGGAGCCCAGTTCGCGGGTGGCAGTTTCGCGACCACGCTCAACTGGGATCCGCTGCGCCGGGCCGGGGCCGCGGCGAGGCAGATGCTGGTCACCGCGGCCGCGCAACGCTGGAAGGTTTCGCCGGACGAGTGCAGCACATCGGCGGGCGTCGTTCATCACGGCCCGTCCGGCCGCACGCTCGGCTATGGGGCCGTGGCGGCACAAGCCGCTTCGGTACCGCCGCCCGACCTCAAGACCGTCGCGCTCAAGGACCCGAAGGATTTCCGCATCATCGGCCAGTCGGTCCGCGGCATCGACAGTCCAAGGGTGGTCACGGGCCAGCCGCTCTTCGGCATCGACGTCGTCGTGCCGGGCATGAAATACGCGGTGTTCGCGAAGTGCCCGGTGTTCGGCGGCAAGATCCAGGAAGCGAACCTGGATCGACTCAAGTCCTTGCCCGGCGTGCGCCAGGCTTTCCTTGTGAAAGGCGGCGGCAACGCGGAGGGCCTCGTCGACGGCGTCGCCATCGTCGCGGACCGCTGGTGGCAGGCAAGCAAGGCGCTCGATCAGCTCGAAGCGAAGTGGGACGAGGGCGGCACGGCGGCGCAGAGCAGCGTGGGTTTCGCTGCCAGGGCGGCAGAACTCACGCGGCAGGCGCCCGGCAAATCGATTCGCTTCGACGGCGATGTGCAGGCGGCGCTCGCGCGCTCGGCGAAAGTGATCGAGGCTTCGTATTCCTATCCGTTTCTCGCGCATGCGACGCTCGAACCGCAGAACTGCACCGCGGCGGTGCGCGACGCCAAGGTCGAGATCTGGGCGCCCACCCAGGCGCCGGCGAACGGACGCGAACTCGTCGCACGGACGCTCGGCCTCGCCGAGAGCGATGTCACCGTGCACATGACCCGCTGCGGCGGCGGCTTCGGGCGGCGGCTCAACAACGATTTTATGGTGGAGGCCGCGTGGATCGCGCGTGAAGCCGGAGTTCCGGTGAAGCTCCTTTGGAACCGCCAGCAGGACCTGCAGCACGACTTCTACCGGCCGGCGGGTTTCCATCACTTCAAGGCCGGTGTCGATGCGCAAGGCCGGCTGATCGCCTTCCGCGATCACTTCGTAAGCTTCGGCGCGAACGACAATTTCGCGCCGAACGCGGCGCTGCAGCCGACGGAATTTCCGGCGCGCTTCGTCGCGGACTGCGAATTGAGCGCGACGCTCCTGCCGCTCGGCGTGCCGACGGGCGCCCTGCGTGCGCCTGGCAGCAACGGCCTCGCGTTCGCATTTCAGGCCTTCCTCGACGAAGTGGCGCAGGCGGCGGGTAAGGATCCCCTCGCTTTCCGGCTGGAGCTTCTCGGCGAGCGGCGGCATTTGCCCACGCCGCCCGGCCGCTTCGGCAACATGCCGGGCTTCAACACCGGACGGATGATCGACGTGCTCGAGCTCGTCGCGGAAAAGTCCGGCTGGCGCAAGCGGACAACGGCGAAAGGGCGGGGCATGGGCATCGCGTTCTATTACAGTCATTTCGGCTATTTCGCCGAAGTTGTCGATGCGTCCGTCGCCGCGGACGGCTCGATCACCGTGCACAAGATCTGGGTGGCCGGCGATGTCGGCAGCCACATCATCAACCCGACCGGCGCCGAGAATCAGGCACAGGGCGCTGCGCTCGATGGTCTCGCGCAGGCGCTCGGGCAGGCGATCACCATCGAAGCGGGGCGCGCAGTGCAGACAAACTTCCACGAATTTCACCTGCTCCGGATGAATCAGGCACCGCCGGTCGAAGTCCATTTCATTCGCAGCACCGCTGCCCCGACCGGCCTCGGCGAGCCCGCGTTGCCGCCGGTCATCCCGGCACTGGTCAATGCGATCTTCTCCGCAACGGGCAAGCGCGTGCGTACGCTCCCGATCGACACGGCCGCATTGAAATCATGAGCCATACCGGCGCGCCGGTCGACGTCGGCCGGATGCTCGACGAGGGGCGGTGGGGCGGCTACCAGATCTTCGTCGTCGCACTCGCCGCCCTCGCGATCATTTTCGACGGCGTCGACATCCAGACGCTGGGCGTCGCGATCCCCTCGCTCATGCAGGACTGGCAGATCGATCGCGCGCCCTTCAAGTGGGTCTCGGCGCTCGGCCTCGTGGGCATGGCGAGCGGATCGATCCTCTTTGGCCTCCTCGGGGACCGATTCGGCCGCAGGCGGGCGCTCGTCACTTGCCTTGCGGTGCTTGGCATTTTCACCGCTGCCTCCGCGTATGCGGGGGATATCACGTCGCTCACGATCTTGCGTTTCCTCGCGGGCCTCGGACTCGGCGGCGCGCTGCCGAACGCGAGCGCGCTGAGCTCGGAGTACGTGCCACGGCGGCTGCGGCCGATCGCGGTCACGCTCACGATCGTCTGCGTGCCGCTCGGCGCATCGCTCGCGGGCTTCGTCGCGAAGAGCGTGCTCGAGACGCATACCTGGCACACGATCTTCCTGCTCGGCGGCGTGAGCGCACTCGTCGTCGCGGCCATCCTCGTGCTGGCGGTCCCGGAATCGCCGCGCTTCCTCGCCCGCAGCCAGTCACGCTGGCCGGAGCTCGAGCGATTGATGGCGCGCCTTGGGCGGCCGGTTGCGCCGGGCGCAAGCTTCGTCGACAGCCGCGAACAGGAGGTCACACGCACGTCGGTCTCGGCATTGCTCACGCCGCAGTATCGGCGCGACAGCCTGCTGCTCTGGTCGGCCTTCTTCACCTGTCTCTTTGCCGTCTATCTCGCCTTCACGTGGTTGCCGGCAACGATCAGCAAGACCGACCTCGGCGCCGGGGCGGCGAGCCTTGGGCTGGCCGTCTACAACCTGGGCGGCGTCGCAGGCGCGATCCTCGCGGCGCTCGTGATCCAGAAATTCGGATCGCGCGGCACGATGGCCGTCACGGCGCTCATCGCGATCGCGGGCGCCCTCGTGCTGAGCGGCCTGTCGTTCACGGCGGAGCACCACGACCAGATCATGATCATGCTCGGCGTCACGGGCGGTGCGATCAACGCGGTGCAGACAACCCTGTATGCGCTGTCGGCCAACATGTACCCGACGGCCGTGCGCGCCACGGGAGTCGGTGCCGCGGCGACCATCGGGCGCGTTGGTGCCATGACGAGTTCCTTCCTCGGCGTGATCGGCGGGAGCTCGACGTTCTTCGTTTTCACCGCGATTGCCATGGGCTGCACGACGCTCGCGCTCGTCTTCATCGAGCGCCACGTGCCTCGCCGCGCGCCAATGGCGACCTGACGTGGCCTCGATCTACGATCTGAAGCCGAAGTTTCAGGCACTGTGGAGGCCGCTCGTCGGCTGGCTCGCCCGCGTCGGCGTGACGGCGAATCAGGTCACGGTGCTGGCGGCGCTCGCCTCGATCGGCGTCGGCGCCTGGCTTGCCTGTTGCCCCGCGTCGCGAGCCGCACTCGCCGCGGTGCCCGCGCTGCTCTTCGTGCGCATGGCTCTCAATGCGATCGATGGCATGCTCGCGCGCGAGCATGGCCAGAAGTCGCGCCTCGGCGCCGTGCTCAACGAAGTCGGTGACGTCGTGTCCGACGCTGCGCTCTATCTGCCTTTTGCGCGGGTGAGCGGCTTCGAGCCGACGCTGGTCGTCGTGATTGTCGTGCTCGCAGTGATCAGCGAAATGACCGGGGTCGTCGGGCTGCAGGTCGGCGCGTCGAGACGCTACGACGGCCCGATGGGCAAGAGCGATCGGGCGTTCGTCTTCGGTGCTCTCGCGCTCCTCGTCGTTTGTGGAGTGCCGGCGGGGCAGTGGCTCACGGCGGTGCTCGGCATCGTCGCGGCGCTGCTCGTCGTGACGATCGTCAATCGCGCCCGGCGCGCGCTTGCGGAGCGGCCGGCGTGATGCACGTCGGCGCGAGCCCTGCGGTGCTCTGGGTGTTCGGCGGATTGCTCGCGCTGCTCGCGATCGCGAGTATCGTCACCGCAGCCCTCAGCCGCTCGCGGCCACAGAAGGACTACACCGAGCTCAAGCTCCGGGTGAAGTCCTGGTGGATCATGATCGTCATCTTCGCGCTGGCCCTCGTGCCGAGCGTGAACTTCGCGATCGGCTTCTTCGCCTTCCTCGCGTTCCTCGCACTCAAGGAATACCTCTCGCTCATCCCGACGCGGCGCGCGGACCGGCGGGTGCTGTTCTGGTGCTACCTCGCGATTCCCGTCCAGTTCTGGTGGGTGCACGAGCGCTGGTACCACATGTTCATCATCTGGATACCCGTGTGGACTCTCCTGCTCACCTCGATCCGCATGGTGACGATCGGCGACACGAAGGATTTCCTGCGGGCGGTGGGGACACTGCAATGGGGCATGCTGACGATGGTCTTCAGCGTGAGCCATCTCGCGTATCTGCTCGTACTGCCCGAAGCGAAGGGCACGGTCGGTGCGGGGCCCGGACTTGTCCTCTTCATCGTCATGCTGACGCAGCTGAACGACGTCGCGCAGTACGTCTGGGGCAAGACTTTCGGCAAGCACAAGGTCGCGCCGCTCGTGAGCCCGAAGAAGACGGCGGAAGGGCTGATCGGCGGCATCCTCACGACGACCGGCGTCTCGCTCATTGCGGCGCCCTGGTTGACGCCGCTGACGCATTGGGATGCGGTAGCGGTCGGCCTGATGACGGGTCTCGGTGGGTTCCTCGGCGATATCACCATCTCGGCCGTGAAGCGCGATCTCGGCGTGAAGGACACGGGCGCGCTCATTCCGGGTCACGGCGGCATTCTCGACCGCATCGACAGTCTCACTTTCACGGCGCCGCTCTTCTTTCACTTCATGAAGTATTTCTACTACTGACCGGCGCTCCTGCATGAGCAAGTTCATCCGCTTCCTGTTCTTCGGCGTGATTGCCCGCTTCGTGGGACTCATCGTGCTCGGTCTCAACGTGCGTCATCGAGAGCGGCTGCCGCGGGCCGGTCCTTGCATCGTGATTGCGAACCACAACAGTCATCTCGACACGATCACGCTGATGACGCTGCTGCCGCTCAAGCTCCTGCCGAAGGTGCATCCGGTCGCGGCGGCCGACTATTTCCTGCGCAATCGCCTGCTGGCGTGGTTCGCGCTCCAGGTCATCGGCATCGTCCCGATCAATCGCGAGCGCAAGCGACCCGACGAAGATCTGCTGGCTCCGGTGCGCGAAGCGCTCGCACGGGGCGACATCCTGATCTTCTTTCCCGAAGGCTCCCGCGGCGAGCCCGAGCAGCTCACGCAGTTCAAGAGCGGCATCGCCCGGCTCGCGGAGCAGTTTCCCGCCGTGCCGGTGGTACCGATCTTCATGCACGGGCTCGGCAAGTCGCTGCCGAAGGGCGAAGCCATCCTCGTGCCGTTTTTCATCGACGTCTTCGTGGGTGAACCGCTGCAGGGCTCCGCCGATCGCGAAGGGTTCATGATTTCGCTGCGGGCGCGGATGGATGCGCTCGCCGCCGAGGGCCATTTCCCGGCCTGGCAATAGCACGCTCGCGCGCGACGCTACCAGAAGTAGATCTGCAGGGACTCGTCCTTGCGCCGCGGCGGGATCGCCTTCAGGAACTCGCGCTGATCGCGGAAATTGCGCGCGCTGCGCTCGATGAGATTGTCGATCGCCACGAGGCTATGCTGTTTCTCCATGGCATTCGCCGGACGCAGGTCGCCCGCGTCCGGGAAAATGCCCATGCCGGCCAGGATGCAATACCAGGAGAAAGCGGGATACGCCTTGCCGATGCGCTTGCCGGCGTCGCCCGTGATGCTGTTCCCCGACATCCACAGGTTGAGGAGCTCCTTCAGCGGTTCGGAGATGTTGAGATTCGCCGCGTTTGCACGCCAGTACGCTGTGTCGTTGCGGGAACTCGTCTTGTAATGCGTGACGATGTAGTCGCGCGTGCCCTCGAAGTGCTCGTTGACGGCAGCGTTGAAGCGCTCATGGGCGGCGGGGCCGTAGTCTCCCTTCAGCAGCGCCTCGGCGAACGCATCCGCCGTCTTCTGGATGAAGAGAAGGGCGGTCGCCTCGAGCGGCTCGATAAAACCTTGCGAGAGGCCGACGGCGAGACAATTACGGTTCCAGTGTTCCGTCACGCGGCCGATGCGCATCTTGAGATGGCGCGCAGGCACGTCCGCATCCCCGAGGCCAAGGCGCGTGCGCAGCTCGCGCTCGGCCTCGTCGGCGGAACAATGGGCGGAGCTGTAGACGTAGCCGTTGCCGAAGCGATTCGTGAGCGGGATCTTCCAGGCCCAGCCGTGTTTCATCGCCGTTGACACGGTCTGCGACGGAATGGCATCGGTCATCGGCGAAGGCAGGGCGACCGCGGCGTCGTTGAAGAGGTTGTCGGCGAAGCTCACGAAGGGAGTCTTCAGCGTCTTTTCGATGAGAAAGGCCGCGAAGCCCGTGCAGTCCACGAACACGTCGGCGGCAATCGTCTCGCCTTCGCGCGTCGCAACCGATGCGATGTTGCCACGCTCGTCGAGCGTCGCGTGCGTGACATGGCAGCTGCGGTAGCGAACGCCGCGTTCGAGCGCCTTGCGGTGCAGGTAGCGGCCCAGCAGCACGGCATCGAAGTGATAGCCGTACCAGACGTCGAACGGGAACTCCTCGGCGGGAATCGGCGCGCAGTGCTTCTCTGCGAGTTTCGAGGCAATGAAGAAGCGATTCGGATGCGCGTAGACGTCGGCTCCCCGCACACGGGCCTGCACGTTGTGCACGAACTGCGCCATGGTCAGGTTGTCGAGCATCGAGGCGAACGGATGGAAGTAGCTCGCGAAGCCGGGCTTCGTCGACCAGTTGTCGAAGGTGATGCCGCACTTGTAGGTGGCGTTGCAGGCGGGCATCCATTCCGATTCCTCGATGCGCAGGCGATCGAAGAAGCCCCGGAGCCATGGCGTCGAGCCTTCGCCGACCCCGATGGTCTCGACCGACGGCGATTCGAGGAGCGAGATCTCGACGCCCCGCTTGCCGAGCGCGTCGGCAAGGATCAGCGCGGTCATCCAGCCTGCGGTGCCGCCGCCGATGATGGCGATGCTGCGGATCGGTACAGGCGCGGCCGGGCCCTGCTGCCGCGAGGCGGTGTCGTAGTACGAGTAGTTGAAGAGAGTCGCAGTCAAGGCGATCTCCGGGGCTTTCAGGCGGTCGCGTCCTCGGCACGGCTGCGGCCGTCGATCCAGGTGTCGATCACCCGGAACCGGTCGTCCATCAGCGCAAGGCTCGCGCGGTAACCCGGTGCGATTCTACCGAGTTCCGCCCCGAGGCCGAGGAATTCGGCCGGATAGCGGCTCGCCATCCGCGCCGCTTCCACCAGCGGCAGGCCGAGGAGCTCGACGGCGTTGCGTACGCTCGTCGCCATGTCCGTGTCGGACCCGGCGAGCGTGCCGTCTTCGTCGACCAGCACGCCGTCCGCGATCGAAATCGTGCGGCCCTGGAGCGTAAATGACTTCTCGTCCGCGCCGACGCTCGGCATCGCGTCCGTGACGAGCATGAAGCGGTCGTGGCGCTTGCAGCGCAGCGCGATCCTGAGGACCGCCGGATCGACGTGCCGGCCATCGACGATGATGCCGCACCAGCTGTCGGCGTCATCGAGCGCCGCCCCGACGACGCCCGGCGCGCGACCGGTGAGCTGCGACATGGCGTTGAAGAGATGCGTGAAGCCGGTGAGCCCGTGCTTGAGGGCCGTGCGGATTTCCTCATACGTGGCATTGGTGTGGCCGGCGGACACGACGACTCCGGCTGCGGTGAGCCTCGCGATCATGCTGGGCGTCGTCATTTCCGGCGCGAGCGTCACCAGTGTCCGCCCGCCCTTGAGCGAGGTGAGGAGGCCGATCGCGCCTTCGTCGAGTTCGCGTAGCTTCGCCGGATCGTGAACGCCCTTGCGTACGACGTTGAGGAACGGCCCTTCGATGTGGATGCCGAGCACGCCCGGCACCCGCGCCTCGATCGCCGCCCGCACGGCAGCGACGGCGCGCGCGACGATGTCGAGATCGTCGCTGATGAGCGTCGGCAGGAAACCGGTCGTGCCGAATTGCCGATGCGCGCGACCGATTTCGCGGATGGTGTCGATGCCCGGTTCGGCGTTGAAGAGCACGCCGCCGCCGCCGTTGACCTGCGTGTCGAGAAAGCCCGGTAACAGGAGATGGCCGGCGAGGTCGACGCGGCGCGCAGCCGTGACGCGCTTGTCCTTTTCCGGCAGCAGGGCCGCGATCCGGGGCCCGTCGAGGAGCACCGCCTGTCCCTCGATCATGCCGTCCTCAGCAAGGATGCGGCCGTTGACGAGCGCAACCGTCATCAGACCGTCTCCGTCACTTTGCTCAAGTGCGGCGGGCGATCCGGATTGCGCCCGCGCGTAATAGCGAGGGCATTCGCGAGGCGGTAGA
This sequence comes from Steroidobacteraceae bacterium, assembly GCA_035644395.1. Classification (GTDB taxonomy): domain Bacteria; phylum Pseudomonadota; class Gammaproteobacteria; order Steroidobacterales; family Steroidobacteraceae; genus JBGPLJ01. The sequence continues at coordinate 112,789 of DASQOR010000047.1, forward strand.
ACGACTGGATCATGAGGAGGGGCTCAATGGTCGCGTTCGCGCGCAGCGTCGGCAGGACGACGGCGCCTTCGGCTTCCGCTCCGGCAAGCATGAGATCGGCGCCCGCGTTCCTCAGATCGCGCGCGAGCTGCTCGATGCCTGCGTGCGTTTCGTCGTGCTGCGCGAACACCAGCACGGGAAAGCCCTTGCGCACGAGCGCCATGGGGCCATGGCGCAGCTCCGCGGCGCTGAAGGCTTCCGCATGCAGGCCGCAGGTCTCCTTGAACTTGAGCGCCGCTTCCTGAGCGATGCCGAGCCCGAGGCCCCGGCCGATCACGTAGAGATTGGTCGCCGACTGCAGCCGGGCGATCGCCGCGCTCCAGTCGAACCGCCAGGCGGCGTCGAGCAGCGTCGGCGCCTGTCCCAGCGCTTCCGACAGCGAGGGATCCCGGGTCCAGGCGGCGACCAGCTGGATGATCGTGGCGAGCGATGCGATGTAGGATTTCGTTGCCGCGACGCTCGCTTCCGGACCCGCGTGCAGCGCAATCGTGTGATGAGCGGCGCGCGACAGCGGCGAGTTGTCGGCATTCACCAGCGCCACGATGAGTGCGCCCGCGCTTTTCGCCGCGGCGACGGACGACAACAGGTCGGGACTCGCGCCGGACTGGGAGATCGCGAGGCACAGCACGCCGTCGAGATCCGCCTTCGCGGCGTAGACGGAGCTGATCGACGGCGCGGCGGAGGAGGCCAGCACGCCGACGCGGGTCTCGATCAGGTACTTCGCGAAGGTCGACGCATGGTCGGAACTGCCGCGGGCGACCGTTACGACGGCGCGCGGCGCCGCCTTGCGCAGCACTTCCCCGAGGCGTTCGATGGGCTCGCGGTTGCGCTCGAGCATCGAGCGGACGACGGCAGGCGCCTCGCCCGCCTCGTGGAACATGCACGTCTCGAGATTCACGCCGGCGCGCTGAGCTCGGCGACGAAGTCGTAGGTATCGCCGCGATACCAGGATTGCGAGAACTCCACTGCGCGCCCGTCCTTGAGGAAGCCGAGGCGCTCGACGAGGAGGCCCGCGTCCTTTTCATTCGCCCCGAGGAGTTCCGCCTGCTCGGCATTGAAGAGCATGGCGCGCAGGCGTTGCAGCGCGCGTACCGGACGATTGCCGCTCTTTTCGAGCGCTTCGTACAGCGAGGTCTCGACCGCGTCGAGCGACGAGAGGCACGACGCAAGCACCGTCGAATACTCCACGGCCATGGGCGCGTCGTCGGCGAAGCGGATGCGGTGGAAGCGATAGACCGGCGTGCCGGGACTCGATCGCAGTGACAAGGCTTCCTCCGGCGTCACCGTGCCCTCGGACCGGCGCAGCCAGACGCTGCGCGGTGTGCGGCCCCGCGCGCGCATGTCTTCGGAGAACGACGTGAGCTTCGAGAAATTCTTCTCGACGCGAGCGCAGACGAAGGTGCCGGAGCCTTGCCGGCGCACGAGCAGTCCCTCGTTCACGAGTCCGTCGATCGCCTTGCGCACGGTGATGCGCGAGACGGAAAGATCGGTGGCGAGATCGCGCTCGGGCGGTAGCGCGTCGTCCGGCGATACGAGGCGGCGCTCGATCGCATCTCGCAGCGAGCGCTGCAATTGCTGATAGAGAGGCTGACTGCTCGATCCATCGAGCGGGCGCAATTTCAGCGACAGGGAAGTCAATTCGCCTCTCCTCCAAGGTCCGACACGGGAGATATTACCAATATCATACCAGTTGTCACGCACAGCGTAATTGGTAGGGTCGTAACCTCTTGTTATAAAGGCTTCCCGATGGCTGTTGTGTAAATGGTACTAAACAGGGATAGCATTTCGTCACGACTGATACTATATTGGCACGCAATTGGTCCTGTAGACCGAGACACTGTGTTGTAGCGCCAACGATGCGCCAGCACGCCGCCAAAAGAGAGCCAGGGGGAAACGAGCCTATGAGAATCCACAGGTCGACGTTGGTAGGAACCGCGGTCGCCATCGCCCTGTTCGGGCAGAACAATCCGGCGCGCGCCGCTGATGATCCGAATGCGAAGCCGAACGACGTGCTCGAAGAAGTCGTCGTCTCGGGCATTCGCTACTCGGAGCAACAGTCGCTCGAGGCGAAGCGCAACTCGGACTCGCATGTCGAGGTCATCACGGCCGAAGACATCGGCAAGATGCCTGACAAGAACGTCGCCGACTCCCTGGCGCGCGTCACCGGCGTGACCACAAGTTCGGCGAGCGCCAATGAAGGCGGCTTCGACGAAAACGACCGCATCAGCATGCGCGGCACGAATCCGAGCCTCACCCAGACCCTCATCAACGGCCACAACGTCGCTTCCGGCGACTGGTTCGTGCTCAACCAGATCCAGCAGGTCGGCCGTAGCGTCAGCTACACCTTGCTGCCCTCGGAGCTCGTGAACACCATCGTGGTCCGCAAGAGCTCGGAAGCTTCGCTCGTCGAGGGCGGCGTTGCGGGTTCCGTCGACATCATCACGCGCCGGCCGCTCGACCTCAAAGAAAACGTCACGTTTACCGCGTCGGTCGGTCTCGTGTATGCGGAGCTGCCGGACAAGACCGATCCGCAGCTGAGTGCGCTCTTCGGCTGGAAGAACGACGCGAGCAATTTCGGCGTGATCGTTCAGGCCTTCGACGAGAAGCGCCACCTGCGCCGCGACGGCGTGGAACTCCTCGGTTACGAGCAGTTCGCGCCGACGAGCGTCGTCGTCCAGGGCTACGCTCCGGGCGGGCTCGCTGCGCATCCGGACCTTTCCGGTGTCTACTATCCGGCACTCGTCGGGGCCGCGCTTTTCGAGCAGGAGCGCGAACGCAAGGGCGGACTCGTCGACGTCCAGTTCAAGGCGAACGACAACCTGTCGTTCGACGGCCAGTTCTTCTACTCGAAGCTCGACGCGGGCAACTACAACCGCAACTACCTCCTGTGGCAGACGCACTTCGTCAACAAGGGCGGCCAGTTCGACGCGGGTGGCGTACCCATTGCGGGGTTCCAGGCGCCGGATCCCGGTTACACGATCACGAATGGCACATTGACGCAGGCGAACTTCTCGCCGGTCGCCGGAACGCTCTACGGCGTGTACGACCAGATCTCGCGGCCGGATGAGAGCGGCGACTCGAATTTCGGCAGCCTCGAGGCGGCCTGGCGTGCGAGCGACGCATTGACCTTCAACATGCAGCTCGGAACTTCGACGGGTCACGGCAAGACGCCGACTCAGAATGTGTCCGAAACGCAGCCTGGCACCGGCATGGGGGCCGGCTGGACCCTGAACGGGGTCGGCAACGCCCCGGACTTCAATCTTGGCGCGACCAACAATGAGGCGCCCGTGCAGCCCGGTGGCGCGCCGATCACGTTCGGCTGGATTTTCGGCGCGCAGTACATCGACGTGAAGGACCAGGAAGACTGGGCGCGCATCGACAGCAACTTCCAGGTGGACCATGGCGCCTGGACGGACCTCAAGTTCGGCGTGCGCTGGAACAAGCACGAGCGCGACTCGCAGAACGCGATCGCGCAGGGCCCGACCTTCGGCGGCGGCACCACCGGTGGCGGCGGCGTCGATACGGCGCATTACCCGACGAGCTTCATCAACTATCCGTCCAACTTCAATACGTTTGGCGGAAACTTCCCGAGTGACGTGTGGTATTGGACGCCGTCACAGCTCGCGGCCTACAACCTCTGGACGGGCACTACGGCGACAAGCGACGTGCAGCGCGATGCGATCCAGCGCATGTACTACCAGTACTGGTTCGGCGTGAAGGAAGACAACACGGCGGCCTACGCGCAGTTCGACTTCAAGGGCTCGAACTGGAGCGGCAACATCGGTCTGCGCTACGTGCAGACGAAGGAGGACGCGACGACCTATACGGCTTCGACGACCGCGAACAATCCGGATGCCATCACCGGGTCGCTCTTCGGACCGTTCGTCGCCATTCCGGTCAGTCACACGTACAACGATTTCCTGCCGAGCGCGAACCTCAAGGTCGACCTCTCCAAGGACCTCGTCGCACGCTTCGCGGTATCGAAGACGATGACGCGTGCGGATTACTCGGCGCTCGCCGGGTTTACGGATCTCACGCCGCCATCAACCGTGAACGGCACGGGCACGGGCACCGGCGGCAATCCGGACCTGAAGCCGATCCGTTCGACCAACGTCGATGCGGCGCTCGAGTGGTACTTCGCGAAGAACTCGCTGCTCGCGGGCAGCGTCTTCTACATGGACCTCGAGAACTACGTGAGCTTCGGCAGCGAGACGAAGAACTACTTCACCTTCAGCACGCTGTTCCCGACCGGCGCGGACGTTCCGTATCTGCTGACGGTGCCGGTCAATGCGAAGGGGCGGGTGCAGGGCTTCGAGCTCACGTACAAGCAGGCCTTCCTCGAGAACTTCGGTATCGACGCGAACTACACGTATGCGGACGGCAAGCAGACCTCGCTCGTCACGAACGGCGATGACCGGCTGGTCGGTACCTCGAAGAACACCTACAACCTGAGCGGCTATTACGAGAACGCGCACTTCAATGCACGGGTCACGTATACCTACCGGTCGGCGTTCTTCAGCGGCCTCGATCGCAACAGCGCGTTCTCCCAGGATGACATCGCCTCGCTCGCGGCGTCACTCGGGTACACGCTGAACGATCACCTGTCGTTCACGCTCGACGGGCAGAACCTGACCAACGAGACGCTCAAGTACTACTCGCTCAACAAGGACCAGCCGCGGGCCTTCTACAAGAACGGCGCGCAGTACTACTTCAACGTACGCTTCAAGTTCTGATCCGGCGCGGATAGGGATGCCTTAGAGGCACAAGACCCAAGGGCGGGGGAGGAAACTCCTCCGCCCTTCGTCTATGTTGGGGACCCTTCAAGGAGCCGCAGTGAAACCGATGCGTCAGCCCATCCTCATCGCCTGCACGCTGCTGATCGCCGGCTGCCAGTCGCTGCCCCCGGCACGGCCGCCCGTCAGGCCGTCACTCGCCGTCATTCCGGTTCCGGCGTCCGTGACGCGGCTGGAAGGCAGCTTCACCGTCTCCGTGGAAACGACGGTCCTCGGTGGCACGGATCCCGAAGCGCAATGGATCGCTCGATATTTCAGTGATCTCGTGCAGAAGAGCCGCGGTATCACTTTCAGCCTCAATTCGCGACCCGGCGCGCCCCTGATCGAATTTGCGCTCGATCCCAGGGCGGAGGGGTCGGATCCGGAAAGCTACACGCTCGTCATCGAGCCGAAGCGCATCCACGTGGCCGCGCACGATCGGCGAGGTCTTTTCTACGGCGCAATCACGCTGTGGCAGCTCGTGACGGCGACTGAGGGTGCCGCGGGCGAGGTAAAGCTCGGCGCCATGCGGATCGCGGACAGTCCCCGATTTCACTGGCGCGGCGTCATGCTCGATTCGGCGCGCCATTTTCAGCAGCCCGAGGAAATCGAACGCTTCCTCGACGGCATGGCGAGCACCAAGCTGAACGTCCTGCACTGGCACCTGACGGACGACCAGGGCTGGCGGCTCGAGATCAGGAAATATCCCCGCCTCACCGACGTCGGCGCCTGGCGCGTGCCGGCCGGCCATGCGGCGACTCAGGACATCGATGCGGCGACCGGCAAGCCGCGCCTCTACGGTGGGTTCTACTCCCAGGACACCGTGCGACACCTCGTCGACTATGCGGCGAAGCGCGGCATCACGATCGTGCCGGAGATTGAAATGCCGGGCCACGCGACGGCCGCGATCGTGGCGTACCCCGCGCTCGGCGTCACGGATGCGCCGCCGAAAGCCGTGCCTTCCGACTGGGGCATCTACGCGAATCTCTATAACGTCGACGAGCCGACGCTGAAATTCCTCGAAGATGTGCTCGATGAAGTCATGGTGCTCTTCCCGGGCGAGTACATCCATGTCGGCGGCGATGAAGCCGTCAAGACGCAATGGCAGTCCTCGCCGCGCGTGCAGGCGCGCATGCGTGAGCTCGGCATACCGAACGAAGCGGCGCTGCAGAGTTTTGTCGTGCACCGGATGGAGCGCCATCTCAGCGAGCGCGGCCGACGCCTCGTCGGCTGGGATGAAATCCTGGAAGGCGGTATCGCCCCGCATGCCACGGTCATGTCCTGGCGCGGCGTCGAAGGTGCGGTGACCGCCGCCCATGTGGGTCACGACACGGTGCTGTCGCCGTCGCCGACGCTCTATCTCGATCACGTGCAGAGCGATGCGTCGACCGAGCCGCCCGGCCGGGGCGGCGTGATCACAACGGAAGATCTCTATCGTTTCAATCCGCTGCCGGCGACCTTGAAGCCGGAAGAGGCGAGCCACGTCCTCGGCTTGCAGGCGGACCTCTGGACCGAGCACGTGCGCACGCCGGAGCGCGTCGAGTCGATGACGTTTCCGCGGGTCGCCGCGCTTGCGGAGGTGGGGTGGTCACCCGCCAACCGTCTCAACTGGCAGGGCTTCGTCGAGCGGATGGCGCCTCAATATTCCCGCTATCGTGCGCTCGGCATTCGCGCTTCGGACAGTCCGTTGTCGGCAACGGCCACGCGGGGCCGGAGTCCGGCAACGAACGCAACGCGCACGAGCCGCGACCTTCAGCTCTGCGGCGAGGCATTGCCGCTCGCGCTCGAGGACGACGGGCCGATCACGGGTCCGCGCGCCGTATTTCTCATCGATCTCATGAATCCCTGCTGGCGCTACACGGCAGTCGACCTCTCGCGGGGCGCGACGCTCACGGCCGCCGTCGGTCAATTGCCGTTCAATTTCCAGATCGGCGACGACGTCCACAAGATCCGCTTCGGCAAGCCGCTATCGCCCGCGGGTGAGCTTGAGGTAAGGCTCGATAACTGCCAGGGCGAGCGCATCGCCGTCCTCCCTCTCGCGCCGGCCGCGGCCAGCGATGCCGTAACGACGTTGCCGGGCGTCCGTCTCGAGCCGCGCGCCGGCACGCACGACCTTTGCCTCGCATTCACGCAGAATGGCGTCGACCCGATCTGGGCCATCGACTGGATTCGCGTCAGCGAATGACTGCCAAGCGATGCGGGAATTGAAACTCATGGCGCCCCTCGCGGGCTGGAGCACGCCGCTCGAGGAAGTGCCCGATGCGGCGTTTGCCGGTCGCCTGCTCGGCGACGGCCTCGCCATCGATCCGATCAATTCGACCTTGTACGCGCCCTGCGACGGTGAGGTGAGCGCCGTTCCGCCGTCGGGTCACGCCATCACGATTCGCACGGCAGCCGGCGCCGGGATCCTCCTGCACGTCGGCATCGATACGGTGAAACTTGGCGGGCGCGGCTTCACGCCGCGCGTACGAACCGGCGCGCGGGTGAAAGCCGGGGATCCGCTGCTCGATTTCGATCTGGATGCGCTGGCGCGTGCAGCGCCGAGTCTCATGACGCCCATCATTTTGCTGGACGGCGCGGGCTTCACGATCGTTCGCCGCAAGGTCGGTTGCACGGTCGCGGTCGGCGATGCCTTGTTCGATCTCGAGGGCACCGGAGCATCACCTGCCGCGACCGCAGGCGCGGGCGACGGTGCGCTCGAGCGGCGGCTCGTAATCGCGCTCGAATACGGGATCCATGCGCGGCCCGCCGCCACGCTCGCCAATGCCATCAAAGGGGCCGCCGCCGACGTGTCGCTCACGGTGAATGGCCGGTCGGCGAATGTGCGCAGCGCCGTCGCCCTGATGGCGCTCGGCGTGCGGCGGGGCGATGAAGTGACGCTTGCCGCGAGCGGAGCGCAGGCTCGCGCGGCACTCGATGCGCTCGAGAGTGCGCTCGCCAGCATTCACGAATCGCGCGGCGCGCCGCCAGCGCCGCGGGTCATCCCGCAAGCACAACCGGCGCGAGCGGAAGACGGTGTCATTCGCGGCGTCGTCGCGAGTCGCGGGTTCGCTGTCGGCCGTGCCGTCCACCTCAAGCGCCCGGAGCCGCGCGTCGACGAAGAGGGCGCCGGCGTCGACGCCGAGAAGCGCGCGCTCGCCGCGGCACGTGCAACGGTCAAAGCGCGTATCACCGACCTTGCGGCCACGGCTCAAAGCTCGACGCATGGCGTGCTGACGGCCCATCTCGCTTTTCTCGACGACACGACGTTGATCGAGCGCGCCGAGGTTTCGATCGCGCGCGGCAAGAGCGCGGGATTCTCCTGGCGGCTGGCCGTGAACGAAAGTGTCACTGCACTCCGGGCCGTTGACGATACGCGGATGCACGAACGCATCGATGATCTCAACGATCTCGCGGCGCAGGTCCTGCTCGCGCTCACAGGGGCGAGCACGGCTGTGTCACTCCCCGACGAGGCGATCGTGCTCGCCGACGAGCTGCTGCCGTCGCAGTTCGTCGCGCTGCCTGCGACCCAGCTCGCGGGCATTTGTGTCGGCGGTGGCGGGCCGACTTCGCATGTCGCGATTCTCGCGGCAGCGGCCGGCGTGCCAATGATCGTCGCGGCGGGCCCCGCCATCCTCGCCGTCCCGGACGGCACCGAGGTGGTGCTGGATGCAGAGGAGGGGCGCCTGCTCACGGTACCCACCGCTGAACAGCGGGAAGCGGCGAGGATTGCCTTGAACGCAACGCGCGCGCGCATCGCGACGGCGTTGGCGGATGCCGCGACCGAGTGTCGAATGGCCGACGGAGTCCGCATCGAGGTCCTGGCAAATGTCGGCTCGGCCGCGGACGCCCGTGCCGCGATGACGCAGGGCGCCGAGGGCTGTGGGCTCCTGCGCACCGAGTTTCTTTTCCTCGAGCGCCAGGATGCGCCTAGCGAGGACTATCAACATCAGCAATATCAAGAGATTGCATATATCTTCTCAGGTAAACTCCTGGTAATCCGCACGCTCGACGCGGGCGGCGACAAGCCGATTCGCTATTTGCCGATGCCGCCGGAAGAAAATCCTGCGCTCGGTCTGCGCGGTATCCGCACGAGCCTCTGGCGACCGGAGCTGCTGCGGACCCAGCTGCGGGCGCTACTGCGCGTGATGCCCCGCGGCCAGTGCCGCGTGCTGCTTCCGATGATCACCGAGGCGCGCGAAATCCGGGAAGTGCGCGCAATCCTCGCCGAGGAGCGGGCCTCGCTCGGCCTCGCGCAGACGCTTGCCCTTGGCATCATGATCGAAACACCGGCGGCTGCACTGACGGCGGCCACGCTCGCGGGCGAAGCGGACTTTCTTTCGATCGGCACGAATGACCTGACGCAGTACGCGCTCGCCATGGACCGGGGTCACCCGCAGCTCGCGAGTCAGCTCGACGCCCTGCATCCCGCCGTGCTGCGACTCATCGGGGCCACGGTCGATGGCGCGCGCAAGCACGGCCGACGCGTCTCGGTTTGCGGCGGCGTCGCGTCGGACGTGGCCGCCGCACCCGTGCTGATCGGGCTCGGAGTCGTTGCGTTGTCCGCCGTGCCCTCGAAGGTCGCCGAACTCAAGGCTTCGATTCGACCGCTCACGCTCGAAGGTTGCCGCGCTTTGGCGGAGCGGGCGCTCGAGCAGGATTCCGCGGCGGCGGTTCGCGCACTGATAGCCGGCAGGCTCAAGGCGGTTCCATGAAAGCGATGTTCTCGGGCGTGCAGCAGGTCGGGCGCGCACTGATGTTGCCGATCGCCGTGCTGCCCGTCGCTGGATTGCTGTTGCGCCTCGGCCAGCCGGATCTCCTGGATCTCGCGCCGATGGCGGCGGCGGGCAATGCGATCTTTGCCAACCTGGGGCTGCTCTTCGCGATTGGAGTTGCCGTGGGTCTCGCACGCGAGAACCACGGCGCGGCGGGTCTGGCGAGCGTCGTCGGTTATCTCGTCACCACGAAAGGCGCGGAGGTGCTGATCGGCGTGCCGGCCGACGCCATCGCCGGATTCACCGGCCAGGCCCAGGATCTCGCGGCCGCCGCGTACAAGGCGCACGAACTTGCCAAGCTCAGCGTGCCGGCGGGCATCCTCTCGGGACTCATCGCAGGCTGGCTTTATAACCGCTACAGCGACATTGAACTCCCGAGCTATCTCGCGTTCTTCGGCGGCCGGCGCTTCGTGCCGATCGCGAGCGGCGTGGTCGGGCTCGGCCTCGCCGCGCTTTTCGGGTGGGGCTGGCAAGGGCTCGAACACGGGATGGATGCGCTCAGCCGCTGGGTGCTCGGGTCGGGCGAGATCGGGCTGTTCGCCTACGGCGTGCTCAATCGCATCCTCATCATCACGGGCCTGCACCACGTCATCAACAACATTGCCTGGTTCCTGCTCGGCGACTACAACGGCGTCACCGGCGATCTCAAGCGCTTCTTCGCGGGCGATCCGAGCGCAGGCGCCTTCATGTCGGGTTTCTTCCCCGTGATGATGTTCGGCCTGCCGGCCGCCTGTCTTGCGATGTACCGGGCAGCGCGGCCCGAGCGGCGGCGAGCCGTGGGCGGCCTGCTGCTGTCGATGGCGCTCACCGCATTCCTCACCGGCGTCACGGAGCCGATCGAATTCACCTTCGTGTTCCTCGCGCCCGTGCTCTATGCCGTGCACGCGCTGCTGACGGGCGTGGCCATGGTCGTGATGAACCTGCTCGACGTGCACCTCGGCTTCAACTTCTCGGCCGGGCTCTTCGACTATGTGCTCGGCTACAGTCGCGCAACGCATCCACTGCTGCTGATTCCAATCGGCCTGGTGTATTCCGGCGTGTACTACGGCCTCTTCACGTACTGCATTCGCCGGTTCGACCTGAAGACGCCGGGCCGCGAAGCGGGCGAGGTCGCAGTCGTCGCCGCGGCGCTTCCGGCGCGCGGCGACGACCGTGCGCGAGCCTTCATCGCGGCGCTCGGCGGCGCGCGCAATCTCGCGTCGGTCGATGCCTGCATGACCCGCCTGCGGCTTGCGCTCGTCGACCCGGGAGCGGTGGACGGCGAAGCCCTGAAGCGCCTCGGCGTGCGCGGCACGGTGAAGCCTTCAGCCAGGGAACTGCAGGTCATTCTCGGGCCGATCGCCGACCAGGTGGCCGGCGAGATGCGCGCTGTGCTGCGCGCGGGATCGGCGGCTGACGCTTCGCCCGAGAAACTGCTCGCCGCGCTCGGCGGCGCGTCGAATATCCGCGACCTGGCGGTGTCGTCGACCCGTCTTTGCTTCACGGTTGCCGACGATGCAGCGGTCGCCGCCGATGCGCTCGGCCGGCTCGGCGTGCGGGGCGTTGCCCGTCCGATTGCGAATCGTGTCCACGTCATCGTCGGTGCCGACGCACAGTCGCTGCTGCAGCGGATCCAGCCGCTCCTCGCCTGAGAGCGGCTGACGCCGGAGCTCGAGCAGCGATTACACTAGCCCCCGAGCCGCCGCTGCGCGGTTGAAGTGGGGACCCGTTGAATCCCGTCATCGATGTCGAGAAGCTCGTCGACGAGCAGCGGCTCGGGCGCTTCAACCTCAATCTCTTCGTCTGGTCGTTCCTCGCGATGTTCGCGGACGGCTATGACCTCGCGGTGATGGCCTTCGCGACGCCCGAGCTCGTGCGCCTCTGGCACGTGCCGCCGGACTCGTTGCGGATGGCACTGGTCGCAAGCCTCATCGGCATCGTGTTCGGGGCGCTCCTCTTCGGCGTCATCGGTGACCGCTTTGGCCGCAAGCGCGCGATCGTGATCGGTTGCCTCGTGTACGGCCTCGCAAGCTTCGCGATCGTCCCGGCCGAGGACCTGACCCAGGTCGCATGGCTGCGCTTCCTCACGGGCATCGGCCTCGGCGGCGTCATGCCGAACACCATCGCGCTCAATTCGGAGCTTTCGCCCAGGCGCTGGCGGGCGACGCTCATCGTGCTGATGTTCGTCGGCATTACGCTGGGCGCCGTCGCTCCGGGCCTGGTGAGCGCGGGGCTCGTGGCCGGGCACGGCTGGACGATCCTGTTCCTGATCGGCGGCATGGCGCCGCTGGTGATCGCTGCGGGAGTGGCCCTCTATCTGCCCGAGTCCGTGAAGCTGCTGGCCCGGCAGCCCGACCGTCGCGCGACGCTCCTCAAGACAGCGCGCAGCCTGCGGCGCGACCTCGCGATTCCCGACGATGCCGTCTTCCAGGTGCAGCGGGCGGCAGAGCTCGCCGGTTCCGGGCTTCGGCAGATTTTCAGCGGCGGTCTGGCGCCGATCACGACGCTGCTCTGGGTGTTGTTCGCGGCAGCGCTGCTCAGCAACTTCTTCCTGAACGGCTGGCTGCCACTCATTTTCACCGGCAATGGGCTCACGGCTCACGAAGCGGCCGTCGCGACCACCTGGTATCACGTAGGCGCGGCGCTCGGCGGCATTGCCGTGAGCGTGGTGCTCGACCGCTTCGGCGTCATGATCATTGCCGTGCTCTTTGCCCTCGCCGGTCCCTGTGTCGCCGCCATCGGCTGGCCCGGCCATTCGTTCGCGATGCTCGCGTTGCTCGTTGCGCTGTCGGGCTTCACGGTCGTCGGTGCGATCTTCGGGATCAATGCGAGCGCGGGACTCCTGTACGCGACGGAATTCCGCTCGAAGGGCGTGGGCTGGGCCTTCGCGGTCGGGCGCGTCGGCTCGATTGCGGGCATTCTGATCGGCGGGGCACTCATCGCGCGCCACCTGCCTTTGCCGCAGCTGTTTCTCGCGCCGGCGGCGCCGATGGCCGTCGGCGCGTTCGCGGCGTTCGGGCTCGTCTATTTCTGCTACCGGCGCTTTCGGGGTTTCAAGCTCGACGACGTGCCCGCGTCATGACGGGGTTTTCAGGATGCTGATGACGCGCGGCTCCATGTTCTCCTTCAGCCCGAGAATCGAGTAGACACGGCCGATCCCGGATTCCTTCGCGCCACCGAAGGGTACCGTCGCCGAAGTGGCGCGGTGTTGATTGACCCAAGCCGTTCCGACCTCGAGCCTCGCCGCGATCTTCGCCGCCCGTTCCAGATCGCGACTCCAGACCGATCCGCTCAGTCCGTAGCGCGTATCGTTTGCCCGGCGAACCGCATCGTCGACGTCCGTGAATTTCATGACGGGAACGATCGGCCCGAATTGTTCCTCGCGCACCAGGCGGCTCGACTCGTCGACGTCCGCAACAATAGTCGGCGGAAAGAAATAGCCGTGTCCGGGCGGCACTTCGCCACCCGCCAGGATGCGGCCGCCGCGCCGCTTGCTGTCTTCGAGGATGGCGATCAGTTTCTCGTATTGCATGCGGTTCTGGATCGGCCCGAATTGCGTCTTCGGCTCGAGCCCATCCCCGATCCGGGCCGCTCGCGCTTCGCTCGCGAGCGCCTCGCAGAGCGCGTCGTGGATCCCCTCGTGCGCGTAGATGCGCTTGATCGCCATGCAGACCTGGCCACTGTTCACCATCGCGGCAAAGAACAGCTTGGGCGCGACGGCCTGGGGGTCGACGTCGTCGAGCACGATGGCGGCATCGTTGCCGCCGAGCTCGAGCGTCAGGCGCTTCAAGGTCGCGGCGGCGCTCGTCATGACCTTCTTGCCGGTGGCGGCCGAACCCGTGAAGGAGATCTTGTCGATGCCCGGATGGATGGTCATCCACTCGCCGAGGTCATCGCCTCCCGCGAGCACGTTGACGACGCCCGCCGGAAAAACCTCGCGCAGCAATTCACCCATGCGGAGCGTTGCGAGCGGCGTGTAGGGAGAGGGCTTCAGGATGACCGTGTTACCGGTGTAGAGCGCCGAGACCAGAGGGCCGGCCGCGAGATTGATCGGCGCGTTCCAGGGCGTGATGACGCCGACCACACCGAGGGGCCGGTAGGCGAGCTCGATGCGGCGTTCGGCGTCGTCCACCAGCACTTCGGGCACGATCGCGATCTTCGCCAGCCCCTCCGATTGCGATGCGGCCCGGCCGATCTCATCACGGGACTGCGAGACGGGTTTTCCCTGTTCGCGCGTCAGGAGCTCCGCCAGGGCCGGTTGTTCGGTGCGCAGAGCCGCGGCCCAGCGGTGAATCAGGGCGGCACGCTCCGCGAAGGCTCGCGCGCTCCAGGCGCCGAAGGCACGCCGAGCGGCGGTCACGGCTCGATCCAGTTCGCTGCGGCCGGCTCGCGGGCAGCGGGCAAAGATGGCGCCGGTCGCCGGATTGACGACTTCGAGCGTGGCCTTCGTGGTGACGGCTTCGCCGTCGATGGTCAGACGGAATGCGTCGTTCAAGTCATGCCTCCCAAGTCATGTCTCGAAGACATTGCCTCCGTCTATTACAGGCATCGCTTTGGCGGATGCCCAACCGTCGCTATGCACTCCCAGTCGAGCGCGATTCTGCTCGCGATGCGATTGTTTCGCTCATCCCCCGCTCGCTACGATACCCGACCCCGATGATCCCCACCTGCCAAGCCCCGGATCCGAATCCCCGCAAGCCCGCATTCAAGCCGCCCGCGGGCGCATGCGACGCGCACTGCCATATCTTCGGGCCCGGCGACCGCTATCCCTATGCGGCGGATCGGACCTATACGCCGCCCGATGCGCCCCTGTCGCGGTTCAAGGAACTGCAATCGCTCCTCGGGCTCGAGCGCGCGGTGCTCGTCAATGCGAGCTGCCACGGCACCGACAACCGGGTGATCGTGGATGCCATCGCCGGGAGCGGGGGACGCTACCGCGGCGTCGCGAATGCCGATGACAGCTTCACGGACAAGGACTTCGAAAAGCTGCACGCGGCCGGCTTTCGCGGCGTGCGCTTCAATTTCGTCAGGCACCTGGGCGGCATGCCGGAGATGGGCAAGTTCCATCGCATCGTCGCGCGCGTGCGGCCGCTCGGCTGGCACGTCGACCTGCATTTCGACGCCGGCGATCTCCTCGAGCATGCGGAGCTCCTGGCGAAACTTCCGGTGCCGTTTCTCATCGATCACATGGGCCGCGTGCCGACCCGGGCGGGCCTCGGACAGGAGCCGTTCCGCCGGCTACTGGACGTCGCGCGCAGCAATGAACGGTGCTGGGTGAAGATCAGCGGCGCCGAGCGCATTTCCAGTGCCGGGCCGCCGTTCACCGACGCCGTGCCGTTTGCCCAGGCGCTCATCGCCGCCGCACCGGACCGAATCCTCTGGGGCACCGACTGGCCACATCCCAATATCGCAAAGCACATGCCGGACGACGGCGATCTCGTCGATCTCGTGCCGCTCTTTGCGCCGGAGCAGGCGACGCAGCGGCGCATCCTGGTCGATAATCCGCAGCGGCTCTATGGATTCGGCGCTTAAATCCCGCGAGGCACCCAGTCGATGGCAGCAAAACGCAAGGCCGCTCCGGCACGCAAGGTCCGCAAGGAGCCGATCCAGGGGTTCGACGATGTCCCGGGAACGACGCTCTTCGACATGCAGCGGGCGCGCCAGGGCTATCACCTCAACATGTTCTGCATGAGCCTCATGAAGGCGGCGAACCGCGATGAATTCCGCGCGAACGAGGCGGCCTACCTCGAGAAGTTTCCGATGACGGCCGAACAGCGCGATGCGGTCCTCAAGCGCGACTGGAACCGCATGATCTGGAACGGCGGCAATATCTATTTCCTGTCGAAGCTTTTCTCGTCGGACGGGCTTTCCTTCCAGCATGTGGCCGCGCTCATGACGGGGTCCACGCAGCAGCAATACGCGGACATGATGCTGCACGGGGGCCGGTCGATCGAAGGCAACCGCAGCAAGTCGGAGCAACCCAAGCGTGGCTAAGGTCATTGCGAGCGTGAACTGTTCGCACGTGCCGGCGATCGGCGCGGCATTCGACCAGGGCAAGACGCAGACGCCGTACTGGAAACCGGTCTTCGACGGCTTCGACATTTCGAAGCGATGGATCGCGGACCTCAAGCCCGACGTCGTCATCCTCGTCTACAACGATCACGCGTCGGCGTTTTCACTCGAGATCATTCCGACGTTCGCACTCGGTTGTGCGGCGGAGTTTCCGCCAGCCGACGAGGGCTGGGGTCCGAGGCCCGTGCCGACCGTCTACGGACACCCCGAGTTCGCCTCGCACATCGCGCAATCCGTGATCCTCGACGAGTTCGACCTCACGGTCGTCAACAAGATGGCGGTGGATCACGGCCTGACCGTGCCGCTCTCGCTCCTGTTCGGCCAGCCGAAGGAATGGCCGTGCAAGATCATTCCACTGCCGGTGAACGTCGTCGTGTTCCCGCCGCCGACGGGCAACCGCTGCTACCACTTCGGCAAAGCGATCAAGAAGGCCGTCGAGTCGTATCACGAGGACCTGAAGGTCGTGATCTTCGGCACGGGCGGCATGTCGCACCAGCTGCAGGGCGCCCGCGCGGGCCTCATCAATTCGAAATTCGACGCGGCTTTCCTCGATAATCTGGTGAAGAACCCGAAGAAGGTCGCGAAGATCGAATTCCTGGAATACGTGCGCGAGGCGGGCTCGGAGGCGATCGAGCTCGTGATGTGGCTCATCTCGCGCGGCGCGCTCGACGATGAGGTGAAAGAGGTCTATCGCTTCTATCACGTGCCCTCGTCGAACACGGCCCTCGGCCATCTCATCCTCGAGAACAAGCCCTCGAAAAAGAGGAAATGGAAGCAATGAAGATCTGCATGGCAGGGCAGGGCGCCTTCGGGGTGAAGCACCTCGAGGCGATCCAGAAGATCCCGGGCATCGAGGCCGTGACGCTCGCCGGCGGCAGTGCGGAATCGACCGCGGAAGTCGCGGCCAAATTCAATATCCCGCACTGGTCGCTCGATCTGGGCGAGTGCCTGGCAAGGCCGGGCGTCGAGGCCGCGATCCTCACGACACCGACGCAGATGCACGCGAAGCAGGGCGAGCAGTGCCTGCGCGCCGGCAAGCACGTGATGATCGAGATTCCGATCGCGGACTCGCTCGCGGATTCCGAGCGGCTGGTGCGCGTGCAGAAGGAAACGGGGCTCGTCGCGATGGGCGGTCATACGCGCCGCTTCAATCCGAGCCATCAGTGGATCCACAAGCGGATCAAGGCCGGGGAGCTGAAAGTCCTGCAGATGGACGTGCAGACGTACTTCTTCCGCCGCACGAACATGAATGCGCTCGGCAAACCGCGCAGCTGGACGGATCACCTCCTGTGGCATCACGCCTGCCATACGGTGGACCTCTTCCAGTACCAGACCGGGGAGAAGGCCTCGCACTGCCATGCGCTGCAGGGACCCATGCACCCGACGCTCAAGATCGCCATGGACATGAGCATCCAGTTGAAAACGGCGGCCGGCGCGATCTGCACGCTGTCGCTCTCGTTCAACAATGACGGGCCGCTCGGCACGTTCTTCCGCTACATCTGCGACAACGGCACTTATATCGCGCGCTACGATGAACTCGTCGACGGCAAGAACAACCCGATCGACGTCTCCAAAGTGGACGTGTCGATGAACGGCATCGAGCTGCAGGACCGCGAGTTTTTCGCCGCGATTCGGGAGCAGCGCGAGCCGAACGCGAGTGTCGCGCAATGCCTGACCGCCATGCAGACGCTCGACCGCCTCGAGCGCAGCCTCAAGGAAAGCTGACCGGTGCCGGAGCTGACCGGTGCCGGTGTTGGATTAGTGGGGATTTGCTTGATCGGGTCGTGTCAGGAGTCGCCGTGGCAACACAAATCCCCAGTAATCCAACACCGGCACCGCTGAAGTTGGCACCGCTGAAGTTGCCGGCGCGGGAGATACCCGTGCCGACCACGGTGAGCGCCGAGGCGCGGACATTCCTGGCGACACCGCGGCCACCGTTTCCCGAATGGCCGGCGCTCGGCGATACCGCGGCCTGGCGTGAAGCGGTCGCGCGCTCGAATGCGATCTTTGCGCCGATTCACGAGGAGCACCGCCGGCAGTTCGACGGCACGCTCGAAGAGCGGAAGCTCGCCGGCTTCGCGCTCTATGAAGCGCGGCCAAACACCATTCCGGCGCGCAATCGCGACCGCGTCCTCCTGTTCCTGCATGGCGGCGCCTACGTGTTCGGTGGCGGCTCGCTCGCCGGAACCGGTGCACTGCCGATCGCCGGCGCGGCCGGCTATCGCACCTATTCACCCGACTACCGCATGCCGCCCGACCATCCGTTTCCGGCGGCGCTCGACGACGCCGTCGCGAGCTATCGTGAATTGCTGAAGTCGACGCCCGCGAACCGTATCGGCATCGTCGGCTTGTCGGCGGGCGGAGGCCTTGCCGCGGCCATGGTGCTGAAGGCGCGCGAGATCGGTTTGCCGTTGCCGGGCGCAGCGGTGCTGCTGACGCCCGAGGCGGATCTCACGGAGTCCGGCGATACCTTCGTGACCAATGTCGATCTCGATATCGTGCTCAAGAAGCCGATGATGCGCCTCAACCAGCTCTACGCGGCGAATGCCGATTTGAGGAATCCCTACCTGTCGCCGGTGTTCGGCGACTTCAGCAAAGGCTTCTGCCCGACGTTCCTGCAATCGGGCACGCGCGACCTGCTGCTTTCGAACACGGTGATCCTGCACCGGGCCCTGCGCCGCGCGAACATCGAGGCGGAGCTGCATGTGTGGGAGGCGATGCCGCACGCCGGTTTCTTCGGCGCTCCCGAAGATGCCGAGTTGCTGGCCGAGCAGCTGCGGTTCCTGGATCGCCATCTCGGCTGAGTTCCTGGATCGAAACCATGGCAACTGATGACTCCTTGCCGCTCGAGCTGCGTTCGGCGACCGAGCTGCTGTCGCTCCTGCGCACGCGCAAGCTGAGTGCCGTTGAACTCCTCGAGGGGCATCTCGCCCGAGTCGAGCGCTTCGACCGCGAATTCAATCTTGTCGTCGCACGCGATGTCGAAGGCGCCAGGCGCGCCGCGCGGCTAGCCGATGAAGCAACGGCGCGGGGTGATACGACCGGTCGCCTGCATGGTTTGCCGATGACGCTTAAGGATGTCTGGGAAGCGGAGGGCATGACCGCGACTTGCGGCTTCACGCATCTTGCGAACCACCGTCCCACCCGCGATGCGGACGCCGTCGCGCGCTTGCGCGACGAGGGTGCGGTGTTCTTCGGCAAGACCAATGTGCCGGTCGGCGCGGGCGATCATCAGTCCTACAACCCCGTCTACGGGCGATCGAATAATCCCTGGAATCCGGCGCGCACGGTCGGAGGATCCTCGGGCGGCGCGGCGGGCGCCGTCGCCGCGGGATTGACGGCGCTCGAACTCGGCAGCGACATCGGCGGTTCGATCCGTTGTCCAGCCCATTTCTGCGGGGTCTACGGACACAAGCCGAGCTTCGGGATCGTGCCGATGCGCGGCCATATTCCACCGATGCCGGACGGCCTCGCCGGCATCGAACTCGGCGTCGCGGGGCCGATCGCGCGCAGCGCCCAGGACCTCGAGCTGGCACTCGACGTGCTGGCGTCGCCCGGTGAACTCGAGCGTGGCGCACTTCGCATCGAGATCCCGCCGAGCCGCCAGGACAATCTTCGCCACTTCCGGGTTGCACTCTGGGCGGATTCCACCACGCTGGCTGTCGATGCGCGCTGTCTCGGAGCCATGGAAGAATACGCATCGGATCTGCGGCGCGCCGGCGTACACGTCGATGCGAAAGCGCGCCCGGATTTCGATCCGCGCGAAGTCCACAAGCTCTACATGGATGTCCTCTTCAGCATTTTCAGCGGTGGCATGCCGGAGGACGCGCTCCAGGCATTCCAGGATGCTGCCAAGGGACTCCCGCCGGGCGATGACAGTCATCCGGCGAGGATTGCGCGTGCGATCCGCATGAGCCATCACGAATTCATGCGCCTCGCCGAGGTCCGCGAGCGGCTCTTCCGAACGTGGCGCCGGTTCTTCGAGAGCTACGACCTGATGCTTTGTCCCATCATGCCGACCGTGGCGTTCCCACACGACACGTCGGGCGATGAGTTCGGACACGTCGCCCAGTACCATCGCACGACGCTGGTCGACGGAGTGCGACGTCCCTACCTCGATGGCTTGCAGTGGCCGGGCGTTGCGACCGTCGCGAACCTGCCGGCGACGGCGGTGCCCACGGGCCGGCTGATCGACGGTTTGCCCATGGGCTTGCAGGTGATCGGCCCGTATCTCGAAGATCGCACGCCGCTGCGCTTTGCGCAGCTCGCGGAGCAGGAGCTCGGCGGCTACGTGCCGCCGCCGGCGGTTCGGTAGGGAAATCCTTGGAACCCGCGACGACCGACCTCAAGCAGAGACCCTATTGGTGGGACACAGTCGCCACCGCAGCAGTGGAGACACCAACCCTGCCAACCAATGTGGATGTCGCCGTGATCGGCGGCGGGATCACCGGTCTGAGCGCGGCGCGCGTCCTTGCGAAGCGCGGCGTCACGGTCGCGGTCCTCGAAGCGCAAACGATCGGCTGGGGCGCAAGCTCCCGCAACGGAGGCATGGTGCTCACCGGCCTCAAGCTCGGGGCGGCGGCACTGACGGCACGTTACGGCGTTGAGCTTGCACGGCAGCTCTTCAAGGCTTCGCTTGATGCGGTCGATGCCGTCGAAGAGGTCGTGAAGCACGAGCGGATCGATTGCCAGTTTCGCCACGACGGGCATCTCGCGCTCGCGTCCAAGCCCGCTCACTACCAGCGCTTCAAGGAATCGGCCGACGTGCTCGCACGCGAGTTCGGGCATGAGGTTCGACTCGTGGCGGCGGCGGATCTCGGCGATGAAATCGGCTCGGGTGCCTATCACGGCGGGGTCATCGATCCGGCGAGCGGCAGCATCAATCCGGCGCAGTACGTGGCGGGGCTCGCGAGAGCGGCGCAGGCAGCGGGCGCCGTCCTGCAGGAAGCGACGCGCGTCAACGAAATCGGGCGGCTGGGATCGCGTTGGCAACTGTCGACGTCACGCGGACGGATCGAAGCCGCGAATGTGCTCGTTGCCACGAGCGGATACACGGGTGCGATCACTCCGGGCCTGCGCCGGCGGATCGTACCGCTCGGTTCCTACGTGATCGTGACGGAGCCGCTCCCCGAGGCACTGGCGCGTGAGCTCAGTCCGCGCAATCGCATGATGTACAGCTCGCGCCACTTCCTGCACTACTTCCGCTTGACACCGGACCGGCGCCTGCTCTTCGGTGGGCGCGCCCGCTTCGTGCCCGAGACCCCATCGACGGTCATTGAGAGCGCGGCGGTATTGCAGCGTGGGATGCTGGAAGTCTATCCGCAGCTCCGCGACGTGCGGGTGGAGTACGCCTGGGGTGGGACGCTCGATTTTGCATTCGACACCATGCCGCACGCGGGTCGCGCCGATGGTTGCTACTTCGCGCTCGGCTATGCCGGTCACGGCGTGGCGCTCGCGACTCTCCTCGGCGCCAAGGTCGGGGAGGCCATTGCCACGGGTGGCATCGATGCGAACGCTTTCGCGAGAATTTCGTTTCCGGGCGCGCCGCTTGGCCTTTACTGGGGGCAGCCCTGGTTCCTGCCGCTCGTCGCCGCCCGCTACAAGCTTCTCGATTGGATCGGTTAAGCGACCGGTGCGCCGGGACTCCCGCCCCGTCGCGAATTGGGCGTACGATGGCTGCGGCCCGAAATAATAAAACCCTGGGGAGTTCCGTCCATGACTGACCTGTCGCGCCGGATCCTTCTGGCTAATGCTGGCATTGCGCTCGGTCTCGGTGTGCTTGGGCTCTCGGCCTGTTCGCCCGAGAGCAAGGAAGCGGCCGCGCCCGCTCCCAAGGCGGAGGAACTCGCCGTGCTCGAATGGGCAGGCTACGACGCGCCGGATTTCTGGATCGATTTCAAGAATGCGCACAGCCAAGCGAAGGTGAGCTTCGAAATCGGCTCCTCGGACGCGGATGTCTATGGAAAAATGAAGGCCGGCACCAAGGCCGATGTCTTCCATGCGTACACGGGCTGGCTGCAGTTCTACGTCGACGAGGGCCTGGTCGAGGAGATCGACGTCTCCAGGCTCAAGAACTGGAGCAAGGTGCCGGAAAGCTTTCGTGCCATCGGCCGCTTGAACGGCAAACAATATTTCATCCCCTGGGATTGGGGCTTCACGTCCATCCTGTACCGGACGGACAAGGTGAAAGGCGGAATCGATTCCTGGAAGGCGCTCCTCGATCCGAAATACAAGGGCCACATCTCGACGTGGGACGACGGGCCCGGCATGGTGACGGTCTCGAGCTACATCCATCAGTACGACGAGACGGCCGTCACGCCGGAGCAGCTCGCCGCGATCAAGGCCGAGTGGATCAAGCAGCGCAGCCTCAACCTTTTCTACTGGGCGGGAGAGCCTGAGCTCATCGATTCGATGGCGAATGGCGACGTGTGGGTGGCGTATGCCTGGCAAGGAGCCTATGCGACGCTCCTCGGCAAAGGTGTGCCGGTCGCGTATGCCAACCCGAAAGAAGGCCGCAATTCCTGGGTCGGCATCTACGGTATCCGCAAGGGCACACCCAACCTCGAGCTTGCACTCCAGTTTCTCGACGACAAGCTCGCCAATGCCACGTCGACGAACGTCGTCAACCAGTTCTACTACGGCGCCTCGAACCAGGAAGTCATGAAGGCCATCACCGACCCGGCGCTGAAGCAGGCGTTCTCCGTCGACGACCCGACGATCCTGCAACGGACCAATTTCACGCCGAATCTCACGGCCAAGCAGCGCGATGACTGGACGGCGATGTGGACCGAGGTGAAAGCAGCGCCTTGAAGCCCTCACCCCAACCCTCTCCCGCACGCGGGAGAGGGCGACGGAGTGGGAGAGGGAGTCGGTAACGACTCGTGCGCGCGCGACGGGCCACTTTCTGGTCTTTGTATCTGCCGCCGGTTGCGTGGCTGGGTCTTTTCTTCATCGTCCCGCTCGTCCTCATGTTCGCGCTCAGCTTTCGCGCGGACCTGCACGGCGATCTCCTCGCTGCCTGGACGCCGACGCTCGAGCAGTACCAGACGATCTTCGCGGTCGGCAGTTACTGGCGGCTGCTCGCCATCTCGATCGTCATGGCGTTCTTCGTCGCCCTGGCTGCCGTGGCGCTCGCGTATCCGGTCGCCTACTTTCTCGTTTTCCGGGCGGGACGCGCGGCGACTTTCTGCCTCGTGCTCCTCATGATCCCGTTCTGGACGAGTTTCCTCTTGCGGGTGATGAGCTGGAAGTTCCTGCTCGGCTCGGAAGGCGTGATCAATTCGCTCCTTGCCTATCTCGGCGTGATCGGCGAGCCCCTCGGCGGTCTTATCTATAGCCGCAACGCGGTCGTCCTCACGCTGGTCTACGTCTGGATTCCGTTCGCGGCCCTGCCGATCTCGGCGGGCCTGCAGCGGATCGAACCGGAGCTCCTCGAGTCCGCGGCCGATCTCGGCGCGCGCCCGTGGCGCAGCTTCTGGGCGGTGACGTTTCCACTCAGCCTGCCGGGCGTACTCGCGGCTTTCTTCATGGTTTTCATTCCGACGGTGGGGGAGTACGTGACGCCACTCCTCATCGGCGGCAGTCGCGGCAGCATGTACGGCAATATCATCCAGGACTTCTTCACGAAGGCGGCGAATTGGCCGCGCGGTGCGGCGCTCTCCATGGTGATGCTGGTCGTGACCCTTGCGCTGGTCGCCATGGCTGCGCGCCTCGTCAACGTGCGGCGGTTGCTCGGATGACCGCGGGAACGCTGGCAGCGAGTGGGCCGCGCGGGCACAAGGGCCTGCCGATCTACTTCGGCGCGCTGATCGTCCTTCTCTACCTGCCGCTCGCCGTGCTGCTGCTGTTTTCGTTCAACGCCGGCACGAGTCTCTCGTTTCCCCTTGAGGAGCTGACGCTGCATTGGTACCAGCGTCTCTTCGATTCCCCCGAAGTACTGCGGGCGGCGCGCAACAGTATCGTCGTCGGAGTCGGCAGCGGGACGGCCGCTACCGTGCTCGGCACGGCGGTGGCACTGCTCCTCTCGCGGTTTCGTTTTCGCGGAGAATCTTTTCTCTTTTCGCTGGCGATGCTGCCGCTCGTCGTACCCGCGGTCGTGCTTGCGGTGGCGCTGCTGGTTTTGTTCCTCGCAGTCGGCATGGACCGGTCGCTCTGGACGGTGGCAATCGGCCATACCGTGGTCGCCTTGCCATTCGTCGTCCTCATCGTGACGGCGCGCCTCGCCGGTTTCGACCGCGATCTCGAGGACGCCGCCATGGATCTCGGCGCGACCTACGCCAGGGTGATCGGCCTCATCATCCTGCCGCTGATCGCGCCGGCGGTCGTCTCCGCCTGGCTGGTTGCGTTCACCGTCTCGCTCGATGAATTCGCTCTCGCACTGTTTCTTGCGGGCAACGAGCCGACCTTTCCCGTGTATCTTTTCAGTCAGCTGCGCTTCGCGAGCCGCTTGCCGGTGATGATCGCGCTCGCGGTGCTCCTGATGGCGGGAACGCTCGTTCTGGTGCTGCTCGCCGAATGGATCCGGCGGCGCGACTGGGGCCGCCAATCCCGCTGAGTGCGCCATCGTCCCGCCCCGGCGTACCATAGAGAGGAGCAGCGAGGTAACTCTCCATGAGCGCGCGCATCGACTCAAAGGGCAGCGACGTCAAGCGTCAGGTTTCGGCGGAAGAGTGGCGCGTGCGCGTCGACCTTGCCGCCTGCTACCGCATCGTCGCGCATTACGGCTGGGACGATCTCGTGTTCACGCATATCTCCGCACGCGTGCCGGGACCCGAGCATCACTTCCTGATCAATCCGTACGGCTACCTCTTCGATGAGATCACCGCGTCGAGCCTCGTGAAGGTCGATCTCTCGGGCCGCATCGTCATGCCGACGCCGTACTCCATCAATCCGGCCGGCTATATCATTCATAGCGCCGTGCACGAAGCACGGGCCGACGCTCAATGCGTGATTCACCTGCACACGAAGGCCGGCGTCGCGGTGTCATGTCAGGCTGGGGGGTTGCTGCCGATCTCTCAAATCGCGCTCTTCGCGCTGTCAGCGCTCGGCTATCACGACTACGAGGGCATCGCGCTCAATCCGGCGGAGAAGGTCCGGCTCGTGGCGGATCTCGGCAAGGGCGATTTCCTGATCCTGCGCAATCACGGCCTTCTCACCTGTGGCCGCAGCGTTTCGGAGGCGTTCCTCTTCATGTATTCGCTGCAGACGGCGTGCGAGATCCAGGTCGCCGCCCAGGCGGGCGGCGGGAAGCTCACGCCCGTGCCCCAACCGGTCGTCGAAGTGATCCGGGCGCAGGCGGAAGTGGTCCTTAAGAACATCGGCGCCGACATCGCCTGGCCGGGCGTGCTGCGCAAGCTCGACCGGCTGGACGGCTCGTTTCGCGAGTGAAAAAGGGGACAGATTTATTTTCCCGCGTTTCTCGCGCAAACGCCCAATAATGCAGAAAAATAAATCTGTCCCCTTTTTCCCGGGAAAATAAATCTGTCCCCTTTTTCGCTACCGGTCCAGGGCTTGCAGCATCGCGGGCGGGTAGCGGTCACCCTTGACGGGCGTGAGATCGAGGAGGGCACGCAGTCCCGCGAGTTCCGCGCCGGACAGGCGCACGTCGAGCGCGCCGAGATTGTCATTCAGATGGGCGCGGGTCTTCATCCCCGGAATCGGCAGGATGTCCTCACCCTGCGCGAGGACCCAGGCGATCGCGAGCTGGGCCGCCGTGCAGCCTTTCTTCGCGGCAAGCTCCTGGATGGCGCCCGCGACGCGCAGATTGTGTTCGCCGTTCGCGCCCTGGAAGCGCGGCTGGTGCTGGCGCACGTCGTCGGCCGGCAGGTCCTGGAGGCTCCTGAAATTGCCGGCGAGGAAGCCGCGGCCGAGCGGGCTGTACGCTACCAGGGAGACCTTGAGTTCACGGCAGGCGGGCAGCACGCTCGCTTCCGGGTCGCGGGTCCAGAGCGAGTATTCGCTTTGCACGGCCGCCACGGGATGCACTTTGCACGCACGTCGCAGCGTGTCAGCGCTGCATTCCGAAAGGCCGATGTGCCGGATCTTGCCAGCGGTCACCAGCCGGCCCAGGGCGCCGACCGACTCCTCGATCGGCACGGACTTGTCGATCCGGTGCAGGTAGAAGAGGTCGATATGGACAATGCCCAGCCGCTCGAGGCTGGCGTCGCAGGAGGCCACAATCGTCGCGGGCTGGTTGTCGACCCGCACGCTGCCGTCCGGACTGCGGCTCAGACCGCACTTCGTTGCAAGAAATACCCGGTCCCGGCGAGCCTTGAGCCGGGGCCCGACAAAGCGCTCGTTGTCGCCTTGCTGGTAGGTGGCCGCCGTATCGAAATGCGCGACGCCGCGTTCGATCGCCTCGGCGACGGTCGCCTCGGCCTCGGCGTCATCGCGGCCGCCATACCAGCCGACGAGACCCATGCAGCCGAAACCGAGAGCAGGGAGCTTCACGCCAGTTCCGCCGAGTGTGTGCAGTTGCATTATCATGGACCCCCCAAGCTTGCGTGCCCGGTTCACTCACAGTCGCGTCCGCCCCGCGCCCGGTCAATTATAGTTGCATCCAATGATCATCGACTGTCACGGCCACTACACGACGGCACCCGCCGAGCTGCAGAAATACCGCGACAGCCAGATTGCCGGCCTCAAGGATCCGACGCTCGCGCCGTCGGCACCGAACTTCCGGATTTCGGATGACGAAATCCGCGAGAGCCTCGAGCAGGCGCAGCTGAAGCTGCAGCGCGAACGGGGCACGGATCTCACGATCTTCTCGCCCCGCGCCTCGGCGATGGCGCATCACATCGGCAATGAAGTTACGAGCCTCAACTGGTCGAAGGCCTGCAACGACCTGATCTTCCGCGTGACCGGCCTCTACCCCGAAAACTTCGTCGGGGTCTGCCAGTTGCCGCAATCGCCCGGCGTGGCGCCCGGAAACAGTGCAAGGGAGCTCGAGCGTTGCGTGAAGGAGCTCGGCTTCATCGGCTGCAACCTGAATCCGGACCCGTCCGGCGGCCACTGGACCTCGCCGCCGCTCACCGACCGGCACTGGTATCCGCTTTACGAGAAGCTGGTCGAGCTCGACGTGCCTGCCATGGTGCACGTGAGTTCGTCGTGCAACGCGAATTTCCACGCGACCGGCGCGCACTATATCAATGCGGATACCACGGCCTTCATGCAGTTCCTGACGGCCGATCTTTTCAAGGACTTCCCGGCGCTGCGCTTCATCATTCCGCACGGTGGCGGGGCGGTCCCGTATCACTGGGGCCGTTACCGCGGCCTGGCGCAGGACCTGAAGCGCCCGCCGTTCTCGGAGCTCGTGCTGAAGAACGTCTACTTCGACACCTGTGTCTACCACCAGCCCGGCATCGAGCTCCTGTTCAAGGTCGTGCCGGTCGAGAATATCCTCTTTGGCTCGGAGATGGTCGGGGCGGTCCGGGGCATCGATCCCGAGACCGGCCAGTATTACGATGACACCAAGCGCTACATCGATGCGATGGCCCTGAGCGAGGCCGACCAGCGCCGGGTCTTCGAGGGCAATGCGCAGCGGGTGTATCCGCGGCTCGGCGCGAGGCTCAAAGCGAAAGGCGGCAAACCATGACCCAGCCCGTGATCTTCCTTACCCAGGCGCCGGGCGCGGCGGTCGCGGAGCCCGCGCGCTGGTCGCGTCGCGAATTCATCAAGCGCGTGATCGCTTCGGGCGCCGTGGCGTCCGCCGCGATCTACGTCTACGGCGGACTCTCCGGCTGCGCGCGCAAGGGCGCGGTCGCGGGGGGCGTCGAGCGGCTCGTCTCGATCAACGTCAATGGCGCCGTGCGCCGGGTCGACGTGCTGCCGCAGGAGACGCTCGCGATGACGCTGCGCTACAAGCTCGGGCTCACGGGCACCAAGCTCGGTTGCGACCGCTCCGAGTGCGGCGCCTGCACGGTGATGATCGACGACGTTTCGCACTACTCCTGCTCGACGCTCACGCATGCAGTGCGTGCACGCAAAGTGCTGACGATCGAAGGGCTTGAAGGCCCGGAGGGCAAGCTGCATCCGGTACAGAAGGCCTTCGTCGACGAACTCGGCCCGCAGTGCGGCTTCTGCACGCCGGGCCAGGTCATGGCCGCGGTCGCTTTGCTCAAAGTGAACCCCAAACCGACGCGTGAGGAAGCGCGCCACGCGATGTCCGGCAATCTCTGCCGCTGCGGTGCGTACGACAACTATCTCAATGCGGTGATGCGCGCCGCGGCGGAGTCCTGACATGGCCTACAAGCTCCTCGGCAAGGATTTCCTGCCGCACGACGTCGTCGCCAAGGTCACGGGCCGCGCCAAGTATTCCGAGGACTTCCGCGCGGAGGGCATGGTTTTCTGCCGGCTGCTGCTGAGCCCGATGCCGCATGCGCGCGTGAAAAACATCGACGCATCCGAAGCCCTCAAGATGGAAGGGGTGCTCGGCATCCTGACGCCGGACGACGTCACGCCGCAGCCCGAGCCGCTGCCACCCATTCTCGCCAAGGAGCCGATGTACGTCGGCCAGCCGATCGTCGCCGTCGCGGCCATCGATGAGACCACGGCGCAGGACGCGATCGAGAAGATCAAGGTCGACCTGGAGCCGCTGCCTTACACGGTCGATCCGTTACAGAGCCTCTTTCCCGGCGGCCCGAACGCGCGCTCCGATGCGAACGCCGGCTTTGCCGGATTTCCGCCGATTCCAGACACGCCGCTACAGGTCTTCAAATGGTCGGCCGCCGACTTTGCGAAGGCCGGCGATGCGCAATTGCCGGAAGGCAAGCCGCTCGAGGAGTGGTCCTACGGTGATGTCGAGGCGGGTTTCAAGCAGTCGAAGCTCGTGATCGACGAGACCTTCGTCACCGCCAGCATTTCCCATCACAGCATGGAGCCGCGCTCCTGCATGGCGTACTGGCAGAACGGCAAGTGCTTCGTGCACGGCTCCTCGCAGAGCCACACGTTCATCGTGCCGACGCTCGCGCGGCTCATCGGCATCAAGCCGGAAGAGGTCGTGCTGATCGCGGAGAATTGCGGCGGCGGCTTCGGCTCCAAGGCGAACGCCTATCCCGTCATGGCGATCCCGGCGCTCATGTCGAAGAAACTCGGCAAGCCCGTGATGATGCGCATCGGCCGCGCCGAGGAGTACTTCCTCGGCTCCGCGCGCAGCGGTTTCCAGGGACGCATCAAGCTCGGCTTCCGCGCGGACGGAAGGCTCCTCGCCGCGGATCTTTACATCGTGCAGGAGAGCGGCCCCCACACCGGCTTCTTCGACTACAAGACGGCCGGCGATGCGGTGTCGCTCATCTACCAGCCGGCGGCGATGCGCTGGCGCGGCGTGCCCGTGTACAGCAATACGCCGACGCGCACGGCGCAACGCGGCCCCGGCTACAACCAGATCATGTTCGCGACCGAGCCGCTCATCGATCGCGCCGCGCGCGAGCTCGGCATCGACCGGCTCGCGATTCGAAGGATGAACGATCCCGACAACGCATCGGTCTTCGGCCCGCGGCGCACGCCGGTGACGAGCTCCTACATCAAGGATGCGCTCGCCAAGGGCGCGGAACTCTTCAAGTGGGACGAGCGTAAAAAACGCAGCGGCAAGCGCACCGGTTCGAAGGTCACGGCGATCGCTGTCGGGCAGGCCTACCATCCTTCGGGGGCCACCGGCTTTGACGGGCTTGTCCGGATCACGCCGGATGGCAAGCTCCACATCCACACGGGCATCGGCAATCTCGGCACGTTCTCCCATTCCGGCACCGCGCGCATCGCCGCCGAAGTGCTGAAGTACGACTGGGAAAACGTCATCGTCGAGCGGGGCGACAGCCGCAGGAACCTCCCCTGGAACCTCGGCCAGTTCGGCAGCAACACCTCGTTCACCATGAGCCGCACGAACTTCGTGGCGGCGACGGATGCGGTCGCGAAGCTCAAGGAGATCGCGGCGAAGGACCTGGGTGGCGCGCCGGAGCACTATGAGATCGACGGCACGCAGGTGTTCCTGAAATCGAACCCTTCGAAGAGCCTGAGCTACGCCGCGGCCGCGCAGCGAGCCATCGATCTCGGCGGCAGATTCAGCGGCAAGGAAATGCCCGAGGACATCCATCCGATCACCCAGGCTTCGGTCACCGCGCTCGCGGGCACCGGGCTCATCGGTGTGTCGAAGGACAAGCTGCCGATCACCGGCGCGCCTTCGGCATTCGCCGCCTGCTTCGTCGAAATCGAGCTCGACGTGGAGACGGGCCAGCACCGCATCCTCGATTCGATCGGTATCGCGGATTGCGGCACCGTGATCCACCCGGCCGGTCTCGAGACGCAGATCAAGGGGGGCGCCGTTCAGGGCTTCAGCATGGCGACGCTCGAGCACATCGTGTACGACCCGCAGAACGGCCTGCCCGCGACCGTCGGCCTGCACCAGGCGAAACCGGCGACGTACCTGGACGTGCCGCTCGCCATGGCGGGACACGGCGTCGACAAGCCGGATCCCTGGAGTCCGCTCGGGACGAAGGGCATCGGTGAACCGCTCCTCGGCTGCGCCGCCGCGGCGCTCCTCTGCGCGATCTCCGAAGCGCTTGGCGGGCACGTGTTCAACCGCACGCCGGTATCGCCCGACATGATCGTGAATTTCACCGCCGGCCGCGCCCAGTCGCACAAGCCGCTGCAAGTCAATACGTTCTAGGAGCGCCCCGCATGTTGCGCGACATGATGCCGCAGTTCGAGCTCTACCAGCCGGTAACGCTCGAGAACGCGATGAGCCTGCTCAAGGAGCTCGACGAGAAATCCTGGATCCTCGCAGGAGGTTACGACAGCCTCGACTGGTTCAAGGACCGCGCCAAGCGCCCATCCGCGGTGGTCGACATCGGCGGCATCGAGAGCCTGAAGGGCATTAGGGAGACTGCCGACGGCCTCGAGATCGGGGCGCTGACGACGCTGACGGAGCTCGAACGGCATCCGCTCGTCAACGAGAAATACTCGCTCCTGGCGAGCGCCGCGCGCCATGTCGCGAGCCCGCAGATCCGCAACGGCGGCACCGTCGGCGGAAACCTGAGCCAGGACGCGCGCTGCTGGTACTACCGCTCGGGCGTCAATTGCTATCGCGCGGGCGGCAATTCCTGCTACGCCGATACGCCGCAGGGACAGAACCGCGAGCATTGCCTTTACGGCGCGAGCCGTTGCGTGGCGGTGTCGCCCTCCGATCTGGGCACCGCTGCCGTGGCGCTGGATGCGAAGATGGTGGTGCAGGGCGAAGCCGGCGAACGCGTCATTGCGGCCGAGGAGTTCTTCATCGGGCCCGCGACCGACATCACGCACATGACCTCGCTCAAGCACGGCGACATCCTGAAGTCCCTGCGACTGCCGAAGGCATGGGCGGGCGCGAAGTTCTATTTCGAGAAAGTCACCGACCGCAACACCTGGGACTTCGCGCTGGTGAGCGTTGCGGCGGCCTTGCAGCTCGACGGCAACACGATCCGCCAGGCGCGGATCGCGTGCGGCGCGGTTGAATGCGTGCCACGCCGATTGAAGGCCGTCGAGGAGACGGTGACGGGCCAGCCGAAGAACGAAGAGACCGCGACGCTGGCGGGCAAGACCGCGTCCCAGGGCGCGACGCCGCTCAACTTCAATCACTTCAAGATCCCGCTCATGGAAAATCTCGTGCGCCGCGCGATCCGGGATTCCTGATACTGCCATGGCGGGAATGGACTTCGCTCGCGTGAGCACCGATGCCTGGGGCCAACAGGTGCTCGAAGGCATTTCCTGGGACCTGCTGCCGGTCGCGGTCGCGATCGGCGCCGTCGTGATCATCGGGCACGCGATCTATCGCATGGTGCGCAAGGACCGATGAGCGACACGACCATCATCGATCCGGGGAGCCGCGTTCCGCGACACGCGGCCGTCGACCGGCTTTTTCACTGGCTGACCGCAGCGGCCGTGCTGACCTTGCTGGCCACCGGTATCCTGCCGGTCCTCGGCGTCCAGTTCTCCTGGGCGACCATCCACTGGATCACGGGCGTCGTGCTGGCGCTGGCGGTTCTCTTTCATCTGCTGCGCGCGACGTTCTGGCAGAAGTTGCGCTGCATGGGGATCGGGACCCGTGACGTTCGCGATACGGTGACGCACGCACTGCCCGGCAAGTACTCACTCGCGCAGAAGCTCATGCATCACGCGATGAGCCTCGTGGTGCTCACCGCCGTCGTGACGGGCCTTTGCATGCTGGCGAAAGTCGACACGCCGTGGTGGAAGCGCAACCCTTATTACTTCGCGGCGGATGCCTGGGGGACGATCTACGTGCTGCATGGCCTCGCAGCGCTCCTCGCAATCACGCTCATCATGATTCACGTCTACTTTTCACTTTTGCCGGAGAAGCGCATGTACCTGAGGGCCATGGGGTCCGGCTGGATCACCCGCGTCGAGCTCGCGGCCCATCACGACCCGGATCGCTGGCAGGGCCAGCGCGACCGCAAAGCATGACCAACCTCCCGGAACTCACGAGCCGGATCGAAACCATCGAGTCCGGCTACGAGTACCTGCTGGCCTATGCCGCGCAGGGACGTCAAAGTGATGAAGGCTCCGAGGTGCGCCGCTCGCTCGAAGACATGGCCGCGGCGCTCGATGGTCTCGGCGCGCTCGTCGTGAGCGCGGTGGGCGGCGTCGCCGTACATGGCCGGCCCGACACGGCGGAGTTCCTGGCCGCCGTCGGCCACGATGCAAGGCTCGCCCGCGGTGCCATCGGTCTCGTCATGAGCCGGCCGGCCATCAGTTCGCTCCTCGTCGACAATCTCAACGCCTCGGTGCACCTGCGGGCACTGCTGACGGATCTGTTTCTCGTCGATCAGGCGCTGAAATAGCGGGACCCCTGCGGTCCGCCCGACCACTGCGAATGGCGCAACGGCCGGCTGATCTGCCGCTAGCCCTTCTCGACGGCGATCTGGCTCGTGACTTTCACGAGGAGTGCTACGGGCGGCTCGAAGAAGGTCGCGCGCAGGCGGCCCTTTGAATCGACGAGATAGATCTGCGAGGTGTGCTGCATGTTGTAGTCGCCGGCGGCATTCAGCGGCGGTCCCTTGAAGAAGAGGGCCTGGAATTGCTCGGTGATGGCCTGGACCTTCGCCGGCTCGCCGGTGAGGCCGATGAAATCCTTCGAGAGCGGGGCAAGGTAGGCCTTCATCGCGGACGGCGAGTCACGCTCGCCGTCGATGCTGATCATGATGACCTGCACCCGCCGCATCGCCTTGTCCTTCGAGGCGTGCGCGCTCTTCAGGATCTGCAGCGTCGACGGACAGACGTCCGGGCAGTGCGCGAAGCCGAAAAAGACGAGGACGGGCTTGCCGCGCAGAGCGCTTAACTTCATCGCCCGGCCGTCCTGGTCCTCGAGCTCGAAATCCGCGAGGGTCCTCGGCTCACTCGCGAACTGCACGCGCCCGGAGGCCGGGGCTGGTGCCTGCGCCGCCGTCAGGCCTGCCGTGAGCGAGATGGCGATGGCGCAAAGCAGGAGCCTGGTCGCACGCACCGCGTTACGACTCATGCGGCTCTGCCATCAAGGTCCGAAGCCCGCCCGGAAGGCGACGAGCTGCATGATCCACCAGCCATTGCCTTGCGCGGTCGTCGCGCTGTAGCTGCCAGCGGTGGTTGCGACCCGATCTTCGAGCATGTTGCCGTCGTTGGTGATGACCCGCGAAGTGTACCCGGAGCCCGGTGTGTCCGTGAACGTTGCGACATAGTTGCCGCCCACCAGCAGGTCGTTGGCGCCGGTGGTCGTCACGGAGCCGCTGTTCGCGGTGGTCCCGGTGGCCGTGGCGGACGAGACGACATCGAGCGGATTGGTCGTTGCGACGCCGCTGTACTCGGCGATGCGGATATCCGGGTACACCGTCGCCTGGTTGAAGGTCACCGTCACCGAATTGGCATTGGCTGCCGCCGCGGTGATGTTCGACGCGTAGTAGATCGCAAGCGATGCCGTGCCGGAAACGCGGGTCGGGCCGACGGCCAGGCGGTAAGTGTTCCCGCGCGTATCCGTCACCGTCTGCACGTTGGTCGTGCCGTCGTTCCAGGCGACGACGACGACGTTGAGATTGCCCACACTCTGGGCCGTGGTGTAAGGCACCGTCACCGTCGTGCGTGACGCCGAACCCGGGGCGAGGAAATTGTCCTGCACGAAGGCGGGAATGAGCGGAGTGCCGGTGAGGAACGTCGACGCGGTTGCAACCGGCGAGTAGGGGCCCAGGTTCGCGGCCGCATCGGTCGCGCGCACCCGATAGCTGTAACTCGTCCCGAGCGTGAGGCCCGTGCTGCTGTAGCTCGTGGCGCTGATAGCGGCGATCTGGGCGAAGTCCGAGCAGCCGGCGCCGCCGCAACGCTCGACCAGGTAGGCCGTGACCGCGGTGTTGTCCGCAGCCGCCGGCCAGCTGAGATTGATCTGCGTCGTCGACGCGGCGGTCGCCGTCAATGAAGCCGGCGCCGTGGGCGCTTGCGTATCCGGCGGCGGAGCTTGTGTCGTTGCGACCGCCGTCGGCGAATAGGCGCCCGGATTCGCGGCGGCATCCGTCGCGCGCACGCGATACGTGTAGGCCGTATTGGTCGCGAGCCCCGTGTTGCTGTAAGTCAGGCTTGCGCTCGTTCCGACCTGCGCAAAATTGGAGCAACCCGCGCCGAGGCAGCGCTCGATCTGGTACCCGGTGACGCCAACGTTATCGGTCGCCGCGGGCCAGCTGAGGTTGATCTGGCTGGTCGAGATCGAGGCCGCCGTGAGCGAAGCGGGTGCGGTCGGCGGTGTCGTATCGGGTGACTGCGTCGTCGCGCTCGCAACCGGCGAGTAGGCCCCGAGATTCGACGCCGCGTCGGTCGCGCGCACCCGATAGGTGTAGCTCGTCCCGGCCGCAAGACCCGTGTTGTTGTAAGTCGTCGTGGCGTTTGTCGCGATCTGCGCGAAGGTCGAACAGCCCGCGCCCTGACAGCGCTCGATCTGGTAGTTCGTCACGGCGACGTTATCCGTTGCGGCGGCCCAGCTCAGGTTGATCTGGCTGGTCGATGCCGGCGTTGCGGTGAGCGTTGCCGGGGCGGTGGGCGCCTGGCTGTCGGTGGAAGTCCCGGAGAGGCCTGCCTTGAAGGCAGCCATTTGCATGATCCACCAGCCGCTGCCCTGCGTGCCCGTCGCGTTGTAGCTGCCGACGGCGGTCACGTTGCGGTCTTCCAGCAGGTTGCCGTCGGTCGTGATGACGCGCGAGGTGTAGCCGGAACCCGCGGCGTTCGTGAACGTCGCGATGTAGTTGCCGCCCACCAGGAGGTCATTGGCGTTGGTGGTCGTAACCGATCCGCTATTGGCCGTGGTGCCGGTACCCGTGGCGCCGATCGCGACATCGAGCGGGTCGGTCGTGGAGATGCCGCTGTACTCGGCGACGCGGACGTCCGGATAGACCGTCGCCGCATTGAAGGTCACGGTGACCGAATTGGCGTTGGCCGCCGACGCGGTGATGTTCGCGGCATAGTAGATGGCAAGCGATGCGGTGCCGGCGACCCTTGTCGGGCCGACTGCCAGCCGGTAAACGTGGCCGCGCGTATCGGTCACGGCCTGGACGCTGGTCGTGCCGTCATTCCAGGCGATCACGACGACGTTCAGATTGCCGGCGGTCTGGGCCGCGGCATAGGCCACGGTCACCGTCGTGCGTGCCGCGGATCCCGGCGCGAGGTAGTTGCGCTGGACGAACGCAGGCGTGAGCGGCGTGCCGCCCGATTGCGTGGCCGCGCTCGCCGTCGGCGAATAGTTGCCAAGGTTCGACGCGGCATCGGTCGCACGCACACGATAACCATAGGTGGTGGCCGCTGCGAGGCCGGTATTGCTGTAGCTCGTCGTTGCCGAGGTCGCAACCTGGGCGAAGCTCGAGCAACCCACGCCCTGGCAGCGCTCGATGAGATAGTTGGTGACGGCGACATTGTCGGTCGCCGCCGGCCAGCTCAGGTTGATCTGGCTCGCGGAGGCAGGTGTGGCCGTGAGCGAAGCGGGGGCCGAAGGCACGATCGTATCCGGCGTCGAGGCGCTCGCCGTCGGCGAGTAGGCGCCCTTGTTGCCGGCCGCATCGACGGCGCGCACGCGATAGCCATAGCTGGTTGCGCTCGTGAGTCCCGTGTTGCTGAAGCTCGTGACGGTCGCCGTACCGATGAGACCGAAGCTCGAGCAACCGGCGCCCTGGCAGCGCTCGATTTCATAGCCGGTCACGGCGGCGTTGTCGGTCGCCGCGGACCACGACAGGTTGATCTGCGTCCCGGAGACTGCGGACGCGGTGAGGCTTGCCGGTGCAGTCGGCGGCGCGGAATCGGCCGCGACGTTCCAGTTGAAAGTGGCGGATCCGCTGCTGAGCGAGGGGTCGGTGGCGTTGACCGTCGTGCTGTAGGCCGACGCGGTCGTCGGCGTTCCGGTGATCACACCGCTCGAGACGTTGATCGAAAGGCCGGCAGGAAGGCCCGTGGCGCTGTAGGTGAGCGCATCGCCGTTGCCGTCCGTCGCGGAGACGGCGAGCGTCGTCGAGACGCCGACGGTCGCGCTCTGCGTGCCCGGATTCGCGACGACCGGCGCCACGTTCGGGCTCGGGGCTGCCGGTTCCTGGCCGCCGATCTGCGAC
Organism: Steroidobacteraceae bacterium; assembly: GCA_035644395.1. Classification (GTDB taxonomy): domain Bacteria; phylum Pseudomonadota; class Gammaproteobacteria; order Steroidobacterales; family Steroidobacteraceae; genus JBGPLJ01. The sequence goes on from DASQOR010000047.1 coordinate 148,999, forward strand.
ACGTATGCGACCAGCTTCGGCAGGTCCGTGTCGCTGACGGTCACATTGTTGTGCGCGCGAATGGCGTCGGTGAGCGTCGCCGCCGAGCCATCGTGCAGGTAGGGCGCGCTGCCCCAGGCATCGCGCAGCGTCGGTGTGTCGAGGCCGGTCAGCGGTCCGCCGAGGCGCTGGCCGCTCGAAGGTTTGATCGTGCCGATGTTCCGCAGCGTCGCGGCGCCGCTCTCGGTGAATGCCGTGCCGCTGTGGCAGGAGCCGCAGCCCGCGGTCTGGAAGATGGCCTTGCCGGCTATCGCATCGCTCGTGAGCGTGCCGTCCGGATTGCGGTTCGGGCTCGAAGCGAACGAATTGAGCGAGCCAAGATAGGCTGCCAGCGCGTCAAGATCCGCGCTGAGCCCGGCCTTGGGGTCGCCGAGCGGCTGGCTGCGCGTTCCCGCGTTGAAGTCCGCGTCGGCCATGAGGCCCGTGCCGCCTGACAGCGAGCGGATCTGCGCCTCGAAGTCCTGAACTTCGTTGAAGTTCGCGCTCCAGTGCAGGAACCCCTGGCCCATGCCGGCGCGGCCGCGCAGGGCGATGGTGTTGCGCAGGCCCTCGCCAAATCCGCCGAGATCCCACACACGGCCGTCCTGGCCGCCGTCGTTGTGGCAGGTGGCGCAGCTGAGGTATCGATCGCGGGCGAGCCGGGTATCGCGCGCATCGTAGAAAATCTGCTTGCCCTTCAGGACCTGCGCGGTCAGCTTTTCCGTGCCGACGGCCGACCAGGTGCCGAGCGCCTGCGCATTCCACTGGCCGTCGTTCACGAGCTTCGTGATGTCGAAAACGCTGATGCTTCGATCCATGAAGTTATTGACGTAAAGCTTTGATCCATCTGGAGAGACAACAAGGCCCTGGGGGGCCTGGCCGACGTCGATGCGGAAGATCTCGAGCTTGCCGTGCGCATCGACCACCGCGACTTCGCGGCTCGTTTCGAGGGCAACGAAGAGGTACACGCCGTAGCGGTCGTACGCCGCCGCGCTCGCGACGCTCGAATTGTCGTGATCGAGCCGTGCAGCGAAGTCTTCCGCGCCCGTCGCGAGATTGATGCGCGAGCTGATCGCCCGCACGGTGCTCTGGAAATTGAGGTTCTGCTGGTTGCGGAGCATGCCGCGCGCCACGTTGTCCTGCTTCGAGGGGACCCAGGCCGCGGTGCCGTCCGGCGAAATCGCGGCGGCCCCAAGGTAGTTCGGGAAGCCCGAGCCCTGATTCTCGAAGTCGGGTTTGGTGCTGGCCGCGAGCTCGAGCGTGTTGAGGACCGTCATGGCGCCGGCGTTGACGATGAGGACTTCGCCGCCGACGTTCACGCCGCCGACCTGCGTCTGCACGTTGAGCGTTTCCTCGCCCGGGAGGTGCGGCGTGACGAAGCGGGAAACGTAGACGGTGCCGCCGTCCGCGCTCACCGAGAGCTGTCTTGGATTCGCACCGACGGCGACACTTGCGACCTGCGTGCCGGTGGTGGCGTCGAGCTTCAGGAGCCGGCCGGTGCCTTCCAGCGCCACGTAGGCGTAGCCGCCGGTCGGTGCGAATGCGATGCCGAAGGGCTGCGAAGCGAAGGGCAGCGCGATCGTTCGGCTGAGCGTGAGCGTGTTGGCATTGATCGCGGAGATCGAGGCGGAGTACTTGTTGGTCACCCAGATCTCGCCGCCCGGCGATACCGCGAGCGTGCGCGGCGCGGTGCCGACCGCAATCTCCGCGAGCTTCGACTGCGTCACCGCGTCGAATGCGGTCACCGTGTCGTTGTCCTGGTTGACGACCCAGATGCGCGAGTTGCTGCCGCTGCGGGCTTCATAGGCGATGTTCGATGAAATCGCGGGCTTGTTCGCGGTCGCCGGCAGGTAGACCGTCTGTCCGAAGGTCTGCACCTGCGCAATGCCGCGATCGTCCGTCGCCGTGACCGTGACGTAGTAGACGCCCGGATTCGCGAAAGCATGGCTGACGCTGGCGGAGCTTGAATAGGCCGTCTCGGGCGTGCCGTCGTCGAAGAACCACTTGTATTTCGCATTGACCGCGTTCTGCGTGCTTGCGGTGTAGCTCGCAGTCGTATTCACGGCCCGCGGCGTCTGCGAGGGCATGGGGTTCAGGATCAGCGCCTGCTGATCGACGATCGTCCAGATGAAATTCGCGGAGCCCGACGCGTTGCTCGGGTCCGTCGCCGTGATCGCGACGTTGTAGGTGCCGGCCGTGGTGGGCGTGCCGGTGATCGTCGGGATGTTGACGCCGATCGCGAGGCCCGGCGGCAGACCGGTCGCGGAATAGGTGAGCGCGTTGCCGTCGGGATCGTTCGCCGTGACCGAAAGCGTTACCGGGACGCC
>DASQOR010000048.1:0-18361 GCA_035644395.1 Steroidobacteraceae bacterium
GTCCGCTTCGCGCGGACCCTTGGTCTCGGTCTTGCGTATCACTTGTCTTCTCCTCTGCTGCCTCTGCGTCAGCTCCATCGGAGGACAAGTGCTAGGTATTTACGCCATCATCCCAGCGCGCATACAGTGGTTCGCGGCACAGCGCACGTCGCGATTGAGGCCATCCTGAGCCCAAGTCTTCCGGCAGCGATGAATGGCAGAAAGGCCTGACAGCGACCAGCCGACGCCGAAGTAGCCGTCACCCCCACGGCTCGAGTAGACAAGGGCGAGCGACGGCTGCATGCCGTTAATGCCGGGCGGTGTCCAGAGGGGAATCGAGTACTGCGCGGCGCCGGAGGCGGAAACGCCAAAGTTACCCGTTGTGCGGCCGATGGCCGCGTGCACTGTGGTGGTGAAAGTTCCGAGCAGAATCGCGAGGCAAGCCGCGCCGATCCAGCCGCGTGAGGCATGTAATGAATGTAGACCGTCCATGGGGTCTCCCGTGCTACCGTTCTTTGTTCGATCACCGGCCAGTGCGCATCCCGCAAGTCCATTCACTAGCGTCGCCGCAAATATTGCGCGGCGCGCTCGACATTTCCGTTACAAGTTCTTCATGCCTCTGCAGACGGGCGCAGCGAACTACCGACGTGTCATCTTTTTGACGCCAGTGTCGCAGCAGTGGCGTGTGACAACGTAACCGCTTGATTTCCTTTCCGTCGAGTCGAGCGGCATGGAACTTGCTTTCGACCTCACTGCATGCTCGCCAGCGAACGACGAACACTGACCGACGCGTTCTCGACCTTCAGCCAGGTTTCGGCTCAACTCGAGACGACCTACCGAGATCTGGAACGCCAGATCGTGGGGCTCACGGTCGAGCTCAGCGAAGCGCGCCGCGAACAATCCGAACTGGTGGAAGCCCTGCCGGGCGGTGTCGTGGTCGTGGACGCGGACGGACGTATTCGCGAATGCAACCCGGCGGCGAAGGAGTTGCTGGGCGACTCACTCGTCGGCGAGCGCTGGGATAACGTCGCGAACCGGGTGCTCGAGGGCGCGAGCCGACTGGGCGGTGAATTCGCATTGCCGAACGGGCGGCGCGTAACGATCGCCGAACGCCCGCTTACAACGACTGGCGGACGCATCGTGCTGGTGAGCGATATCACGGAAACCAGCCTCGTGCGCGAACTCCTCGATCGCAACAAGCGCTTGACCTCGATGGGTGAAATGGCGGCGGTGCTTGCCCACCAGGTGCGCACCCCGCTTGCAGCCGCGCTCCTCTACGCCTCGCAGGTCGCCCGCAAAAGCCTGCCGGGTGATGAACGCGCGAAGTTCGCCGACAAGCTCATCGCGCGGCTCGATGACATGGAGCGGCTCGTCGCTGACATGCTCGCGTTCACGCGGGGCGGCGGCCGCACAGCCGAGGAACTTAGCGTCAGCGCACTCATTGAGCAGGTTGCGCAATGCCTCGAGCCGCGTCTCGGGCGGCGCGCAAAACTCACGATTCGCACGCTGGCGCCCGACCTGAAGCTGCGCGGCAACGCCCAGGCGATCGCGGGCGCGCTCCTGAATCTCGCCAACAACGCACTCGATGCCAAGGGCGATGACCTGGAACTCCTCATCGAGGCGCGTCTCAACGGATCCGTTGCGGAATTGCGCGTGCGGGACAATGGCCCCGGCATTGCCGAGGATCTGCGAGCGCGAATTTTCGAACCGTTCTTTACTACGCGTAGTCGCGGCACCGGTCTCGGGCTCGCCGTCGTGAAAGCGGTGGCCGAGGCCCACGGTGGCGGTGTCGAACTCGAGCGCCTGCCGAGCCCCGGTGCGTCCTTCCTTCTGAAAATTCCAGCGATGAATGCGCAGGTGCCGGCATGAGCGATCCGCGCGTTCTCATCGTCGAGGATGACGCAGCGCTGCGCGAAGCGTTGACGGACACGCTCGGCGTTGCCGGTTACTCCGTGCTGGCCGCCGCGAACGGGATCGAAGCGCTCGAACACTTCGCGAAGGCGAATATCTCCGTGGTGGTGAGCGACGTCGCGATGGAACCGATGGACGGGCAGACGCTGCTCGCGGAACTCAAGCGCCGCAGCCCCGAGCTTCCCGTGATCCTCATGACGGCGTACGGGACAATCGCGCAGGCGGTCACTGCCATGCAGCGCGGCGCCGCCGACTATCTCGTGAAGCCCTTCGACGCCCAGGCGCTCATCGATCTCGTCGCGCGCTACACGCGCAACGCGGGCGACGCAGACGAAGCCATGGTGGCCGAAGACGCGCGCACACGGGGTCTCGCAGCGCTCGCCCGCAGAGTCGCCGCAAGTGACGTGACGGTGCTGCTGACGGGCGAAAGTGGCACGGGCAAGGAAGTCTTCGCGCGCTACATCCACCGCCATTCGGTGCGCGCGACGCAGCCATTCGTCGCGATCAACTGCGCCGCCATCCCCGAGCAAATGCTCGAGGCCGTGCTGTTCGGCCATGAGAAGGGCGCCTTCACCGGAGCGCAGAGTGCGCACGCCGGCAAGTTCGAACAGGCGCAGGGCGGCACGCTGCTGCTGGATGAAATTTCAGAAATGCCGCCGGCGCTGCAGGCAAAGCTCCTGCGTGTGCTCCAGGAGCGGGAAGTCGAGCGCATCGGCGGCACCAAGACCATTGCGCTCGATGTGCGCGTGCTCGCGACCACCAATCGCGACCTGCGGGCCGAAGTTGCGGCGAACCGGTTTCGCGAGGATCTGTTCTATCGCCTGAACGTGATGCCGATTGCGCTGCCGGCGCTCCGCGATCGAACTGGCGATATCGTTCCGCTTGCGCATCGGGCCCTCGCGCGGTTCTCGACGGCCCAGGGGCGAACGCTCGCGCTCTCACCCGGCGCGGAACAGGCACTCGCCGCCTATCGCTGGCCGGGCAACGCGCGTGAGCTCGAGAACGTCGTGCAGCGCGCGGCCATCCTCGCGACCGGCAGCACGATTGAAATCCCGGACCTTCGGTTCGAAGAACAGAGTGACGGGGGTCAGACCCCTGAAAGGGGTCTGACCCCAGATAAAGGCTTGACCCCAAACGCCGCGTTGCAGTCCGATCTGCGTGAACGCGAGCGGGAACTCATTCTCGATGCGCTGCGGGCCGTTGGCGGTAACCGCAAGCTCGCCGCCGAGCGCCTCGGCATCAGTCCGCGCACGTTGCGCTACAAGCTTGCCCAGCTGCGTGCGGCGGGCATGGAAGTGCCGAGCGGCCGCTTCGCCGGCTGGTTCGTACGCACCCTCGAGGAGACGGCATGACACCGGTCGACCTGAATCGCGTCCTCGCGGACATGCGGGCGCTCGCAGCGCAGGCGGGCAACAAGAGCGCCGAAGCGGTAGCGGCTCCGCAGATGGACTTCGGCGCGCTGCTCTCGAACTCGATCAACCGCGTGAACGACATGCAGCGCAATGCCGAGTCGCTCGCGAACGCCTTCGAGACGGGCGCGAAAGACGTCGATGTCGCGCAGGTCATGGTGGAAGTGCAGAAGGCCGGTCTCGCGTTCCGCGCGATGACCGAAGTGCGCAACAAGCTGGTACAGGCGTACCAGGACGTCATGAACATGCCGCTGTAGAAAAGGGGACAGATTTATTTTCGCTTCAGTAACAACGAGGTCGGACGATTCAAGCGCAGCCGCCGCTGCGAAAATAAATCTGTCCCCTTTTCTATATGGCTGAAACCGCCCTCATCCAACGCTCCGTGCTCGAAACCATCCCGGGCCTCAAGCAGCTCGTGCTGCTCGTCGCCATCGCGCTCGCGATCGCCGCGGGCGTGTGGCTCGTGTTCTGGTCGCAGGGACCGAGCTACAGCGTGCTCTTCGGCAATCTCGAGGGCCGCGAGGCGGGCCAGGTCATGGACCAGCTCAACGCTTCCGGCATCCCGTTCAAGCTCGACGACAAGTCGGGCGCGATCCTCGTGCCCGAGGACAAAGTGCGCTCGGCTCGCGTGCAGCTCGCAAGCCAGGGCCTGCCGCAGAGTTCCGGCATGGAATCGATCGAGGGCCAGTCGGCCTTCGGCACGAGCCAGTTCATGGAATCGGCGCGCTACCAGCACGCGCTCGAAACCGAACTCGGCCGCACGATCAGCCAGGTGCAGGGAGTATCCAGCGCCCGGGTGCACCTCGCACTGCCGAAGCAATCCGTCTTCGTGCGCGATCGCAAGAAGGCGAGTGCTTCGGTGATGCTGCAGCTCTATGGCGGCCGCCATCTCGAGCCCGGCCAAGTCGCCGCCATCGTCCACGTCGTCGCCTCCTCGGTCCCGGAACTCGAGGCGAACGAAGTGACGGTCGCGGATCAGAACGGCGCGCTCCTGAGCTCGCCCGAGGACGAGGAACAGTTCGCCCTCTCCGCGAAGCAGCTCGAATACCAGAACGAGATCGAGCGGTCCTATTCGCAGCGAGTCGAGGACATGTTGATTCCGATCGTCGGCGCGGGGCGCGTGCGCGCGCGGGTGACGGCGGATGTCGACTTCACGATGACCGAAAGCACGAGCGAGAACTACAACCCGCAGACGACGTCGCTCCGCAGCGAACAGACAGCGATGGAACAACGCATGCCGGGCGACACGGCGCAGGGCATACCGGGCGCGCTCAGCAATCAGCCGCCGAATACGGCCGGTGCGCCACCCGCGGCCCAGCAACAGCCAGCGCCTGCAGCGCCTGCCGCGCCAGCCGCGGCAGGGACCGCCGCGGCTGCCAATGGGGCGGCACCGGCCGACGCGGCCGCGCCGCCAACGCCGATTGCCACCTCGCAACGTGCGACCCGCAATTTCGAAGTCGACCGCGCGATCACGCATACGCGCGCGCCGGTCGGGAGCCTGAGGAAGTTGTCGGTCGCGGTGATCCTCGACGACTTGCAGAAAACGGATGCGAACGGCACGACCACGTCCGCACCGCTCGCGCAGGCCGACCTCGACCGCTTCACCAACCTCGTGAAACAGGCGATCGGCTTCGATGAGGCGCGTGGCGACAAGGTCAACGTGATGAACGCCTCGTTCAAGGTCGACGCGCCGTCGGGCGCGGAAGAGGAATCGATTCCGTTCTACAGCCAGCCGTGGTTCAAGGAAACGGGCAAGCAGGCCGTCGGCGTGATCCTCGTGCTGCTCCTCATCTTCATGATCGTGCGGCCCGTCATGCGCTCGCTGACGACGGTCAGCGTCCGGCCGGCGGCAGCCGGCGGCGCGCTCGGTGAGCTCGCCGGCGATCGCGTCACCTTCAGTGGCGCGGCCGGGCAGAGCATCGAGCAGCAGGTCGCCGCTGCGCGCAATCTCGTCGGCCAGGATCCGAAGCGTGCCGCGGCCGTCGTGAAAGACTGGGTCGCAGCGGACGGCTGAGCATGGCCGAAGCCTCATCCATTTCCGGCGCCGAGAAGGCCGCGATCCTCCTGATGTCGCTCGGCGAGCAGGACGCAGCCGCCGTGCTCAAGCAGCTCGATGCGCGCGCGGTGCAGAAGCTCGGCACGGCGATGGCGACGATGAAAGAGGTGCCGCGCGAGCGCGTCAACGAGGTGATGAACACCTTCTTCCGCACGCTCGAGACGAAGGGCGGCGCCACGACGCCGTCCACCGAGTTCGTGCGGCGCGTGCTCACCAACTCCGTCGGCAAGCAGCGCGCCGACATGCTGCTCGACCGCATCCTGTCGGGCGCCGCGACGGGCGGGCAGGGCATCGAAGCGCTGCGCTGGATGGATCCCAAGGGTGTCGCGCAGCTCATCGCGAAGGAGCATCCGCAGGTCATTGCCATCGTGCTCGCGCATCTCGACGGCGAGCAGTCGGGCGCGGTGCTCGAGCTGCTGCCCGAGGAGATGCGGCCCGATGTGCTCATCCGCATCGCGACGCTCGGCGAAGTGCCACAGTCCGCGCTCACCGAGCTCGATCAGCTGGTCGAGCGCCAGGCGACGAGCGTCGCGACTTCTCCCACCCGCCAGGTCGGCGGCGCCAAGATCGTCGCCGAGATCATGAACAGCATCGACCGCGGGCGCAGCGCCGAGCTCATGGACAAGATCCAGCAGACCGACGGCGATCTGCACCAGCGGATCAAGGATCTCCTGTTCGTATTCGACGATCTGCTCGCCGTCGACGATCGCGGCATCCAGACGCTGTTGCGCGAAGTGCAGTCGGATCAGCTCGCCATCGCCTTGCGTGGCGCGGAACCCGAGGTGCAGGACAAGGTGCTCAGGAACATGTCGAAGCGCGCCGCCGAAATCCTCAAGGACGACATGGAGGCGCGCGGCCCGGTCAAGGTGTCCGAAGTCGAAGCCGCGCAGAAGGAAATCATTGCTGCCGCGCTCAAGCTCATCGAGGAAGGCACGATCATGATCGGCGGCCGGGGCGGCGGCTTTGTCTGAGCGGGAGACCAAACTTGGCTAAGGGAGCCTCACCGGAATGGTCGAACGCGAAGCCCTGGGCCGCGCCGGAAGTCGCATTGGCCGATGCGGCCGGTTCGAAGCGTTCGGCGCAAGCGGGCCCGGTTACCGCGGGCAGCATCGCGGACCTGCAAGCGGAGGCGTATCGCGAAGCCTACGAGGAAGGCCTGCGGCAGGGCGTCGCGGCGGGTGAAGAGAAACTGCGCCAGGAAGTGCAGAAGCTCGACGGCATGCTGCATGACCTTGCACGGCCGTTCGCCGAACTCGACCGGCAGGTCGAACATGAACTCCTCGCGCTGGCGGTCGCCCTTGCTCGGCAGATCGTCAGGCGTGAGCTGAAGACCGATCCCTCGCAGATCATCGGCGTGATCCGCGACGCGCTCTCGGCGTTGCCGGTTGCCGCGCGCGAAGTGCGCGTGCGCATGCATCCCGAAGACGCTGCCGTCGTGCGCCAACGCCTCGCGCCGACCGAAAGCGAGCGGGCCTGGCAGATCGTCGAGGACCCGGTCATGGCGCGCGGCGGCTGCGAAGTCGCGAGCGCCACGTCGCGCGTCGACGCGCGCATCGAAACTCGCCTCGCCGCCATGCTCTCCGAACTCCTCGGCAGCGAACGCGCCGCGAGCCCCCGCGCCGGTGAGAAGGGTCCGGCTCCATGAAGGGAAACCGGTGCCGGTGTTGGATAACTGGGGAATTGGGTCGCGAAGCTCGTCCAATTCCCCAGTTATCCAACACCGGCACCGGTTACAGACATGCGCATTGAGCGGCAGCGGCGGTGGATGGAGCAGATCGTCGCGGCGCGCGAGCGCGTCGAGCCGATGCGCGGCCTCATGGTCGAAGGGACGTTGAATCGCATGGTCGGGATGACGCTCGAAGCCGTCGGCTGCGAGGCCGCGGTCGGCGGGCGTTGTCTCATCGACGCTGCGGACGGACGCACGATCGAGGCCGAGGTCGTCGGCTTCGGCGGCGACAAGCTCTATCTCATGCCGACGGACGACATCCGTGGCCTCATGCCGGGCGCGCGGGTGACGCCGACGCGCTCCGTGTCGGAAGTGCCAGTCGGCGATGCGCTCCTGGGCCGCGTGCTCGATGGTGCCGGCCGCCCGCTCGATTCCCTGGGCGACATCAAGTGCGAGGACCGCGTGCCGCTGATGGGCAAGCTCCTGAATCCGCTGCAGCGGCGTGCCATCCGCGAGCCGCTCGACGTCGGCGTGCGCTCGATCAATTCGCTGCTCTGTGTCGGACGCGGCCAGCGCGTCGGGCTGTTCGCCGGCAGCGGTGTCGGCAAGAGCGTGCTGCTCGGCATGATGACGCGCTACACGGAAGCCGACGTCACGATCGTCGGGCTCATCGGCGAGCGCGGCCGCGAAGTGCAGGAATTCGTCAGCAACACGCTCGGGCCGGACGGCATGCGGCGCGCCGTGGTCGTCGCGACGCCGTCCGACAACACGCCGCTCATGCGATTGCACGGTGCGTGGCTGGCGACGGCAATCGCCGAGTACTTCCGCGATCGGGGCCTCAAGGTGCTGCTGCTGCTCGATTCGCTCACGCGCTTTGCGCAGGCGCAGCGCGAGATTGCGCTTGCGATCGGCGAGCCGCCGGCGACCAAAGGCTATCCGCCGTCCGTATTTGCACGCTTGCCGCAACTCGTCGAGCGCGCGGGCAACAGCGACCGCGGGGCGGGCTCGATCACGGCGTTCTACACGGTGCTAACCGAAGGCGACGATCAGAATGACCCGATCGCCGACGCCGCGCGCGCCATTCTCGACGGGCACTTCGTGCTGTCGCGGCAACTCGCGGAGACGGGGCTCTATCCCGCGATCGACATCGAGGCGTCGATCAGCCGCGCGATGCACCAGATCGCGACCCGCGAGCAGCAGGAACTCACGACGCGCGTGCGCCAGATCTACTCGACCTACCAGCAGAACAAGGACCTCATCACGGTTGGCGCGTACCGCCGGGGCTCGGACCCGCGCGTGGACCTCGCCATCGACCAGTGGCCGCGTATACTCGAGTTCCTGAAGCAGGACATGTACGAACCCGTGAGCATCGCCCGCAGCTACCAGGAACTCGTGGCGCTCATTGCATGAGCCGATCCGAACGCATCCAGCCGATCAAGGACATCGCCGATACGCGCGAACGCAACGCGGGCGCGGTCGTCGCGCAGGCCGAGCGCGCGCTGCGCGATCGCGAGCAGCAGCTCGCGCAGCTCAAGAAATACCTCGACGAGTACGTGCGCAAGAACACCCCGGGCATCGGCTCCGTCGATCCGATCCGCCTCAACAACTATCGCGCCTTCCTCGCGCGACTCACCGAAGCGGTGCGCGCGCAGGAGCAGCTCGTCGAACAGGCGAGCCGGGAATACGAGCGCAAGCGCGAGGACTGGCGTGTCCAGCACGTCGAGGCCGCGGCCCTCGGCCGAGCCGTCGAACGCATGCAGCTCTTCGAGCGCACCGAGCAGGGCCGGCGCGAGCAGAAAGAGTCCGACGAAGACACCTCGAACCGCCGCCGCTAGGAAAAAGGGGACAGATTTATTTTTCTCGATATTTGGGCGTTCGGGCCACAAATGCAGAAAAATAAATCTGTCCCCTTTTTCCTGGCACGGCGGTTGCAGTTCCAGAGGTGATGACCGCTCCCATCGTCAATTCATCATCGATCCCCCTGACGGGCACTTCGGTCGTCACCCAGGGCTGCGAACCGGGATTGGTCGAGTCCAGCCCGGGTGTTGCCGCCGCAAGTGCGCCTGCCGCCGCGGATTTCATCAATCCCTATTCGCGCCCTGGGTTCCTTTTGCTAGACCTGCGCTCGCAGGGGCCGCCCGCGGCCGACCCGGCGGCAACGAAAACGGATGAGCCGGACGGAACCGCGTTGCCGGGGGGCGGCAATTTCTTGCCGCTTCTGCTGTTTCAGGCCTTGCGCCGCCAGCCCGATCCCACGGTCCTTCCCCCAGGGGCGGGAACGGGATTGCCACCGTCGAGCGAACCGGCGGCAACAGTGGCGGCTGGCGCCGGCGATTCGCCCATCGCCCGCCAGCCCGGCGTATTCGACCCCTTGATCAAGACGGCGCATCGCGTGCTGGACCTGCTCCAGCCGCTCGATGTGGATCGCATGGATCCCGTCTGTGCGGCGCCCGCACCGACGCCCACGCCCGCGACCGACGCGACCCAGTCCACGCTGGCTCCCGTCGTCGCCACCACCGCGGCGATTGCGCAAGCAGCACCCGACATGCTGGCGGCCCTGATGAAGCGCATGACCGAGGACGGCGCAGCGCGCGATGCGGCGAAGCCGTCGAACGACACGGCCACGTTCATGCCGCTCGTCGAGCGGACCGACGACACGGGTGGCGCGGCACCCTCAGGGTCACCGGCGATCAAGACGCTGATCGATGCCCTGCCGAAGCCGGGTGTCCTCGATCAACCCACGGATGCCGCCAGGGAAGTTGCGGGTGCGCGTCCCGGCGACACACCGTCCGCAGCGCTCTTCATCGACGGCCATGCAATGCGGGCACACAGCGCTCCCGCGGAAGCGGCCGCGCAGAATCTCAAGCTCGACGTGCCGATGCGTTCGCCCGAATGGGCGCATGCGCTCGGCGAGAAGATCACCTGGCTCGTCGACCAAAACCTTGCCAGCGCGCAGATCAAATTGAACCCGCCCCAGCTCGGGCCGATCGAAGTGCGTATCGCGATTTCCGGCGACAACGCCCAGGTCTCGGTCTCGGCGCACAACGGGATCACGCGCGATGCGCTGGAAGCGGCGGCGCCGAGGCTGCGTGACGCCCTGACGTCACACGGCTTTGGCGGCGTGTCGGTGGATATTTCCCAGCACTCGTTCAGCGACCGGGCGATGCCGCAGTCGGCGCCGGAGCGCTGGGAAGCCTGGCAATCGATCACGGCCGACAATGACACCGTGCGCGCCGTGCGGCCGCAGCCGTGGCGGGCCGCGGGCCGGCTCGACGCTTACGCGTAGCGGCGTTCGCCGGCCGGCGATGATTCCCCGGCGGGAGTCGCAGCGGCGTCGGTAGCTTGTGACGCCGGCAGCGGCGTGATCTCGGGAATCGGGCCGTCGCCGTGCATGCGCTGATCGGTGTTCGTCAGCCAGCGTTCGACGTGGCGCTGAAAACGCACGATCTCCCGCTGCCGCCGCGCTTCGAGGCCGGCATCGCCGATGACGTTCAACTCGGTCTCGGTGATGCGCCACCACCATTGCAGGCGGCCGAGCTGCCGGGCCCGCAGATACGGCAGCGTCATGGTGAAGCGGCGAGTTTCGCCGTGCCGCTCGAGTTCGGCGAAAGCGAAGTAGTCGGCGAGCGGCCGAGTCAGTTCGACGTGCGTCATGGGTTGGGTCCGTCGGAAGCGCGGGCATGATACCTTAAACGCGATGTCCGGACTTTTCGATTCCCTCACCGTCGGCGATCTCGTTCTTCCGAACCGCATCATCATGGCGCCGCTCACGCGTTGCCGTGCGGTCGACGACCGCGTGCCGAATGCGTTGATGGCGCAGTACTACGCCCAGCGGGCATCGGCCGGCCTCATCCTCACCGAAGCAACGATCGTGTCCGCGATGGGCGCCGGCTACGCCAATACCCCCGGCATCTGGTCGGAGGTTCAGGTCGAAGGCTGGAAGCTCACGACGCGGGCCGTGCACGCGGCGGGCGGGCGGATCTTCCTGCAGCTCTGGCACGTCGGCCGCGTGTCGCATCCAATGTTTCTCGCGGGCGCGCTGCCGCTTGCGCCGAGCGCGATCGCGCCGAAGGGCCACGTGAGCCAGGTGCGGCCGCAGACCGACTACGTCGCGCCCCGCGCGCTCGAGCGCGCGGAAATCCCGCGCATCATCGAGGAGTTCCGCCGTGGCGCCGAGAATGCCGAGCGCGCCGGCTTCGACGGCGTCGAACTGCACGGCGCCAACGGCTATCTCCTCGACCAGTTTCTCCAGGACAGCACCAACCGCCGAACGGATGACTATGGCGGAACGGTCGAGAACCGGGCGCGCTTCCTGCTGGAAGCGACCGACGCGGCAATTTCCGTCTGGGGCCCGGGACGCGTCAGCGTGCACCTCGCGCCGCGCGGCGACGCCCATGACATGGGCGATTCCGCTCTGCCCGCGACCTTCAGCTACGTCGCCCGCGAGCTTGGCCGGCGCCGCATCGGCTTTCTCTGCGTGCGGGAACATGAAGGCGACGGCCGGATCGGACCCGCGCTCAAGGCGGCCTTCGGTGGCATCTACGTCGCCAACGAGGGCATGACGCAGGCGTCTGGCGAACGCCTGCTTGCCGCAGGCGAAGCCGATGCGGTGGCCTACGGCAAGCTCTTCATCGCCAATCCGGACCTGCCGCGGCGCTTTGCCGCGGGCGGGCCGCTCAATCGCTGGAACGGCGCGACTTTCTATACGAGCGGGGCCGAGGGCTACACGGACTACGGTTCGCTCTAATCGGCTAGAATCGCCCGCATCCCCCCTGGCAGAGGACAGCGCTCGTGGCGTCGCCGTCAACCGTTCCCGCGCTCCGGCTCTCGGACATCGAGGCTGCGCGGCACCTGCTCGGGGATCGAGTCCGGCTGACGCCCGTGCACGAATGGACCGGACCGACGGTCGACGCCTTGGGCGCCGGCACGCGAGTTTTCCTCAAGCTCGAACTCTTTCAGCATACGGGCAGCTTCAAGCCACGCGGCGTGCTGCTCAACCTGCTGAATCTCCCGCGCGATGACCTGAAACGCGGCGTCACCGCGGTCAGCGCCGGCAACCACGCGGTCGCGGTGTCCTACGGGGCCCGCGTCATGGGCACCACCGCGAAGCTCGTCGTCATCAAGACGGCGAGCCCGATGCGGGTCGAACTCTGTCGCTACTACGGCGCGGAGGTCGTGTTTGCCGAGGATGCGCACGCCGCATTCGAACGCGCTGCCGAGATCGAGCTCGAGGAACGGCGCCCGCTCATCCACCCCTTCGAGGGTCTCGGCACCGCCACCGGCACGGCGACCGTCGGCTACGAACTGGCGACGCAGGTGCCGGATCTCGACTTTGCCGTCGTTCCGATCGGCGGGGGCGGGCTGTGCGCGGGCGTCGCTTCGGCGCTCAAGATCATGCAACCGCGCTGCCGGGTGATCGGCGTCGAGCCCGAGGGCGCGGACTCCATGCATCGAAGCTTCGCCGCCGGCGGGCCCCGGTCGATCGACAAGGTGCGCACGATCGCGGACAGCCTCGGCGCGCCGTACGCGCTGCCGATCTCCTTTGAATTGTGCCGGCGAAATGTCGACGAACTGGTGCTGGTGAGCGACCTCGAGCTGCGCGGGGCGATGCGCACGATCCAGCGCGAGGCGAAGCTCGCGGTCGAACCCGCGGGCGCCGCGGCGACTGCGGCCCTGCTGGGACCTTTGCGCGCGCGAACGGCCGGCAAGCGCGTAGCCCTCATCGTCTGCGGCGCCAACATCGACGCCCCGACCTACGCGCGGCTGATCGCGGAAGATGCCCCGACGGAGCAGCGCTGATGGCGCTCGAGATGCGCGCGACCTGTGAAAAGTGCTCGGCGCCGACGCCGCACGCGGCGCCAGCCTTCATCTGCAGCTACGAGTGCACGTTCTGCGCGGACTGCACCGCGGCCATGCACCGCGTCTGCCCGAACTGCGGCGGCGAACTCGTGCCAAGACCGCGCCGAATTCCCTCGAAGGAGAGAGCATGAAAACATCGATCCACGCCCGGTGCGTCCCGACGGTCTGCGCACTGCTCGTCGTGTTCGCGGCCCTGCCGGTCGCGGCCGCCGACTACGCCGACGTCATCATCCATGGCGGTACCGTGTACGACGGCAGCGGCAAGCCCGGGCGCGTCGCGGACGTCGCCATCCGGGGCGACCGCATCATCGCGATCGGCAACCTGAGCGGCCGGACCGCCGCGAAGAAGATCGACGCGACCGGCCTTGCGGTGAGCCCGGGCTTCATCAACATGCTTTCCTGGGCGACGCAATCGCTCATCCTCGATCCGCGCTCGGAGAGCGACATCCGCCAGGGCGTGACGCTCGAGGTCATGGGCGAAGGCGACTCCATGGGCCCGCTCAACGACACCATGAAGGCCGACGAGCTCAAGCACCAGGGCGACTACAAGTTCGCGATCGAATGGACGACGCTCGGGGAATATCTCGCGTATCTCGAAAAGCGCAAGGTCGCAACCAACGTCGCGTCGTTCGTCGGCGCGACGACCGTGCGCGTGCACGAGCTGGGCTACGAGAATCGCGCGCCGACTCCCGCGGAACTCGCGCGGATGCAGGACCTCGTGCGCCAGGCGATGAGCGAAGGCGCCATGGGCGTCGGTTCCTCGCTGATCTATTCGCCCGCCTCGTATTCCACTCCCGCGGAGATCAAGGCGCTTGCGCTCGCGGCGGCGGAGTCGGGCGGCGGCTACATCAGCCACATGCGCAGCGAAGGCAACCGCCTGCTCGAGGGGATCGACGAGGTCCTCGACATCGCGCGGGCGACGAAGCAGCACGCGGAGATCTACCATTTCAAGGTGGCGGGCGAGAGCAACTGGCCGAAAGTGAACGATGCGATCGCGCGCGTCGAAGCGGCGCGCGCCGCCGGGCTCGACGTCAGCGCGGACATGTACACCTACACGGCGGGCGCGACGGGACTCGACGCCGCGAATCCGCCCTGGGTGCAGGAAGGCGGCCTGGATGCCTGGGTCGCGCGGTTGAAGGATCCGGCGACGCGCAAGCGTGTCATCGCGGACATGCGCAATCCGAAGCCGAGCTGGGAGAACCTGCTGCTCGCCGCCGGTTCGCCGGACCGCGTGCTCCTCATCGGCTTCAAGACCGACCGGTTGAAGCCCTTGACCGGCAAGACGCTTGCGGAAATCGCGAAGATGCGCGGCACATCGCCCGAAGAGACGGTTCTCGACCTCGTGGCGGAGGACGGCTATCGCGTCGACACCGCGTATTTCCTGATGTCCGAGGACAACGTGACACGCCAGCTGAAACTGCCGTGGGTGAGCCTCGGGTCCGACGAGGAATCGCTCGCGCCCGAGGGCGTTTTCCTCAAGCACAACCCGCACCCGCGCGCTTACGGCAATTTCGCGCGCTTTCTCGGCCACTACGTGCGCGAGCAGAAGGTCGCGACACTGGAGGATGCGGTGCGGCGCCTGACGGCCCTGCCGGCACAGAATCTCAGGCTCAAGGATCGCGGGCGGCTCGCCGCGGGTTACTACGCCGACGTCGTCGTGTTCGATCCGGACAAGATCATCGACCACGCGACCTTCGACAAGCCGCACCAGTACGCGACCGGCGTGCTGCAGGTCTTCGTGAACGGCCAGCAGGTGTTGAAGGACGGCGAACACACGGGCGCGCTGCCCGGCCGCTTCGTCCGCGGCCCCGGCTCGAAGTAGGAAAAAGGGGACAGATTTATTTTTCTGCATATGTGGTGTGAACAGCCAAATATCGAGAAAAATAAATCTGTCCCCTTTTTCCGCGAGCGATGCGAAAGAGCCGCTGGTTGTGCCGGCGCCCGTCGCCGCTTGAACCGATCTGTCTGCCGAGCGGTCCGGGTTGGCCATGTACGGGTGTTCAATGCGCGGCGCTCGAAAAGGTTCCCACCGGGGCTGGCCATAGTGGAATCAAGGGCATACGATGCCGCGTCATGCAGCCATCGACCAGCGCGGGTCGTGAGCGCTCTCTAATAATAGTCTCGAAGTCGGCAGGTGCCGCGGTGGCCTTGATCGGCGCCGCGGTGTTTTTGAGCTGGCTCATCGGGCGGCCCTGGCTGACCTACCTGGTCCCCGGCCTCGCGACGATGAAAGCGAACACCGCGCTCGCATTCCTCTTCGGTGGCGCGGCGCTTTTCCTCCTGAATCCGGCGCGAACCCTGGCCGTCCGCGTGCTCGCGCTTGCCATCCTCGCGCTCGCGCTGGCAACGCTCATCGAACATGTCTTCGGGTGGAATCCCGGCATCGACGTCTGGTTCACGGCAGACCCGGCGTCTGCGCTTGCCGGTGCCGCGCCGGGGCGAATGGCTCCGGCGACAGCGGCCGGCTTCCTGCTGCTCGCGCTCGCCTTGTTGTCGGTCGAAGCGGCGTGGCAGCGGCCATCCTGGCCGGTGCAATGGCTCGCGGCTGCCGTCGGGCTCAACGCGCTCATCGCCGTACTCGGCTACGTCTACGGTGCCGAAGCGCTGTACCACATGCGCCCGTACAGCTCCATGGCCGTGCACACGGCCGCGAGCTTTCTGCTGCTCGCCCTCGGGATCGTGCTGGCGCGGCCGCGGCTCGGTGTCATGGGCCGTGTCATCGCCGACGACGCCGGCGGCCTCCTCCTGCGCCGGCTCCTGCCGCCCGCCGTGCTGCTGCCGATCTTCGTCGGCAGCGCCGCGCTCATCGGCTTTCACCTGGGGCTCTACGAATCGGAGTTCGGCACCGCGCTCCTCGCGTCCGCGCAGATCGTCATTCTGTCGCTCCTCATCTGGTGGACGGCGAGCGCGGTGCGCAGCAGCGACACCGACCGGCAGCGGGCGACCGATGCGCTGCTCGACAGCGAATCGCGGCTGCGCACGGTGATCGATTCTTCGCTCACGGCGGTGGTCACGATCGACCTCGATGGCCACATCATCGAGTGGAACCGGCGCGCCGAAGTCATTTTTGGCTGGACCCGGAGCGAAGCGCTCGGCCGCGAGCTCGCGACGCTGATCATCGCCGAGGTGCATCGCGAGAGGCACCGCGAAGGCCTGCGCCGCTTTGCCGCCACCGGCCAGGCGAAACTCCTGAACCGCGCGGTGGAGCTGCCCGCGCTGCGCAAGGACGGCAGCGAATTTCCCGCCGAGATCGCCATCACCGCGTTCGATTCCGCGGGGCGCACGACGGTCTGCGGCTTCATCAACGACGTGAGCGAGCGCCGCTTTGCCGAAGGCAAGGTGCGGGCGCAGCTCGCGCGCCTCGACCTCCTGAACCGCATCACGCGTGCGATCGGCGAGCGGCAGGACCTCAGGAGCATCTTCCAGGTCGTGTTGCTGCGCCTCGAGCAGGACATGCCGATCGATCTCGCCTGCGTGTGCCTGCACGACGCGAACGCGGACTCGGTGACGGTGACCTCGATCGGCAACCACGGCAAGGACGTCATCGCCACGACCGGGCTTGCCGAGCGGTCGCAGATTCCGATCGATCGCAACGGCCTCGGGCGCTGCATGGCCGGGCAGCTGGTCTGCGAACCGGACATCTCCGCGATCGACTTTCCGCTGCCGCGGCGCCTTGCCGCGGCGGGACTGCGGTCGATGGTGCTGGCGCCGATGATGGCGGAAAGCCAGGTGTTCGGCCTGCTGCTCGCGGCGCGCAAGGGCCCGGGCGCCTTCACCAGCGCCGACTGCGAATTCCTGCAGCAGCTGACGCAACACGTCGCGCTCGCCGCCCACCAGGCGCAATTGCACCAGGCGCTGCAGCGCGCCTACGACGACCTGCGCCAGAGCCAGCAGACGGTGATGCAGCAGGAGCGCCTGCGCGCGCTCGGCCAGATGGCGAGCGGCATCGCGCACGACATCAACAACGCGATCTCACCCGTGGCGCTGTATACGGAGGCGCTGCTCGAGCGCGAGCCGAATCTTTCGGACCGTGCCCGCAAGCAGCTCGAGATCATCCAGCGCGCGGTCGACGACGTCGCGCAGACGGTCGCGCGCATGGGCGAGTTCTACCGCATGCGCGAACCGCAGGTGGCGCTCGTGCCGGTCGGGCTCAACAAGCTCGTGAAGCAGGTGATCGATCTCACTCGCGCGCGCTGGAGCGACATGGCGCAGCAGCGCGGCGCGGCGATCGACATGCGTCTTTCGCTCGGCGAGAATCTGCCGCCGATCGCCGGCGTCGAGAGCCAGATCCGCGACGCCTTGGTGAACCTGGTGTTCAACGCGGTGGACGCCATGCCGCAGGGCGGGCCGCTGACGATCCGCACGCGCCTCGACGAAGGCGCCGGCGGGCAAACCGTGCTGCTCGAAGTCGCCGACTCCGGCATCGGCATGAACGAGGAAACCAAGCGCCGCTGTCTCGAACCCTTCTTCACCACCAAGGGAACGCGCGGCACGGGCCTGGGGCTCGCGATGGTCTACGGCGTGGCGCAGCGCCACAGCGCAACGCTCGACATCGAAAGCGAACCCGGCAAAGGCACGCTGGTGCGCTTGGGATTCGCGGCCGCTCCCGCCGAGCCCGCCGTCGCGAGCGGCACCCACAAGCCGCCCGTCGGACCGATGCGCATCCTGATCGTCGACGATGATCCGCTGCTGCTCAAATCGTTGCGCGACGCGCTCGAGAGCGATGGCCACGAAGTGACCGCCACCAACGGCGGGCAGTCGGGCATCAACGCGTTCGCGGATTCGCACGCCGCGGGCACGCCCTACCCCGTGGTCATCACGGATCTCGGCATGCCCCACGTCGATGGACGCAAGGTCGCCTCGACGGTCAAGGCGACGGCGCCCGCCACGGTGGTGTTGATGCTCACCGGCTGGGGCCGGCGCCTGGTGGCCGAAGGCGATGTGCCGCCCGGAGTCGACCAGGTGCTGAGCAAGCCGCCGAAGCTCACCGATCTGCGCAGCGCACTGGCGCAGCACTTCTCGAAGAAATAGTCGTTTCCAGGGTTGATCAATACACTCTTTGGCATGCCGGCTCACGACAGATTGTTCATGTCGAGTGTGCAGCCATAACTACTGACGGCGGAAGTCTTGAGAGCCCGTAGCAGAACCGTGGCCGCGGGCGACAGCAACCAGTCGGTGCGCGTGATGATTCCGAACGCATCCATCGAGCAGGACAACTGCATCGGCAGCAACGCGACCATGCCGTAGGTTGCGTAGTAGCGCGCCACTTCGGTCGGCACGACGGCGATGAAATCCGTCTGCTGCAGCATCTTGGTCACAAACAACAACGAGGCCGTTTCGATGAGTTGCTGTGGCGGCGCGAGACCCGCCTCGCGGAACATCAGATCGAAGCGGTGCCGCAGCACGCTGCCGGCCGGCGGCACGATCCACGCTTTCTTTTCGACCGCCGCGAGATTCAGGCCCGCGACATTCAGCAGCGGA
>DASQOR010000049.1:0-2076 GCA_035644395.1 Steroidobacteraceae bacterium
GCGCGCTTTGACGTGCCGTGGTTGCCGGTCGTGCGCGGTTCGGCGTCGTGGATCTCGCGGAAGGGATCCACGAGTTGATCGTTGATGTCGTAGAGCACGTCGCCGCAGATCGTCGCGATTCCCTCGGCGGTATGAACGTGCAAATTCATCGACCCTTCGGTGTGGGCGTTCGCCGCCTCGCAATAGACGCCCGGAATCAGTTCAACCGGGCCGGTGATCTCGAGATCAAGGAATCGCAGCGCGCTCTTGGTGTGCAGCCGATCGATCAGATGCTTGATGTCGGGCGCCGGGTATTGCGGGTGCATCAGGCCCGAGACGGAATATTCGAGCTCCTTGCGGTTGAGGACGACCGTCGTGTTCATCGGAAACAGATCATCCTTGCCGGCGTGGTCGATGTGCAGATGGGTGTGGCAAACGAAGCGGACGTCGCCCATGCGCACGCCGTGGCGCGCCAGCTGGTTCTCGATCATGTTCTCATGGAACTGCAGGCCGCGCATGCCGAGAGTTTCCATGATCTGATTGGAGCGGTAGCCGGTGTCGACAACGATCGGATATTCACCACCGACAATGAGAAAGCCCAGCGTCAGCACCCGGCGCGTGCGCCCACAGTCGCGGCCGAGCACGAGGAAGCTCGATTCCAGTTCGATGTCGCCATAGTCAAGAATCTTGATTTCCAGCGCCATGTTTGTCTCCCATTCCCTTCATTTGTTTCCCCCGGCGCAAGGCTAGGGCGCGAGACGATAGACCCGCATTGCCGTATCGCGCAGGATCGCGTCGCGATGGCGCGGGTTCAGTTTGGTGGCGTCGCGATAGGCGTCGATGAGTTCGCGATAGCTGGTCCACAGCTTCTCGATCGGAAAATTCGAACCGAACAGGCAGCGGTCGGCTCCGAAGATCGCCACCGCCTCGGAAACGATACCGGCGACGTGCGCAGGGTCATTGCGATGGATGAACGTGCCAAGCCCTGAGAGCTTGCAGACGATGTTCGGACACGCCGCCAGCCGTACCATGCCGGCGCGCCAGGCTGCGCGACCGGCAGGGGACAGGTCCTCCAACATTCCGGCGTGCTGCAGCACGAACGTCACCTTCGGACAGGCTTCGGCAAGTTCGGCCGCGTGCGGCATCTGCGGCGCGAACACCTGCAGATCAAAGCTCCAGCCGTAGTCGGCGAGCCGCGCGACGTTGCCGCGGACCGTCGGGTCCGCGCAAAGATCGGCGCGCGCGGCAAAGCGGTAGAGCGGGTTCTCGTGCCAGTGCAGTTGCATGCGCACTCCTCGCACCAGCGAGTAGCGCTTGAGCCGGTCGAGCTGCGGGCGCACGTCCTCCACCTCGAAATCCGCGTAGGCCACGATCGCATGCGGCCAGCCCGTTTCCTCGGAGCTGCGCTGCACCCAGGCCGTCTCGTCCTCGAACCGCTCCTTCGCCCAATTCGTCTGCACATAGACAGACTTGACGACATCATTGCCGGCGAGGTCGTCGAGGTATTCGCGGATCGGATAGTCGCGACGGATCGGCTCATAGGGACCGAATATGCGCGGCTGCATCGGACCCACCAGCCAGGGAAGATCGGCCTGGCGCCATATGTGGTGATGCGCGTCGACAATGCCGGTCACGCGGCTCTCCTTTGTCGGAGCGAAAGCACATGCGCGACCACCGCCGTGCTCGATCCACCGTCGACCATGTCGTCGACGAAGCGGCGAATGGCGATCAGCGCCTCGGTCTGCGGTACGAAGCCGGAGCCGACCGCGAGCGGCGTCAGCCAACTCAGGCGCCAGGCACGCCGCGAGAGCTTGGCGACCGCGTCGCGCAGGGCCGAGAGATCGCCTCGTTCCAATCCGTCGGACAGGATGACGACCGCAGCACCGCGTGCGTAGCCACCGAAGCGCGGCACGGTGAGAAAGGCCTGCAGCGCGTCGCCGATGCGGGTGCCGCCGTCCCAATCGCTCACCAGATGGGCGGCGGCTGCGAGCGCCTGCTCACGGCGCTTGAGCCGCAGCGCGCGCGTCAGGCGAGTCAGGCGCGTGCCAAAGGTGAAGACTTCCACATTCGGCGTCGCCTGTACCAACGTATGCGCGA
>DASQOR010000050.1:0-2000 GCA_035644395.1 Steroidobacteraceae bacterium
GCGCGACGACGATTATCCCAAGCTCGCGCGCGCGGCGGGATTGCTCGGCACCGCCCCCATCTGGATTGACGATTCGGCGTCGCTGACGCCTTTGGCGATGCGCTCGAAAGCACGCCGGTTGAAGGCCGAGCACGACATTGCACTCGTGATCGTGGACTATTTGCAGCTGATGCAGGGACCGGGCGACGTCGAGAATCGCCAGCAGGAGATCTCCTACATCTCCCGCTCGCTCAAGGCGCTCGCCAAGGAGCTCGATGTGCCGGTCGTCGCGATCTCGCAGCTGTCGCGCGCGCCGGAGCAGCGCGGCGGCGAACACCGCCGGCCACAGCTCTCGGATCTGCGTGAGTCGGGCGCGATCGAGCAGGACGCCGACGTGGTCTGCTTCATCTACCGGCAGGAGTTCTACGACGGCCCGGTCGATCCCAAGACCAACGAGAGCATCGAAGGCATCGCGGAAATCATCATCGGGAAGCAGCGCAACGGGCCGACGGGAATGGTGAAGCTGCACTTCAAGAAGGAATACACGCGTTTCGACAACTACACGGCGCGCGAAGCTCCCTCGCTCGAGGCCGAACGTGTCTAAAGGCAAGTCCGTGTTTCGCTGCACCGAGTGCGGCGCGGACCAGCCCAAATGGGGCGGGAAGTGTGATGCGTGCGGCGCGTGGAATTCCCTGATCGAAGAGCCGGTGGGGCGGTTAAGCGGTTCGGCGGTCAGAGGTGTTCCAACCGGCCAACCGCCCATCCGTCTAACCGACCTGAAGGGCGAAGCGTTGGCTCGGTGGAAAACGGGCCTCGCCGAGTTCGACTTCGTCCTCGGCGGCGGCATCGTCCCCGGCTCCGTCACGCTCGTGGGCGGCGAGCCCGGCATCGGGAAGTCGACGCTGCTGATGCAGTGCGCCGCGCGACTCGAAGCCCAAGGCGTCGCGACACTCTACGTCTCCGGCGAGGAATCGCCCGATCAGCTGCGCCTGCGCGCCGATCGGCTCGAAGAGGACGCCGGCGGCATCCACGTGCTCGGCGAAACGCGCCTCGAGTCGATTCTCCATTATGCCACGCAGCTCAAGTCGCGCGTCGTCCTGCTCGATTCGGTGCAGACCACCTATACCGAAGAGCTCGAGGGGGCGCCCGGCAACGTCGGCCAGGTGCGCGAGTGCGCCGCGCGGCTGATGCGCTTCGCGAAGGAAGCGGGACCCGCCGTCCTGCTGGTCGGCCACGTGACCAAAGGTGGCGGCATCGCGGGTCCGAAGACGCTCGAGCACATCGTCGACACCGTGCTGTACTTCGAGGGCGAAACGACGCTCGACCACCGCATCCTGCGCGCCGTGAAGAACCGCTTCGGCTCGGTCGATGAGATCGGCGTCTTCCGGATGACCGGGTCTGGCCTCGAGCCCGTCGTGAACCCCGCCGCGGCATTCCTCGCAGGCCGCAGCACCGGCGCGTCCGGCTCCGCGGTGACGGCGCTGATGGAAGGGACGCGTCCAATGCTCGTCGAGATCCAGGCACTCGCGTCCAAGGCCGGCTTCGGGACGCCGCAACGCGTGGCGACGGGCCTCGATCAGCGCCGCCTCGCCCTCCTGCTCGCCGTGTTGGAGCGCCGCGGCGGCTTGCCGTTCGGAAATCTCGACGTGTTTGTGAATGTGACGGGCGGCGTCCGGCTGGTTGAGCCATCAACGGACCTGGCGGTCCTTGCCGCCCTTGTCTCCACGGTCCACGATCGCCCGGTGCCGGCGGATGCACTGTTCCTCGGCGAGGTCGGCCTGGGCGGCGAGATCCGGCCGGTCGCCGGTGTCGAACGGCGCCTCGCCGAGGCTGCACGCCAGGGCTTTCGCAGGGTGTTTCTGTCGAGTCGTTCGAAAGGAAGTAAAGATCTCGAGGTGATCGGGCTGGAGGGAATCGGTGAGCTCGCCCGCCGACTTGCAGCCTGACGTCGGTGTCGTCGTCGTCGCAGCGGGGGCAGGTGTGCGGGCGGGCCCGGGCGAGCCGAAACAGTTTCGCCCCAT
>DASQOR010000051.1:0-2910 GCA_035644395.1 Steroidobacteraceae bacterium
GGGCGCGGCGTGTCCCTCGACGAACTCGGCGGCTCGGCGCTGTATCTGCTGTCCGATCTGTCGACCGGCGTGACCGGTGAAATCCATTATGTCGATTCCGGCTACAACATCATTTCGATGCCGCGGCCGGAGGATTTGAAGAACAGCGCCGAATAGCTTTACCCCGCCGCGATCACGCTCGCGCGCTGGAAGGCCGGCCGCGCCGCGCAGCGATCGATGTAGCGGTCGAAGGACGGGCGCGGCGGCACCATCTTGAACAGCCGCACCGCGAAATTCAGCCCCGAGCCGATGATGATATCCGCGGCCGAGAATCTGTCGCCGAGGATCCACGGTCCCTTCGTCAATGCTGCGTCGAGCACATCGAATACCCGCTGGGCGTCGCCCCAGCCCGCGGCCACGGAATTCATCTCGATCTTGGTCGCGACCTGCACCATCGCGGGCTCGACGCAGCCAGGCGCGAAGAACAGCCAGTAAAGATATTTCGCGCGCAAGGGGTCGCCTAATGGTGGCGCAAGATTCGCTTGCGGATAGCGTTCGGCCACATAGGCGCAAATCGCGGCGGCTTCCGCGAGCGTCGCGTCACCGTCCCTTAGCGCCGGCACTTTCGCCATCGGGTTGATCGCAAGATATTCCGGCGTCTTCTGCGCGCCGGCGGAAATGTCGGTCAGCACGCGCTCGTAAGGCTGCCCGGTTTCTTCCATCAGCCACAGCGCGGAAAACGACCGCGAACGTGGCGACCAATAGAGCTGCATCATCTGACAGCTTCCTCTCTTTTCCATCGATAATATTTCATGACGAATCCGGTCATCGGCTCGACCGCTTCCTTTTCAAAGACAAAACCCTCGCGCTCATACCAGCGCCACGCCTTTTCATTTTCGCGCACGCAGCGCAACGTAATTTCATCCGGCAGCTTCTCGCGCGTGAACGCGAGCAGCTCCCGCCCGAGGTTCCGACCCTGATATTCCGGCGCGACGAACAGCTGGTCGAGATACATGTTCGGCAGGTGCAACGCCAGCATGGCCGCAAGATGACCGTCGTCGGCGGCGACGAACAGGCTCCAGCCCTTCCCGACCTCGAGCGGGATGCGCGCGCGCAATTGCGCCAGCAGAAAATTGCTGGCTTCCGCTAGCCCGGTTGAGGCCCAGCTGTTCATCCAGACGCGCGCGATCTCGTCATATTCGTCCGCTCGGGCGGGACGTATGGTTGGCGGCGGCATGAAAAACAAGTCCTTCCGGCGGGCAAAGAAAAAGCCCCCGCGATACTATCGCGAGGGCTACGTTTACTTCAATCGCTGCGATCAGGTGTGGTCGAAGCGATCGGCATTCATCACCTTGGTCCACGCCGCCACGAAGTCTTTCACAAACTTCTCCTTCGAGTCCGCGCACGCATAGACTTCCGCGAGAGCCCGGAGCTGGGAGTGCGAACCGAAGATCAGGTCGACACGGGTGCCGGTCCACTTGACCTCGTTCGTCTTCCGGTCGCGCCCTTCGAACACGCCTTCGGTTCCGGCGGACGGCTGCCATTGCGTGCTCATGTCGAGCAGGTTGACGAAGAAGTCGTTCGTCAGCGCCTCGGGCCGCTGGGTGAAGACGCCATGCGCCGGCTGTCCGGCGTTCAGCACGCGCAGGCCGCCGACGAGCACCGTCATCTCAGGCGCCGTCAGCGTCAGCAATTGCGCCCGATCCACCAACTGCTCCTCAGGGGATACGCGCTGCTTGCCACGGAGATAGTTGCGGAAACCGTCAGCGGTCAGTTCGAGCGGAGCAAAGGATTCGACGTCGGTTTGCTCCTGCGATGCGTCCGTACGGCCCGGCGTGAAGGGCGCCTTCACCTCGTGCCCGGCGTCCTTGGCGGCTTTCTCGATCGCAGCGTTGCCGCCGAGGACGATCAGGTCAGCGAGCGAGACTTTCTTGCCGCCGGACTGCGAAGCGTTGAATTCCTTTTGGATCGCTTCGAGTTTCTGAAGCACCGTCGCCAGCTGAGCCGGCTGGTTGACGTCCCAATCCTTCTGCGGCGCGAGGCGAATGCGCGCCCCGTTCGCACCACCGCGCTTGTCGGAGCCGCGGAACGTCGAGGCCGAAGCCCAAGCCGTCGAGACCAATTGGGACACGGACAGCCCGGACGCGAGGATCTTGGCCTTCAGAGCGGCAATGTCCTGCTCGCCGATCAGTTCATGATCGACCGCGGGGATGGGGTCCTGCCACGGCAGTTCCTCCTTCGGAACGAGCGGACCGAGATAACGCACGATCGGGCCCATGTCGCGGTGCGTGAGCTTGTACCAGGCCCTGGCGAACGCATCCGCGAACTGATCCGGATTTTCGTGGAAGCGCCTTGAAATCTTTTCGTAAACAGGGTCGAACCGCAACGCGAGGTCAGTGGTCAGCATGGATGGCGCGTGACGCTTTGACGGGTCGTACGCATCCGGCACCGTACCGGCGCCTGCGTCATGCTTCGGTTTCCACTGATGCGCACCGGCCGGGCTCTTGGTCAGTTCCCATTCGTAGCCGAACAGGTTCCAGAAGAAGTTGTTGCTCCACTTCGTTGGCGTCGTGGTCCAGACGACTTCCAGGCCGCTGCCGATCGCGTCACCGCCTTTGCCGCTGCCATAGGCGTTCTTCCAGCCGAGGCCCTGCGCCTCGATGCCGGCGGCTTCCGGCTCTGGGCCCACCAGTGTCGCATCGCCAGCGCCGTGGGTCTTGCCGAAGGTGTGACCGCCGGCAATCAGCGCGACCGTTTCTTCGTCGTTCATCGCCATCCGCGCGAACGTCTCGCGAATATCCTTGGCTGCCGCGAGGGGATCCGGGTTGCCGTTCGGCCCCTCCGGATTCACGTAGATCAGGCCCATCTGAACCGCGCCGAGAGGGTTGGCGAGCTGGCGATCGCCCGAGTAGCGCTCATCGGCAAGAGATT
>DASQOR010000052.1:0-2243 GCA_035644395.1 Steroidobacteraceae bacterium
ACGCCCGGGCCGGTGCCGCTCGCGCGCTCGACGTCGGCAGCGACGGCAAGGCTCATTTCGCGACTTCCCTGTTGAAGCGCTCGATCCACCCCGCGCGCAACGGGTTGAGCTTCGACCAGTCATGCCGGACATACTGGCTCATCTCATCGAGGCTCTTCATGGGTAAGTCCGCGAGCTCGACCTCCTTGTTGGCGGGGATGAAATAGTTCGGCGCCTTCATGAGCGCGGCCTGCACATCCTTGCTAATGACCGTGTCGATGTATTTGTAGGCGTTCGCCGGTTCGGCGGCGCCTTTGGTGATGTGCATCGTCGTGAAGAAGGCGATGGCGCCGGTTTCGGGTTTGACGAATTCGATGTCAACACCTCGGCTGCGCAGCGTCGTCACTGTCTGCGTGTTCGTGTACATCACGTCGCACTGGCCCTGCTGAAAGAGGCTCGGCATTGCCGCCGGCCCGCCGACGCTGGCGACGCTCGGCAGCACTTTCTTGATCTCAGTGAAGAACGGCTCGACATTCGTGTCGCTGCCGCCGAAGACCTTGGCGATCTCGACGATCGAGACCGTGCCGTAGGTCGTCTGGAAGCCGGTGAGGCCGAGGCGCGATACCCAAGGCTCCTTGAAGAGGTCTGCCCAACCTTTCGGCGCCGGCACTTTTTTGGGGTTGTAGGCAATCCCGACGACCTGCGCCGCGACGGTAACGCCCCACTCGTCGGCGAGACCTCCGGGCAGCTTCGATATGTTCGTCAGCTTCTTCGAATCGAATTTCTCGAAGAGACCGTCATTGATGCCGGTGACGCGTGGGCCGGGATCAAGCACGAATACGTCGAAAGGCGGTGCGCGGCGCGCGGCCTTCACCTTGGCGATCTGGTCGAGCGCGAAGAGCGGTTGCATGTCGAGGTCAACGTCGTGCGCCCTCTTCAGGGCCGGTAAGACGATGCTGCGATAGGCATCGTCCCACGATCCAGGATAGATCGCGGCCGTGACGCCGCCCTTCGCCCATACCGGACGGGTGAGGGCAAGACCGCCGGCGGCGGCCGCTCCGGCGATGAAGGCGCGCCTGTCCATCGGATGAATTGTCATGACCCAGTCCCTACCTGCGTATCGGATGTCATATCGAAGACCGCCGGACGCGCCTCGGGGCGCAGCCCGCACCAGATGCCGCCTCCGTTAAGGGCGGACGCCTCGACACGTCGCTCGGCAAGCTTCAGCCGCGTTCCATCGGCCGCGGCAAGATCCCAGATCGCGGTGGCCCCGAGCGGCACGACCATGCCGACCGTAACCGGCCAGCGCTCTTCGGCGGCATCGCCGAAGAGCTTGAGCTGCTCCGGCCGGGCCGAGACGATAACGCGCGTTCCAGCGACGAAGTAGCGGTCGCTCTCCACCATCACCTTCGCGCCGGCGTCGAGCGCCACGGCGGCGTGGCCGTCGCCGCTAGCCGTGAGGATGCGGCCGGGAAGGATGTTTGTGGTGCCGATAAATCCGTTGACGAAGAGGGTTGCCGGCCGGTCATAGACGCCGACCGGCGTGTCGAACTGTTCGATCCGGCCACGGTTCATAACGGCGATCCGGTCGGAGACGCTCATCGCCTCCTCCTGGTCGTGCGTCACCAGGATCGCGGTGAGGCCGAACTGGCGCTGGAGGCGCTTAATCTCGATCTGCATGTCGAGCCGCAGCCCCTTGTCGAGTGCGCTGAACGGCTCGTCGAGGAGCAGGATCGAGGGGCCGACGGCGAGCGCACGCGCAAGCGCGACGCGCTGCTGCTGCCCGCCCGAAAGCTGGCGCGGCATACGGTCGGCGAGGCCGCCGAGGCGCACGACATCGAGGAAGCGCGCGACGGTCGGCTTGATCTTGTGCTTGGACTGGCCGCGCGCGCGCAGCCCGTAGGCGATGTTCTCGGCCGCGGTCATGTGCGGAAAGAGCGCGTAGTTCTGAAAAACGATCCCGACGTTGCGGCGGTTCGCCGGCAGGTCATCGATCGCGCTGCCGCCGACGATGACGCGCCCGGCGTTCTGCCGCACGAAGCCGGCGATGATGCGCAGCAGCGTGGTCTTGCCGCAGCCCGATGGGCCGAGCAGGGCCGCGATTTCCCCGGCCTTGATCGTGAGCGTCACGTTGTCGACCGCGGTCGTCGCACCATAGCGGTGCGTGAGCCCGTCGAGTTCGACGGCCTGCGGCGCGGACGAAGGCGCCTCCAGCAAGTCGCGCATCCCTCCACCCGACTCCGGACAAGGCAGCCGGCCTGCCA
>DASQOR010000053.1:0-94964 GCA_035644395.1 Steroidobacteraceae bacterium
CACGCACACGTCGCTCAAGGCGCTCCTCAACGGAACGCTGGGGACCACGAGCCCGGAACGCTCGGTGCTCGGCAAGCTCAAGGCCCTCGGCTACCGGATCGGTGTTTTCTCGGGGCAGGCCGAATCGTTCGGCGACGTCGACCGGGATACCGGCATGACACAGTTCGCCGACATCATGTTCGACGCCCGCAGCGCGCTCGCCGATCGCGTCTATCCGAGCACCGACATCGGCAGCCTCAGGCTGAGCGAGGAGCGCGTCGTGCGTGAAATTCGCACCCGGCTCGGCAGCGAGGATCTGACGAAGCCGCATTTTCTCTATGTGAACCTGCAGGCGGCCCACTTTCCCTACACCTATCCCGGCTTGCCGGCGCGGCTGCTCAAAGACCTGATACCGCGCGGCGAGATCGACCAGGCCCATCGCCAGTGGCTGATCGAGACCTACTGGAATGCCGTTTCCAGCGCCGACTGGGCCATCGGTGAAATCGTGAAGCTCCTGAAGGAGCGCGGCGTACTCGAACGGACGGTCATCATCGTCGTCGCCGACCACGGCGAATCGCTGTTCGACGACGGCTTCCTCGGCCACGGGCACGCCATCAACGAATCCCAGACGCGCATCCCGTTCCTCATCAGCGACGCGCATCTGATCCCGCCGGAACCGGTTGGGCAGGTGGAAGTGCCGACACTGATCGAGGCGATCGCGACCGGCCGCTCGGTGCGCCTCCCCGACGGCATCGCGCCGGGCGAGAAGCGCGTATTTCAACTCATCAGCGACCTGGATAATCCGCCGCAGATCGGCATCGTCGGCGGCGACCTGCAGCGCCTGGTGCTCGATCTGAGGACGCGTCAGCTCCTGTCGAGCTGGGACCCGCGCTGGGTCGAGCTCGACGCGCCGCAAATGGATGCGCGAACGCGCACGGAAGCGCGCGACCTCGTCGAGACGTGGGAACGGGCGCGGTGGCAGGCGCAGGAACGCAAGCAGGCTTCAGGCCGCTAATGCCGCGGCCGCCGGCCGCGCGGGATTCACGGAATGTATTCGTAGGCCCCGATGTCGATTGCGCCGCTCGCCGGTCGATCCTCGCGAGCGGTCGGATGCACGTACTGGAATTGGGGCGCGAGTGCGAAGCCGTTGGCGCTGCCCGGTGCCGTGCCGGCATTGATCGCGGGTGAACCCGTCGCGAGCCGGTAATCGAACGCTATCAGATTGACCAGCCCCGGCGAATTCGTCTGCAGATTGGTCGTCGCCTGCGGCTGCGTGCCGCTCGTGAGCGTGCCCGAGCCGACGAACAGGTTGTTGATCGAGCGGAACAGCGCCGTGCCGGACGCGACGTCGAGGAACGTGCCCGATCCCCGATCGTTCACGACCGTGTTGTTCACCAGGTAGAGATTGTGGGTGCGGCCGGCCGACAGGCCCTCGGCGCCGTAGGACACGATGCTGGAATTCTCCGTGTTCGGCCCTTGCTGGATGAGGTTTCCGACGATGTAGGTGAGTCCGCCGTTCGGGACGTCGATCGAATAGCTGGACCCGCCGTCCGCCTCGTCCATGATGCGGCTGTAGAGGATGTAGTTCTCGCGCGCACGCGTCTTCAGAAGGTGGCCGCCACCCTGCACGTCGTGCGAGTAGTTGTACCGGTAGACGAGCTTGTCGCCGGCGGACGCACCCTCATCGACGTACAGATTGTGCGTGCGCCCCACTTCGCCGATGCCGTTGTGGGTGAATTCGGTGTATTCGATCGTGAAGGTGCCGAAGGCGCCGCCGAGGATGCCGTTCTCGTTGTCGTGGAACTTGCAGCCGCAAACCGTGAGGTTGCTGCCCTCGTTGCGGATACCGGCGCCGTTCGCATCCACCACCCTCGCGCCGGAGAACTCGATGTTCTCGACGCGGATGCCGGAGCCGTTCACGACCCACAGTCCCTTGCCGTTCCTCAGGTCATCGCCGGACACGAACGGCATCACCGTCGTGCCGTGGATGTTCGGCCGTCCGCCCACGCCGCGAATCGTGACGTTGTCCTGGCGCCAGACGACGATGTCGTCGTTGTAGGTCCCCGGATCGACTTCGATCAGGGCTCCATCGCCGGCGGCCGCGGCCGCGGCGCGGACCGTGGCATAGGTCCGTCCAGGACCGACGCGCAGCGTGCTCGGAGCGGCGAAGTCGTGAGTGACGGTCGTGCTGGCGACCGTGACGGTCGCCGTCCCCGTGAACGTGAGTGTGTCGTTCTGGTCGGGCCGGTCGTTCTGCGCCTGGCGCGTGAATGCCAGCGTATAGGTTCCCGCGGCAAGTCCGCTCAGCGCGTAGCTGAAGGTGCAGGCATTCGCGTCCTGTGTGACCGCGATTTCCTGGACCGGATCGCCCGCATCGCCGTCGTCATCGTCGGCGCTGACGCTGCCCGCGTATACGTAGATGCGGTTGTCGCCCGCAAGATCGATCAGGCTGCTGTCGACGAGCCCGGCGAGAGCGCCCCCGGAACCGCTTCCGGTGACCGAGATCATCGCGGTGCGCTGGCTCGTGCCGCCGGCGCCGGTGCAAGCGAGCGTGAAATTCGTGGTGACCGCCAGCGGTCCGACCGGCTGCGATCCGGATGTCGTCTTCGAACCGCTCCACCCGCCCGATGCCGTGCAGCTCGTGGCGTTCGCGGATGACCACGTCAGCGTGGAAGTCCCATTGACGCCGACCGATGCCGGGTTCGCGCTGAGGCTGACGGTCGGTGTGCTCACCGCCGCAACCGTGACGGTCGCAGTCGTCTGGGTGGTGCCACCGCTTCCCGTGCAGCTGAGCGTGTAGCTCGTGGTCGAGTTCAGGGGCCCGACACTCTGGGTTCCAGTCGTGGCCTTGCTGCCCGTCCAGCCGCCGGAAGCGGTGCAGGAGGTGCTGTCGCTCGACGACCACGTGAGCGTCGAATTGCCGCCGGCCGAGATCGAGGCGGGAGTGGCCACAAGCGTCACGCCGGGCGCAGCGCTGTTGACCGTGATGCTCACGCTCTTGTCGAGCGTGCCCCCGGTGCCCGAGCAGCTGAGCGTGAAGGTGCTGTTGCCAGACAGTGCGCCCGTGCTCTCATTGCCGCTCGTCGGCTTGCTGCCGCTCCAGGCGCCGGCCGCGACGCAGCTCGTTGCGTCGGTCGACGACCACGTGAGCATCGTCGAGCCCCCGGCATCGACCGTCGTGTCCGCGGCATTGAAGGTGACGGTCGGAGTCGCTGCGGGCCCCGCGTCGCCGCGTGTGTCACCCTCCGAGCTGCAGGCACCCAGCGCCATGGCAAGCCCGACCACAGCGGCCCCCGCAAGGGGGCGCAGGCGTCGCCGCCAGCGTTCCGGCATGGCCACGGCTCAGGTCCCGAGAGGCGCGCGGCGTGTGAGTCGCACCGACAATCTGCGAACGAGCAGCGCGACGAGCGCCAGCAGGCTCGCGAAATCGAACGAGCCGCCGCCTGAATCGGAGCTGCCCGGATCACCGC
The DNA here is from genome assembly GCA_035644395.1 of Steroidobacteraceae bacterium. Lineage (GTDB taxonomy): Bacteria > Pseudomonadota > Gammaproteobacteria > Steroidobacterales > Steroidobacteraceae > JBGPLJ01. The sequence goes on from DASQOR010000053.1 coordinate 3,450, forward strand.
CACCGGCGGCGTTGACCGTCACGGTGACGGATTGCGAAGCGCTGTCACCGTTACCGTCGCAGCGAAGCGTGAATGTCGTATTCACGGTCAGCGACGCAGACGTTTCCGTGCCGGACGTCAATTTCGTGCCGCTCCAGCCGTCCGACGCCACGCAGCTGGTCGCGTTGGTCGAAGACCAGGTGAGCGCAGTAGTGCCACTGGCGTCGACGGCCGTCGGGTTCGCCGACAGCGTTACCGTCGGTGCGGGCGGCGGCGGCGGTGGCGGCGGAGTCGATCCGACCGTCACCATCGCGGTCTTCTGCACATTGCCACCGGCACCGGAGCAGCTCAGCGTGAAGTTCGTCGTGGTGGTCAACGGCCCGACGGACTGGCTGCCCGAAGTCGCCTTCGAGCCGCTCCAGCCGCCCGACGCCGTACAGGAAGTCGCGTTGCTGCTCGTCCAGGTCAGCGTGCTGCTGCCGTTGGCCTGAACGGTCGACGGCGCTGCCGAGAGATTCAGCGTGGGCGCCGCCGGTGCCGCGACGCTCACAACGACGGTCCGGCTGCTGCTGCCGAGTGACGAGCTGCTGCAGGTCAAGGTAAAGGAGCTGGTGGATTGCAGAGGGCCGACGCTCTCGGACCCTGAGGTCGACTTGGTCCCCGCCCAGCCATCCGAGGCTGAGCATCCGGATGCGTTGGTCGATGACCAGCTCAGCGTCGCGGAGCCGCCGGTCTGTACCGATGTCGGGTTCGCCGACAACGTGATGACGATGGACGGTGAATTCAACGTGCGCGGCACGATCGCCCAGATGGGCTCGTCGCGATAATCGGGGTGCTTGCCCGACAGCAGCGTGCGCTGCCAGGCCTCGTGCGCACCCGGCAAGCCCGAGTCATAGGCCGATGCGAGCGCCGCCTGCAGGTTCGAGAAATAGTAGCCGGTCGACTGCTGTCCGCTGATGATCTCGTTGACCGACACGCCGAGGTAGCTCGCCATGTCCTGAGAGCCGCAGACGCGGCCCGCCGCACCTGGATCGGTATTCTGGTAGACCGTCTTGAAGTCCGGATAGAACGTGCTGGGGCCGCCGGGCCCGACCTTCCAGGTGTAGTGGGCCGAGGCCTGGAAACAGTACTCGTTGCTGCTCATGCCCATCAGCCCGATGGGAAACTTGACCTTGTAGTCGCGCAGCGGAATCGCTTCCGTATAGCCGAGGTCGACCAGGTAGCCGACGGCCCACGACATGAAGTAGTCGTAGAAGCGGTACTGCTCGTTGCCTTCGGCCATGTACATCGCGCCGAGATTGTTCTTGTACGGACCGCCCGGATTGACGTACTTCGCCACATCGTTGCGGATGTTGTTCTGCAGCTTGGCGAGGAAGTAGGCCTTCAGCCGATGGCTGTCCGGCGTGATGTACGCCGCCTGCGCGAGCGAACGATACGACCACGCCTGCCCGCGAAGCGACGCCACGTAGAAGTAGCCGTTGGCTCCGCTGCGGCTCGTGACGCTCGGCCAGATGAGGTTGTAGGCCGACCAGAACTGCATTTCTTCCAGGTAGAAATAGTCGCCCGTGACGAGATAGGCGAGATAGCCGATCGACGGCTGGTGTGCCGGGGACCCGCCGTGCGAGAACGGATTGGACGTCGTGACGGTGGGCAACGGCAGGATGCTGCCCACCGGATCGATGATCGATGAGGTCGGATGGTCATCGATCGTCACCGGATAGCCGGTGAGTTCGTCGCGGTAATGCATGCCGTACACGGATCCGCCGTCGGCATTCGCCAGCATGTATGCGAAGGCGCGCGGGTCGGCGCTGACGGCATAGATGGCGTCCCATTTCGGCAGCGGCCCGATGCCTTCCTGGAAACCCGTATCGTCCATGTTGTCGGTCTGATCGCCGTTATCCATCGGCTCGACGCTGCTCCTGACGCTGTTCAGGAAACCATCGGTCGGCTGCACGTCTTCGTACTTCGGAATCGCCTTGGAGTCCTGCAGGTAGTCCTTGTCGAGCCACGCGTACACCTGCGGCTCGTTCCCCCACCACATGCGCTTGTGCCAGCGCGAGAGTGCGTAGTGACTCAGACCGGACTTCGTATAGGAAGCCTTGCCAGGCACCGCGATGGTCGCCGAGTACGTCTGGTCGGCCGGCCCCGGAATGAATGACCAGTTGTTTTCGATCACGACATCCGTGCGGACACTCGCGATCGGGTTGCCGGCGTAGGCCCGCACGTGGAAGTAAACCGCAAGGTGCGGGTGGGCCAATCCGGCCGCGGTCTTGATCGGGCCGCCCGCGATCCATTCGCTCACCTGCGGTCCCGATAGCCACTGCATGTTGGTCTGCAATGCCTGCCGGGCCGACGCGGTGTAAGTCGTGGGGCCGACCGTCAGTGTCACCGTGGTGTCGTACGAGGTCGCGAGAAGATCCGACAGCTGTACCGCCGGCGTCAGCGATGCACCGGCACCGGAGGCGAGCGTGATCACCTGCGACCCGTTCGCCGCGAGCGAAGGCAGTGTCGCCGTCAAGATCGCGTGGCGGAGCGAGCCGTCGTCATGGGTCGCCTTGGCATTGACCTGCAGCGGCAGCGATGCGCCCGAGCTCAGGCGCGCCACGATGGAAGTCCCCGATGGCACATCGCCGGCTTTGAACGCCTCGCCGAAAGTCACCGGCACGCTGGTCTGCGCGGAGCCGCTTCGGCTCATGAGGGTAACCGTCGTGATATCGGCCGCGGTGGCAACCTGCGCGAACGACAGGAGTCCGGCGAGACCTAGCAGCCCGATGCCCACCCGGCGCAGCGTCCGGCCCGCGCGGATGGCAAGGAGTATAAGGAGCGAGAACCACTCGAGCGCGCCGCCACCGCTGTCTTCGGCCGGATCGTTCGATACGGGCGCGACGGTGACGGTCATCGACTTCTGGACAGTGCCGCCCGCGCCCGTGCAATCCAGAGCGAAGCTGGTCGTCGCGGCCAGAGCCGCTGTCGTCTCGTTGCCCGAGGTCGGCTTGTTGCCGGTCCATCCCCCACTCGCGCTGCACGATGTGGCGTTGGTGGATGTCCAGCTGAGTTGCGTGGTGCCATTCATGTTCACGGTGGTCGGGCTCGCGTCCAAGGAAAGTGTCGGTGTCGCGGCGGCTGTCACGCTGACTGTCGCACTGGATTGCGCACTGCCGCCGCTGCCGGTGCAGGACAGGCCGTAGGTCGTGTTCTGAGTCAGCGGGCCGACGGACTGTGTGCCGGAGGTCGCTTTCGATCCGCTCCAGCCACCAGACGCCGTGCAGCTCGTGGCGTTCGCAGTGGACCAGGTCAGCGTCGAGTTCTGCCCGCTCACCACAGTGAGTGGCGCCGCGCTGAAATTGACGATCGGCAGCGGCGGCGTCCCTGCAATGGAAACCGTGGTGTTGCGCGAAGTCGTGCCCCCGCTGCCGGTGCACGCGAGCGTGTAGCTCGTTTGCTGGGTGAGCGGACCAACGGACTGGCTGCCCTGCGTCGCCTTGCTGCCGGACCAGCCGCCGCTTGCCGTGCAACTCGACGCGTTGGCGGTCGTCCACGCGAGCGTGGATGTGCCGCCGGAGGCGACAGTAGACGGCGATGCCGTGAATGTAACGGTCGGCGCCGGCGTCGATTGCGCAACCGTGACGGTCGCCGAGCGGCTGCTCGTGCCGCCGCCGCCATTGTCACAGGTCAGGTTGTAGGTGCTCGATTGCGTGAGGGGGCCGACGGATTCGGTGCCCGCGGTAGCCTTCGTGCCGCTCCAGCTGCCGGAGGCGCTACAGCTAGCGGCATTCGTCGACGTCCAGGTCAGAAGGCTCGTCCCTTGCGCCGGGACGTCGGTAGGGTTTGCGGATAATGAAATCGCGGGCAAAGGCGCGCCTCCGTTATCCGGAAGCTTGAAGAAGTAGACGCTCTCGTCGGTCGCATTCACGGCGATCACGCCGTGTACGCCCGGAACATAGCGGAAGCGTCCGTACGTCCCCGTCACGTAGCCGAGGCGGCTGAGGCCGGCGACCGTCGTCGGCACCACCGAGTTGTCACCTGCGAGCGGGATTTGCGACCAGGACCAGGTGCCGGTCTTCGGGTTGGCCGGAATCGTCAGCGCGTAGACACCGGAGCCGCCGCTCCAGCCCACGAACTGATGATTCACCGGGTCGTAAACGAAGCCAGGCGCCTTGCCGCTCTCCACGTTGCCGGGGCCGCTGGTCGTGACCATGAACGACTGGTTGTCCGGTGCGCTGAGGTCCCACACGCGTACGCCGCCACCATTGCCGGTTGCGACCAGCAGGTGATGCGCCGGATCGATGGCCGGCGTGTAGTCGGGCGAGAAATTGAATTGCGCGTGCGCCGTCCAGCTGTTGGTACTCGGGTTGTATCGCTGCAGGCGCGCGTTGTTGCTGCCGGCATCGTGAAACCACACGACCTGGTCGACCGGGTCATAGATGCAGAACGCCTCGAGCGCGTAGCTCGTCGATGGCGCCGCTGCCGCGCGCGACCACGGATTCGTGGTCATGCCATTGACCGTCAGGTCGAAAAGATCGACGGCCGCATTGCTGTAGCCGTTCGAGTGCTGCGAACCGATGGCGCAACTCATCATCTTGTTGCGCGGCGCGGGCAGATAGGTCAGGAGGTTGTAGGTGTGCCGTGACACCGGGCGCCCGTCGCTCCCGTAAGGCGTATTGTCGGCCGGCGGATCGCTCGGTTGCGTCAGGAGACGCCACTGCGGGTTCGATCCGGTCACCGGGCCGAATGCGTAGACTTCGTTGCCCGCATAGTCGGTGTGGCCGCCGCCCCAGATGATCAGCTGGTCGCGGTCGCTGTCGTACGCGCCGCCGCTCCAGGCCATCATGACCGAGTAGACCGAACCGCTCGCATTCGGATTCACGCTCTCCATGTGGGAATTCGGAAAGGCGTACCACTTCCCGGGCGTGAGTGTGTCGAGCGGGCCGGCGAAAGCCTGCGGCAGCAATGCGAGCGATGCAGCGAGCGATGCAGCGAGCGCGCTGGCGGCGCGCAGCGCTTTGAGCATTGGCGTGGTCGATGAAATCACGTGTCTACCCCCGAACCATCAGACTGGTCGCTACGGCCGCACCGCAGAGGACGTCATCGCCGCGTCGACGTCACGCTCCGGTGTCGGCCATGCACTTGGATGGTTGGGGAAGACAGGACAGGCGGACGACGAGCGCCCGCGCAACGGTCTCTCATGGCTTGAAGGCCACGTCGACCGATTTTCCTGGCAACCCCGCTATCCAGGATACTTCCGGGACCGGAGGCTTTGCGTCTCCATCTCGCGATGGATTTGCCCTTGTCAGTGCGTATAAAACTTCCATCCACCTGATAGCAAACACACCGGTAAAATTCACGACTCAGTCGTGCTTTTCCCGGACTCGATCCGCAATTCCTCGCTCACTGTCTTTGGCAGACAGCGAGACGGCCGCGCATGCGGCCCTCGACATAATAAGAAGCAAGGCGCGTGCCAGATAATAAGACTTTGGTCCGCGCCACCAAGCGACTGAAATTGCAGGTGTTTCCAAAGTGCGGGCGCGGCGCGTCGCCGGGAGCATACGCATTCGAGTCGGCAAGCCGCGACAGCCGGGCCCTTGCCTGCGCGTAACTCATTGTTTGTTGCGGTGTGCCGATGTCGGCCACCAGCGACTCGGGAAAAGGCTTAAGCGGGGCGGGTCGCGTCCAGGAGCGCCGCCAGCTGCGACGTCTGGGAGCGCCGCGAAAAGCGGGCCGCGATTGCAGGATCCGCGCCGCGCGCTGCGCCGCGGTCCAGATCGCCGAGCAATGCCCGCAAGCGGTCGCGAATGAGATCGGCTCGATCGAGAGGGACGATGGTGCCCGCCTGCGCCGCCCGCAATTCATTTGCGGTGTCACCCGCCGGGTCCGTGAGGGCGAGGATGGGCCGGCCGCAGCGCAGATACTCGTAGAGCTTTGCCGGAATCTGGTGATTGCAGTTCGCAGCCTGCAACAGCAGCAGCGCATCGGCAGCCAGCATTTCGGCAAGCGCCGCCTCGTAAGCGATCGGCGGCGCGATCTTCACGAGGTCTTCGATCGCCGCAATGCCGAGCAGCTGTGCGATCTCCGCGTCGTGACCCGTCGCGCGCAGCACGACTTGCAGGCGGCCGGCGTCCACCTCCCCCGCCTGCTTGAGCTCGGCGAGCGCGGCGAACAGCGCGCGCGGATCGCGCTCGACCGGATAGAGCAAGCCACTATGCAGGAGGACGCGCGGCCCGCCGGCATGCGGGGCGGACACCGGTGCCCGGGCGCCGCCAAAATTCTCCTCGTCGAATCCATTCGCGATCACCTGGAATCGCTCCGGCGGGACGTGCGGGTAGCGTTCGCGGTACATGCGCAGCGCTCCTGGCGTCGTAAAGACCGAAGCCGCCGCGCGCGCGACGGTGCGCGCCTCCAGTTTTCGCAGCCGGCGGCGCACGTTCGCATCCCGCGGATAGGCGTCCTCGGTCATCGAATCGCGAAAGTCCGCGATCCAGGGCAGGCCCGTCGACTTCGCGAGCGTGTGCCCGATGAGATGCGCGGTCGCAATGGGAAACGTGGACCAGATGGCGTCGATCTTCAGCCGGCGAAGCATGGCGCGGCCGGCCGGCACGCCGCCCAGCCACCACGAGCCCCACCGGTCGGGCCGTGCGGCCCACGACGGATAGATTCCCTTGATGGAGAGGTGACGGGCGGCGTCGAGCGCGAACGCCCGCTTGACTTCGACTCCGGCGGGTATCTCCGCCAATTGATCGGACGCGGTCTGGGGATGCGCGCGCGGCGCGACCGTCAGCACGGAGGGCAGCCAGCCGAATTCCGGCAGGTAGCGGCAGAACTTCAACGCGCGCTGCAGCCCGCTGCTGCCCTTGGCGGGCGGGAAATGATAGGCGATGAGCAGCACGCGCTTCATGGCTTGCGCAACCACGCGACGGTGGCCCGCCCGACTTCGTCGCGCCAGCGGCGCGTCGAAAACGTGTGGTCCGCTTCCGGCAGATCGTGGCGGACCAGGTCCGCGCGCGACATGGCCGCGCGCCAGGCGCGGGATGCCTGGATCATGTCGAGGAACTCCGCGGCCGTCAGGTCGCGGCCGCTGACGATGAGCAGCACCCGCGCTCGCAGCTGCTGCAGGGACTCGAGCATGCGCTCCCGGAAATCAGGGCGCGCAGCATCGCCGGTGCCCATCGCGCTGTCGGAGAGCGCCGTGCGCGAGGTTTCAACGACACCGCCGAGGGCCTTGCCGATCGCCACCCGCCCCTTCACGAGATCCGACCAGAACGCCGACGAGGTCAGGCGGGACCAGTAGTAGTGCCGCAGATGAGTCTTCGCAAGCGTCTGCTCCCCGCGCGCCCAGGGGTTGATGAGCACGAGGCCCGTGATGCGCGGATCGCGCGGAGCGTACATGAGCGATGCGGAAGCGGCATCACAGAGTCCGAACAGCACGAAGCGTTCGAGGCCGTGCACGCGAGCCGCGAGCTCATCGACCGCAAGGCGCATCTGATCGTCGATCCGCTCGAAGCTGCGCTCGTCGCCGTCGGAATCCCCCATGCCCGCGTAGTCGAAGCGCAATACGGCGAATCCTTCCGCTGCGAGCGTGCGCGCGAGCAGTACGAACTGGCGATGACTGCCCACGCGGTACTGCGGACCCCCGACGACGAAGACGACTCCGACCGATGCGGGTCGCTCCGGCGAATGCAGCACACCGACCAGGCGTTCAGCCTCCGGTCCGAATTGCATGGCAAGCTCGATGTCCGTCACGACGCTGCCTCGGCAAAGAACCGCGCCGTCGACGCCACGAGCCCGGGTACCGTGCTGATTTCGGGCGTCGACCAGAACGGCAGGCCGACCAGCGTCTCGCTCGCGATCGAAGCTCCGTCCTGGCGGGACTTCTCTGTCATCCGCTGGCCCGGAACCGATAGGGCCTGCTCCTGTCGGGCGACGATCTCGAACCAGGCGACGCGCCTGGGGACTCGCAGCGCTTCACTCGAGAGCGTGCGGCCTTCGAGCGCCCGCGCAAGCTCTGGCGCGAGCATGTAGCCCGCCACTTCCTGGGGCTTGCCGGCCGCCAGCTGCTCACGCAGCGCCGCCATTCCGGACTCATTGCCTCCCAGCATGTCCGCAGCGATTTTCAGGCGGAGAAATTGCGTGAGGAACTGCGCACCGGAGGACACCGGCTGCCACAACGCCAGGCGCTCGACACCGGCGCCGTCTGCGATCAGGTCTGCCGCGAGCAGCGAGCCGGCTCGCAAAGCGAGGATCGAAACGGGCGACGCGGTCCCGCTCGCCCCGGTCGCGGCCAGCCGGCGCAGGTCCTCGATCCAGATTTCCCAGCGCGCGTCCGCGAAGTCCCCCTCGCTGTCGCCCGTGCCATAGAGATCCACCGTAAGCACCCTGTAGCCGAGTGCCGCGAGCGCGCGCGCCGCAAGCGCCAGCATTCGCCGGGACTTGTTGAGCTCCTCGGCGAACGGCGGAACGATCAGGATGGTTGCACGCGCGGCGGCGCCGATCGGGGCGAACTCGATGCCGAAGAGCCGGCCCGCCACGCCATCGAAGAAGCGCGGCTGCGTTTGCGCAACGCGGCCGCTCATCACGCCAGTTTGCTTTCGACGAACGAAGTCAGCGAGCCGAGCGTTGCGAACGTGTCGGCCGAGATCTCATCGTCCGCCACGGTGATGCCGAAGCGCTCCTCGAGCGCCGTGATCAACGTGACGACCGCCATCGAATCGAGCTCGGGCAGCGCACCGAGCAAAGCGCTGTCGGCGTGCAGCTGCTCGGTACGCCTGGCCAGCTGCAACGTATCGCCGAGGACGGCCCTCACTTCATTCAACATGTGGCGATGACTCCCGGGATCCGTCAGCCGTTCGGCGGCGTCGCGGCGGGCTCGTGCCATTCGCCGCGGCTGATGAGCTGATTGCGCAGGCCCGGCAGCGGATAACCGAGCGAATAGGCTTTCTCGGCGTGCTCGCGCGCCTTGCCGAATTCGCCCATCTCGACATAGAGCAGGCCCATGTTGTAGTGAACTTCGGCCGAGTCCTGCAGGAGGGTGAGTGCTTCCTGGTACTGATCGAGCGCCTCCTTGCTTTGGCCTTTGCGCGCCAGGTAGATGCCGTAAATCATGTGCACGGTGCCGTCCTGCGGCCGGAAGCGGATCGCACGGTCGAAATAGCAGTCGATCGTGTACCAGCGCCCGCCCGGCTGTTCCGGGTGATCCAGCTGGTAGCGCGCCATCGCGTAGAGCGCGCGATGGTGATTCGGGAATGCCCGCAAGGTGTAGTCGAGGTCGCCGATGATGGACGAGGAACGTCCCGCGGACAGGCTTTCGACCGAACGCGTGAAGTGAAACTGCTCGACGATCGGCAGGTTGTCGCGGCGCTTGACCGGGTCCGTGTAGTCGTACGGCCCGTAGGCGTTCTCGAGCTCGCCACAGCCGAATCGCTCCTGGTCGTCCGCGTGCGCGACCGGCGCGAGCGCGATGAGCAGCAGCATGAGCAGGCCGGCGGTCGCGCGCAGTCGCGCTGCCAGTGATCGGCGATCCGTATCGTTCATTGAATGCTCCTCATGCCGCGGCCGTGCCGACGGGCGGCTCGCGCCGCGTGCGTCCGCGCGCCATGTGTGCGAGGCGACCCGCCGCGGTGCGCGCGGCCTCCGTCATGCCGACCAGGCTGAGCCAGGGACTCGCGCGCAGGCCCCAGCGCTCGCGCCGATGCGACATCCAGTCCTTCTTGTAATCGTCGTCGCCGCACAGGTAGTCGACGACGCCCACGCGATCGACGTCAATCACGTGCTCCATCAATGTCATCGTGAGGACCGATCCGATCGACAGCTCCGTGAAGGCAGGATCATAGGCGAGCTTGAAGATCGACGCCGTTCCGCCTTGAACGAACCAGAGCTGCGCGGCGGCCGGCACCTGCCCCACGTGCACGAGCCCGAGCCGCAGCCAGCCCGCGTCGGCGAAGCGTCGCGCGACAGCGCGGATGAAGTCCTTGTGCGGCTCATCGCGCTTCCAGCTGCTCGCATAGATCTTCTCGTAGGCATCGACCGCGGCGTCGAGCCCTTCCCGACCGCCCAGGATCTCGATGCGCACGTCGTCGCGCGCGAGCAGTTTCTTCTTCTTGCGCGTCAGCGTGGAGCGCATGCGCGAGGGCATGTCGCGAAAATACTCGCTGAAATTGCGGCCGGCGAGCTTGAGATACCAGTTGCCGAAGCGAAAGTAAGGCTGCACGAAACAAGCGCGATCGCGCAGCGCGCGCGTCGCATGGCGGAAGAACGGGTGCTCCGGCGCGAGCGGATTGAGATCGAGCAGGTTCCAGCCTCCGTTCAGCTTCGGCAGGGCTCCGGCGAGCACGGCGCTCACCGCATCCACGTCGGCATCCGCGCCAATGACCGGCTCGACCAGCGCCGTGTAGTAATTCGCGAGTGTGGACACCGACCTGAGCGGCAGCACTCCGCGAAAGCCTCTCGCCGAGCGCAACGGCATGAGTCCGAGGGCTCGATCATGCTCGCTGTCGTACACGCCGACGACGCACAGCGTCTCGCCTGCGGCGAGCAGATATTCGGCGAAGGTGCGGCTCCAGATCGATGTCTGGTCGAAGCTGCGCGCAGCCGAAAGCCAGAGCGACTCGTAGGCGGGCGGCAGCCCCTCGAGACTCGAAAACTGATCCAATCGCCAGGAAGGCTCGGAACTCATCGGCGCTCGGTTGCTTCAGCCATGCAAAGTGCCGGGCGGGGACGCGGCAGGATTTATTCTACAGTTTGCGATATGCACGTTCGGATTCGCGACCTTTCCCCTATTGTGCGCGTGCGGAGCGTGGGGGTCCGGGAACCGCCCGCAAGCTCCTCCGACGAACGCGGATTGTATAATCGCGGCCCTCCTTCCACAGGACAGAATTCACATTCAGGATTAATAGGTTATGGCAGCGTTCTGTGGCTGGTTTGAGGCGAATCTGCGTGCCGCTCCCGAGGCTTTGGCGAGCTCCATGGCAGCCGGCCTGGCGGCTACGCCCGGCCCCCTGACGGTGGTGGCGATGCCCCAATTGGGGCTGGTGGTCGCCGGCGCGCAGGCCTGGCGGGCGGTGGACGGCCTGATCACCGTGGCCGTCGATGGCGAGCCGGGCTTCGCCGATGCCGCGGTCAGCCGAATCGCACGGAGCGAGGGCCCCGCACGCGCGATCGGGGCGGCGTATGAGCGAGTGGGCGTGGAATTTCCGCGCATGCTGCGCGGAGCCTACGCAGTCATCCTGATCGACCTTGCCAAGGGCGTCGCCGTCGCCGCCGTCGATCGCATGGGGATCCGCCCGCTTTGCTTCGCGCGCGGCGCCGACGCCTCCCTGGTTTTTGGTTCGACGGCAGCGGCAGTGGCCCAGCACCCCGCGGTCGGAGCGCGCATCAGCCGGCAAGCGCTGTTCGACTACACCTACGTCCACGTCATTCCGGCCCCGCGCACGGTTTTCGCGAACGTATCGAAGCTTCGGCTGAGCGAGCAGCTCGTGTGCGCCCGGTCCGGCATCACGCTCTCGCAGCACTGGCAGCCTCGATTCGGCGCGGATGGCGCGCAGCGGCGCGAAAATCTCGCGGCCGAACTCAAGTCCAGGCTGACGGCGGCGGTCGATCGGGCCGTCGACAACGGCCCGGTCGGCAGTTTCCTGAGTGGCGGCCTGGACAGCTCGAGCGTGACGGGAATGGCGGCCGCAACGGGCCGGCTCGCCCACGCCTACACGATCGGTTTCAAGCAGGAAGGCTATGACGAATCCGCGTTCGCGCGCCTTGCGGCGAAACACTTCAAGGCCGACCTCAAGCTCTATTACCTGTCGCCCGAGGATGTCGCCGGATCGATCCGTACGGTCGCTGCGGGCTATGACGAACCGTTCGGCAATTCGTCGGCGGTTCCCGTGCTCTTTTGCGCGCGCAATGCGCGTGCGGACGGTGTCTCGACGATGCTGGCGGGCGACGGCGGCGATGAGCTTTTCGGCGGCAACGAGCGTTACCTCAAGCAGAAGCTCTTCGACTACTACTCGATGCTGCCGGCGATCCTGCGCCGTGGCGCGATCGACCCGGTTGCGGCGCTCGGACGCCGCGCGCCGGGCGTTGGCCCGCTCTGGAAGCTGTACCGCTACGTGACGCAGGCCCGGGAGCCGGCCGGCGCGCGCGCCGCCGAGCTCTTCGATCAGTTGAAGGGCATGCAGCCCTCGACCATCTTTCAGCCGGAGCTCATCCGGGAAATCGACGCCGGCCTGCCGGCGCGGGAGCTGCAGGCGACATTCGACAGCGCGCCTGCCGATTCGAATCTCGATCGCATGCTGTACCTCGACTGGAAGATCACGTTGGCGGACAACGACCTGCGCAAGGTCAACCGCATGTGCGAGCTCAACGGCGTGCGCGTGCGCTACCCGATGCTCGACGACGACGTGGTCGACCTGTCGACCCGCGTGCCGCCCGGCATGAAGATCCGCGGGCGCAAGCTGCGCGATTTCTACAAGAGAAGTTTCGCCGACTTCCTGCCGCGCGAAATCATCTTCAAGCGCAAGCACGGCTTCGGACTGCCGTTCGGTGAATGGCTGAAGACGGAGCCCGTGCTGCGCGAGCTGACCTATCCCGCGCTCCAACGCCTGAAGGCTCGCGGCATCTACCGTGCGGAGTGCATCGACACGCTGGTCACGACCCACCGCGACGGTCACGCGTCCTACTACGGCGGCATGGTCTGGGCGCTCCTGATGCTGGAGCTCTGGCTCGACGAGCATCGGATCTCCCTGTAAATCCCGGCTCAGGCCGTGAGTTTCTGGGGCTCGCGGTAGGCGCGCAGGAGCCGCAGGTGCAGCCGCCCCGGATTGGCTTCCCAGGGAGTGACGCGCGGCAGCTGCCACCGGTTGCTGTCCCCGTCGGCGTATCCCCAAGCCGTGGTGACCGCCGAGCGAAAACCCAGGCGGCGCACGAGCTGCACGTGCTCGGCCCTGTAGTCCGATTGTGGCCGGCCATTCGGATACGCAAACGCGTCCACCGGCGCGCCCGTGATGGCTTGCAGCTGATCCCGGCCGTCGGCGATCTCTTTTTCGGCGGCCGCAAGATCCGTCGCGGCGAGAATCGGATGCGACACCGTATGCGCGCCGACCAGCATATTGGCGTCGGCGAGCTCCCGGACCTGCCGGGTAGTCATCATGAGACCGGGCGGGAGCGGTTGCCCGACGCGCTCGACCAGGCGCGCAACGGCGGCGTCACGGGCGGCCGCCGGTTCATGTTTCAGGTGCCGGATGACGTTCTGAATGGCGGAGCGGCGCGCCGGGAGCGATGACAGGTCGAGCCTGCCGACGCCGAGATCCTCAAGATCGATCGCCGGCCGCCGTTCGCGGCGCAACGCCTCGATGATCGTGTCATTCCACATGCGCCTGCCGTCGAGAAAGCCGCTCGCAACGAAGAAGGCGCCGCTGAGGCCGAACTTGCGCAGCAGCGGCAGCGCGACCGTGTGATTGTCGGCATAACCGTCATCGAACGTGAGCGTCAGCGCACGCGCGGGCAGGTCGCCGCGCTCGAGCCGGGCAACGGCCTCGTCCAGCCGCATGACGTTGAAGTGCGTCGCGAACAACTCGAGCTGGCGCGCGAACAGCTGCGCGTCGACGTCCTCATCGAAGAGTTCGTCCGGCTCGGCGAGCACGCGGTGGTAGGTGACGATCAGCAGCCGCCGGCCGCGCCGCGATCGCGACAACAGGTTGCCGAGCACATTCCACATCGCTGCCACTACGTCCTGCCGAGGAGCGACTGCCGGCCGGCCAGCGCGGCTGGATCGGTCACCGGCGATGAGGCGCGCGCTTCCTTGACGTGCTCATGCAGCAGCACCATGAGCGCCATGATGTGATAGGGAAGATCGAAGTACGCGAGCCCGAGGAACGCGCCGCTCACGGCGAAGCCGATGAAGCTCACCTGCAGCATCGCGGCAAGATCGGCGGCCCATTTGAGCTCACCCCTCCCCCGCACCTGGCGGATGATGCGCGCGCCCATGAGCATGACCAGCACCGCAAGCGTGAGGTACAGGGCAAGCCCGACGAAGCCGTGTTCGCCGAGCACTTCGAAATAGATGCTGTGCGCGTCGTGGAAATCGGTCGGATTGGGCGCGTAGCGCATGAAGAGCTCGGGGCTGAAGCTGTCGAAGCCGCCGCCAACGAACGGATGATCCTCCGCCACGTGGTACGCGAACCACCAGGCGTTGATGCGTCCCATCGCCGAGCCGTCCGCGGAATAACCCTCGATGCTCTCCATGCGGGCGGCCCACTTCTCCGGCATGAATGTCAGGGCGGCGAGCGCGACGAATACGAGCGGTATCGCCATCACGATCTTGCGGCGGCTGCGCAGCCACAGGGCGACGAGCATCGCGGCTCCGCCGAGGAACGCGCCCCGCGAGTACGAGCCGACGATCGAGAACACGCAAAGCACCATCGACACGCCGAGGCCGATGCGCACCCAGCGCCGCGTCTGCACGACCTGCAGGTAACGCATCAGCGGCACGATGATGAGGAGCGCCAGCGCGATCTCGTTGTTGCCCTCGATGAAGCTGCCCTCCGGACCCCAGACCCGGAACTGCCCGCCCGTGAGCAGCGTGAAGATGCCGCCCTTGATGCCGAAGAAGCCGATCGACAAGGCGATGCACCAGACCAGACGTTCTATCCGCTCGCGTCCATACATCACGAGCAGCGTGACCAGGATCATGATCTGGATCTTGATCATGCGCTGCCATTCGGGGGCTGCTTCGTCCGGATTCAGCGCGAACAGCGTCGTCAACGACATCCAGGCCACCCACGTCAGCCAGACGACGGTCACCCCGTTGATGGGCATGCGCTTCGGCTCCCTGGAAAAGACCATGCCCGCGAGAGTCGTGAGCGCCGTGATCTGCACGAACGGAAAGTGATAGGCGAATCCCCAGGCGAGGCGGTGCGGGTTCATGTAGCCGAACCAGGACCAGATCAGCACGCCGAAGTACGGCCGCATGAAGCACCAGGGCAGCGCGCAGATGAAGAAAAGCGTGAGGATGAGGTCACGCATGCGCCACCCGTGCCGGGACCGTGGAATCGGCGTTCAGTGCGTGCAGTACTGCGTCGACGTTGTGCTGCCAGCTGCGGCGCAGAGTGATCGTTTCGCGACCCGCGGCGCCCAGCCGCCGTGCAGACTCACGGTCGCGCAGCACGTCGAGCAGTCGGGAGGCCAGCGACTCCTGGTCCTGGCGGCGAAAGACCACGCCATTGCGGCCATCTTCGAGAACATCGAGGACCGGCGCGTAGTCCGGCGCGACCACGGGCCGGCCCATGGCGAGATACTCGAAGATCTTCATGGGCGAGCCGTAGTCGTTGGTGTCCGGCAGCACGGCGGCGTCGAAGCGGGCGACGTAGCGCGGCAGATCGGCATGCGCGACCTGGCCCGGCATGTGCACACGATCGGCGAGCCCTGCCGCCTCGGCCATCTGCGCGATGCGGCCGCGCTCCGGGCCATCGCCGACGAGCAGCAATGCCGCATCCGGAAGCACCGCGGCGATGGCGATGAAGGCCCGCAGCAGCAAATCCACGCCGTGCCAGGGGGCGAAGCTGCCGACGAAACCGATGATGCGCTGACCGGCCAGGTCGCGATCGCCGAGCCGTTGCAGCGGCGCCGTTGCCGGGTCGAAGCGCTGTGGATCGGCCGCATTCGGGGTAAGCAGGATCTTCTCCCTTGGCACTCCATAGTCGCGCACCAGGTGCTCGCGCACCGAACTCGAAACGGCAAGCAATAGCGTCGTGCGCCCGAAGATCCGGCGATCCATGGCGACCGCGAGCGGCTTGAGGAGCCGGCTGCGCTTGCGCACGAGCGGCAGCTTCGCCGTGTAATTGACTTCCAGCACGAGCGGCAAGCCCGCACGCCGTGCCCGGCGTCCGGCGGCGCTTGCGAAGATCGCGTAGCGCTCGTAGATGAGCTTGACCGGACCGCGGGCAAGCTCGGTGTCGAGGGCGCGGCGCGCGGACGCGTTGTACGCGATCTCCGCGCACTCAAACAGCGCCTCCGGCGCATGATCACTCAACCAGGCGAGCATTCGTTGCAGCCTTCCCCCGCGCGATGCCTCAGCGGCGTCGCCCGACGCGCGAACCGGCGCGATGATCGTCACATCAAAGCCGCGTGCCCGCAATCCGCCGCAGATGCCGTCGATATGGACGCCCTCGACGCCCGCGCCACGCGTGCGATGCACGTACAGCACTCGATGCGTCGCGACCGGGGATTTCATCACGCCCGCCCCGCCTGAGGCCTCGCGGCCACTCCGCCACGATCGCTCAAGATCCTGGAGAAAAGCTCGAGCTGGCCCGCGGTTGTCCGATCCCAGCCGAATTGCCCCGCGTACGCACGCGTGCGCTCGCGGCTCGGCCGGTTCGCCGCCAGCCGCCGCACGGCCTCGACCAGTGCCGGGGTACTTCGAGCCTTCATGAGAACGCCCGCCTCGGGCGCCGCGATGACTTCCGGTGTGCCCCAGAGCGCCGTTGCGACTACGGGCGTGCCGCAGGCGAGCGACTCCAGCAGCACGTTTGCCATTCCTTCCCGGCTCGAGGCGAGCACGAGGAGATCCGCGGCGCAGTAGTAGTCCCTGAGCGCGTGCTGCGATACCTCGCCTGCGAAATGCACGCGGCTCGTGACGCCGCACCGGTCGGCCAGCGAGCGCAACTCACTTTCCATTTCGCCCGAACCGACGATCACGAGTCGCCAGTCCAGGAGTTCCCGCAGGGCCTCGATGGCGAAGTGATGACCCTTGCGTTCGATGAGATAGCCGACTGACAGCGCGAGCGGGCCTTCCCCGAACCCGAGCCTGCGCCGCGCTTCGCGCTGATCGAGCGGCGCAAAGGCCGAGAGATCGACCCCGTTGCGCAGCACCTGGATACGCTCGCCATCCATACCGATCGCGATCATCTCGTCCTTCAGCGCCTGGCAGACCGCAATGCTCGCGGCGGCGCGCTCCGACGCCCAGCGGATCATGCGCCGAATGCGTCCGTAGCGCGGCAGCAGGTTCACGTCCGTGCCGCGCGCCGTGATGACGACCGGCCGATTGAACCACTGGCCGAGCAAGGCGGCGGCGACGCCGTCGGGGTAATAGTAATGGGCGTCGATCAGGTCGAAATCGAAACCGCCCGCCCGGAGTCTGCGAAGTTCTCCCGCGGCACCGAGCGCGAGCAGCGCAGGCGCAATGGTCATGCCGACTTTCGGCAGCGTGAGAAAGCGGGGATGGTCGACGGTCGCACCGAAGCGCCGTTCGCTGCGCGGCGCGCTCGCGAAGCCCGCGTAGCGCCCGAATCGCGGATTGCGCGAGGGAAACCACGGCACGGGAGCAACCACGCGGCTCGCAATCCGGCCGGATGCCACGAGGTGGCGGAGCCGGGTCTCGACAAAAATGCCCCAGGCAGGCTGTGCCGCGTTCGGAAACAGCGTACTGAAGGTCAATACACGCGGCGGCCTGTGCGGAGTATTCAAGAGACCCCCAGGCGGCGCAGGCTGCTCGCGAGCATCAGGAGCGCCCAGAGACCGGCGTTGTGATCACGCGCGCCGGACTCGTGCTCGCTGACCATGCGTGCGAGCGCCTTTTGCTCGAAGAACCCGGTGTCGCGCAGCGCCGGGCCGAGCACCAGATCGCGCATGCGCGCGCGCAGCGGCCCGCGGAACCAGCTCGCAATCGGCACGGCGAAGCCCATCTTCGGCCGGTACAGGATTTCCTCGGGCAGCCGCGACTGCAGGCTCTTCTTGAAGATGTACTTGCCTTCGTTGCCGCGCAGCTTCAGGCCCGGATCGAGTCCCGACACCCAGTCGACGAATTCGTGATCGAGGAGCGGCACGCGCACCTCGAGCGAATGCGCCATGGACGCGCGATCGACCTTCACCAGAATGTCGCCCGGAAGGTAGGTCTTGATATCGAGATACTGCACGAGCGACAGCGCGTCGGCGCAAGGTGCGCGTGCCGCGTGCCCGCGCAGCACTTCGATGGCGTGATAGCCCTGCAGGCTCCGTCGAAAGGCATCCGAGTAGAGCGGCAGGCGCAGCCGGTCCGGCATGATCGATACGCCATGGAAGTAGCCGTCGAGGGATGAGCGCGCCAGCGCCTCGAACGTGGTCTTCGCGCGCAGGAATCGGGGCGCCCAGTCGATCTTCGGATACAGGTGGCCCAGCGCGCCGAACAGCGGTCCGCGGATCGACTGCGGAATGCGCCGGCGCATGGCTTCTTCGTGCATGTGCCAGCGATAGCGACGATAGCCCGCAAAATTCTCATCGCCCCCGTCGCCGGACAGCACGACCGTCACGCGCTTGCGGGCGAGTTCGCAGACGCGATAGGTCGGGATCGCCGAGCTGTCGGCGAACGGCTCGTCATAGGTGGCCGCGAGCCGGTCCAGGAGATCGAAATCGTCCGCGTCGACCTGCTGCGAGTGATGATTGGTGTGGAATTGCCGCGCGATCTGTTCCGCGAAGCTCGACTCGTTGAAGCGCGGATCGCCGAACGACATCGAGCAGGTGTTGACCGGACCGGACGAGGTTTCCGCCATGAGCGCAACGACCGCGCTCGAATCAACGCCGCCCGACAGGAACGCGCCGAGCGGCACCTCGGACATGAGGCGCATCCGCACGGCCTCGCGCAGGCGCGCCACCAGCTCTTCGCCCGTTGCACGCTCATCGCCCACGGGCACGGGCCGGAACGACACGTCCCAGTATTCGCGCTCGGCGGGCTGCGGCGCGCCGCGCTTCCACAGGAGCGCATGCGCGGGCCGGAGCTTCTGCACGCCCTTGAAGATGCTGAGCGGCTCCGGGATGTAGCCGTAGGCGAGATATTGCTCGATCGCGACCGGATCGAGCTCGCGCCTGACGGCGGGCTCGACCAGGAGAGCCTTCAGCTCCGAGCCGAAGTAAAGCCGCCCGTCCGCGAGCACGGTGTAATAGATCGACTTCTTGCCGAGGCGATCGCGGGCAAGGAACAGAGTTTCGCGATTGCGATCCCAGAGTGCGAACGCGAACATGCCGCCGAGCCGGTCGAGACAGCGCTCGCCCCACTGCTCCCAGGCGTGCACGATCACTTCGGTGTCGCTGCGCGTGCGGAACCGATGCCCCGCCGCCTCCAGCTCGTGCACGAGCGGCTGATAGTTGTAGATCTCGCCGTTGAAGACGACGAGCACCGAACCGTCCTCGTTGGCAAGGGGCTGCTGGCCGCCCGATACGTCGATGATCGAGAGGCGCCGGTGCCCGAGTGCGACACCGGGCTCGAAATGTTCGCCGCCGGCGTCCGGCCCGCGATGCAGGATGGCATCGGTCATGGCGCGCAGCCGTTGCCGGTCCGGCTCGCTGCGCCCGCGCGTATCGAAGATGCCGGCAATTCCGCACATGGGTCAGTGACTCAACACGCGTTCGTAGACGCTCAGGTAACGCTCGGTCATGCGCGCGAGGCTGAAGTCACGCTCGGCACTCGCCCTGCCCGCTTTGCCGTGCTCGCGGCGCAAGCTGTCGTCGGCGACATAGCGACGCAGGCGATCGCACATCGACTGCACATCGTTCGGCTCGCAGAGCAATCCGGTCTGTTCGTCGCGCACGATTTCGGGACTCCCACCGACCCGCGTCGCGACCACGGGCAGCGCCGAGGCCATGGCCTCTAGAATCGTGTTCGAGATGCCTTCGTTGAGCGATGGCAGCACGAAAATATCGAGCGCCGCCAGCAGCTCGTCGATATCGGACCGTGAGCCGGCAAGCCAGGCCTGGCTCGCACGACCTGCCTCGGCGAGACGCCGCGCGCAGGGCTCCCGCAGCGGGCCGTCGCCGACGAGGATCAATCGCAGCCGATCCGCGAGCGCCGGCTCGCTTTCGGCGAGGCGGATGAAAGCCTCGACCAGGAGCAGCGGGTTCTTCACCGGCTCCATGCGGCCGACGGTACCGATGATGATGTCGCCTTCGCGGGCGAAGTCGGGATTCGCGAGCCTCGCGCGACCCGCATCCCGCGGATGAAACCTGTCGCAGTCGACGCCGCTGTAGATCTGGTCGATGCGTTCGGCGGCGACTCCGACCGTGACTTCGAGCCAGCTCGTGAGGTCGCGCGACATCGTGACGTAGCGATCGACCACGAAACGCGTCGCCCGCCGCAGGGCGTTGTAGCGACGGTTGCTGCCGTGCAGGTCGGTGACATCCCAGCCATGCTCGCCGTGAACGCGTCCGCGCACACGCGCGAGCGCCGCGATCCACTGGCACTCGAGCGCTGCCAGATTGCGGGTGTGGACGATCGCGGGACGCAGCCGGCGCAACAGCCGCCACAGGCGCCAGTGCATGCCGAGGTCCTGCCCCGTCCGGCGATTGAGCGCGGACACTTCCACTTCCGGGTCGCGGATGCGACGGCGGAACTCGCCCGCGGCGGTCAGGCAGACGATGTGATGCCGGAAGCGCTCGCGCGGCATCGTATTGATGAGATTGACGAGACCATTTTCGAGACCACCGATATCGAGCCGGTGAATCACGTGCACGATCAGGGGCGCCTCGGCCCGGCTCACGATGCGCCACCGTCGATGATGGCGAGGAAGCGATCGAGATTGCGCTGCCAGCCGTAGTGCTTGAGCACGAACTCGCGGTTGTCCGGGGCCGTTCGCGGCACAGCCTGACGCACGAGATCGATCACCGCCGCGGCCACGCCCGTCGCGCTATCCGACACGCCAAGACTCGCCGGCAACTGGCCGTCGAGGCCGGCTACGGCCGCTCTGGTCGCAACGACCGGCTTCGCCATCGCCATGGCTTCCAGCACCTTGTTCTGCACGCCGCGCGCGACACGCAGGGGCGCAACGACGGCGTGCGCGTGGTGAACGTACGGGCGGACGTCGGGAACGGTACCGGTGACGAACACGCCCGGGAGCGAGGCGAGGCGCCCGACGGCCGCCGACGGCCGCGAGCCGACGATATGGAACGTCGCTTGTGGCACCTGCTCCCGCACCGCCGGCAGCACTTCTGCCGCGAACCAGCTGACCGCATCGACGTTCGCCCAATAATCCATGGCGCCCGTGAACACGATCGCCGGCCCGGTTGCCGCAAAGGGACGCGGGCGATCGGGTGCCGGATCGAAGTATTGCGAATCGACGCCGTTTGCGACGGCGAAGACCTTGGCATCCACTCCGGGCACCAGCCGGCGAAACAACCGCGCCTCGTTGTCCGAGACGAACAGGCTCGCGTCGAACTCCTCGGCGAGGCGTCGCTCCGCGGCGCCCAGCTCGCGCGCTTCGCGCTTGTAGATCCAGGAGAGCGGCCAACGGTGCCGCGTGGCGTACTGCGCCCACTTGTCCGAGTCGACGTCGCAGAAATCGACGACCCTGCGCGGACCCGCGGTCGCGGTCGCGAACTGAGCCATCGATGACGAGAACACGAAGATCTTCTCGATGCGCTTCGCGCGCATGAGCTCCGCGACCCAGCGACCGAGGCCGCCGTGCCGGTAATAGGCGATCGTCAGGGCCTCGCCCTTCAGGAGAGCGGTCAGGCTCAGCACGCGCCGCGACCACGGACGCAGATGGCCGACGTAGCAGCCGGCGCACTGGCGGTTCAGTTCCGCTTCGTGCACCCGGTCCTCCGGCGCGTCCGTGAAGGTGCCGACGTAGACGTCGTAACGTCGCCGCAGCGCCTGCAGCCAGTGAAAGGAGCGGATCCGGTCGCCCTTGTTCGGCGGCAGCGGGATGCGATGCGCCAGCATCAGCACCGCACTCATCCGAGATGCCTCGCGAGCGGCGGGCCCACCAGGCCCGCGAGCCACAGGGGCATGCGCTTCCAGGCGGCGATCATGAG
This sequence comes from Steroidobacteraceae bacterium, assembly GCA_035644395.1. GTDB lineage: Bacteria > Pseudomonadota > Gammaproteobacteria > Steroidobacterales > Steroidobacteraceae > JBGPLJ01. Next base: position 25,188 of record DASQOR010000053.1, read on the forward strand.
TCGATACTTCGGGTTCGTTGGGCTCAGGTTCGGCATGGACTTCGCACGAACCAGGAAATATTCGTAGTGAAGCGGCGCGGGTTCAAATCCCCAGTTGACTTTGAAACGGTAGGACCCGGTGTCGCGCTTGCTGCGCCCGTAGTCGAAGAGGCGCGTGCCCCGCTCGACGGCCGCCCGCTCCATCAGTTTCCAGTACATGAAGTCGTTGGCGCCGAAGTTGCGCGCTTCGCGGTGCCCGCCACCGTAGTACGGAAGCACCTCGTCGCGGAAGTAGAAGCTGAGAACGCTCGCGAGCACGCGCCCGTCCTTCAGCACCGTCTGCACTTCGCAGTCGTCCGCGAACACTTCGCGGAGCAGCTCGAGGTAGCGGCGTGAAAACACCGGCGTGCCGAGATTGCGCAGGCTTGCGGCATAGGCGGGATAGAGCCTCCCGCAATCGCCGTCGATCTCGACGGTCAGCTCGCGCCCGATCGCCTTGCGCACCATGGCGCGCTGCTTGCGGGGAATGGCCTCGAGATTGCGATTCGCGTCGGCCTCGATGCGCTTGCGGAACGTGACGTAGAGATCCTTCGACGGCCACTCGGGCCGCGAGCGTTCGCGGTTGCGCAATTCGAGGTAGTCGACGTCGAGGCGGCGTGCGAGTTCGCATGCCTCGTCCTCGAGCAGCGCGCGCACGTACGGTGCGACGGCCAACGCGCCGCCGTAGACACAGAAAGGCGTCGATACGAGGGCGGAACCGAACAGCAGGCTCTTGACGTGGGCGAGCGGCAGCACGCCGCAGATGCCCTGGGCATCTTCGGCAAGCAGGTAATGCGCGCGATGGCCGAAGGCGCGCTCGAGCACGCTGCGCCAGCCTGCGAGATGAAAGAACGTGCCCTGCGGATCGCGGCGGACGAACCCGTCCCAGGCCGCCGCGTCGTCCGGTGCGAACTTCCGCACGGTCACCGCGACAGCGACCGTCGGTGCGGTTTGCGCCGCCGTCATGACCCGGTGCCTCGAAGAAATACCTCGTCGAGCCGGCCCCACTGGAAGTCCGCGAGCAGGCGCCGCAGGCGCCCTTCCATGCGCGACAGATTCAGGTAGTGCCTGAACCGGGACTTGAATTGCGCGGCGATCCGCGGCTGCTCCGGATCGATCTCCCACGGATGGAAATAGAAAATGCCGGGCTGGCGATCGAGGCGATTGACCCTGCGAATCGCCCAGCGCGACAGAGCGTAGGGAAACAGCCGGAAAAAGCCGCCGCCGCCACAGGGAAAGCGCCCGCCCGCGAATTCCACGGTCGTGACCGGCACCTCGAGAATGCCGTTCGCGCGCATCCGGAATGCGAATCGCGGCGCCTCCGGCATGCCATACAGGTCGTGGCGGATCGGATAGATGCTCGAACTGTAGACATGACCGGTCTCGCCGAGGACGTCGAGCGCCCAGAGATTGTCCGCGCCGATCGAATAGCTGGCCGCGCGATAGCCGCGTACCGGCAGTCCGGTCGTGTCTTCGAGGATCTGCTTGGTGCGCTTGACGTCCGCCCGGAAATCGTCCCGCGATTGGCGCGTGACGCGCGTGTGCTGATAGCCGTGGCTCGCGACTTCGTGGCCCGACGCCACGATGCGCCGCACGAGCGCCGGAAAGCGCTCAGCCACCCACCCGAGCGTGAAAAAGGTCGCGCGCGCGCCGGCGGCATCGAAGAGCTCCAGGATGCGTTCGACGTTGCGCGGGATGCGGCACTCGAAGCTCTCCCAGTCGCGGCCCGCGAGCGCCTTCTCGAAGGCCGACACCTGGAAGTAGTCCTCGACGTCGACCGACATCGCATTGCGCGGCCGGTCGGTCTCGAGGCGTTGGTGATCGTGGATCATGTGCGCGGGTCAGGCGGGCGCCGAACTCGTGACCCGGCCCTCAAAAAGTCTTCTGGACCGACAGCATGATCCAGTCGACGTCGTAACGGGACACGTTGCCGGTGCGCTCCACCCGCGAGAGCTTCAGGGTGCCGATGATCGAGGCGGTCATGCGGCGGGTGAACCCGAGCGTATAGCTCATGTCCTTGGAAGACTCGCCATCACGTCCCTCGAAGTCGCGCCAGGTTGCCCCGGCTGCGAGGTCGGTCCGCGAGCTGAGCTTGCGATCGAACGTCAACCCCACCTCGGTCGTGTGATCCTGGGTGTCGAGCGAGAGGTAGCGGCGCTTGTAGTCGGTCATCCTGAGCTCGATCGTCGTCCGGCGTCCGACCAGCCTTGCGGAGGCATTGAAGTACTTGCGGATATAGACTTCCGAACTCAGGCGTGACAGGTCGTGCCCGGAGATCGGGCCGGGATTCGGGTTGTTGCTCAGGGGACTCAAGGCCAATTCCTGCGCGGCCGTCATCGGGCCGTCCGCGTACTGTCCGTCAAGCTTCAGCATGCGGCCGTCGTAGTGGTAGGCGAATTCATACGAGTCACCGTAGAAGCGATGTCCGGCGACCGCGCGCAGGCGATGTTGCTGGCCGAGCGTCAGCTCGAGTCCACCTCCATAGAAGGCTTCATCGAGACCCCCGTCGGTTGAATCGGTGATGAGGTCCGATTCGTAGCCGCCCGTCGCGAGCAGGCGGATGCTGCGCGAGACGGCGTAACCCAGTTCGACATTGGCCTGGTCGTAGCGGAACGTCGGCGAGATTTCGTAGTCGGCCTGCTGGGCGTCGTAGAAGGCCTTCCAGGTGAAGCGCTGCGGCTGCTCCGGATCGGTTTCCCAGGAGGCGTAGACGCGGCGCTGCTGCGTGTCCTCGAGGATGTTGCCGGAGCTGTCCTCGCCGCTGAAGTTGACGAATCCCTGCGAGTAGCGCGCTTCGGCTATGGTCTGCCCGAAATGGTGCTTGAAGTACGGCGCGAGGGTCGCCGTCACCGCATCGCTCATGTTGCCGCCGGTGTCGAAGATATTGTCCGAACCGTTCACCGGCCGACTCGGGTCGATGACCTGCTGCGTCGCGATGCCGGTGGCCTCGAGAAAGAAATAATCCTGCACCAGCGCCGCGGTCGCGGTTCCGTCGAACTGGTTGTAGGACTCGTTACGGTCGCTGTCGCCCGTATAGAAGAGAGCTTGCAGCGTGTAGTCGGCGTTGATATTCAGGCGCGGCGACTGCAGGTCGTATTTGAAGCCCGGCAAAAGCAGCAGGACGAATTCCTCGTCCGAAGCCTCCTCCGGAGACGCGAGGTCGATGTTGTCGACGTAGCTCGCGCCCACGGAGATGCGGGGCTCGAAGGTCGAATCGGCGGCGGCAGCGCCGGCGGCCACGAGAGCGGCGACGGGCAGGCAACCTGCCCAGGTGCGACGGGTACGAGCGTTCGGCGAATCGCTGCCGGGAGCGCGCAATGGATCAGCTCGCATCGTGATCGTACCCATAGTGACCGCGATACTTGCCCAGCCAGTCCGGAGCAACCTGGTTGAGCACGACGCTGATCGGCCGGCTATGGTCGAGCAGCGCGAGCGCGTCGTGCACGACCGGCTGCGGTGTCCGGTCCGCGCGCACGATCATCAGCGTATGGTCGACGAGCCTTGCCAGCACCTGCGCCTCGTTCTTCGCAAGGAGCGGCGAGCAGTCCAGCAGCAGGACGGCATTCGGATCCTCGCTCGCAAGCTCGTTGAGGAGCGACTCCATCCTGCGGCTTGCAAAGAGTTCGGGGGTCGACGGGTCCGGCCGTCCGGCCGGGAGCAACGACAATCCGACGATGTCGGTGGCGACGATGAATTCGCCGAGCGCCGCCCGCTCGTTCTTCAGGCAGTCCGTGAGCCCGAGATGACTCTGCAGGCCGAAGATCCTCGACACCCGCGCCTTCGCGCTGTCGGTATCGATCAGCAGCACCCGGCAATCGCGTTCCACGGCAATGCTGAGCGCGAGGTTCAGCGCGACGTAGGACTTGCCTTCATCCGGCACGCTGCTCGTGACCATGATGATGCTGCCGCGCATGGCGACGTCCGCGCCCTTTTCCCTCGCGCGTGCGATGAGCGGCCACTTGATGCGCCGGAACTCGTCTGCAAGGAAGCTCGCAAGTTCGTGCGGGGGCAACATGCCCTGCGCGCGCAGGTGCTCGAGGTTGACGTGGATGCTTTCCTTCGGCTCGATGCGCCCCCGGCGTGCGAACGGCGCTGCGACGCCTTCGTGCGGGGCCGCCGGCGCCGGAGCGACGGCATGCGGGTTGGTTTCGCGTGTGCGCGAATCCCCCGTGCCGGAGGCACCGCTCTGGAGCTTTCCCAATGCTCTCTCGACAATGCTCATACGTTACCTCGCGGCCCAGGGAGCAGCGCTAAAAACTGTGCGGAGCGAAACGCGCGACGGCAAGTGCCACGCCATAGCAGACCAGCAGCAGCGCCGCCGTTGCGCCGTAGGCGAGCGCCTTGCGCGAAAGAAAGCGGGCGCCCTTCGGCAGTGCCAGCGAGATCGAGCCGATCACGGGCAAGCCCGTGGCGCTGCGCAGGAATGCCCGGCTGCCGAACACCGGCTGCGCGAGACTCATTGCAATCGCGATCGCAAGGCCCGCTCCGAGTGCAAGCACGAGCACGAGCGACAGGAGCACCGGCCGATTCGGCGCGATCGGGGTGAGGGGCTTGAACGGCGGTTCGATCACCCGGAAACGCACGTTGGTGCTGCTCTGTTCGGCCTCACCCGAGAGGCGGGCCGACTCAAGGCGCTGCAGCAGCGCCGTATGCTCGGCCCGGTTGACTTCGTAGTCGCGGTTGAGCCGCGAGAGCTGCGCTTCCACTTCCGGGATCGTATTGACGCGCGCCCTCAGGTCGCTGACGCGCGCTTCGGCGGCACCGATCTGGCTGCGCAGCTCGACGAGCTCCACTTCCGTCTGGCCGAGCGAGATCTTGGTTGCCTGGTACACGGGATTGACGTCGAGCGCGCTCAGCGCGATGCGGTTCGGGTCGACGACGGTGGAACCCGTCAGCGCCGCGGCTTGCTTGTCCGCGCTGCGCTTCTTCTCTTCCTGCAGCTGCGCGATCGATTCGCGGATGGCGATCACGTCCGGATGCTTGTCCGTGTACTGCACGAGCAGGCTGTCGAGCTTCTGGTTGAGTTCCGCGATGCGCACGTCGAGGGCGCTTGCCGTGCCGCGCTGGGGCGCCGTCACCAGACCGAAGGTCGGCTCCTCGCCGGCGAGCTGGCGCACGAGCTCGGTGCGCTTCTCGCTCGCGACCTGGAAGCTGCTGCGCAGGGTCGCGAGGTTGGTCATCTCGGTCTGCATGCGCGTGTAGTAATCGCCCGTCTGGCCGGGGATGAGGCCGACGTTCTGCTTCTTGAAATCCGCGAGCCGCTCTTCGGCTGCGCGCAGGCGCCCTTCGTATTCCTTGATCTGCTGCTCGAGGAACTGCTGCGCGCTGTTCGAGTCCGCACGCTTGATGCCGAGCGAGTCCTCGACGAAGGTCTTGAGGAGCGTCTGCACCACCCGTGCCGCCATCGCGGGATCGGAGTCGGCGAACGCGATCGTATAAGTGTTCTTCGGAGTTCCCGCTTCCAGTTCGATGCGGCGCGCGAGATCGTCGATCAGCGAGTCGAATTCCTTGCGCGTGCTCGCCCGCGTGTACAGATCGGTGTCATGCGCGACCTTCTCCAGATGCGGCCGGCTCATCATCACGGTCGACATCATGTTGACCTGCGTGCTCACGTCCGAACCGACGGCCAGACCCTGCAATAGCGGCTTCAGGACCGATTCCGTGTCGACGTAGACCTTGGCGCGTGCACGATAGGTATCCGGCATCGCGAAAACGATGCCCCAGCCGATGAGCGCGAGCGCCCAGGCGGCCGCGAGCGCGTGCCAGCGAAAACGCGCGGCGCCGCGAATCAGCACGACCACCTGCGAGATTAGATCGAACATGGTTGACTCATTCGTTTTATTGTCCGCACTGCCCGCGGCCCGCAGTCTACCGAACTACGCGCGTAGATGCGTGATTTGGTTAACAAAATAGCTGCTGCGATGCGGCTCATGGGGGTCCTAAAAACGGGTTTCCGGAATGACCAGGACGTCGCCCGGCTGCATCGGAAGATTGGCGCTCATGTCGCCGTCGTTCAGCAGCGCTTTGAGCTTCACCGGTATCTCGACGGTCTCGCCGTTGACCTTGCGCACGACGCGCGCCCGGTTGCCCGCCGCGAACGGCCCAAGCCCGCCCACCTGGATCATGACGTCGAGTACGGTCATGTTCGCGCGGTACGGCAACGCCTGCGGCCGCGCCGCCTGGCCGACGACCTGCACCTGATCGCCGCCGACGAAACTCGTGACCATCACGTTGACCTTGGGCGAGCGCACGTACTCGGCCAGCGCCGTTTCGAGGGCGCGAGCGAGCTGGCTCGGAGTCCTGCCCGCCGCCTGCAGGTTTTCCACGAGCGGCGTCGAGATCATGCCGTCCGGCCGCACCGGCACGGGGCCGCTAAGCTCGGTGTGGTTGAAGACGAAGACGTTGAGCTGATCGCCGGGCCCGATGCGATATTCGGCGGCGGGACCCGCCTTTTCATTCGCGTCGATCACGCGCTTGCTTCCGCCACACCCTGACAGCGCGACCAGCGCCTGCGCGACGATCAGGATGCGCAGCAAGCCGGGTGAGCGGATGATTCTGTTCACAATAAGACTCCTATTCCGGTGGTCGTTGAGCCGCACGATCCTGCCAATCGGCGAGGTTATGCTTGCCGAGCAGGTCGTACAGGGTCGGCCGCGTCACGCCGAGGATCTCCGCGGCACGGGAAATATTGCCGGCCGAGACGGCGAGCGCGCGCCGGATCGCCTGGGATTCCGCCCGCTGACGCGCCGTTCGCAGATTGAGGAATTCCATTTCGCGCGCACTGTCCGCAAGTCCGAGATCCGTCGCGGTGATCTGCTTGCCTTCGGCCATGATCACGGCTGCATTGACCTTGTTCTCGAGCTCGCGGATGTTGCCGGGCCAGGCGTAGTCCTGTATCGCACGCACGGCATCGGCCGTCAGTCCGCGCACCGGACGGTCGTGGCGGCGCGCCCGGTCCTCGAGCACGCGCTGCGCGATGATGACCGCATCGCCGTCGCGCACGCGCAGCGGCGGAATGCAGATCGTCACTTCGTTGACGCGATAGTACAGGTCCTGCCGGAAAGTGTTCGCCGCGATGCCCGCGTTGAGGTCGCGGTTGGTCGCGCAGATCACGCGCACGTCGACCGCGATCGATTCCCGCCCGCCTACCCGCTCGAGCGTGCGCTCCTGCAGGAAGCGCAGCAGCTTCGACTGCAGCGCATACGGCATGTCGCCGATCTCGTCGAGGAAGAGCGTGCCGCCCGCCGCGTACTCGATCTTGCCCTGCGTCTGCTTGTGCGCGCCCGTGAATGCGCCCTTTTCGTAGCCGAAGAGCTCGCTCTCGAGCAGCGTTTCCGGAATTGCCGCGCAGTTGATGGCGACGAACGGACCGCTCGCGCGTCCGGACAGGCGATGCAGCGCCCGCGCCAGGACCTCCTTGCCGGTGCCGCTCTCGCCGAGCAGCAGCGCGGTCGCATTGGTCGGCGCGATCTTCTCTATGACGCGGCAGACGCGCACCATCGCATCGCTGACCGCGATGACGCCGTCGAGCGGCGACACGCCGCGCTGCTCGCGCAATATCCTGTTTTCGGCTTCGAGTTCGTACATCCGGAACGCGCGCTGCACGATGAGCGACAGCACTTCGGTGTCGAGTGGTTTCTGGTAGAAATCGTGGGCGCCCTTGGCAACCGCGCGCACGGCGTGTTCGCGTTCGTCGTTGCCGGTGACCACGATCACCTTCGTGTGAGGCGCGAGCGCCAGTATTTCCTCGAGCGTCGCGAGACCCTCGCGCACGCCCTCCGCGTCCGGCGGCAAGCCGAGATCCTGCAGCACGACCGGCGGCTCGTAGCGGCGCAGCTCGCTCAGCGCGCTCTCCCGGTCCGCGGCGATGATGACCTCGTACTGCTCGAAACACCAGCGCAGCTGCTTCTGCAGACCGACGTCATCTTCGACGATCAGCAGTCGGCTGCGCTCGCCCGTCGCCGTTTTCATGCGCTGCTCCCTTCGGCCGCCGGCAGCTGGATCACGAATCGCGTGCCCTTGCCGGGTTCGCTGTGCACCTCGATGTCCCCGCCGAGCGAGCGCACGAATTCCCGCGCCTGGTAAGCCCCGATGCCCATGCCCTGGCTGCCCTTGGTCGAATCGAACGGCCGGAACAGTCGATCGCGGACGAATGCGGCGTCCATCCCCTTGCCATCGTCGGACACCTCGATCTGCGCGCCGCGCCGCTCACGCGACACCGCGATCGAGACCGAACCTTCGGATGGCGTCGCCTCCTGCGCGTTGCGGACGATGTTCTCGAGCACATTCGCGAGGCGCTCGGGCGCAAGCATGACTTCGAGATGCGAATCGCTCACCGTCAGTCGCGGGGCGGGATCGCGCCCGCGACAGCGCTCGGCGACGTCCGTGCAGATGTCCGCGAGCTTCACCCGGCGCGCATGCGTGCCGCTCTCGCCCCGGCGCAATTGATCGAGCAGCCGGCTCATGCGCCGCACGGAGTTTTCGATGGTCGCGACCATGTCGTCGATGAACTGCGGGTTGCCCTTGTGGCGCGCGGCATTCTCGACGACCAGGCGCTGTTGCGCGATGAGATTCTTGAGATCATGCATGATGAAGGCGACGAAGCGGTTGTAGGCCTCGAACTGATGCGCCCGCGCGAGCATCTGCGCCGCGTGATCGAGCGCGATGTAGCTCGCGATCTGCCGCCCGGCGGTGCGCAGCAGGTCGATCTCCTCCCAGTTGAGCGAATGGCGGGCGAGCGGCTGGCCGATCACCAGGAAGCCGACCAGTTGCTGCTCCTGCAGGAGCGGCACGATGTAGCGCGCGCGGGGCAGTGCCGCGAGCCAGGGCGGAACGGGAACCGGCTGCAGCTCCCCGGCGTCCGCCGGATGCAGGTCGACGATCCACTCCCGATCGATGAGTTCGCGCACGAAGCTGCTGGTCGCAGGTTCGGTCGACTTGTCCGGCCCGCCGAGGTCGCCGCCGCACGGCGCATAGACCCCGTCGCGCAGCACCCAGAGTCCGCCGGCATCGGCGTTCACGAGCCGGGTCATCGCCTCGATCGCCCGGTCCGCGAGACTGCGCTCATCGCCCGGCGCCACCATCGTGCGCACGAGCCGCAGCCATTCCGCGCGGTAGTCGTGCTTGTACGCAGACATGTGCTTCGCGACGAAGACGCGCAGCCAGGCGCGCGCCCGGCCCGACGCGAGCAGCACCGCGAGCAGCAGCATTGCGCCGAAGAGAAAGACCGTTTGAGCGAAGCCGCCCCAGGTTCCGCCGACGACGCGCAGGTAGTAGCCGCCGAGCGCAACCGCCAGCAGATAGGCGCCTGCCGCCATCACTCCGGTCGAATAGAAGACCAGCCGCAACGACAGGAACTGTCCGGGGGATTGCGCACCGATCCGGGCCACGCCGACGGCAAGCACGGGAACGAGCAGCGCGAGCGCGGCGCCACGCGCTTCCCAGAGCACGTCCGGCAGCCCCGCGAACATGAGCGCGGCGGCGTACAGGAACATGTCGTAAACGAACTGCGCGCCGAGCGCGAGCCACAGGAACTTCGCGGCCCATTCGTCGCCGGCCCGCGTATTGCGGTAACCATGATCGACCAGGACGAAGGCGCCGATCGACAGCGCGAGCACCGCCGGCACGTAGAACTCGAGCGCCGTGCCCTCGATGTTGGCAAAGTCATGCAGCACGCCGCCGACGCCTACGGCGATGAATGCGAGCGCGCAGGCCGCATAGACCGCGTAGCGCGGCCATCGGGACAGCGAGCTGCCACCGACGGAGAACATCCTGAGGAGGAACATCAGCCAGGCGCTGTCGCGCGCCACCTCGAGCCCGAGCACCACCGACGGCGGCACATCGACCCCGAGGCTGTAGGTCACGATCACGGCAAGCCAGATCGAGCTTACGAGCACCGCGGGCACGAGCAGCGAGCCGGCAAGCCGGCCACGCCAGCGTGTGAGCAGCAGCACGGCGAGCGCCCCGTAGGCAGCGGCGGCGGCGCCGTAACTCACGGCGATGATCGCGAAGGGCTGGCGCGGAATGATATCCATGCTCAGCGCGCACCCTTGCCGAGGAGCACCACTTCCGCCGTCTGCAGCAGGATCATCAGATCGAACAGCAGGCTGTGATTCTTCACGTAGTAAAGGTCGTACTGGAGCTTCTCGGTTGCATCGTGCTCCGAGGATCCGTACGGATAGCAGAGCTGGGCCCAGCCCGTGATTCCGGGCTTCACGCAGTGGCGCTCGCGATAGTACGGAATGCTTTCGCTCAGCCGATTGACGAACTCGGGCCGCTCCGGCCGCGGGCCCACGAAGCTCATGTCGCCCCTGAGGACGTTGAGGATCTGCGGCAGCTCGTCGATCCGGAGTTTTCGAATGCAGGCGCCCACCCGCGTGACGCGACTGTCGCTCGATTGCGCCCAGCGCGCCTGGCCATCCTGCTCGGCGTCGGTGCGCATGCTGCGGAACTTGAGGACCTGGAAATTGCGGCCGTCGAGGCCGACCCGAATCTGGCGGTAAAGAATGCTGGCGCGCGGCCCGTCCTCGATCAGGATGGCAAGCGCCGTGAGCAGCATGATCCACCAGGTGAGCACGACGAGGACCGAGGCGGCGAGCAGATCGAATGCCCGCTCGCTGACCCGTCGCACCGAATCGCGGCGGAAGCCTTCGGAGAAGATGATCCAGCTCGGATTCAGCACGTCGAGGCGCACCTTGCCGGTTTCGCGCTCGAGGAACGTCACGACATCGATCACCTCGATGCCCGCGAGACGGCACTCGAGCAGCTGGTGCACCGGGAATTCGCGGCGGCGATCGTCCATCGCGACGATGATCTCGTCGACCTCCATGCGCCGCGCGTAGTCGAGGAGGGATGACTCGATGTTCGCGATCCGCTCGGGGGGCACGACCTGCCGGTCGCTGCCGCTCGGCACATAGCCAACCACCACGAACCCGCGTTGATCGGCACGCCGCCTCAGCATCGAGACGCTTTGCGCCTGCCTGCCGACCCCGTAAATCAGCACGCGGCGCTTGAACACCTCGTCGTTGACGAGGCGGCCGAAGACGACCCGCGACAGACCGATGAAGATGAGCGCGCCGACGGCTGCGATACCGAGCACGCCGCGCCCGATGTGCACCTGGGGCACGAGATAGCTGAGCAGCGCCATTGCGGCCGTTGCAAGCACGAGACTCGCCGAGATGCGGACGACGAGACCCGTCGTCTTCGCGCGCTGGCGGGCGCTGTAAAGGCCCATCGCCACCATGCAGGTCATCGCGACTGCCGCGAACAGGACGGCGCGCGGCGCCAGCCAGCCCACGGATTGTTCGGCGGACTGGATGTCCGCATCGAAGCGCAGCAGGGCTGCCAGATAGGGAATAGCCGTCAGACCGACGGCCTCGACAACCGCCAGCAGCATGATCGGCAGATTCACGTAGTGGCGAAATATCCGAACGGGCATCGGGTCCAGTGCGCTCTTGCGAATACGTCGATCGGGCCAGAAGGCGGGCGCGGGGAAGTCTAAGGAAGCCCCACTCCCACCTGTGTGACGGAAGTCACGTCAATATGTCAAATAGAATGAACGCACTTGGCAAGTTTATCGACAACTTCCCGGAGGTCGGGCCGGACCGGCGGTTCGAGGGCCGACGGATCTTCCGCCTGCGGGACAAGCCCTTTCCTGCATGGGATGACGCGGCGGGAGCCGCGACCCGGCGCTAGCGTCCGAGCCTGCGGGACGCCGCGTGCAGGGTATTCCCGAGCAGCATGGCGATGGTCATCGGCCCGACGCCGCCGGGCACCGGCGTGATCCAGGCGGCCCGCTGCGCCGCCGGGGCGTACTCGACGTCACCGACGAGCTGGCCGGTCGCCAGGCGATTCACACCGACGTCCATGACGATCGCGCCCTCGCGAATCCATGCGCCCTTCACGAAGCCGGCCTTCCCGACTGCGGCCACGACCACGTCGGCCCGCGACACTTCCGCAGCCAGGTCCCGGGTGCCCGTATGGCACACGGTGACTGTCGCCCGCGCGAGCAGCAGTTCGAGCGCCATCGGTCGCCCGACGATGTTGGATGCGCCGACCACCGTCGCCCTGAGGCCCTCGAACTTGAGGCCGTACTCCTCGGCCAGCCGGATCACGCCGTAGGGCGTGCAGGGACGAAGGCCCGGCCGCTTCTGTGCAAGCAGCCCCGTGTTGGTCGGATGAAATCCGTCGACGTCCTTCGCGGGATCGATCGTGTCCATGATGTGCGTCGAGTCGAGCCCCTTCGGCAGCGGCAGCTGCACGAGAATGCCGTCGACGCGCTCGTGGGCGTTGAGCTTCGCGACGAGCGCGAGCAGTTCCGCTTCCGATGTCGATGCCGGCAGATCGTACGCGAACGATTCGATGCCGGTCTCGGCGCAGGCCTTGCGCTTGTGCCGCACATAGACGCTCGATGCGGGATCGGCGCCAACTTGCACCACCGCAAGCCCGGGCGGCCGGCCGTGGCGCTTCAGGAATTCGCTGACAGCCGCGGCGACTTGCTGGCGCACGCGGGCGGCCACGGCCTTGCCGTCCAGGATCTTCGCCGTCTGGGTCATGGTGTTGGGGTCGCTCGATCAGTGGGAAGCCGTGGGAGCCTCGGCGGCCCTTTCGGCAAGGAGCGCGATCGCCTTGTGCGCGATTTCGGAGAGACCCTCGCCGCCGTGCGCCGTGAAGTGCGCAATGATTTCGCGCCGCATGCGCGGATCCCAGAAACGGGTGATGTGGCTCGCGACGCTTTTCGGGGCTTCGGCAGCGCCCGCCTCGCTGGCGAAGAAGGCGCCGATATCGTTGGCCATGCTGACGAGGTACTCGGTGTTCACGCGACGAGCCGCTCCGCGCCGGCGTAGACGACGTGCTGGTTCGGCCGCGCAAAGCCGACGAGCGTGAGCCCGCTCGCCTCGGCAAGCCGGATCGCGAGTCCCGTCGGCGCCGATACGGCGGTGAGAAAAGCGATGCCGGCGGTCGCAGCCTTCTGCGCCATCTCGTAGCTCGCGCGGCTCGTCACGATCGCGTAGCCTTCGGACGGGTCGACGCCGCCCCGCAGGAGCGCGCCGATCATCTTGTCGAGCGCATTGTGCCGGCCGACGTCTTCGCGCACGACTTCGATTCCTTTGCCCGGACGCGCCCATGCCGCGGCGTGCACGCTGCCGGTTCGCGAGTTCAGACGCTGGCGCGACTCGAGATCCTTGAGCGCCGCGTGCAGCTCCTGGCTCGTCACCCGCAGGCCATTCGCGAGCGGCTCGGGCCGGCGGATCGCCTCCTCCACGGTCTCGACACCGCAGAGCCCGCAGCCGGTGCGGCCCGTGAGATTGCGCTGGCGCTTGAGGATCGCGGCAAAGCGCGCCGACGCGACCCCGATCCGAACCTCGATGGCGTCCGGCGAGTGGATCACGTCGACCGAGGAGATTTCCTTGACCGTCGCGACCAGGGCCTCGGTTACGGTGAAGCCGACGGCGAGATCCTCGAGGTCCGCCGGCGTCGCGAGCATCACGACGTGGGGAATGCTGTGGTAGGTGAGCGCAATGGGCGCTTCCTCGGCGACTTCATCAACCGTCGTCTGGTCGGCTCCGTCCCGCCAGCGGCGCACCGTCACCTGCCGCGTCGTTGCATCGAGCAACACGACGCGTTGCGCCGCCGCCGGGGCGCCCGCCGGTTCAGACATGGTCGGCGCCGGAGGTCGTCTTCGACTTCCAGGGTCGCGCGGAGAGCTCGGTCTGGCGCTGCTGCCAGTCGGCCGGCTGGTTGACCTTGACCGCCTGCACGGCCGTCACCTTGTACTCGGGACAATTCGTCGCCCAGTCGGAGTTTTCCGTGGTGACGACGTTGACGCCGAGCTCCGGGAAGTGGAACGTCGAGTAGACGACGCCCGGCTGCACCCGTTCGGTCACGGTGGCGCGCAGCACGGTTTCCCCGGCGCGACTCGCAAGACCGATCCAGTCGCCTTCCCGGATGCCACGGAATTCGGCGTCGTCCGGATGGATCTCGAGCCGATCCTCGTTGTGCCAGACGACGTTCTGCGTGCGGCGCGTCTGCGCACCGACGTTGTATTGCGTCAGCACGCGGCCGGTCGTCAAGATCAACGGATAGCGGCTCGTCGAACGCTCCCGCGTCGGCACATATTCGGTCGTGTAGAAGCGGCCCTTGCCGCGCACGAACTCGCCGACATGCATCGTGAGCGTGCCATCCGGCGCCGCGTCGTTGCACGGCCACTGGATGCTGCCCAGCCGATCGATCTTCTCGTAGGTCACGCCGGTGAAGGTCGGCGTCAGCGCCGCGATCTCCGCCATGATCTCGGAGGGGTGCCGGTAATTCATCGGATAGCCGAGCGCATTCGAGAGACGCACCGTCACTTCCCAGTCCGCGAGCCCATTCATCGGTTCGAGGACCTTGCGCACGCGCGAAATGCGCCGTTCCGCGTTGGTGAACGTGCCGTCTTTCTCGAGGAACGAGGAACCCGGCAGGAACACATGCGCGAAGCGCGCCGTCTCGTTGAGGAACAGGTCCTGGATCACGAGGCATTCGAGCGAGCTCAGGGCCGCCTCGACGTGGCCCGTGTTCGGATCCGACTGCGCGAGATCCTCGCCCTGGATGTACATCGCCTTGAAGCTGCCATCGAGCGCCGCTTCGAACATGTTGGGAATGCGCAGCCCCGGCTCGACCTCGAGCTTCACGCCCCAGGCATTCTCGAACATCGCGCGCGTTGCGCCGTCGGACACATGACGATAGCCGCTGAATTCGTGCGGGAACGAGCCCATGTCGCAGGCGCCCTGCACATTGTTCTGGCCACGGAGCGGATTGACGCCGACGCCCTCGCGCCCGAGATTGCCGGTGGCCATCGCGAGGTTCGCGATCCCCATCACCATGGTCGAGCCCTGGCTGTGCTCCGTGACGCCGAGTCCGTAATAGATGGCGCCGTTGCCCGCCTTGGCGAAGAGGCGCGCCGCACCGCGCACGAGCTCCGCGGGGACGCCGGTCACCTCTTCCATCGACTCGGGCGAATTCTTCGGGTCGGCGATGAACTGCCGCCACTTCGCGTACGGGCCCGGTTCGCAGCGCGCCGCGATGTAGTCTTCCTTCGTCAAGCCTTCCGTGACGATGACGTGCGCGATCGAATTGATCAGCGCGACATTCGTGCCCGGCAGCAGCTGCAGGTGATAGTCGGCCTCGACGTGCGGCGTGCGCACGAGCGCGATGGCGCGCGGGTCGCAAATGATCAGCCTCGCGCCCTGCCGCAGGCGCCGCTTCAATTGCGAAGCGAACACCGGATGACCTTCGGTCGGATTCGCACCGATGATCATCACGACGTCCGCTTTCATCACGGACGTGAAGGCCTGCGTGCCGGCGGATTCGCCGAGCGTGTGCTTCAGCCCGTAGCCCGTCGGCGAATGGCAGACGCGCGCGCAGGTATCGACGTTGTTGTTGCCGAAGGCCGCCCGCACGAGCTTCTGCACGATGAAAGTCTCCTCGTTCGTGCAGCGCGAGGAGGTGATGCCGCCGACCGAATAGCGGCCGTACTTCGCCTGGATGCGCTTGAACTCGCTCGCGGCGTGGTTGATCGCCTCGTCCCAGCTCACTTCGCGCCAGGGGTCGGTGATCTTCGCGCGGAGCATCGGTTTCAGGACGCGGTCCGGGTGCGTCGCGTAACCGAACGCGAACCGGCCCTTGACGCAGGCGTGGCCCTGGTTCGCGTGACCGTCGCGGTTCGGCGCCATGCGCACGACCTGGTCGCCTTTCACCTCGGCCTTGAAGGAACAACCGACCCCGCAATAAGCGCAGGTCGTCGTGACAACGCGCCTTGGCTGCCCGATGGCGACCAGCGGTTTTTCGCTGAGCGCCGCCGTCGGACAAGCCTCGACGCAGGCTCCGCAGGAAACGCATTCGGAATCGAGAAAGCTCGAATGGGCGCTCGCCGAGATCGCGGAGCCGAAACCGCGACCTTCGACCGTGAGCGCGAACGTGCCCTGCGTTTCATCGCACGCACGCACGCAACGCGAGCACACGATGCAGAGCGTCGGATCGAACGAGAAATACGGGTTGCTGCTGTCGGTCTTGGCTTGCTGGTGATTCGCGCCCGCAAGGCCGTAGCGCGTCTCGGTGACGCCGACCCGCTCCGCCATGTCCTGCAGCTCGCAGTGACCGTTCGCAGGGCAGCTCACACAGTCGAGCGGGTGGTCGGAAACATAGAGCTCGATGACATTCCTGCGCAGCTGCGTGAGCTTCGGGCTCTCCGTGCGGACCTTCATGCCCGCGCTGACCGTCGTGGTGCACGATGCCGGGTAGCCCTTGCGCCCGTCGATCTCGACAAGGCACAGCCGGCAGGAGCCGAAGGCCTTCAGCGTGTCGGTCGCACAGAGTTTCGGGATCGAGCCGCCGGCGATCGCCGCGGCGCGCATGATCGACGTGCCTTCCGGCACGGTCACCTGCGCGCCGTCGATCTCGAGCGTTACCTGCGTCGCGCCCTGAGCGGCGGGCGTGCCGCGATCATGATGGTCGATGGAGTACACGGAAATCCTCCGGGAAGTGCTTGAGCGCACTCTGCACGGGAAAGGGAGTCATGCCGCCGAGTCCGCACAGCGACCCCTGCAGCATCGTATCGCAAAGCTCTTCCAGCAATTCAATGTTCCGGTCGCGGTTCTCGCCACGCACGATGCGATCGATCACCTCGACGCCGCGCGTCGAGCCGATGCGGCACGGCGTGCACTTGCCGCAGGATTCAATAGCGCAGAACTCCATCGCATAGCGCGCCATGTGCGCCATGTCGACCGTATCGTCGAACACGACGATGCCGCCGTGGCCGAGCAGCGCGCCGACGGCGCTGAATGCCTCGTAGTCGATGGCGGTGTCGAACTGCGATGCCGGCATGTAAGCACCGAGCGGGCCGCCGACCTGCACGGCGCGGATCGGACGGCCGGTCGCGGAGCCGCCGCCGTAGTCATAGAGAATCTCGCGCAGGCTCACGCCGAATGCCTTCTCGATGAGACCGCCGTGCTTGATGTTGCCGGCAAGCTGGATCGGCAGCGTGCCGCGGGACTTCCCCGCGCCGAAGCCCTGGTAGAACGTCGCGCCCCGATCGAGGATCGTCGGCACGCTCGCGAGCGAGATCACGTTGTTGACGATCGTCGGCTGGCCGAACAGGCCCTTGATCGCCGGCAACGGCGGACGCACGCGGATTTCGCCCCGCTTGCCCTCGAGACTCTCGAGCATCGAGGTCTCCTCGCCGCAGATGTAGGCGCCCGCACCGACGCGCACCTCGAGCTCGAACCGCTTGCCGCTGCCGAGAATGTTCCATCCCAGGTAGTGTTCGCGATACGCCGCAGCAATGGCTTCCCTGAGCACCACCAGGGCGTGCGGATACTCCACTCTTATATAGATGTAGCCCTGGGTGGCCCCGACGGCGATCCCGGCGATCGTCATCCCCTCTATAAGAAGGAGTGGGTCGCCCTCCATGAGCATGCGGTCAGCGAAGGTCCCCGAGTCGCCCTCATCCGCATTGCAGGTGACATATTTCTGCGGGGCTTTCTGGTCGAGAACCGTCTTCCACTTGATGCCCGTCGGGAATGCCGCGCCGCCCCGGCCGCGCAGGCCCGAGTCCGTCACTTCCTGGACGATGGCCTCCGGCGCGAGTGTCAGTGCGCGCTGCAATCCGCGATACCCGCCGTGCTGCAGGTAATCGGCAATGCTCACCGGATCCGTCACGCCCACCCGGGCGAAGGTCAGCCGGTCCTGCTTCTTCAGGTACGAAATGCCCTCGGTCGGCCCGAGGCACAGGGCGTGTGCGCCGCCCCCCAGGAAGTCCGCCAGGAATAAACTCGGCACGTCGTTCACCGTGACCGGCCCATAGGCAATGCGCCCCGCAGCGGTTGCGACCTCGATCATCGGCTCGAGCCAATAGAGTCCGCGGGAACCGTTCCGTACCACGCGCACGTCGAGCTTGCGTGCCTGCGCCTGCGACGCGATCGCACGCGCCACGGCTTGCGCGCCGAGCGAGAGCGCCGACGCATCGCGCGGGACGTAGACCGTGACTGTCATTTCCCCTGCCCCAGGGTCGCAATCAGCGCATCGAATTTTTCCGGCGTCACCCGGCCATGCAGCTCGCCGTCGATCATGACCGCGGGCGCGCACGCGCAATTGCCGAAACAATAGATGGGCTCGAGCGTCACCCGGCCGTCCCGCGTGGTCCCGTTGAACCCGACACCGAGGCGCCGCCCGGCGTGTTCCGCCAGCGCCACGCCCTGCATCGATTGACACGCCTCCGCCCGGCAGATCTGCACGACGTGGCGGCCGGCCGGATGATCACGGAAGTGGTGGTAGAAGGTGACGACGCCGTGGACTTCCGCGATCGACAGGTTGAGGCCATTCGCGATCATCGGCACGGCGTCGCCCGGGACATGGCCGAGCTCGTGCTGTACCTGGTGCAGGATCTCGAGGAGCGGCCCGGGCCGCCCGGCATGTTGCGCCAGCACCTTGTCGATCGTGGACCGCAGCGTGGATGGGTTTCCGGGCATGATCCCCATCGTCCGGCAATCGGGCGGGCACCGCAATTGGGATTCCATATCCGTCCTATTGCCCGGGGATATGACGCTGCCGACGCCTCCGGCCGGGCGCCTGCAACGGCGCCTTCGGGTCATCGTGAGTACCGATCGGGTCGTCGTATCGGCTTCGGGCCGCCGCACGCCGAACTTGAAGGTTAAGGCGCGCGATGACAGCCTACGCGACCTTTGTGGCTGGCCGGCCACCGTGCCGTACCTGCTTGCTGCCCGGCACTCGAGATTCCATGGAGCCCTGTACAATGCGAAAACTTGCCGTCCTCGGTGCCGCCTTCCTGATCGGCGTCGCATCGCTGCCCGATTCCACCCAAGCAACGAATACCGACAAGCCCATGGACAATCCGCTGCTCGCTCGCTGGACGGGCCCGTATGGCGGCGTGCCGGCGTTCGACAAGGTGCGGGTCGAGGACTTCAAGCCCGCGCTCGAAGCGTCGATGGCCGGGAACCTCGCCGAAGTCGAGCGGATCGTGATGAACCCGAAGGCCGCGACCTTCGACAACACGATCGTCGCCCTGGAGCGCTCCGGCGAAGCGCTGATGCGCGTCAGCACCTATTACTACGTCTGGTCATCGACCATGGACCTCGAGGCCTTCCAGGCCGTCGAGCAGGAGATGGCGCCGAAGCTCGCCGCGTTCAACGACAGGATTTACCAGAACGAAGCGCTCTTCAAGCGAATCGAGGCGGTCTACAACTCCCCGGCCAAGGCGAAGCTCAACGCCGAGCAGCAACGGCTCGCGTGGAAGGACTACAGCGACTTCGTGCACGCCGGCGCGAAGCTCGACCCGGAGCCCAAGGCGCGGGTCGCCGCGATCAACGAGCGGCTCGCGACGCTCTACACGAACTTCAGCCAGAACCTGCTCGCCGACGAAGAGAACTACGTTCTCTATCTCAAGAACGACGCCGACCTCGCGGGACTGCCCGACTCGATTCGCGCGGGCGCATCGGCCGCCGCCGAGGACAAGGGACACAAGGGCGAATGGGCGATATCGAATACGCGTTCGTCGGTGGAGCCGTTCCTGACCTATTCGACGCGGCGCGACCTGCGCGAACAGGTCTGGCGCACGTTCGTGAGCCGCGGCGACAACAACGACGCGCACGACAACAAGAAGCTCATCACCGAGATCCTGGCGCTGCGCGCCGAGCGCGCCAAGCTCCTCGGCTTCCCGACCCACGCGCACTACCAGCTCGACGAGGAAATGGCGAAGACGCCGGAGAACGCGCTGAAGGTCATGATGCTGGTCTGGCCGGCTGCAGTGGAACGCGTGCATGAGGAAGTGGCGGACATGCAGGCTATTGCTGACAAGGAAGGGGCCGACAAGCAAAACGCCGGCATCAAGATCGCGCCCTGGGACTACCGCTACTACGCCGAGAAGGTCCGCAAGGCGAAGTACGACCTCGACCTCAATGACGTGAAGCCCTACCTGCAGCTCGACAAGCTGCGCGAAGGCATGTTCTGGGTCGCCGGGCAGCTCTACGGCTTCCAGTTCATCGAAGTGCACAACGTGCCGACGATCACGCCGGACATCCGCGTATGGGAAGTGAAGGCCGCGGACGGCAAGCATGTCGGGCTCTGGTACCTCGATCCCTATGCGCGTGCCGGCAAGGGCTCGGGCGCCTGGATGAACGAGTACCGCGCGCAGCAGCGGCTCGACGCCACGATCGCGCCGATCGTCTCGAACAACACCAATTTCGTGAAGGGCAAGCCGGGCGAGCCGATCCTCGTGAGCTGGGACGACGCCGTGACGCTCTTTCACGAATTCGGCCACGCGCTGCACGGGCTCAACTCGAACGTGACCTATCCGGCCCTCGCCGGCACCAACGTGCCGCGCGACTTCGTCGAATTCCCGTCGCAGCTGAACGAGCACTGGCTGATGACGCCGGAAGTGCTGTCGCGCTTCTGCCTCAACTACCAGACGGGCAAGCCCCTGCCCCAGGATCTCATCGACAAGATCCAGAAGGCGAAAACCTTCAACCAGGGCTTCATGACGGTTGAATACCTGTCCGCCGCCATCGTCGACATGAAACTGCATCTCGCGGGTGCCGAGCCGATCGATCCGGCCGCCTTCGAGAAGAAGACGCTCGCCGAGATCGGCATGCCCGCCGAGATCGTCATGCGCCACCGCCCGCCGCAGTTCCAGCACATTTTCGCGGGCGACGGGTATTCCGCCGGCTACTACAGCTACCTCTGGTCCGCGGTCCTCGACGAAGACGCGTACCAGGCCTTCGAGGAGGCTGGCGGCCCTTACGACAAGGCGGTGGCCAAGCGCTATCACGACGACATCGTGTCGGTCGGCAATACCATCGACCCGGCCGTGGCTTACCGGAATTTCCGCGGGCGCGATCCGAAGGTCGAGGCGCTCCTCAAGGCTAGGGGCTTCACGCCCGCGCAATAAGTCAGCCTTCCGATCCAGCGACACCACGCCCTGGCACGCCCCCGTGCCGGGGCGTTTTCTTTGGCGCCGTACCCCTTGCGGCGGGTTACCTATACGGTGTATAGGTACGCGGGACCACCCGGGGGATCCACACGATGTCGTCTCGTTCGCTGCACGCTGTCCTCATCTTTTCGCTCCTCGCCTCGGGCCTGCCGGCGACCGCCGTCGATACGGCCGCAGCAACGCCCGCCGAGGCCAGGGCCATCCCGGATCCGCCGATGCGCGCACTCTGGTCGCGCAGCGATGTGCGCTTCCTTCGGCACTGGACCGGGCTTGGGCCCCTTGCACAGCCGCTGGCCGACGAGGCGAATCTGCGGCCGCCCGCGGGCCCGTCAGCTTGGCGTCCCCTCACCTCCTGGGGCGATGTCATCTATCTCGCGGACATGCTCGGCGCCCCGCAGTACCGCGGCGCCAGTGCGTCCGTCGAAACCGCGTACGCCCACACGACCGTCACGCGCGCTCGCGATGGCGATGCCCTGCTGTCGTTCGGCAGTTCGGTTCCCGCCCGCATCTGGGTCAACGGCGCGCTCGTTCGCGAGCTGTCCGCGAAGCGCCGTTTCACGCCGGACGAGGATCGCCTGCGCGTGCAACTGAAGCACGGCGAGAATTCGATACTCATCGCGACGGAGCATACGAGCGGGCCGTGGATGCTCGCGCTCCGGGTCCTCGAGCCCGGCACCGTCCTGCCTCCGCCGCGCGTCTCGCCCGCGGTCGTCCGCGACACCGACACCGAACTTGCGGTCAGCACGGACATCCCCGCGCGCGCGAGTTCGGCACCGGTGACAGTCAGCATCATCGGCGGTGGCGGTCGGCTCATCGCGAAGGCCACGATGCCGCGCGGGCGGGATGCTGCCTTCCGGAAAACTCAATGGCCGCAGGGCGCCTATGAAATCCGGCTGGAGACCCGCAATGCCTGGAACGAGCGCGAAGTCGTCCATCTCGATGCCTACAACGGCGATGCGCGGGCGGCGGCGCAGCGCTTGCTCGATGCGGCGAAGGGGGCGGCGAATGACACGGCCGGTGCCACTGTGCGAATGCTCGCGGACATGACACTCGAGCGCCTTGGCGGGCCGCTGGAGAAAGCGGCGGACGATGGCTGGTCGCGCATCGCATCGCCCCTCATGGAGTACGAAGAATTCCTGCTCGACCAGGCCGGCAAGACCGGCTCGGTCCGCCCGTGGGGATTCACGCGTATCGCCTACACGGACGAAACGGACGGCTCGACGCAGTACTGCCGCACCTACCTGCCGCCCGACTATTCGGCGGCGAAGCCCTCGCCGCTCGTGCTGTTCCTGCATGGCTACAATCCACCGAACCCACGCTACGTCGGGTGGTGGAGCGTCGCGGAACGGCACAACGACTACGCCGACCGGCAGAACATCGTCTACGTGGAGCCGCACGGCCGCGGCAATACCCAGTACATCGGCATGGGCGAACAGGATGTCCTGCATTGTCTCGCCGAAGTCAAGAAGCGGCTCCGGATCGACGACGATCGCGTTTACCTCGGCGGCGAATCGATGGGCGGCTCCGGCGCCTGGCTGATCGCCTCCCGGCATCCGGAGCTTTTCGTCGCGGTCGCGATCACGCATGGCGGCTGGGACTACCGCATCGTGCCGGGCGCCGGCTTCGATAATCCGCGCGCGACGCGGCCGCTCGAGTTGTGGACGGCCGAAGCCCAGAGCTCGTTTGTCGGCGCGGAATCGCTCCTGAACGTGCCGCTCCTCGTGCGCCATGGCGATCAGGATGCCGGCGTCAGTACCGAGTTCTCGCGACATGCGGTGCGCCTGCTGAGCCGCTGGGGCTACGACGTGCGCTACGACGAAGTGCCCGGGCGCGGCCATGAAGACCTCGGCTATCGCGAGGACAACATCGCCTGGCTTCTCACGCACACGCGGGCGCCTGCGCCGCGCCATGTCCGCATTCGCGCCATCGATCTCGGCGGCGCGTCGGCCTACTGGTTACAGGTCGACTCCGCGATCGAGCCGTTGCAGGTCATGCGCGTCGATGCCGAAGTCGTTGAGCCCGGTCTCATCCGCATCGATTCGGAGAATGTGGCCGGCGCCACGCTCACGCTGCCACCAGAACTTCGCGGCCCCGGCCCGACGCAGCAGATCGTGTGGAATGGGTTCGAAACCGGGGGGAGCCTCACCGCCGAGGGTCGCATCACCATTGCCAGCATGAGCGCGCGGCCCGTAGCGAGGGGCAAGCAACGCGGTCTGGAGGGTCGCCTCTCCGACCTCTTCAGGACGCCCTTCGCCATTGTCATCGGCAGCCGTTCTCACGATCCGCGCATGCAGCGCTACTGCCAGGAGAAAGGAGCCGTGCTGGCGCAGCTCTGGAAAGCGTGGCAACACGAGATGCCGCGGGTGTTTCAGGACAGCGAGGTGACGCCGGAGATCGAGAAACAGTATTCGCTCTTCCTGGTGGGCGGTCCCGACGAGAATCTCGTGACCGCAGGCCTGATCGGCCGACTGCCGCTTGCAGTCGCGCACGATGCCGTGACGATCGACGGCCGCCGCTTCGCCGCGTCCGACGCCTTCGTGCAGATGATCTATCCGAGCCCATCCGCGCCGGGGCGCTACGTCCTCGTGGTCGCGGCGACGTCGACCAACGGCATGTACTTCTGGAATCCCGCCGCCTACTGGGACCAGGTGTTCGGCTACCCGACCACCTGGATCGACTGGAACATCGTCGACGGCCGGCGCGTGACTCTCGAGCGTGGTCTTGGCCGCGATAGCGCCTGGATCGCAGCGGGCGTCTTCGATCGCAGCTGGCGGCTCGATGACCGCTCGGTTTTCACGGGCGACGACGGCTTGCGCCTGCAGAGTCCCTTGCGGCATGCGCCAGCGGAGAGCCTCGCCGTTCCCGCCGCGATGCTGGATGCTTATGCCGGCAACTATCAGATTTTCCCCGGCGTCATTGCTGTCATCACGCACACAGGCGAAGGCCTGACGTTGATTGCGCCCGGTGCGCCGCCGATTTCGCTCGTGGCGGAGAGCGAAACCGATTTCGCAACGCCCGGTACCGTCGATCCGCTGAACTTCGAGCGCGACGCGAGCGGCAAGGTCACCGCCTTCGCGCTCGACTACAACGGCACGAGCTTTCACGCGACGAGGCTTCCATAGCGCGCCTGCAATCAACGGCCGGGCGGATCGCCGCGCGCGCCTCCACGATCCTCGAACGCGAAGGCCCCGAGGCCGTGTCGATGCGGCGCATCGCCCGCGAGCTCGACATGACGCCGATGGCGCTTTATCACCATTTCCGTAACCGCCAATCCCTGCTGAACGCGGTGGTGGATGCGGAAATCGAGCGTTTCGCCGCAATGGCGGATCGCCTTCGCGGCACGGGCGGCAAGCGCGTTCAACTGACGCGTGTCGTCGATGGGTATCTCGACTACGCTCTCGAACGACCGCGCGTCTTCGACTATGTTTTCAATACGCGAAGGCCGGGCGCCCGGCGCTACCCGCAGGACTTTCGCGCGCGACGCTCGCCCTCGCTCAATCCGGTTGCCGATGACATCGCCGCCGAAATGCGCGCCGGCAGGCTCAAGCGCGCGGACCAGTGGGAGATCGCCTTGCAGCTCTGGGCGCAGGTGCACGGCTATGTCTCGCTCTACCGTGCGGGCCGCTTCGATCTTGGCGAAAAGGAATTCCGGGCGCTTTATCATCGCGCGGTGAAGCGGCTTCTCGAAGGTCTCCAGGCGTAGCCATGCCGGCACCGAATCCCGGCGATGAAACCATCGCGATCGTCGGCGCGGGCGTGATCGGCTGCGCCGTCGCGTACGCGCTCGCGCGCGAGGGACGGCGCGTCATGGTGATCGATCGCGCCGATCCGGGGGTAGCCGGCGCGAGCTTCGGGAACGTGGGCCATCTCGCCGCGGAACTCGTCGAGCCCCTGCCCTCGCGCCAGCTGCTGTTCAGCTTCTGGCGCATGCTGACGGCGTTCGACGGACCGCTCGAGATTCCCATGCGACGCTGGTTGCGGTTCGCGCCCTGGGCACTGCGCTTCACGGCTGCGGCATTCCGCCAGCACGAGAACACGCAACACCTCGCGCCGCTCGTCAGGCCGGCGACGGCGGACTTCGAACGCTGGCTCATTGAGATCGGCCGCCCGGATCTCATGCGCAGGAACGGCCACTATCAATTCTGGTTTTCATCAGGCGCCGCGCAAAAGGCGGATGCGCAAGCGCGCCATATGAACGAGCTCGGTGTGCCGACCGAACCCGCGAGCGCGGAAGTACTCGCCGCGGTCTCAGGCGCCGCAAAGCGCGCAGGCATCGCTGGACTTTGGTTTAATAAGAGTGGCCATGTTATTGATCCACAAGGCGTCTGCCAGGCCTTTTCCGACGCTGCAATCTCGCTCGGTGCCAGCTTCGAGCGCAACGATGTGCGCGCCCTGCAACCGCGAGGGCAGCGCATCGAGATCCTCACTCCAACCGATCGTCGGGTCGTTTCCACGGCGATCGTCTGTGCCGGCGCCTGGTCGAAGTCGCTCCTGACGCCGTTCGGGCTCAAGGTTCCGCTCGAGGCGGCGCGCGGCTATCACGTCGAGCTTGCGGGTCATGCGCCCCTTCTCGATGCGCCGATCGTCTACATGGATGAGAGCGTGCTCGTCACGCCGATGGCCTCGCGACTCAGGGCATCGACGTACATGGAATTCGAACGCATCGACGCGCCGCCGGACGCGCGCAAGCCGGCACGCTTGCGCCGGAAACTGCAAGCGCTCGGTTATCGCTGTGACAACGAAGGGCCGAGCTGGGTGGGACCGCGACCCGTGTTGCCCGACTACTTGCCGGGCATCGGCCGCGCGCCCGGCCCACGGAATCTCTTCTACGCGATCGGCCACCAGCACATTGGATTGACGCTCGCGCCAGTCACGGGCGAGCTCGTCGCGGATCTCGTCGCGGGGCGCCCAACGAAGTACGACGTGGCGCCGTTCGATCTGCGTCGCTTCGGCTAGCTGCCGCGCGGACGGCCGATCTTCACGAACACGACGCCGTGGCGCGGCACGGTCGCCGTGAATGCATCCTTGAATGGTCCCAGGTCCTGGTGCAGCCAAAGATCGCGCACGGACTGCATGCCCTTCAGATCGATATCGGACCAGCGCACGGTGACCCTGGCTGCACCCAATCCCCGATTGAAAAGTCCCACGGCCGTCGTGCCGTCAGACAATGGCCGCGCCCATACTTCCGTGCGCGCGTCCTTCCACACACGCGACGCCGCGTGTCCCAGCGGATCCTGATCGACGTCGAGCACTTCGTCGTTCGTCAAGAGCGCGAGCGTGAACGGATCGAGACGCGACAGATCGGCGCCGATGAAAAGCGGCGCGGCCTCGAGCGCCCAGAGCGAAAGGTGCAGGACCTGTTCGTTCGGCGTCAGTCGCGTCGGATGAAGATTCGGGCCCCAACCGACGGTGCCCACGACCAGCATGTCCGTGTCGTTCCAATGACCGGGCCGCGTGCCCTTTTCACGGCCCGCCTGGCGAAAGCCGACGCTCTGCAGGTTCGACCAGTTGTCGAGGAGATCGCCGCTCGTCCGCCAGAGATTGCCGCCGACCTGCGCACCCCAGTTCCACACGTCGCCGTACCCGTATTGGCAGAGCGAATACACGATGTCGCGGTCGACTCGCGCGAGCGCGTCCCGCATCACGACGTAGGGCTTCTTGAATTGCGCCAGCGAGCGCCCCTTCGCGACCTCGTCGTAGGAACACCAGTCGTACTTCAAGAGGTCGACGCCCCAGCGTGCGTAGGTCGCCGCATCCCGTGCTTCGTGCTGCCAGCTGCCTTCGTATTCTTCGCAGGTGCGCGGGCCGGGCGATGAATAGATACCGAGCTTGAACCCGCGCGCGTGCAGGGAATCGGCGAGTGCCTGCATGTCCGGAAATTTCTCGTTTGGCCGGATCTCGCCGTTCGCGTCGCGCTTGCCTTCCCAGGTGTCATCGATGACGACGTATTGGTAGCCGTGCGCGGCAAGTCCGCTCTTTTCGAGCCAGTCCGCCGCCGCGAGCACTTTCTGCTGATCGACGGCCGGTCCCCAGACATTCCACGAGTTCCAGCCCATGGGCGGGGTGCTTGCGAGCGCATCAGCGCCTGCGATGACTTCCAGTGAGCGCGTCGTGCTGCCGCGATCTCCACTTGCCGTGACTGTGACTTGCGAGCGGCCGGCCCGATGCATCTGGCCACTGATGATTCCGGTCTTGCTGTCGATGGCGAGTCCGGCCGGCAGCCCGGCGGCGCTGAATCGCAGCGGCTTGCCTCCCGTAGCGGGCACGCGATACAGAAAGTCACGGCCCGGTGTACCACCGACGACCTGCGGTCCGTGAATCGCCGGCTGCACGGTTTCCATGGCCGGCGCGATGGCCGGTGGCGCTTCTGAAGGCGCAATGAACGGTTCGGGACGAGCTGTCGCACCCGGTTGCAGAAACAGCATCGCCCCCGCCCAGGCGCCTTCGTCGTCATTGCTCGTATCAAAGCCATCGTCGAGCAGCAGCGTCAGCACGCGCGCGCCCGAGAGATCCGCGACCAGGCGCTTCGGTCGATCGCCGGCGCGCATGAGGCCACTGTCGGCAACCAGGCGATCGTCCGCCCAGACCTCGTACGTGACGCTCCCCACTCCTTGTTTCACCACATCGTCGAGACCGACCATCGATTCGAAGCGCGTCGCAACGCCCTTGAGGTCGATCACGAACTCGCTGATCGAACGCGTACCGATGCCGTGCGGGTAGACGATGCCATGCAGCGTGATCGGCAAGTCGCGTATCGATTTGCCTGCCTTGGGGAGGCCCCGGCGCTGCGTCATCTTGCTGAGGTCGAGCGACTCGAGCCAGATCGCGCCTTCGGGCGGTTGCTCCGCGCGAAAGGGTTCCTTCCCGGAGTCGCTCGCGAATGCCGATCCAGCGAGGCCAAGCGCACCGGCCAGCGAATACAACGCGCACCGTCTTGAAGCGAGGCTCATGGCGGTCACTCTCCTGCCGCGATCCAGCCAGCGGCTTTCATTGCGATCGACACCTCGTCAAGATGACACCACCAGGCCCGTCCGCCGCAAGTCTCGCAGAAAATCACGCACACCTCGCCTCGCCTATCGCCGCGCGCGGGACAACGAGCGGGTCGTCGCCGACAAAAGGCTGCACGGTGGCAAGGGAACCGTGGGCGTCAAATGGATTTTCGGCCGCCAGGGCTACGCCCGCCCCGCGCAGCTCTACACGTACGACATTCCGCCGGGAGCCAGCGAGGGCGTGCACACACACGCTCGCGGCGACCGGCCATTGATGGTTTATCTGGTCGCGATGACGCGCGACTGAGCGCATAGTGGCACGCTCATGGGTAGCCAGGCTCACGACCGGTCAGGACGTCCTGCGGGGAACCGACCTGCAGGTGTTGTCGCCGGCGCCCTCGCCCTGCTGGCGGCACTCGCCTCAGCCGCCTTGCTGGCGGGCGATACCGTGTACCTTTCCGTCAACAAGCCCATCTGCGACGTCAAGAAAATCGTCTGCGTCGCCGGGACGCTCGGCTATGACGTCAACAGCCGGCTGCTGTGGCTGCGGGGGCGCGTCCAGTTCACGACGGTCCCGGGCCTGCTGCAGATAACCGTGAAGGGCTCCAACCAGCTCGGCCATGTGCGCTATGCGCCCATGGAGATCAGGCTGCGCGGGCGCGCGAGCGAGATCATCGACTTCAAGATGGTTCCCGACGAGCCGGACGTCTACAGCTGGGCCATCGACCACATCGTCTACCTGCCCGGCAAGGATGAGTGACGATCGGCAATGGCAATTGGCGCGCCGCGCGACTGACTCGACCTCACAGGTTCCCGGGAATGATTTTCGCCACGACGCGTCTCATGTCCGCTTGCACGCCTTTGCGTTCGGGGTGCGCCCGGACGAACTCCGCGAAGACCAGGTAGGCGACGACGTCGCGAAAGGAAAGCTCCCGCTCTTTGGGCCATTCGGCGAAGCTCTGTTCGGCCTTCAGCACGATTGCGCGCGCAGCCTCGGGTGCAATCCCGGAGCGCTTGGCCACCACCTGCGCGTAGAGCGCGTGTCCGGTGAGCTCAGGGCACGAAGCACGAACCTGCCAATATACTTTGAGCACGCCGCGCCCAGCGTGACGCGCGAAGCGCGCCTCGGTCATCGGCAGGAGCTTGGCGAGGAGTCCGATTTGCAGTGCCCCGAATTGCGTTGCTCGGCATGTGCAAGAGCTGGCCTCGATTCTAAGCGTTCCATGGGTCGTTCTGCCTTGGGCGCGCCAATTCAAGGATAACCAGACCAGTAGCCGCCAACTCCACAGGGGACGGTACCCGGTGTACCAGCGCGCACCGAAAGACCAACTGCGGTGCAGGACCTGGCGGTGCCGCGATCGAGCCGGCCAGGTTGTCGCTGCGCAAACTTTCTATGCGATGATCCGCAAATGCTGCCTGTTGCCGCGCTCGCCCTGTCCTCGGTGATTGCCGTCCCCGGCGACGGATTGCGACTCGAAATCGACGCCCAGATGCACAGTCGCGTGGTCGCAACGCTTGACGGCGAACAAGCTCTCGGCGATTTTTCCGTCTCCGAAGCTTTAGTCACCACCGGCGGCGAGATCGGGGATTTTGCGCTCGAGAATCACGAGGAAACCGACGTCCAGGATGCACTCGGTGCCGGTCGGCTGGTGACGCTGACGGGCCACGCGGGGAGCATTGCCAAGATCGTCAAGGTCACCCGCTACGGCAATCGGCCGCAATGGCTGACCGTTCAGGTGCGCTATCGCAACGACGGGGACGCTCCAGTCGCGGTGACGGGCTACGTCAATTCGCGCTACCAGTTCGATTCGACGCCGCGGGCTCAGGAGCCGGCGTTCTGGTCGTACCAGAGCGCTTCGTACGAGAGCCGCCCCGATTGGGTGCTCCCGGTCAAGCGCGACTACCAGCGCAAAAATTTCCTCGGCATGAACGACGCGGATTACGGCGGCGGCACACCGGTGCTTGACGTGTGGCGGCGCGACGTCGGGCTTGCCATCGGCCATCTCGAGCTCGTGCCCAAGCAAATTTCGCTGCCGCTTTCCCGTCAACGAGACGGCACCGTGCATCTCGCCCTGACGGCATCCCGCGAGAAATCGCTCGGCCCCGGCGCGAGCTTCGACACCGTTCGCAGCTTCGTCGCCGTGCATCGTGGCGATTACTTCGGTGTCCTGCGTGCCTATCGTGAGCTGATGCTGGCACAAGGCGTGAAGTTGGCGGATTCGCCAGCCGATGCGTTCGAGCCCATCTGGTGCGCGTGGGGCTATGGGCGCGAGTTCACGCCCGAACAGGTCTTTGAAACGCTGCCGGTCGCCAAGCGACTGGGCTTTCGCTGGGCAACGCTGGACGACGGCTGGCAGACGGCCATTGGCGACTGGACACCGAATGTCGAGAAATTTCCGCGCGGCGACGCCGACATGAAGGCGCTCGTCGATCGCATTCACGCCGCCGGACTCAAAGCTCAACTCTGGTGGTCGCCGCTCGCCGCCGCGCCCGCGTCGATGATGCACCGGACGCACAGCGACTGGCTGCTCAAGAATGCCGATGGCTCCTTTCGCAATATCACGTGGTGGGACTCTCATTATCTATGCCCGGCGATCGGCCCGGTGCGCGCGGACGCCGCGGCGTTCGTGCGCAAAGCGCTGGTCGACTGGGGCTTTGACGGCTTGAAGATTGACGGCCAGCACTTGAACGCCGCACCGTCCTGCTACAACCCCGATCATCACCATGCCTCGCCGGAGGAAGCGTCGGAAGGCATACCGGGCTTCTTCAAGGCGATCTGGGACTCGGCGCAATCGAGCGCACCCGGCTCGGTCGTCGAAATCTGCCCCTGCGGTACCGGCTATTCCTTCTTCACGCTGCCCTTCATGAACATGGCGGTGGCCTCGGACCCGGAGAGTTCCTGGCAGGTCCGGCTCAAGGGCAAGACCTTGAAGGCGCTCGCCGGCGATCGCCTGGCCTATTTCGGCGATCACGTCGAAATGAGTGAAGGCGGCGAAGACTTCGCCTCGACGTTTGCCGTGGGCGGCGTCATCGGAACGAACTTCGCCTGGCCCGGCGCGCCCGGCAAGAAGGATCCGACGCTCCTCCTGACACCGCATCGCGAAACCGTCTGGAAAAAGTGGACGGACCTCTACGCCGCGAAGCGCTTGTCGGACGGTGAGTATCTCGGGTCGCTCTACGACATCGGGTTCGATCGGCCGGAAACGCACGTCGTGCGCAAGAACGGCACGCTCTACTACGGTTTCTTCGCCCAGCACTTCGCCGGTACCCTGCAGCTGCGCGGGCTCGAACCGGGCCGCTACCAGCTCAGCGACTATGTGAATGGCCGCGACCTCGGAACCATTGAAGGACCGGCGGCAACACTGCGTGCAAGCTTCGATCACTCGTTGCTGATCGAGGCAAGACCGCGCTAGCGGGTGGTGGGCGCGAGAATCGCGAGTGCATTTTCGCGATAGACCTTGCGCAGTATCTCGTCCGGCAGATTCATCCCGTAGCCCCGCCACCATTCGGCGTCGGCAGGCCAGAACCATTCGTCCTCCGTCTCCATCTGCCGGACGTGCGCGAGATACATCGCGGGATCCGGATCGTTGTCCGTCCCGAACAAAATGCGGTCCGCATGCTGCATCATGAAGCGCCGCGCCGTGAACGGCTGGCGAGCGAGTTCCCACATGCGCGCCGCGAAATCGATCTGCACATTGGGGTACTTCGCGAGCAACGCTTCCACGCGTCCCAGATCGTTCGCCAGATTGAATGCATGCACGGCGATGAACTGGGTATTCGGATGCCGGGCAACTACGGTCTCGAACTTCGCGAGCATCGCCTCAAACCCCGGCGTGCCGTTGCCATAGAGCGACCAGTTCGACGACCGACGCAGCTCGTTCTTCTCATCCGGAGGCTGGTAGAACGCAGCCGGTTCGGCGATGTGCACGAACACGGGAAGGTGCAATTGGCCGGCCTCATCCCAAAGCGGATCGAAGCGCGCGTCGTCGATGAAATAAGCTTTGTCCCCGACTCGCACCAGACCCATGCCCTTGTCCGTCAGTTCACCGAGACCGCGTGCGCCCGCGCGCACGTCTTCGTGAAGTCGCGCGCGCAGCCGGCGGCCATAGCCCGGTCGCTCGATGTCATCCTTCAAAAACCCCGCGAACATGACGAACCGGCCCGGATACGCACCGGCATAGCGCGCGACTAGGGTACGAAACGCTGAGCCACTCTCGCCGGTGAAGATGAACGTCTGCTCGACATTGAGTTGCTGCTGCAGCTGAACCCACGCGGCGATTTGCTCGGGCGTCGCTGTATAGTCGTGGCTGTGCGCGTCGATCACCGGCAGGCGAAATCGGCTCAACTCCGTGCGCGGCACGACGAGCGTCGAGACCATCGGCGCTGTATCGAACTGGTTGTTGGGCGGAACATCCGCCGGGCCGACCTCGGGCGGACTCGCCGCGAACGCGACCCTGGAAAGCATGGAGACAAAGAGTGCGGCCAAGGCAAGTCCAATACGCTTCATCGTGCAGACTTCCTTCGTTTTCTTTGGCTTCGCGGCACAATCGGTCCGCTCATTGCGCGGGCCCCGCGGTCACACACGCTTGGCGCAGCTGCGCGAGCGCGGCGCCATTCAGCGGTTGGCCTGCCAGCCGCGCAGCATTAAGTGCCGCGCCGATGACCGGCGGAAACAGCGGCGACTGCCAGTCGAAAGGCAATCGACTCGCCGCGAGTGCAGTACGGAAGTCGCCGACCAGGGCCGGCGACCCTGCGAACGCACCACCGGAATGCGAGACGGGCAGTGCAACCGTGTCTGGCACCGCGAGCGAGCGGCGAACCGCGAGGACGGTTCCCACCAGCTCACTCGCCGCTCGCACGAAGATCGCGCGCGCCTCCACGTCGCCGGCATTGGCCGCGTCGTGCACGAGCCGTGCGAATTGCGCAAACGCGCCCCGGGCCATCGAACTGTCCCCGTAGATGCGGGCGCACACGTCGAGGTCGATGTCGATCCCCAGCCTCTCGCGCACGAGCGCATGCAGTGGGCCGCGCCCCGCGCGGCCATCGCTCATGCGGGAAAAAAGATTCATGCCTTCGCGCGCGATCCAGTACGCGGAGCCTTCATCGCCGATGAGCTCGCCCCACCCGCCTGCCCGCGCGTTGCGGCCCGCGAATTCTCCGTAGGCGATCGAACCCGTTCCGGCGACGACGCTGATGCCGTCGCGACAGCCAAGCGACCCCGCCCAGCTGCAGATCATGTCGTTGCCGCAGCGATACTTCGAGCCGTCGAACAGCGACGACGGCATGGCATCGAGCTGCGCGGTCATCGCGCTGTCTTCGCCATGGGACGGTAGCCCGAAAAAGGCCCAGGAAACGTGCGCTGCATCGGTTGCGGCTTTGGCGAGGACCGCGCCGATACCTTCGACAAGCAGAGTGGTGGCCCGCGCAACGCCTTCAGACAGATAGCTCACGCTGCCGGTCACGTGGCTTGCACGTATCGCGCCCCGGCTGTCGATCAGCGCGTACGCGGTCTTGGTGCCCCCGCCGTCGACGCCCAGAAACATGCTACGCGTCCTCCGGCCAGCGGTGGATGCTGACGCCCTGCACGACGCGATTGACGACGCCAGCCACGTTCGGACGGTCGGGAGCCAAGCCAAACTCCAGCGATTGTCGGAGCGCCAGGATCTGCGCGAACACGACATCGAGCAGCGCCATCTCGAGATCGCTTGCGCTGTTGAGACCCTCGAATTCGAGTCCCTCCACGTTGTCCAGGTCTCGGCCGCCCGTGCCCAGCGCAACAATGGCACCCGCGCGGTCGTCGCGGCGCAGCTCGTGAAGCAGATCGCAGTCGTAAGCCCGCGTGTAGCCGTCGTTCGACAGGAACAGAACAATCAGGGTGCGATCGTTGACGACCGTTTTGGGGCCGTGACGAAAGCCCAGGACCGATTCCGACATCGCAGCCGTCCGGCCATCGGTGAGCTCGAGCATCTTGAGCGCCGCCTCCGCAGCCAGCCCACGCAATTCGTTACTGCCGAGGTAGACGACACGCTCGAATCGTCGCAATGCGAGCTGCTGCGCCAAGGCGTGCGCCCCGGTCATTGCGGCGGCCGCAGCGCTGGCGATGCGCGGCACGCGATCGGGCGCGAGCGCGCCGAGCGCCAATGCCGCCGTGAGCACCATGGACGTAAAACTCGAGGTCATCGCAAAGCCACGATCGTTCGTCTCATCCGGCAGCAGCAGTGTCACTGCGCTCGGCAAAGTCGCCGCCCGCTTCGCCAGCGCGCCGTCCGGATTGCAGGTGATGATCAAGTGATGCGCCGCGCTCAGCATCTGTTCGGCGAGATCGATGGCAGCGACGCTCTCCGGACTGTTGCCGGAGCGCGCGAACGACACCAGCAATGTCGGTACAGTGCGCTGCAGGTGAAGTTGGGGCCCCGACACCAGATCAGTAGTCGCGACCGCGTCGACGCGGCGTTGCAAATGCCGGACGAGTGCCGGTGCCAGGCACGTACCGATAAAAGCGGACGTACCCGCTCCCGTCAGCACAATGCGCAGCTCCGGATTCTTGAGGAGCGGCGCGAGAAATCCATCGAGCCGTGCCCGTTCGCGTGCGACCAGCGCCGCAATGCGCGGCCACACCTCAGGCTGCTGAGCGATTTCACGGGCGGTCGCGGATGGTGCGATGGCAGTCACGAAGTACACGCACGCTCATAGGGACGCAACGCGGAGGCGATGCCATCGCCGAGCAGCGCGTCGACGGAGGCTTCGAGCTGGCCTGCGCGGATGGCAGCGTACTGACGCGGGAGATACTGGCTCACCAGCGTCAGAGGCAAGGGGTGGTTTCGCAAGTTACTGAGCAAAGCCGTGCTGGCCTGCTGAACGTCCGGATGCGGCCAATAGTAACGGATGCGATCGCTCAAGCTGTAGGCGAGATCGAGCGGCTCCGTGGCGGCATCGCGATAGTGGCTGCGCCAGTGGCGCGGATCCGCGCGCATCACCCGCAAGACCGTTTCGCGCAGATCCGAGCGCTGGTCGATGCCGGGCAGTTCATGTTCGATCGCAGCCAGGGCCCAGAGCGTCTCGCGCAGCGCGAACGTCGCGCCCGGTCCCACTTTAAGTATCGCAAAGTGATCGCGCACGAGCGCCCGCAGGTTTTCCGGCGTCTGGTAATCGGTGGAATGTGCCTCGAAGACGAACTGCGCGTCACGCGCAATGAAGGCACTGAGGACGCGGGCGTTCTCGGGGCGGTAGTCGACGACCTTGTGATGATCGAATTCAACGCCAGGCTGCACGACGAGCGCGATGATGCGTGGCCACACTGCGTCGAGGCCCGCCTCGGTGAACGCCATGCGGTGTGCCGCGATTGTCGCCTGCGCGGACTCCGGCGTGGTCACCGCGAGCTGTTCGAGCTCTTCGGCCGCGCCACCCGGCGTCGGCACCTCGGTGCCGATCACATAGGCCGGCGGCTCGCCACCCTGCTGTTGCCACGTCCGCTCCGCAATGGCGCAGAGCCGTGCCGCACGCGTTGCGACAACCCGCTCCGGAAGCGTCGACGGGTCGTCAGCACAGGCCATCGAACAATCGAGATGGATCTTGCGAAAACCCGCAGCGACGTACTGACTCACGAGTTCATCGGAGTGCGCCATCGCGGCGGCGGCCTTTTCCTTCTGCCAGACGTTGGGGCCGAGATGATCGCCCCCGAGCCACAGACGCTCGAGTGGAAATGCCGCGCGCAGCGCGATGGTCTCGACGAAACGACGGAAGTCCGCCGGCGTAAGGCCCGTGTACCCACCAAACTGGTTCACCTGGTTGCACGTGGCTTCGATCAGGAGCGGTGAGCCGCTGGCCTTCGCGACGTGCATCGCGGCCTCGATGACCCAGGGATGCGCGGAGCAGAGCGAATAGATTCCAACCGCCTGCCCCCGCTTGTGGCGCGCAATGATGTCGAGCAACGGCTTCATGCCGATTCCTCCGGTTGCAGCGCAAGCATCAGCGCGGCAAGGAGGGCGAGCACGATGCCCGCCAGCTTGAACGGGCCGGGCATGACGCCAACGAGCGCGAGCGAAATGATCGCGGTCAGGAGCGGCGCCCCGGCGTTGACGAGCGGTGACACAATGATGGCCTTGCCGTACCGGAAGGCGAACACCAGCGTGAGCGCACCGATGGCGTTCAGCACCTGGATGGCGGCTGCAAGACCCGGACCGTCAATTCCGTAGTTGATGGGTTGCGAGAAGTCGGTCATCGCCAGTGCAACCGGTGCGAACAGCAAACCGCTCAGAGTCATGTAGAAGAAGATGCTCGCGGCGTCCATGGTCGCGTTCGCGAGCTTGATGAAATACGCCTGGATGCCCCAGGCGGCCAGGATCGCCAGTGCGAGCACGAACCAGAGCCCGTAGCCCGCGAGCTCACCGTCAGCGCGATAGTCGAAGAGCGGCAGCGCCAGCAACGCGAGCCCGATCCCGGCGAGACCAAGTTTGCCGGTACGCTCCTTGAGGAGCGTGAACGAGAGCGCGATGGTGAGTGCGGGCGACAGCGAAATGATTGGAAAAATCAGGTACGGCGGGCCGATGCGCACCGCGTGAAAGAGGAGGAGCTGCCCGCCCGCGCCAAGGATGCCGATCGCAAAACCCAGCGCGACGGAACGGCCATCGCGCTTCAGCGGCTGATCGCTCCAGCGCAGCACGACCAGCGCCGGCGGAATCATCGTCAGCGACCAGACGACGTAGTTCAGGGTCTCCGGCACGCCATGTTCGCCGGGCAGGCCGGCGAATGCGCCCCAGACACCCCACAGCAGCGTCGTGATCAGCGCATGCAGGAGCCACGCGCTCATTTCAGAATTTGACGTTGACGCCGAGGATGACGGTCCGGCCCCAGGTTTCGAAGCCGCCGAGGATGTCGCTGCGCCCCAGGTCGGAGAAATAGAAGTCGTCGGTGAGATTGCGGCCTTCGAGCGATACGGTGAACCCGTCGGACACCTTGTACGCGACCGACGCGGTAACCCAGGTGATCGGTGCGCCCATCTGCGACAGCCCGCCCACCGCGTCGGTGATCTGCACGTACTCGCCGCTGTAGTCCGCGGCGAGCTGCGCGTCCCAGCGATTGTCTTCGTACATCAGCGCCGCAGAGAAAGCGGACTTCGACACCCCTTCCAGCGGACCCACGTGCACGCCGTCGATGTAGGCCTTCGTATCGGTGTAGGTATAGCTCGCGCGGAAGCCGAAGCCGTTCGCGAAGAAGTGCTGCGCGCCGAGTTCGAAGCCGAGCACCTTGGCCTTGTCGCCGTTGATCGGGCGGCTGACGTCATAAAGGATCGGCGCATCCGGCGCACCGCCGATGCTGCCGATCACGCCGATATCGACGTTCTCGTCAAGTTCGGTGGTGATGAAGTTCTTGATGTTCTTCCAGAAGAGCGCCGCGTTCACCACGGACTTCGAATCGAAATACCATTCGAGCGAGAGATCGGCCTGGTCGGCCGTCACGGGCTCGAGGTCCGCATTGCCGTCGTAGAAGACCGCAAACGTGCGATCGAGCGTGTTGTCCGTGCGGGTCGGCGCCAGCTGATTGAGCGAGGGCCGCGCCATCACGCGTGCAACGGCGGCGCGCAGCAGCAGGTCCTTCCTCATCCAGAAACCCGCGTTGATCGAGGGCAGGAACTTGCTGTAGCTGCCCTTCTGCGTGAGCGGATCCGCCGCGCTGTAGGTCACGTCGGGGCTCGAGGTCGGAATGTTCGGCGTCGGATCGAGCACATAAACGATGCTGTCGATCGCCGTGCGGGCGATCGTGTCGGTGCTGATCCACCGCACGCCGGCGCTGGCGAACCAGTCGTCCGTGCCCCAGTTCCCCTTCACATAGAGCGCGTTGGTGTCCTCCTGCACGTCGTAGGACTGCACCGGATTGAGTTCCGGCAAGGTCGCGGCCGCGTCGAAGACAGCGCCCGTCGGCTGGCCGTTCTCATCGAGAATCGGCTGGCCATCGAGCGCTTGCAGCGCCTGCAGGTAGTGCTTCACGTCGAACTGTACGAACGATGTCGGATAGTGACCACCCGCGTTTCGCATGAAGTGCGGCGGCGACACGATACTCACGACCTGGGCGCCGAGACTCGCGAACGTCGTACCGTACAGGTTGCAGTACTGGCAGGAGCCGCCGTTCGTATCGTTCTCGATGGTGTTGCGAACCTTGCCACGCTCCGTGCGCGCGGCGCCGAAGTCGAGCGCTTTGAATGCGCCGGCATCGAACTTCAGTGAGCCGCCGATCGTGTAGCCCGTGACCGTGTCGTCGACGTCGGTGCCCGAGAGACCGATGTAGTGCAGGCCGTAGTCCGCGTCACCGAGTTCATGGTTCGCGAGCGCGGTCGCGAGATCGCGGCCGTCGTCGAGCGTCACGGTGATGTCGGGCAGCGCGTGCGAGTTCATGTCGACGCGGGCGGTATGATCGCCGGCGATGCCGGAGACGACCCACGTGTCCTTGCCGCCGGAATCGCGCGTCGATTCGGAACGGTAGGCATCGAAGTTGAATCCCAACCGGTCGTTCACCTGCCAGTTGCCGTTCCAGCCGAACTGCGTGGTGTCGACAACGCGATGCTCGGTAATGGTGGAGATTTCCGGCACGAGCTCGGCGACGGTCATGCCCGTGACCCAGTGGTCGTTGATGGTGACATTGCTCCAGCGGTGCTGCCCCGTCGTTTCGTCGAGAATCGAGTCCTCGACGTAGTAGGACTCCATGTAGCCGACCGTCGGCGCATCGAGGCGCGTGAAGAGCGCGTCGACGCTCATCTGGAACGCATCATTGACCTTCCACTGCCACATGCCGGTGACGCCGGTCCGCTTCTTCGTCTGCACGCGCGTGCCGAAACTCGTGCAGCACAGGCCCAGCAGGCCGCTCTCGTCCGCGGAGATCGTTCCGTCGCCGTTCGCGTCGAATTCGCCGGGCGAATCCGGGTTGAGGCCGAATTCGTGGATCGCATCGGAACGATCGGTGACGTCTTCATAGGTGGCGGTCAGCAGCAGGCCCATCGTGTTGTCGCGGAATGTGTCGCTGTAGACGCCGCTTGCCTTGTAGCCAGTCTCCTCGGACAGGTCGTTGTAGTCGCCGTCTATCGAGAAATGGATCTGCCGGCCCGGCGCATTGAGCGGTTTCGCCGAGCTCAGGTTGATGGTGCCGCCGATGCTGCCTTCCAGATAGCTCGCATCCGCAGACTTGTAGACGTCGGCGCCGGAGATGACTTCCGAGGGCAGCACATCGAATGCGAACTCGCGTCCGTCGCCGTCGGTCGCGAGGATGCGGCCATT
Source organism: Steroidobacteraceae bacterium (assembly GCA_035644395.1). Lineage (GTDB taxonomy): Bacteria > Pseudomonadota > Gammaproteobacteria > Steroidobacterales > Steroidobacteraceae > JBGPLJ01. The sequence goes on from DASQOR010000053.1 coordinate 64,442, forward strand.
CAAGGTGACGATGGAATACGCGGGGCCGAGGCCACGCACGTTCACGTACTGGCCTTCGCCGCCGCGCGTGCGCGAGATTGTGATGCCCGTGATGTGTGAGAGCGAGTCCGCAACGTTGGCGTCGGGAAAGCGGCCCAGGTCCTCGGCAACGATCGAGTCCTGCACGATTCCCGCGTCTTTCTTGAGGTCGCGCGACGCGACCAATGCGGCTCGCGTGCCTGTGACGATGACCGTTTCGAGCTCGTCCGAATCGGCGGCGCTGTCCGCAGTCGCGGCTTGCTCGTCCGCGGCCGAAATCAGTGAGCTCAACAGGAGTCCGATGGCGAAGGCGATCTCTTTCTTGTTCATGACGGCGGCCTGTCCCCGGTTAGCCAAACGCGGCCGGATGCTAGTTGACCCATTTCGAAAGAACAAGTAACTTTCATTTGCTTTCATATCACGGATGAGTCCAATCAACTCCATGAAAACCGGGCCACGAGAGCGCGGGGAAGAGCCGATCCTCGAGGAAAGACGCCGCCGGATTCGCGGCCTTTTGCAGGAGCGAGCCCAGGTGACCGTTGCCGAGCTGGCGCGGCAATTTGCCGTTTCGGCGGTGACGATCCGCAGCGACCTGGCGGCGCTTGATGAGATCGGCGCCCTCGTCCGCATCCACGGCGGCGCCCTGCCAAGGCGCGAAAGCGACGAGCTGCCGATCGATGTCAAACAGAGCCTGCACCGCGCGGAAAAAATCCGCATCGCGACCGCTGCGATCCAGCTGATCCGCGACGGCGAGACGGTCATTCTCGATTCCGGCACGACGACCGCCGAGATCGCGAAGCAGATGCGCGGCCTCAAGCTCGGCTCCCTCAATGTCATCACGAACGCACTCAACATTGCCGTACTGCTCGCGAGCGTGGCGTTCGTCAACCTCGTGATTCCCGGAGGCGTGCTGCGCCGGCGATCCTGGTCGCTATCAGGGCCGCAAGCGGAAAATGCCATCCGCAATCTTCAGGCCGACACCCTGTTCCTCGGCGTCGATAGTCTCGATCCGGAAGTCGGCCTCATGACGCCGTACGTGCTGGAGGCGCAGCTCAACGCGCAGATGATCCGGATTGCGCGCCGGGTCGTCGCGGTGACTGATTCTTCCAAACTCCTGCGGCGAAACCTTTCGGTGATCTCGGCGGTGGATCAGGTCGACCTGCTGATCACGGACAAGCGGGCCGATGCGGAATGCATCGAGGCGATCCGTGCGCGTGGCGTTGAGGTGAAGCTCGTTTAGCCATTGTGTCGTATCGCTCGCTGACGCGAGCGATGGCGTCCCCAAGGGGACTGCGCTCCGCCCTCCATGGCTCGCGCCCCTTCGGGGTCGACGTGCGCAGCTGCGCATGTCGACCAAAATCGCTCCCCGCGATTTTGTCGAACCCCTGTTGCCGCCGTGAACGCAATTTCGACGCGGGCACGCAATGGGCACGGAGATCCTGCGAAAGTGTCTGATCGACCGTGACGACCGCGCACCCGTCACTCTCTCCATATACATGACCCGGCAGGCGCTCTCTTGCCGGCATCTACCGGCGAGCCGTTCGTGTGTCGTTGAGGTATCGGCGGCGTCCTGCGTGGCGCGGAATGTCATCTAGCGATGAGCCGCCGTACGCGGCAAGCACGCGGGACCGGCTTGATCGAATGACTTGTAGGTCAGGATAAACTCCTGATGACCCAACTCCTCCGATTTGGTCCGAGCACCCGCCGCGGTGGCTTTGACCAGCGCCACAATTTCCTCGGCTACTTCGTCAAGATCCGCCTCGCCGCCAAAAATTCGGCCCGCATTGACGTCCATATCCTCGGCCATTTTCCTGAAGGTTTCGGGGTTCCCTGTGATCTTGATGACTGGCGCGATGGCGGAACCGACAACCGATCCACGGCCGGTCGTGAAAAGCGTCAAGTGAGCACCACACGCCATCAGCTCCACGATTTCCGCGTTGTCAGAGATATTCGGAAACCCGAATTTGGGCGCCCCATCCGGGACGACATCGAGCAGATACAGTCCGTGAGCGCTCGGTACTTCGGCGGGCTTGATGACACCCGATATGGGTCGATGGCCGGACTTGATATAGGCGCCCGCCGATTTTTCTTCTTGGGAACTCAGCCCACCTTCTGCGTTGCCCGGCGCGAAACTTCCATACCCCATCGCGCGATAGTATTTGTCGGCCTTCTCGATCGAGCCTCGTATTGCCACTGCCACGTCTGCGGTGATCGCACGATCGCCCATCGGTCCTTCGCAGCCAATCATTTCACCGGTCTCTTCGAAGATACAGGTCGCTCCCAGGTCAACCAGTCGATCAAACGCGCGGCCAACCGCAGGATTGGCGGTAATACCACTGGTTCCGTCGGATCCACCGCAAATCGTGCCCACGATCAAATCGGAGAAATCGAATGGCGCCTTGACGAGTGAGCGCTTCATTTGCGCCTTCACCCGGCCGACGGCCGCCAGACCTTCGCTGATGGCACTGCGCGTGCCACCCGCGTGTTGAATCACTACTGTCTCGACCGCGCGTCCGCTTTGACTGATGTGCCGAGCCAGCTCCTCCCGGTTGAATCCCTCGCACCCCAGAGAAAGAAGAATGACGCCACCTACATTGGGATGCGTGGACAACGCCTTCATCATTCGCAGTGCGTAATCGTTCGGGTAGCAGCCCGGAAAGCCGACCAATTGAACTTCTGTGTCATCGGCCATTTCGACGATCCGGCGGGCAACGTGGTGCGCGCACTCGACTAGATAGCCAACAGCGAGTACATCACGGATGCCTTTTCGCCCGTCCGCTCGCAAATACCCGTTCGCGATCATTCGCCTTCTCCGGAAGTCGAGCGTGTATGGGCTCCGATGTAGTCGCTCTTCATATTGTGCAAGTGAACCCACTCGCCCGCGTCCGCGGACTGGGTCATTGATCCGATCGGTGCGCCGTACTTGATGACTTTCGCGAATGTTGCCAGCGCGACTCGAGCCATTTTGTGGCCAATCTCGATGTCACCTCGAGCGATGAGCTCGACTCCACCCTCAAGCAAAATGCGCTCCCCCATCCTGACCGTTCGACAGCACACCACCACATTGTCTGCTGGGTGGAGCAGGATCACGGCGGGAGTCATGGGGCCGGTAGCTCAAAGAAAAGTGTCACGGTTTCGGCCGAATCGCGTCCGCCGTACCCTGGATGAACGCCTTGATCTTCTCGACCTCATCAGCGCCGAGCTTCCCGGTGAAGTCAGGCATGCCGCGTTCGGTTGCCGCCCCACCAAATACGAACTTGTCGAGATTTCCGATGACCGCTGCATCCATGTAGCCGAGGTTCGGAATGTTGCCGCCGCGATCAACACCCGGCACGCCGTGGCAGAAGACGCAATTCTGCACGTAGAGCATGGTGCCGGCCTGCACGTTCGCCGGGTCGTACTTAACGCCGGCGACGAGGGAGCCGAGCTGGTACTTCACGAACTCCGGCATCGCGGCCTTGCCGCCGAGCGCGAACGTGTACACCGTTCCCGGCGTCTGCCTGTCCGCCGCACGCTGCGAGAGACCGAACACTCCGCCCCAGCCTACGGCTATCGAGACGTACTGCTTGCCATCGATGAGATAGGTCGACGGCGCGGCAATGACACCGGTGCCCGTGGCGGTTTGCCAGAGCATTTCGCCGGTTTTCGCATTGAAGACGAGGAAGCGGCCGTCGGCTGTTCCTTCGAAGACCAGGTTGCCGGCCGTCGAGAGCGTGCCGCCATTCCACGGCGCAACGTATTCCTGCCGCCAGACTTCGCGCTGCGCAACAGGATCCCATGCGATCAGCCGGCCGAACGGCTTGCTCTTTGGCGCCTCGACGTTCGCGAACGTGGCGAGGTTCCAGCCAAGCCCGCCGTGCGGCTCGCCCGTCTGATTGCCGTTGAAGGTCCAGTTCTTGTCGTCCATGAGATTGAGCGGAACGTTCTGCACCGGCAGATAGACGAGGCCTGTCTCAGGATTGAAGGACATCGGGTGCCAGTTGTGCGCGCCGAACGGCCCCGGAATCGAGTCATGCGGCTTGTCCGAGCGCGCCTCGGGCACTTCGATCGGCCGGCCATTCGTGTCGTAGCCCGTCGCCCAGTTCACGTCGACGAAGTTCTGCGCCGATATGAATTCGCCGTTCGTGCGGTCGATGACGAAGAAAAAGCCGTTCTTCGGCGCATGCAGGATGACCTTGCGCATGCGATCGCCGATCTTGAGGTCGGCAAGAATCATCGGCTGCGTCGACGTGTAGTCCCAGTTGTCGCCCGGCGTTTCCTGGTAGTGCCAGACGTACTTGCCAGTGTCGGGATTGAGCGCGACGATCGAGGCGAGGTAGAGATTGTCGCCACCCGCAGGACTGCGTTTGCTGCGAGCCCACGGCGACCCATTGCCGGTGCCGACATACATGAGATTCAATTGGGGATCGAATGCAAGCGTGTCCCAGGGCGCGCCACCTCCGCCCGCCTCCCAGTATTTCCCGCTCGGATCCCAGGTCTTGGCGGCCTTCTCCATCGATTCGTCTTCGAAGGGCTTCGACGGGTCGCCGGGAACGACGAACCAGCGCCATTTCTGTTCACCGGTCGCCGCATCGTAGGCGGTCACATAGCCGCGGACGCCGTATTCCGCGCCGCCATTGCCGATGACGACCTTGCCCCTGAAGACGCGTGGCGCACCCGTGATCGTGTACGAGTGCGAGTGATCGATGATGGTGTCGCGCTCCCAGACTTTGCGGCCGCTCTTCGCGTCGATCGCGACGAGCCGGCCGTCGAAGGCGCCGACGAACACCTTGCCCTGATAGAGCGCGACGCCGCGGTTGACGACATCGCAGCATCCTTTGTAGCCGCCCGCGCGCGCCACACCCGGGTCGTAGGTCCAGAGCTTCTTGCCGGTGCGGGCATCGATCGCGTGCACGACGCTCCAGGACGCCGAGACGTACATGACGCCGTCGACGACGAGTGGCGTCGCTTCCACGCCGCGGCTCGACTCGAGGTCGTAGGACCAGGCGAGGCCAAGCTCCTTGACGTTCCCTGCATTGATGCGGTGGAGCTTGCTGAAACGCGTCTCCGCATAGTCGAGACCAACCGTCGGCCAGTCCCGCGAGGTGCGCGCATTGTTCTCGATGAATCGGCCGTCGACCGCGGCCGCAGCGCCGCCTGCGGCAAACGCGGCAGCGCCTGTGGCACCGACTATCCCGGCGCCGAGAAGTACCGATCGCAGGCTCCAATTCATGGCTGTTGCCCCCGCTCCGCCGATGATCCGGCCGATTGAACGGCCGCGCTGTGACATGTTAGTCTAGGTATCGGAGCCGCCCCGGTCAACGGTTTGTGGCCCGGAAACGGCCCGCTAACATTTCAGGCGCCTGGAATCCCGCACGCCGGCGACCAAGTTCTAACATTTCAGTGAATTCCCCTCTCGCCGCACGCCTGCCGCGGCCACTTTGCAGCCCCAGTACTTTGACCGTGCTCGTCGATACAGTTATTGAACACGCCGGAGCTAACATGTTAGTCTCGCCGTATACGACCCATTTGATGACGAGCAGACTGGCTGATGAGCGGAATAGGCAAGGGAATGAAACGTTGGAAGAATCCGCGAGCCGTTCGCAGCCGGGCCGCAACCAGGGTTGCCGACGCCCTGCTCCTCGGACGCACGCTACGACGTAAGATCGCATCGGGATGCGCACTCGGCACGTTCCTGATCGAGCAGCCCGCCGCTTCCACGATTGCCACGCTGGCGATTGCCGGATTCGATTTCGTCGTGCTCGACATGGAGCACTCCGCCATCGATTTCTCGACGCTTGAGCCGCTGATACTGGCCGCCCATGGGGCGGGCCTTCCGGCGCTGGTGCGCACTTGCGGCAATCAGGATGGCTTCATCGGCAAGATTCTCGACATGGGCGCGCACGGGATCATGGTTCCGCATGTCGATAGCGCCGAGCGCGCACGTGCGATCGTCGATCAGGCCCGCTTTCCGCCCCTTGGAAAACGGGGCTTCTCTCCGCTCAGCAAGTTTGACGCGCTCGTCGAACCGCTGCGTGCACTCAATCGATCGACCTTCGTGGTAGTCCAGATCGAGGGACGTGGAGCACTTGGGGCTGTCCGTCAGATTGCGGCCGTGCCGGGAATCGACGCTACCTTTATCGGCCCCTATGACCTTGCCTTGTCGCTTGCCGTCCCGCCAGGCAGCGCTCCGGTGATAGCCGCCGCAGAGCGCATGGCCGCCGAGGTGCGCGATGACGTCACGCTCGGGATCTACGTCGATGATCCCGCCGCAAGCGCCGCTTGGGCGGCACGCGGCTTCGCGCTTCAATGCGTGAGCTTTGACGGCCGCATGCTGTCGAGCGGTGCGCGCATTGTTGTCGAGACAGCGCGGCAAGGCTTCAAGGCTGGCGGACGCCGGCGGCCGAAGTAGCGGGCGACGCACTGGAAATGAGCGAAGCCCGCACCGAGATGAATGTGGTCATGACCTGCGCTGCGAAACTGGCGCAGGCGGAGGAGCGGCGGCGGCCGATCGAGCCGCTCACCACCAGCTTTCCGCAATTGACTCTCGACGATGCCTACAGCATCCAGCGCGCGAATATCCAGCTACGCACGGGTCGCGGCGATCGCGTTGTGGGGCACAAGGTCGGGCTTACTGCGACAGCCATGCAGGAACTGTTCGGCGTGCATGAGCCGGACTACGGCAAGCTGCTGCATTCCATGGTTCATGATCCGGACGACGCGCTCGATCTCGGCGAACTGATCGATCCACAGATCGAGGTGGAACCCGCTTTTGTGCTCGGCCGGCGTCTGTCGGGTCCCGGTGTCCGTGCCAACCAGGTGCTGGCCGCGATCGACTTCGTCTCGGTGTGCTTCGAGATCATCGACTCGCGCATCATCGACTGGCGCATCAGGATCCAGGATACGGTTGCCGACAACGGCTCCTCCGCGCGTGTCGTGCTCGGTGCACAGAAATTCAAGCCCGCGGACATCGCGCTCGATAATCTCGAAGCGATTCTCGAACTCGACGGCGTTGCAATGGAACACGGCAACACGTCGGCAATTCTCGGCCATCCGGCGACAAGCGTCGCCTGGCTCGCGAACACGCTGTCGAAGTTCGGCGTAGCACTCGAGCCCGGTGACATCGTACTGCCGGGCACCTGTATGCGATCGCGGCGCATCGCGGGCCACCGCAGCGCTACAGGTCGCATTGCAAGTCTCGGTGAAGTGACGCTGCGGCTCGACAACGCACCCTTTGTAAAGCCGTCCCGTCCGGGTTGAGGCGATCAGCATGAGCATATTTATCCGTGACGTGGGATTTCCGGAGGCGCCGGTACGTCTGCCCGACGGAGATTTTCTATTCGTCGAAATGAGCCCGGACCGAGGCTGGACCATTCGCGTAAGTGCGGATGGCTCGAAACGCACGGTACTCGCGAAGACCGGCCGGCCAAACGGGCTTGCGATGGATCGGAACGGATTCGTCTGGGTTGCAGAGACGGCGAAGCGGGCTGTGCTCAGGATGTCGCTCGATGGCAAATTCGAGGTCTTCGCGAATCAATGCCAGGGCGAGCCGTTTCTGTTCCTGAACGACCTCGCGTTTGCCCCGAATGGGGATCTCTACGTCACCGACTCCGGGATACTCCTCGATGAAGTCGCGCCCGGCGGCGAACTCGCTCCGAACTACCGGAGCCTCAAGTATGACGGCCGTGTCTATCGCATCGACGTCAAGAGCGGCTCGGTGGAATTTGTCGATCGCGGCATGCAATTCACGAACGGGATCGCCTTCAATCCCGAGGGTGACCTCTTCATCGCCGAGACACTGAGCGGCAACATCTATCGCTACGCGTGCCGTAATGGCCGCGTCGCCGGCCGGCGCGAGCTCCATGGCAACGTCATCGAACACTTCAATCCGGCCGAACTCAAGGGACCCGACGGCATGAAATTCGGCAAAGACGGCAAACTCTACGCTGCGGTCTTCGGCCAGGGAAACATTACGGTTCTCGGCAGGAAAGGCGAAGTCGTCCAGCGCATCCCGACGGAAGGCGCCTGCCCGACGAATCTCGTTTTCGCCGGCCCGGGGCAGAAGAAAATCTATGTCACCGAAGTGGTGACAAGCACGGTGCAGGTATTTGACGTCGAGTCGGAAGGACTGCCGTTACACGGCTAGATGCGGGCACCCCTTCCCTACCGCTGAGTCAGCGGCCGCGCCGCCAAGGCACGGCCCCCGGAGCCGGCGGCACGGTATAGCGCCCCGCCCCTTCGCGACGCGGGAAGGGAAAGCGGCCCTTGCCCGTTGGCGGGTGCGCCTTGAGCTCAGCGAGCTTCGCTTCATCGATTTCAACGCCGAATCCCGGCGAATCGTCGAGGATGATATATCCGTCCTCGATGCGACTTGAAAACTTCAGGCAGTGCTCGCGGCCAGGATCGACCACTTCCATCATGTTGTGATTGGGCAGGGCAGCCGCGATCTGCGCCATGAAATTCGCCTGGCAGTTCATCATCGAGACGGGCAGCTCGTAGGTCTGCGCCATGCGCGCGATCTGCCGGCAGCCGGTGACGCCGGAATGCAGGCCGGAAACATTCAGCACGTCGACTGCCTGATTGGAGATGAGGGGATAGACGTCGGCGATGCTGTTGATGTTTTCCGCCGTAGCCACGGCAGCCGCCACCTGTTGCGACACGAGCTTGAGGCCGTCGTAATCCCAGCGCCGCGCCGGCTCTTCGACCCAGGTCAGGTCGAATTTCTCCTCGATCTGGCGGATGTAGCGCACCGCCTGCTTCGGCGACCAGTACTCGTTCGAATCGATCATCAACTGCGGTCGATCGGAGGCGATGCTCAAGGCATCGCGCATGATGCCAAGCCGGCGCAGATCCGCTGGCAGGTCGAGTCCGACCTTGAGCTTCCCGCCGTCGATACCGAGCTCAGCCATGCGCCGGTAGAAAGCGAACAACTCCTCGTCGGACAAGCAATAGTCGAGACCGCTGGCGTAGGCCTTGACCCGGCCTTCCCGCGCGCCGAGCGTGCGCCACAGGGGTTCATCGGCAATCTTTGCCTTCAGATCCCAGAGCGCCATGTCGATGGCGCCGAGCGCGTAGTTGGCCTCCCCTTCATTTCCGGTCTTGTGAACCCAGTCATTCATCCTTGTCCACAGCCCCACGACCTCTCGCGGATCGGCGCCTTCGACAGCCGGAAACAGCATCTTGATCGCGCCGCCGACGAATCCGAGCGAAATGCCGGTGATATTTTCATCCGTTTCGAGGTACAGGATGGAGCCCGGCATGAGATCGACGCCCTCCGGAAGATTGGCGTCACCGACCGCGCGATCCATCTTCATCAGGTAGGTTTCAACCCGATAGCCCGTGATCTTCATGAGAGGCTGCGCTCGATCACGAGCCCATGACCCGGGCGGTCTCCCGCGATAGCCCACCCGCTTTCGATTCGGACATCCGACTTGAAACCTGCGGCGCGCGGCTCGATGTCGAGCACTTCGAGACTCATGCAATTCGGCATCACGGCGCCGAGATGCGCATTCACATGGCCAGGTGAGGCGCTGAGCGCCACGGGGAGCTCGAAACCGAAAGCGGTGTCCGCGAGCTGCAGTGCCCCGGTGATTCCGGCGTTGGCGACGCCCACTTGCACGATGTCGAGCGCGTGATGATGAAAGTGCGGCAAGAAGGCGGGTGGCGCACCGAGCGACCCACCGGCGCAGACGGCGGCGCGGATCGCGTTCGAGACGCGCTTGAGGCCGAGAAAATCCGTGCCTCGCGTCGGCGTCCCGACCCAGGTCAGATCGAAACGCTCCTCCATTTCGCGCACGCGACGAATCGCTTCCTTCGGCTCCCAGCTGCCCTGGGCGTCAATCATCAGTCCCGGTTCGGGTGTCAGGCTCGCGAGCGTCTTGCGCATGAGCTCGAGGCGCCGCAGATTGCTTTCAGAATCCACCCCGACAACGAGGCTCGCACTTCGAATACCGAAGGTCTGCACCATGGAGCCGCACCAGCGTTCGAGCTCATCGTCGCTTGCGCCAACCCTTGCCGCACTCGCGTTCACGTTGATGCGCGGTCGGGTGCCGCCCAGCGCTTTCCACAGCGGTTCGCCATTGGCCTTGGCTTTGAGATCCCAGAGTGCAACGTCGAGCAGTGCCATCGCACGGTCGCACAATGCGTCGTCCCCATCCTGCCGGGACGCGCGAAACATGCGCTCCCACAATCCGGTGACGCCGCGCGGATCCTCGTCAACGAGCAGGGAATCGGTGATGGCCGAAAGCTGCACGCGCACATCGCTTGAACCGATCGCGAATCCGGTGAGTGCCGCGTCCGTCGCCACTTCGACGACACAGATTCCGCGGGCAAGGCTGCGATTCGCTGTCGCGTCGGGAACCCAGGTCGCTTGGACGCCCGTGATCTTCAACTCGCCCCCTCTCTTATATATATGGACGCGCACTCAACGCCGGGAGTCTTGCCCGACCTTCGCGAGCTACTTGCGCTTGCGGGACTTCGCCTTGGCGTCCGCCTGTTCATGCGCGATGTGGCGCTCGATCGTCTGCGCGACCATGGTCAGGTGCACACGCATGGCCGCGCCGGCAAGTTCGGCGTCCCGGGTGCGAATGGCATCGACAATGCGGCGATGCTCAGTGTAGGTATCCATCGGACGGCCGCCTTCGGGCAGCGTATGGAAGCGCGGCCGATCAAGGATGGCGCGCGTGCGATCGAGCAGCCGCTCCGCAGCCGGAGATTTCACGGCGCTCATGATGATCACGTGGAATGCCTCATCGAGATCGTCGAGCCGGGCATTGTCATTGCGCTTCACGGCGTTCGCCTGGTCGATCAGGTTTGCGTCGAGCCTTGCGAGCAGGTCGTCCGTTGCAAGTGCGGTCACTCGCCGAACCACTTCCACTTCGAGCCCCGTGCGGATGAGGAGGCTCTCGCGCAATTCCTCGAGCCGGATCGGTGCGACGAAGCTGCCACTCTGCGGAAAGATGTCGACGAGTCCCTCGGCTGCAAGGCGTGCAATGGCATCGCTGACGGGCGCCCGCGACACCTTGTATTCGTCTGCGATCTGATTCTTGTCGAGCTGCAATCCGGGCGGCAGTTCGAGTTCCCGGATACGGCGGCGCAGATCGCGGTAAACGCGGTCGGTCTTCGATTTGTCGTCGCCGAGTTCGGCCTGTTTGCGCTTCTTGATCATGACCGAATGGTACGCGGCGGCGGGCGCACCCCGCAATGCCGGGCCCTGGGGATCGGGCCCGGCTGCATGCCGGAGGATCGGCCTAGAAATTGATGCCGACCTTGATACCGTATTGGCGCGGTGCGCACGGGTACCAGATGTTGCCGAGATCCTGGATGCCTGCGACGTAGCGCTCGTCGGTGAGATTGGTGCCCGCGAGATCCGCATACCAGTTGCCCATCTCGAAGCGCAGACCCGCATTGAGCAACGTGCGCGCGTTGAGCCGCGTCGCCGGATTCACGATCAGGGAGCCGCTCTGCTCCGACTGGCTCGAGAGGTCGATGCGCGGCGTGATCTTCATGCCGCCGCCGGTCTGGAACTCGTACGATGCGCCGATATTGAACGACACCTTCGGCGCGAACGGCGTTTCGCCGCCCGTAATCGTGATGACATTGTCGGGAGGCGGCAGGAACGGGCTGATGACGTTCGGGAACGTGCCGAGCTTGCTGTCGAGGAGCGCGAGCGATGTGTCGATGCTGAACGCGCCGAACTTCGCCTGCAGCGCCGCTTCGAAGCCGTAGACCTCGCTCGTGCCTTCGGCGTTCTGCAGCTCGTTCTGTCCGGCGAGGTCCGCGTTCGCGAACTGCGCCTGATAGTTCGAGAAGGTCTGGTAATAGGCGCCGATCTGCGTGCGGACCCGCCCGCCCGACCAGGTGCCCTTCCAGCCTGCTTCGTAGTCCCAGATCTCTTCCGGCTTGAACTCATCGCCGCCGATGATGTTGAAGCCGCCGGTCACGTGTGCCTTGGAAATGAGGGCAAAGACGTTCTGATCCTGCGTGACTTTGTAGGTGACGGACACTTTGGCGTCGAAATCGCCTTCGCTCAGGTGCTGCTGGCCGACGAAGAACGGAATCGTCGGCGGCGTAAGACCGTCGCCGATCACGATGTCGGTGTCTTGCGCGAGGTCGTAATCGCTGTAACGCAGGCCGACCTCGGTCTCCCAGCTTTCCGAGAGGTCGTACTTGAGGTCGACGAACCCCGCGATCTCGTCCTCGCGCTTCGTGTAGTCCTTGTCGAGGCCGAGGTACGGGTAAAGCGAACCCTGCACGAATCCGCCGAGATCGCCTGCCTCACCGGTCACGTTGAATCCAGCCTGGCGCCAATCGAGGATCACGCTGTCGGTCCGCTGCACAAACACGCCGACGACGTACGAGAAGGGCCCCGCGTTGTCGGGCGAGACCAGGTTGAACTCCTGCGAATACAGGGTGAAGGTGCCTTCGCTGTCGAAGATATTGACGCGCGGCTGGTTGCCGTTGCGGTCGAAGTTGTTGATGGTGTGCGTGCGCTGGTACCCCGTCACCGAGCTCAGGACGAGGCCGCCTTCGAAATCGTACTTGAAATTGTTGACCCCGCGCACCGACCGGTCGCGATACATGTAGTCGCAGTTCTGCACGAGATCGAAAAGCGGGTAGCCGTAGCTCGTCGTCAGGTTGCCGCCGAAATCGAGGTCACTCAAGTCGAGCCGGAAGTTTTCGTCGATCTTGTCGTTCGGTTTCCAGAGCGCGCCCATGCGCAAGCTGTTGAGGTTCGGCCGGCCGGGCCGGCCTGTGAAGGGCCCGCTCAGCGAATCGACCATCACGTCGTCGCGCTGCAGGTGCCGGAAGCCGAAACGCATGGCGAACGTATCGCCCATCGGTACGTTGACGATGCCGGTGGCAGCGAGCTGGCTGAAATTGGCAACTTCGGCCTCGACATTGCCGCTCAGCTCATGGAGCTTCGGCGAAGCCGTGTTGATGAAGATGGCGCCACCCGCCGCGCTCTTGCCGACGAACGTGCCCTGCGGCCCCTTCAGGACTTCAATCGAACCGATGTCGAAATACGGCTCGTTCTGGAAGTAGCCGGGAAACGTCGGCACACCGTCACGATAGAGAACGACGCCCGAAGGCAGCTCGATGTCAACGGCGCTGCGGCCAATGCCGCGAATATTGAGGACGTTCGCCGATCCGTAGTCGGCCATCGTGAGCGACGGCGCTGCGTACTGCAGTTGATAGATGCCGTTGACGCCTTTCGCCTCGAGCATCTCGCCCGTGAGCACGGTCGCGGCGATCGGCACATCCTGCAGATCCTGCACGCGTCGCTGCGCAGTCACGGTCACTTCTTCCAGCACATCAGAGGCCGGCTTGTCCTGCGCGAGGGAGGTGCTGCCGATGATCAGTGGACTCGCCACCGCAGCGAGGGCCCAGCCGGAGCCTCGCGCCGAAGAGAACTGTCGCATTTTGCCCCCCGGAGTCCGTTGCTTAGGTTTTCAGTGCAGTAGCCTTCTAACATGTTAGCTCGCCGGGCTGCAAGCGGTCTCCGCTGCGACCTTGAGCCTGGGTCCTGTTCTGATATGTCAGCGCGGGTCGCCCGGCAAAGGGTCTGGCGCATTTAAAGCCTGTTTTCCAGATGCCTGTACATTGCTTTCGGCACGCTAACATTTGTGCCACAAACGGGGGATATTGCGCTGCCGGTCAATGACATGAGCCTGATATGTTAGGCTGTCAGATAAATACCACCTCTAGGCGGGCACAGGCGCGTCCGGGTGCAACAGCCCCTGCCCCTTCAGATCCTTCCAGAATGCGGGGGCAATCGATACGTCGAGCATGGCGAAGTTCTGCTCGTGCTCGGCAACGGATTGCGACCCGGGGATCACGCTTACGATCAAGGGATTCGCCAGCACGAATTGCAGGGCTGCAGCCGGCATCGGCACCTGGTGCCGGCGGCAGACGGCATCGAGCTTGCGCACGCGCTCGACGATTTCGGGCGGAATGGTCGAATAGTTGTAGGTGGGCTTGCCGGCGAGAATCCCGGAGTTATAGGGACCTCCGATGACAATGCCGACTCCGCGCCTGGCGCATTGGGGAAGCAAGGTGTCGAGCGGCGCTTGTTCGAGAAGCGTGTAGCGGCCGGCAAGGAGAAACAGGTCCGGGTCGACGAGTTCCAGCAGGCGGGCACACGGCTCCCATTCGTTGACGCCGGCACCGATCGCCGCGACCGCGCCGCTCGAGCGCAATTCGTCGAGCGCGCGCCAGCCGCCTTTCGAAATGAGTTCCTGGATGCGCTCCTCGGAGGCTGCGCGGCTCCCGTGGCAGAAAGCATCGACGTCGTGCACCAGAAGAATGTCGAAGCGATCGATCCCGAGGCGCTTGCGGCTCTCTTCATACGAGCGCATCACCGCGTCATACGAATAGTCGTAGATGAATCGCACCTGCGGCGTGTTGACGAAGATGACGCCATTCACCTCATTCTCGGCGCAGGGCTCGAGGAGTCTCCCGACTTTCGTCGACAGCGTGTAGTCGCTGCGTTGCTTGCCCTTAAGGAGTCGTCCGACCCTCATCTCCGAGAGCCCAAGACCGTAGAGCGGCGCGGTGTCGAAGTACCTGAGGCCACTCGACCAGGCGGCGGCCAGAATCGTATCGCTCTCCTCCTCGCTCAATGGCCGCAGATAATTGCCGAGCGGCGCGGACCCGAATCCGAGCGCGGTGAACTGGAGCTCGCGCCCCGCTCGCGTGACAAACTTGCGCGACTTCGTCGCCTGATGGCTTGCTGGCATGAGAGTCCCCCGGTGCGGTCGTGGCCGCATGCTATCGTGACATGTTAGTACAATCCACCACCCCGATTGGAGGACACGCAATCTTGGCGCCTCAGGCAGCGCCATGCGGGTGCAATGCTTGGGAATTGTAGTGCTGCCGCCAAAGTTCTGGATTGCCGACCCGTACCGGGCACACCGGCGAGCTGCGTTGATGAGCGTTCTTCTGACATGTTAGTCTTGCCATCCATTTTCAGGACAAAACCATGCGCGACACCACCGCAGCCGGGCTCGAATCCACCATCCGAACCTACTTCGACGGCTGCAATGAAGCCAACCGGGAAAAGATCATCGCGTGCATGGAGAGCGACGCGGTGCATTATTTCCCCGCGGGCGCTCCCCAGGGGACGTTTGTCGGTGCGAAGGCCATCGCTGAGGGCTGGCGCCGCGCCGTCGCCAACCTCGGTTCGATCTGGACGATCGATCGCGTCATCATCGACGCACCGCGGCTCGAAGCGGTCATTGAATGGACGCACTTCAAGCCAAAACAGGGCGTGTATCTGCGAGGCGATGAGTGGTACGTGTTCTCCGCGGCCGGACACATTCGCGAGATACGCGCATACTACGCATGCCCGACTTCGCCCGACCCTGTCATGACACATGAGCTGGGGGACTTTCGCTATGCCGAGCTCGGCTACCCCCTCAAGCCCCCTGCCGTGAAACGCTGACCGGGCAACAGTCGATGAAGATCGTCGGCAGCGAGAGCTTTCTGCTCCGGGTTCCCACGGGCGCGGAGATCGCCGACAGCATGCAGTCGGTTTCGGCCCTGGAGTTCGTTGGCATCACGGTATCCACGGACGCGGGCATCACGGGCACGGGTTACACGATCACGGTTGGCGCTGGCGGCAGCGTCATCAAGGAAGTGCTCGACTCACTCTTTCGCGAAGATCTCATCGGCTGCGACCCGCGCAATGTGCGTGAGATCTGGCAGAAGCTCTATTTCGGCAAGGCCCATTGGATCGGACGTGCGGGCGCCACGACCATGGCGCAGGCGGCCGTCGACATTGCCTTGTGGGACATCATGGCGAAGGCCGCGCAGCTGCCGCTCTGGCAACTCCTGGGCGGCGCGCGAGCCACTGCCGTACCTGTTTACAACACACATGCGGGTTGGCTCAACTATTCGATCGAGCAGCTGAAAGATGAAGCGCTGCGTCTCATCGATCATGGGTACAGCGCCCTCAAGATGAAAGTGGGCCTGCCCGACAGCAACGAAGATTTTCGACGCGTCAGCGCGGTACGGCGCGCGATCGGCGACGACAAGCTGTTGATGGTCGACGCGAATCAGCGATGGGATTCAGCGCAGGCCCGCGCCGCCGCCGAGCTTCTGCAAGGCCTGCGCCTGACC
Source organism: Steroidobacteraceae bacterium (assembly GCA_035644395.1). Taxonomy (GTDB): domain Bacteria; phylum Pseudomonadota; class Gammaproteobacteria; order Steroidobacterales; family Steroidobacteraceae; genus JBGPLJ01. The sequence goes on from DASQOR010000053.1 coordinate 80,558, forward strand.
TGGATCGAGGAGCCGCTGCATCCGGACGACGTCCCAGCCCACCGCGCGCTCAAAGAGGAGACGACGATTCCGATTGCACTCGGTGAGCATCTCTACACGACGCATGCGTTCAGGGATTTTCTGGCGGCGCGGGCCGTCGACGTCGTGCAGGTCGATGTCTGCCGAGTGGGCGGCATCACGCCGTGGCTTGAAGTGGCGGCCCTCGCCAACACGAACGGCGTGCGCGTCAGCCCGCATTGCGGTGATCTCATGCAGGTGCATCAGCACCTCATCCGCGCGATTCCCAACAGCTGGTATCTCGAAGTGATCCCATTGTGGGACGTCGGACCGTTCAGGAATCAGATCAGGATCGAACGAGGCTCGTGCCTCTTGCCCACCGAACCCGGCGCCTCATCGGAATTCACGCGGGCGGCGATGGAGAAATACCGTGCCGCCTGAAGCGTCGGATCCAGCGGCGACGAGTCACGTGCGCGGAGACACCAAAACGCCGCTGATCGAAGAAACGATTGGAGCTGTGCTCGACAAGGCGATCGCGCGCTGGCCCGAGACGGAGGCGCTGGTCAGCGTCGAACAGGGAATTCGCTGGACCTATGCGGAGCTCGGCCGCCGTGTGGATCGACTCGCTGCAGGGCTCCTGGCGCTTGGCCTCGCACCCGGAGATCGAGTTGGCATCTGGGCGCCGAATTGCGTCGAATGGACACTCACTCAATTTGCGACGGCGCGCACCGGTCTGATCCAGGTCAACGTCAACCCGGCGTATCGACTTGCCGAACTCGAGTACACGCTCAACAAGGTTGGCATAAAGGCATTGATCTCAGCCCAGGCATTCAAGACAAGCGACTACATCGGCATGGTCGAATCGCTGGCCCCGGAAATTGCGGCGAGCGTGCCCGGAGACCTCCGTGCTTCGCGCGTACCGGACTTGAGAATCGTCGCGAAGATCGGCGGCGCTCAACGCCCCGGATGGCTCGACTTTTCCGAAATCGTTGCCGACGATTTCGGACCCCTGCGCCGGGTCGCGCCGAGCCTTGATGCGCGCCAGGCAATCAACATCCAGTTCACGAGCGGCACCACCGGGCTTCCCAAGGGTGCGACACTCTGTCACCGCAATATCGTGAACAACGCCTATTTCGTCGGAACCAGCATGGGGCTCACCGCGGGCGATCGCCTGTGCGTCCCGGTTCCGCTCTATCACTGCTTCGGCATGGTCATGGCCAATCTTGCCTGCGTCGTGCACGGCGCAACCATGGTTTACGCCTCCGCAGGCTTTGACCCGCTCGCCGTGCTGAAGACCATCCAGGCGGAGCGCTGTACGGCACTGCACGGCGTGCCGACCATGTTCATCGCCGAGCTGCAGCATCCCGATTTCGAATCGTACGATCTGTCATCGCTGCGTGCCGGCATCATGGCGGGTGCGCCGTGCCCGATCGAGGTGATGCGCCGCGTGATCGACCGCATGGGAATGCGCGACGTGACCATCGCCTATGGAATGACCGAAACGAGTCCGGTGAGCTTTCAAAGCTCCACGGGCGATTCCATCGAACGGCGCGTCACTACCGTCGGCCGCATTCAGCCGCACATGGAGGCCAAAGTCATCGATCCCGATGGCCGCACGCTCAATCGCGGGGCAGCGGGCGAGCTCTGCTCGCGCGGCTACGCTGTCATGCTGGGGTACTGGGGCGATCCTGTGCGCACGGCCGAAGCGATCGACTCCGAAGGCTGGATGCACACGGGCGACCTTGGCGTGATCGACGCGGAGGGTTACTGCAACATCGTCGGGCGCAGCAAGGACATGATCATCCGTGGGGGCGAAAACATCTATCCGCGCGAAGTCGAGGAGTTTCTCTTCCGTCATCCGAAAATCGAAGACGTCGCCGTCGTCGGCATTCCCTGCGAACGCTTCGGCGAGCAGGTCTGCGCCTGGATTCGCATTCGGCGGGGCGAAACCGCGAGTGAAGAGGAGATTCTCGCGTTCTGCCGCGAACAGATCGCGCACTACAAGGTCCCGGCGCATATCTGCTTCGTCGATGCTTTTCCAATGACAGTCACAGGAAAAGTGCAGAAATACCTGATCCGCGAGACGATGATCGAGCGCCTGGCGCTCGTCGAACAACGCACCGCCTGAGAGCTTGGGTCCGCCGTCGTCCGTATTGGAATGTGCCGCCCGCGGAGTTACGCTGGGCGCGTTCCCAGGGGGGAAGTCAATCATGTCCGAGCCCATTCGCCTCAAGGTCAACGGCAAGTCCGTGACCATCACGGTCGCACCCGACACCTCGCTTGCCGTTTTTCTGCGCGAGCACCTGCGCCTCACCGGCACTCACATTGGCTGTGACACGGCAAGTTGTGGCGCCTGCACCGTGCATATCGACGGTCGCGCCGCAAAGAGTTGCAACGTGCTCGTCGGCCAGCTGCAGGGATCTGAAATCACATCGATCGAAGGCATCACGCCCGCCGACGGATCGCTCCATCCCATGCAGGCGGCATTCAAGACCTGCCACGGTCTGCAGTGCGGTTTCTGCACGGCGGGCATGGTCATGAGCGCGATCGATCTCGTGACGCATGGCGCGCATGCGACCGAGACGGAAATTCGGGAGGGCCTCGACGGCAACTTCTGCCGCTGCACGGGCTATCAGAATATCGTCAAAGCCGTTGCGCTCGGCGCCAAGGGCATGGGCCGTTGAGGAGAGCACACCGATGAATGCCGCACGCGAATCCCTAATCGGCCGCTCCGTCGAGCGCCGCGAGGATTACCGTTTTCTCACGGGCGTCGGTCAGTACACCGACGACATCAAGCTCGAACGCCAGAGCTATGCGTACTTCGTGCGCAGTCCGCATGCGCACGCGAGGATTCGCGCCATTGACGCCAAAGCGGCGCTCGCTGCCGCTGGCGTGCTCGCAATCTTTACGGGCAAAGACGTTGCAAGCCTTGGCGGACTGCCCTGCGGATGGTTGATCAACTCGGTCGACGGCAGCCCGATGAAGGAGCCGAAACATCCCATCATCGCCGAGGACACGGTCCGTCACGTCGGTGATCAGGTGGCGCTCATCGTGGCGGAATCGCTCGCAGAAGCCAAAGCCGCCGCCGCGCTCGTGGAGGTCGACTATGAGATGTTGCCCGCCGTCGTCGACACGGCGACCGCGAACCAGAGCAAGACGGCGGTTCACGCGATCGCTCCCGACAATGTCTGCTACAACTGGGCGATCGGGGACGCCGCAGCCGTGGATGCGGCGTTCGCCCGGGCGGCGCACGTCACCAAGCTGTCGTTCGTCAACAATCGCCTCATTCCAAACGCGATCGAACCGCGTGCCGCGAATGCTGCCTATTCGCGGGCGGACGAGTCCTACACGCTCTACGTGACGAGCCAGAATCCGCACGTCGTGCGCCTGCTCATGACGGCGTTCGTGCTCGGCCTGCCCGAACACAAGGTGCGGGTCGTCGCGCCAGATGTCGGCGGCGGATTCGGGTCGAAGATTTACCTCTACGCGGAAGAAACGGCGCTCGTCTGGGCGAGCAAGCGCGTCGGGCGGCCAATCAAGTGGACAGCCGAGCGCAGCGAGTCATTCCTGACCGACGCCCACGGGCGCGATCACGTCACCACGGCTGAGCTTGCACTCGACAAGGACGGCAAGTTCATCGCGCTGCGCGTCGACACCACGGCGAACATGGGAGCGTATCTCTCCACGTTTGCATCCTGCATTCCGACGATCCTGTATGCGACGCTGCTCGCGGGCCAATACGCGACGCCGGCCATCCACTGCCGCGTGCGGGCGGTTTTCACCCATACCGCGCCGGTCGATGCGTATCGCGGCGCCGGCCGGCCGGAAGCGACCTACGTCGTCGAGCGCATCGTCGAGCTCGCGGCACGCGAACTCAAGATGGATCCGGCCGAGCTGCGCCGGCGCAATTTCATCCGCAGCTTTCCCTACGCGAGTCCGGTCGGCCTGACGTATGACACCGGCGACTACGAGGCAACGTTGAAGCGCGTGCAGGAGATTGCGGACGTCAAGGGCTACGCCGCACGCAAGGCCGCGAGCTCGGCGAAAGGGTTGCTCCGGGGCCTCGGCTACTCCTGCTACATCGAAGCCTGCGGCATTGCGCCCTCGAACATCGCCGGAGCGCTCGGCGCACGCGCGGGCCTCTTCGAGGCTGGCGAAGTGCGCGTGCATCCCACCGGCAAAGTGACCGTTTTCACCGGCTCGCACAGCCACGGCCAGGGGCACGAGACCACGTTCTCGCAGGTGGTCGCCGACAAGCTCGGCATTGCCATGGACGACATCGACATCCAGCACGGCGATACCGGCAAGGTGCTGTTCGGCATGGGAACCTACGGATCGCGCTCGCTCGCGGTCGGCGGCACGGCAATCATCAAAGCCGTCGACAAGGTGATCGCCAAAGGCAAGAAGATCGCGGCGCACCTGCTCGAAGCGGGCGAGTCCGACATCGAATTCGCCAACGGCGAGTTTCGCGTGGCCGGAACCGATCGCAAGAAAGCATTCGCCGAAGTCGCCTTTGCCGCGTATGTGCCGCATAACTATCCGCTCGATCGGCTGGAACCGGGTCTCAATGAAAACGCGTTCTACGATCCGACCAATTTCACCTACCCCGCAGGCTCCTACATCTGCGAGGTGGAGGTCGATCCGGCGACAGGCGTCGTCCGTATCGATCGCTTCGCCGCCTGCGATGACTTCGGCAATGTGGTGAACCCGATGATCGTGGAAGGCCAGGTGCATGGCGGGCTCGCGCAGGGAATCGGGCAGGCACTTCTTGAGGGCTGCGTCTACAACGCAGACGGCCAGCTCATCACAGGATCCTTCTCGGACTATGCGCTGCCGCGAGCCGATGATCTTCCGACGTTCGTCGTGGAAACCGCCAAGGGCACGCCCTGCACGCACAACCCGCTCGGGGTCAAAGGCTGCGGTGAAGCGGGCGCCATCGGCTCACCGCCCGCCGTCATCAATGCGCTGGTCGATGCGCTCGCGCCGTACGGCGTGCGTGACGTGGCAATGCCGGCAACACCCTACCGGGTCTGGCAAACCATTCAGACTGCGAAGCGCTGACGGAGCGAATCATGGCAACCGCCTCATATCATCGCCCAGTGTCGATCGCCGATGCGGGCAAGCTCCTCACCGAAAATGACGACGCGCGTCTGCTCGCCGGTGGCCAGTCCATTCTTCCCTCGATGCGCCTGGGTCTGCTGGCGCCGTCGGCGCTCATCGATCTTTCCGGTGTCCTCGAACTCAAAGGCAACCGGATCGACGGCAAGTCGCTCGTCATCGGTGCGATGACGACTCACGCGATGGTCGCGGAGTCACGGGAAGCGCAGTCGAAGATCCCGGCGCTGGCCGCACTCGCCGGCGGCATTGGCGATCGGCAGGTGCGTAACCGCGGGACCCTCGGCGGGTCGATCGCCAACAGCGATCCGGCCGCCGACTACCCCGCCGGAGTGCTCGGACTCGGCGCCACTGTGCGGACAGCCAAACGCACTATCGCCGCCGACGACTTCTTCAAGGGTTTTTTCGAGACCGCGCTCGAACCGGGCGAAATCATCACGGCCGTCAGCTTTCCAGTGCCGGACCGGGCCTCCTACGTGAAATTTCCGCAGCCCGCCTCGCGATTCGCCCTTGTCGGGGTGTTTGTCGCGCAATTCGGCAAGGCCGTACGCGTCGCCGTCACGGGTGCCGGCGCCTGTGCCTTCCGGGCGAAGCCCCTGGAAGAGGCGCTGACGAAGAAGTTCGACGTGCAATCCTGCGACGGCCTCGTCATCCCGGCCGATTCGCTCAATACTGACTTGTTCGGCAGCGCGCAGTATCGCGCGCACCTGATCGCGGTCCTGGCGCGACGCGCAGTCCAGCAGGCGCTGGGCCAGTCCTGAGTGCCGCCGGATTCACGGCTTCCGGCCTCGATCGACGCGACCGTCGAGTTGCTTCTCTCGCGTGACTACGTTGCGGATCGCGCCTTCGCCACGGCCGTCTATCTCGCTCTGAAACTCGCCCGCCCCCTGTTCGTCGAAGGCGAACCGGGCACCGGCAAGACCGAGATTGCCAAGGTTCTGGCAAGCGCCCTCGGCGCGGAACTCATTCGGCTGCAGTGCTACGAGGGCCTTGACGTCAGCCAGGCGGCCTACGACTGGAACTACGCGCGCCAGATGCTCGAGATCCGTCTCGGGGAGATGGCGGGCGAGTCTCGCGAGAAGATCTCCAGCGAGCTTTTCTCCGAAAAGTTCCTGATCGCGCGCCCGCTGCTGCGGGCCCTCGCCCCGCAGGCTGTGCCGCCGGTGCTGCTGATCGACGAACTCGATCGCACCGACGAGCCGTTCGAAGCGTATCTCCTCGAGATGCTGTCGGACTTCCAGATCACCATTCCAGAGTGGACGACGGTCAAGGCGGACCGGCCCCCGATCGTCGTGATCACCTCGAATCGCACGCGTGAGATTCACGATGCCGTCAAGCGGCGGTGCCTCTATCACTGGGTCGACTACCCGGACGCCAGGCGCGAATTCGCCATCGTCCGTCGCAAGGTGCCCGCCGCCCCCGAAGCGCTTTCAAGGCAGATCGTTGCCTTCGTGCAGGCGCTGCGTCAGCTCGATCTCTGCAAGCTTCCTGGCTTGTCCGAAACAATAGAGTGGGCGCGCGCGCTGCTCGCGCTCGATACGGTGGAGCTCAATCCGGAGGCGATCGACAATACGCTCGGAGTGCTGCTCAAGTACCAGGATGACATCGCAAAAGTGCGCGGCCCGGAAACTGCGCGTCTGCTCGAGACCGCAAGCGCACGGGCAGGTGCCTGATGCTGCCGGCGCAAGCACTCCTCAATCGACCCGCCGGGCACCTTGCGGACAATGTCCTGCATTTCGTACGCGTGTTACGCGCGGCCGGATTGCCCGTCGGGACCGATCGCGCACTGCTCGCTCTCAACGCCCTGCGCGTTGCGGGCATCGATTCACGCAGGGATTTTCGCGCAACGCTTTGCGCCTGCCTCATCGATCGCGGCGAGCACCGCGCGTTGTTCGAGCAGGCGTTCGAGATCTTCTGGAAGGATCCGGACTTGCAGGCGCAGGTCATGCGCATGTTGCTGCCAAACGCCCCCGGCAGGAATAGCGGCGGCGTCCCACCTGCCGGCAATCGACGCCTCGCCGAGGCGCTCTCGCCACGCGCGCTCGCCGCACCCGAAGTGCTCGAACTCACGGCGGGGCCAAGCGCTTCCGAGCGCGAGCGCCTCAGCAAGATCGACTTCGATACGATGACGACCGACGAATGGCGAGCCGCGCAACGCCTGGTGACGGCCATCGATCCATTTCTCGCCCGCATCGTCACGCGACGCAATGTGCCCGCCGAACGGGGTGCGCGCATCGATCTGCGCCGCCTGCTTCGCCATGCGGCGCGGCCGGAGGGTCACGTCGGCCCGCTGCCACGACGGCGCCCAGCGACGCGCACGGCGCCCCTGACTGTGATCGTCGACATCTCGGGGTCGATGTCGCGCTACTCACGGATGTTCCTGCATTTCATGCACGCACTGGCGAGTGGGCCGCGCGCCGCGAACATCCGGATGCATGCGTTCGTCTTTGGCACGCGACTCACATCCGTGACGCGCGATGTCCGGTGGCGCGATCCGGATGAGGCCATCGCACGAGTCTCGAGCGCCGTCGAGGACTGGTCGGGCGGCACACGCATCGGCGAATGCCTGCACGAATTCAACCGCCGGTGGGCACGGCGGGTTCTCGCGAGCGGCTCGACCGTGCTGCTCGTCACGGACGGCCTCGAACGGGGCGATACCGATCGGCTCGCCCTCGAAGTTGCGCGGCTTGCGAGGTCCTGCCGCGAGCTCGTCTGGTTGAATCCCCTCCTGCGCTACGAAAAGTTCGAACCGCGAGCGCTTGGCATCGCGGCAATGCTGCCGCATGTCCACCGCTTCCTGCCCGTCCATAACCTGGAGTCGCTCGAGCGACTGGGACAGGTCCTCGGCTCCGGCGCCAAAGCTGAGCACACGTCATGGAAATGAAGGGCGAACGGCAGCTGCCCGGCGATCGCGCAACGATCTGGGCGATGCTCAATGACCCCGAGGTCCTGAAGTCCTGCGTGCCGGGTTGCGAAGGCATGACGCCGACCGGCGAGAATGCCTACGACGTTGCGATGAATGCGGCGATCGGTCCGGTGAAGGCGCGGTTTAAGGGGCGGATGCAGCTCACCGGCATCGAGCCGCCAACCCGTTACACGCTGACATTCGATGGACAGAGCAGCCAGGCGGGTTTTGCGCGCGGCGAAGCGCGAATTGAACTCACGGAGTTATCTCCCGGATCGACTCGCCTCGCCTACACCGCTGCAGCCCAGATCGGCGGCAAGCTTGCACAGATTGGCGCGCGCCTGTTGGATGCGGCCGCGGGCGCGACGGTCGAGCGCTTCTTCGAGGCCTTTGCCGCCCGGCTGGCGGAACGGAATTCGCGGGTGTCTGCGGCGGCCGGGGCAAGTGCATCGCCCGCCGGCCGATGGGGATTCTGGCGCTGGCTCGGCTCATTCCTGCGGCATCTCACTTCCCGTCGAAAGTGACGCCACCCGCCCCTGTCGCACGCACAGATAGAGTAGCGACCGGCGTCAGAAAATCGCGATCGGATTGACAGGCGAGCCCGTACCCCCCTTGATCCTGAGCGGCGCCATTGTCAGCAGGAAATCGCTCCGCCCGACTTCCCCGCAGGCCTCGACCAGCGGTTCGAGCGCCGGAATGTCGAGAAGAATGAGCCCCATCGCTGCGAGCGCGATCGCATGGAAGTAGATGACGTAGCGCATGCTGTAAGGATTCGGAAACGCATCGACACAGTCACCCGAATAAACCGAGATCTCGCGCTCGTGCATCCATTCGATGGCGTCGGGCATGATGCCGACGCGCTGGCCGAGATTTTCCGGACCTTCTGCCGCTTCGCGCTTCTGCAGGCCCGTGTAGACGAAGATGGCATCGCCCGATTCCACCCGAACGCCCTGGCGTTTCTCGGCCGCATCGAGATCGGCTGCAAAGACGCCCTGATCCGGAGTCATCCACGCGACACCGCGCGCGGCTGCAACGTTGAGGAGCACGCCACGCGTGAAGATCCCGTCCTTCTGCGCCAGGATGTCGCAGTAGCTCAAGCCCCCAGGCGTTGCCACCGCTCCGGCTTTCCTCCCGTTGTAGACATCCTGCCCGCGATAGACGTGGGCAATGGCATCGAGATGGGTGAGTGAAAAGCCGTGCATGCCGAGCTCGAGTTCGTCGATTGCCCCGATCGGCTCGTGCGCCTGGTAGCACATCGTGTGCCGCACGGGCGAGGGATTGTTGGCGCTCTGCTGGGTATTGAGATCGCGCGCGATCGACATCGCCCGGCCGGTGCGCACGAGGGCGGCAGCGGCGACACGCTTGCGCGCGGAGATGTAGTTGAGCGTGCCGAGCTCATCATCGGGCCCCCAGCGGCCGGCATTGTTGAGCCGATCGAAGAGCGCCTCCAATTCCTTCTCGGGCGGAAATGCTCGTGGTTCCGGCATCGGAGTCTCCTTATAGCTTCACGACGATATGATCGCGCCCGGATTCGTAGAGCGCGTGCACGATCCGAAGCGTCGCGAGATTGTCTCTGCCGTTCGTCTGCGGCTGACCGCCCTTCACGACTGCTTGCAGAAGGGAGGCCATCGGTCCGATGAACGCCGTCGGAATCCACCGCGTCGTCACGGGATAGGGCAGCCAGCCATCCGTCGGCAAGACACGCGAGGACAGCTCCAGCGTGTCGGCGCGGCCGCGCGGATAGTCGTACATCAGGCCGATGGTTCCCCGGATGCTGCCCTGGGTGCCGTCGATGCGAAATTCCGCTCGCGGATCACTCGTGCGGTTCTTGTGAAAGCTGCAAAGCCGTGCGCGCGCCTCGCCCTTGAACTCGAGGACGCTGATGGTGCGCGTCTCGCCCGCTTCGGGCTGTCCCGGCTCACGTGCCTGGGTGCCGTAGGCGTAGAGCGGTTCGCCCATGATGGTGCGTACCGCATCGATGAAATGAATGGTGAATTGATTGAGATCGAGTCGCGGCTGGGAGGCGACCCACGGCCACGCTTCCCAGGGTGTATAGACGTGAAAATCCCAGCTCATTTCGAACGGATCGCCGATCCACCCGCGCGCCACCATTGCGGTAGCCACAGCGACGCTTTCGGAGAACCGCAGCTGCTGATTCACTGCCAGCAGGCGTTTGCGCTCCTCGGCATGCTTGACGAGCCGCGTCGCCTCAGCGAAGTCATACGAGAGCGGCTTCTGGCACAGCAGGTGCTTCCCGGCGTCGAGCATCGGCACGGCGACTTCGGGCTGCACCCAGGGAAACACCGCGATGTCGACGACGGCGACCTCGGGATCCTTCGCGATCTCGTCCTGCGATCGATAGACCCTGGGAATGCCGTGACGGCGCGCCACGTCCGTTGCCCTGTCGATGTTCACGTCCGTGATGCCGGCGATCTTCAGTCCATGGGCTTTGTATGCGGGCAAGTGGGCGAGATCGACGATCTCGCCGGCACCGACGATTGCGATCGGGAGCTTGTGCTCCGGCGGGACAGTGATCGCAATCGCCTCTCGAATCGGGGCAAAAACGTCGGGCATGACTCACTCCTTCCAGATCGTGCGCTGGCGGAACGCTTCCGTGTGCTGGCCGGCCCGTGGAGCGCCGCGCCTCACCTTCATGGAGCTCGCGGAGAACGTGAATGGTGATCCGACGGTGCGGTACGTGGCGCCGGCATCACCGTACGGCACATCCCAAATCAGTTGCTTGTGCTTGACCTGCGGGTCGTGTTCAACATCCGCATGTCGCTGCACGGGCGCGCACCAGACATCGTGCGACGACAGCAAGTCGATCCAGTGAGCGGTCGTCCGCGTCGCGAAATGCGCTGAGAGCTTGCGATGCACGGAATCGCGCCCCTCGAACATCTTCTCGTTGGTGTCGTAGGGGTCAAGCCAGTCAACACCCAGAATCTTGCCGAGCCGAGGACAGGGAAACATCGCGAGCATCAGGTGGCCGTCGGCAGTTGCGTACACTCCACAAGGCGCGGTAATGCCGGCATGGCCCACGTTTTCCACGGGCCGCTCGAGCGTCCACCCGTGATTGAGGACCACGGTCAATTCCTGCTGCTGGACCGCCAGCATGCAGGAAAGGAGATCCACATCGACGCGCTGACCCTCGCCCGTGCGGCTACGTTGCACGAGCGCGGCGAGGATACCGACCACGAGATGCAGCCCCGTGAACTGATCGGCAATCGCCGCGCCGAACACGAAGGGCGGATCGTCGCGTCGGCCGGTGAGCCACATCGCGCCCGTGAGTGCCTGAACGAGATAGTCCTGCCCGGGCCGTTTCGCATACGGGCCGGTGCGTCCGTATCCGGACGACGCCGCGTAGATCAGCCGCGGATTGCGCCTGCGCAATGCCTCGTACCCGAGTTCCGCCCGGTCCATCACGCCCGGCCTGAAATTCTCGACGACGACGTCGGCCTTTTCCACCAGTTCCAGGATCCGTTCGCGATCCTCGGGACTGCGCAGATCGATCTCGACGCTGCGCTTGTTGCGATTGAATGCCAGAAACGCATCGGTCTCGCCATGCGTGCGCGACATGAAGATGCCGTATTGCCGCATCCACTCGCCGTTCTGTTTCTCGAGCTTGACGACGTCCGCTCCGCAGTCGGCGAGAACCTGCGTCGCGAGCGGACCCTGCAGCAGCGCCGTAAAGTCGAGGACTCGAATTCCGGCAAGCGGGCCGGTCGTCTCGTCAGCGTGATCGGTCACTGCAATCTCCCCTACACCACGGCGCGGTGCGCGGTATTCCACAGCAATGCATCCACCAGGCGGTCGAACGCCTGCAAGCACGTCTCAGCCGAAGATTCGCCGAGCCAAATGAAGCGGTGGATGAGTTCGCCCGCAAGCGGCTGGAATTGTCGATGGCCCGCAACACGCGGTCGCATGAACGCTTGCTCGATCGTCCGCCGGGTCGCGCGGAAGAACCCGCCCACCTGCGCATTCGCGCGAGGCGAGTCCCACGCAGCTGCGTGCCCAGGTTGGCCGCCCGTGTTCACATAGATTCCCGATTGCGCCTGCGAACCGCCGATGCTGCGGGCAAGATCCGCAGCCGCCGCACGCTGGGAAGAACGTGCGGACAATGCGAGCCCGACGCCTCCGAGCACAGAACCGTGACGCCCGGCCCGGCCACGCGGCGCGTCGGCGAACGTCAAGGGGTGCGATCGGAATCCGGCCCGCGCGTAGCTCGAGTAACCGAACATGAGCGGCACGTAGAGAATCTCCGCGGTACCTGCCATGCGATCCGAAATGCCGATAGGGTCATCGGTGCGCGACCCCGGATGCACTTGTGCCGCGAGCTGGCGCAGCATCTCGAGTGACTCACGCGCCGCCGGGCGATCGACGCACGTCGCGGCCGGCCAGAAACTCTCGCCGACGAGACTCACCCCGATCGAAAGAAAAGCACAGTAGGCATGGTTCGGATTCAGCGCGATCGCGACCTGGCCGTGCGTGCCGTGCGTGCGCCTGGCCAGATCGAGCACGTCCACCCAGCTGTCCGGCAATGCGCCGAATTGGCGAGCGGCCCACAGGTCGCTACGCACCGCACTCACCTGGCACGCGGCATCGATCGCAAGCGCCCATTGCTTGCCGGCCCAGGTATACGACGGAAAACTCGCGCCGACGCTGTGGGCCGCTTGATCCGCGAGAAATGCGGGGTCGGTCCAGTCGTCGACCGGAACGATCAGTCCCGAGGTTGCCGCAACACCGACGAAGGGATGATCGATCAGAACGAGGTCGTAGGCCGCGGCGAGTTCTTCCAGCGGCTGGTCTTCGAAGTCCTTCAGCGGCCGTGCGTCCCATGCAACGGCAACACCGCTCGCCCGCGACCACTCGGCGGAGATCGCGGCCAGCGGATTGCGGGCGCGCGGGTGATCCCACGCCATCCCGCGCAATCCACCGCTCGCGTTCATCGCTTGGCGGACTCCGCCCGTGCCGTCGCGGCATCGCGATACAGAACGGTCTGCAGATGTTCAACATAGAGCACGAGTTCGCCCTCACCCTTGAATACTTCGTACTTCGCGCGCGTCAGTCCGCGCTCGGGGTACTTCGGTTCCTTGGCGAGGTTCGTGCGAATCGTGTAGATCGTGTCGCCGATGAAGACCGGCTTGATGAAGCGCAGCCGGTCGTAGCCGTACGAAAAAGCCTGCAGCCAGTTCGTTGCGACAAGGCCGATGCCCGCACTGAAGACGAAGGCGCCCGCGACCAGCCGGCGTTTGAAAAGACCCTCTTCCACGGCGAAAATTTCGTCTGCGACGTACGGGTGAATGTCGACGACGAGCGTGTTGAACGCCATGCTCTCGCCTTCGGAAAGCGTGCGTCGAATGGTCCGGATGCGATGACCGATCTCGAAATCTTCCCAGTACAGGTCTTCGCAACCCCAGAGCGGCACGGCTGCATGCTCGGGCGGGAGTTTTGCGTCGTACACCGTTGTGATCCTCGGTTTTTTTCGGTCCGGACGCGGCTGCACTCGCGTGCTTGTCACGTTTTTAAGTGACATGTTAGTCTAGGCCAGATCCCGTACCCGGTCAACGAATTCGGGCCATTTTGCACTTAACTAACATATTAGGAAGCGTCGCGAGGTGGCTGCGAAGAGCAGGCGAGCATTGCGATGGCTGACATGAAATTGGACGGTCGCGTGGCGCTCATCACGGGAGGCGCGGGCGGCATTGGCCTTGCCGTGGCGCGGCGCTTCACGGCAGCGGGCGCTCACGTCGCTCTCGCCGACCAGCGCGGGGAAGCATCTGTCAAGGCTGCCAAAGCACTCGAGCAACAAGGAACAAGGGCCTTCGGGTTGACAGGCGATGTCAGCAACCCTGCGGACGCCGAAGCTCTCGTCGCGGGTGCGCTCGAGAAATTCGGCCGCATCGACATCCTGGTCAACAACGCCGGCATCATGGGGCGCGCCGCGCCGCTTTGGGAGTTGCAGGACAAGGACTGGGATGACGTCCTGCGCATCGACCTGACGAGCGTCTTTCTCGTAACTCGTGCCGTCATCCGGCACATGCGCCCCCGCAAAAGCGGTTGCATCGTCAGTGTCGCATCGATCGCCGGCAAGGAAGGGACAGCGCAACTGATCCCCTACTCCGTCGCCAAGGCCGGGATCATTGCGTTCACCAAGGCCCTCGGCAAGGAAGTCGTGGCCGATGGCATCCGTGTCAACTGCGTCGCGCCCGGAGTCGTCGAAACACCGCTTCTCGAGCAACTGCCGGCCGAAACCACGCGGGCAATGCTGCTGAAGTCGCCGATGGGACGGTTCGGCACCGCCGACGAAGTGGCCGCCGTCGTCCACTTTCTGGCCTCCGACAGTGCGAGCTTCATTACCTCACAGTGTTTCGACGTGAGCGGCGGGCGAGC
>DASQOR010000054.1:0-2821 GCA_035644395.1 Steroidobacteraceae bacterium
CGCGATCCAGGGCGTGGCGGCGCCCGAATCGGCGAACAACGCCGGAGCCCAGACCTCCTTCATCCCGCTGCTCACGCTCGGCATTCCCTCCAATCCCGTGATGGCGCTGATGATCGGGGCGATGATGATCCAGGGCATCGCTCCGGGACCGCAGGTGATGACCGAGCGGCCGCAGCTCTTCTGGGGAATGATCGCTTCGATGTGGGTCGGCAACCTGATGCTGGTCGTGCTCAACCTGCCGATGATCGGCATGTGGATCAAGCTGCTGATGGTGCCGTACCGGATACTCTACCCGTCGATCCTAGTCTTCTGCTGCGTCGGCGTGTACAGCCTGTCAAACAGCCCGTTCGACGTGATGCAGACTGCGGCTTTCGGCGTGGTCGGCTACATCTGGGTGAAACTGGAGTGCGAGCCCGCGCCGCTCATCCTCGGCTTCATCCTCGGGCCGCTCATGGAAGAAAATCTCCGCCGCGCGATGCTCTTGTCGCGCGGGGACCCGCTGGTGTTCTTTCAGCGCCCGATCAGCCTCACCATGCTTCTGATCGCGGCTTTCCTGCTGGTGGTCGTGCTGGCACCGACGGTGCGCAAGAAGCGCGAGGAAGCTTTCGTCGAGGCTTGAGCTAGCGGTTCTTGCCCTGCTGCCACAGCACGTCGCCGCGGCCGCCCTCGCGGTTGAGCGCGCGGCCGAGAACGAAGAGCAGGTCCGATAGCCGATTCAGGTAGACCCGCGCCGGGTCGGCGACCTTTTCCGCGGACGACAGGGCGACTATCGAGCGCTCGGCGCGCCGGCAAACGGTGCGCGCGAGATGCGCGAGGCCTGCGGCGCGCGTCCCGCCCGGGAGGATGAATTCCTTCAGCGGCGGCAGCGCGGAGTTGAACTCGTCGAGCAGCGTCTCGAGTCGCTGCACCTGGCCTTCGGTGATGGTCGCACGGCCCGGAATCGAGACGTCCCCGCCCAGGTCGAACAAGTCGTGCTGGATATTCTCCAGAACCGCGCGTATTTTTTCGGGGATCTGCTCGGCGAGCAGCACGCCGACCGCGGAATTGAGCTCGTCGATCTCTCCGAGCGCGACGACGCGCGGGCTGTCCTTGCGCGTCCGCGAACCGTCGCCGAGGCCCGTTTCGCCGGAATCGCCGGTACGGGTGTAGATCTTGGAGAGGCGGTGGCCCATGAGCTGGGGGTTCGGAAAGCCGAAATGTAACATGGGGTCCTTCGGTCCGCTGCCTTGCGCGCTTCAACGCTCGGTCGGCATGCTGAAGCGCATTCGCACCAGGTGGTCGAGCGACAACTTTCCGGGCCCGCGGCAAAGCAGGACGAAGAGCATCGCCGCCCACTGGATGTGAGTCGGCCACGCCTGCGGATAGACGAGCACCTCGATCACCGCGGTCATGCCGAGCAGGACGAGCGACGCGGCCCGCGTGGCGAGCCCCAGCACGAGCAGCACCGGCGTCGTGAGCTCGATCGAGACCGCCATATACGCGGCAAGCTCCGGCGGCAGGAGCGGCACCTTGTATTCTTCGACGAAGAGCTCGACGGCCGTATTCCAGTTCGCGAGCTTGGTCATGGCCGAATTCCAGAACACCGTCGCGACCGCCAACCGCAACGGAATGGCAAGGACTGTGTAAGGGACGCCATCGAGCCAGCGAATGACGCGTCCGATCGGTGCGGGTCGCTCGGTTGACGCGGAGGTGAGAGTCGTCATGAGAAGTCCCCGGTAGTGCTCAGGCGGATGTTTCGTTCAAGCTGAAATCGATGAAGCGGCCGGCCGCGAGGTGGTCGGCGAGCAGCGCCGACGCCTCGGTATCCGGCGCTTCGTCGAGGGCGGCGGCGAGCGGCCTGCCAGCGAAAAGTGCGGCGCTGATTCGCCACGCGGATTCGCTCATGCGGCGGACCTCGACGCCGGTTGCAAGGCGCTGCACCAGCAGCCGCGCCGGGCCCGCGCCGGGATCGATCGCGGAAAGCGCGTCGTCATCCTCCTCCAGCACCGCGCGCCAGATGAGGTCCGCGGGGTGATCCACGCGGAGGAGGCTCACCGACGGGTGCGGCACAAAGCTCACGCGTGCTCTCACGGCCTCCGCGAGCGCCGCAAGGCGACGAGGATCGAGCGGCTCCACGTCGGAGGCATGGAGGACGCGGTTCACCGCCCATTCGAGCCGTATCACTTCGGGCAGGTAGGCGAGCGACGCGGCAGGCTCGAAATCGGACAGGAAATCGGCGAACTTCTCTCCGTAATCGTCGAGACACGCGCTCTTTGGCGGGTGCGCCTCGATGAAAATGCGCGCCGCGCCTTCGAAGAACTCGGCGCCCACGAGGCGATGCACGGCAGGATACGACAGGCGCAGCGCCTTCGTGAGCACGCTCGCAAAGGTGCTACGGTATACGTCGAGCCGCTCGGCCGGGCTCATGCCTGCGTCGACGACGTGCGCGGAGATTCCGCGATCGTCGTGGACGACGAGACTCGCGCGCATCGCGTACTGGAGCTCAAGCAGCGAGGGCGTGGCCGTTTCCACTTTCCGCCTCGTCGATCAGCGCGGCGGCATGAGCCGCCTCCTCGAGCAGCACCGCCATGGGCGGCACGTCGGTGTCCCATTCGATCAGCGTCGGCACCCGGCCGAAGAGCGCGAGCGCCTCGGCATAGAGCGCCCACACTTCCGGTGCGACGCGCGAGCCGTGATCGTCGATGAGCAGCGTTCGGGCGTCGTCGAGCCGCCGGAGGGAATGACCGGCGAGGTGGATCTCGCCCACTGCTTCGGGAGGCAGCGCTGCGAGATACGCCGAAGCCCGCCAGCCGTGGTTGCACGCGCTGACGTAAATGTTGTT
>DASQOR010000055.1:0-2443 GCA_035644395.1 Steroidobacteraceae bacterium
GCCGCGCAGGTGCCGGTCGACGGCGGCAACGAGCGCGTCGTCTGATGGCAGTCGAGGCGCTGCGTTGGCGGGGCGATCGCCTGGAGCTGCTCGACCAGCGTTTTCTCCCCGACAGGACTCTCTATGTGACCTGCCGGAGCGCAGCCGACGTCGCGGCGGCGATCCGCGACATGGTGGTGCGCGGCGCGCCGGCGATCGGCTGCGCCGCGGCCTTCGGGGTGGTTCTTTCAAGGGGCTCTTCGGAGGGCCATGCGGCGCTGGCGAAAAGCCGCCCCACGGCGGTCAATCTCTTCTGGGCTCTCGAGCGCATGAAGCGCGCGAAAGATCTCGAAGCAGAGGCCAACGCGATCTTCGAAGAGGACCTGGCTGCGAACCGCTCGATGGGCAAGCTGGGAGCGGAGCTCATTCCAGACCGGGCACGCGTCATGACTCATTGCAATACCGGCGCGCTCGCCACGGCCGGCCACGGCACCGCCCTGGGCGTGATCCGTTCGGCGAGAAGCAAGAACGTCTCCGTGATCGCGTGCGAAACCCGTCCCTACCTGCAAGGCGCGCGGCTCACGGCCTGGGAATGCGTGCAGGAAGGCATCCCGTGCACACTGATCACCGACAGCATGGCCGGCCACCTGATGAGCCGCGGTGAAGTGGACGTAGTCATCGTCGGCGCCGATCGCATCGCGGCAAACGGCGACGTCGCCAACAAGATCGGCACGTACAGCCTCGCGGTGCTCGCGCGGCGCCACGCCATCCCGTTCTATGTCGCCGCCCCGCTCTCCACCTTCGATCGCACCATCCCCGACGGATCCCGCATTCCCATCGAGGAGCGCCCCGCGGACGAGGTCACCGGCTACCGCGACCTGCGCTGGGCGCCCGAGGGTGTAAAGGTGCGCAACCCTGCCTTTGACGTCACTCCCGCCGAGCTCGTCACGGCGCTCATCTGCGAGAAAGGCGTGCTCCACCACCCCGCCCGCGAAGGAATCGCGCCTTTATTCCTGCTCTAGCTCGAACAGGAAGCGCGCCGCCACCGCGGTGTCGGCGAAATCGGAGAACACGCCGTCGATGCCGAGCCGGTAGAGCTGCAGGTACTCGTTGACCGGGTTGCCGCCGTAGTCGGAGAGTAGCCGGCGCTGCTCGTTGCGGAATGTCCAGGTGTGCACCAGCAGGCCGAGCGTGTGCGCGCGCTTGATCAGATCCGTGGGCGGCAGCGCCTTGCGGCTCGCCTCGCCGGGGCCGGCGACGCCCGCCGGCACCGAGCTCACGATGTAGCGCTTCCATGGGCCGATGCCGTCGGCGTACGTCTTGATTTCCCTGAGTCCTTCGTCGGTGGCGAAGAAACCGAAGGTGCGGGCAAGCAACCGCGGATCGCCCGACGCGGTCCAGTCGTACGGCCGGTCGAAGGGCGCGTTGAACGCAAGGCTGCCATCCGCATTGACATCATCAGCGTCGACCAGCTGAATCTGCCTGACCGTCGTCATCTTGCGCATCTCCTGCAGGCTCGACTGCTCGAAGGACTGGATGAATACCGGCGCATCGCGGTGATTCCACCCGGCTTCTGCGAGCGCGTGGATCAGCCGCTTCTCGAGCGGCAGCTTGAGGTTCTTGTGGTACGTGGGGTGCTTGGTTTCAGGGTAGATGCCGATAGTGCGGCCCTTCTCCTCCGACTTGCGCTTGGCGAGCGCAATGATCTCCTCCAGCGTCGGAATCTCGAACTTGCCGTCGAACTGGTGCGGGCGCTCGGCGAAGTCTTGCACCGCGCGCAGCTTCTTGATTTCGCGCAGCGTGAAGTCGGAAGCGAAAAAGCCCACCTCCGCGGCGCCGTCGATGACCGCGGTGCGCTTGCGCGATGCGAATTCAGGATGCTTCGCCACGTCGGTGGTGTTGATGATGTTCGGTTCATGGCGGGCGATGAGATGCCCGTCCTTGGTCGACACCAGGTCCGGCTCGATGAAGTCGGCGCCGAGCTCGATCGCCAAGGTGTAGCCCTCCAGCGTATGCGCCGGCAGGTAGCCGTGCGCGCCGCGGTGCCCGATGACAAGCGGCCGGCGCGCTTCATCACCGTCCCTGCCGCGGTCGGCGTTGGCTGAAGAGATGAACGTGGTACAGAGTGCGGCGGCGAATGCGATGCCGCTTGCAAAGGTGCCGAGTCTCATTTTTCCCTCCCCAAGGAGAAACCGCGGGAACATTATGCGCCCCCGATGACGGCCTGATGACGACTTTATTCGTGGATCTCGACAGGCGTGTAAGGCGCCACCAGATCAAACAGCTCCACGATGTCGGCGTTGTGCATGCGGACACAACCGATCGATCCGGGCTTGCCCATCTCGGCGGCATGAGGCGAGCCGTGGATGTAGATATAGCGGCGCATCGTGTCGACCTCGCCGAGGCGGTTCTTCCCCGGCTCGCAGCCCGAGAGCCACAGGATGCGGGTCAGGATCCAGTCGCG
>DASQOR010000056.1:0-2475 GCA_035644395.1 Steroidobacteraceae bacterium
TCCATCCCGGACGCGGGCGCCTGGCTGGTGCTCGCGGAGCCCGATCGCGCGTGCGTCGCGCTGCACGCCGACGGCCGCTGGCGCTCGGTGCAGAACGGCAAGGGCGCCTGGCGCGCGCTCCTCGACCGCGAGCGGCACCGAGTCGACGGCGAGACCCCCAATCTGGTGCTCATCGACGGCACGGCTGCGCCGTCGAACGACGGCGACTGGCAGTTCCGCGCCATGGGCGCGTGAAAGCATCCCACTCCCCCACTTCTTTTCTTGGCACGGCCGGGTTAGCCTGAGCGGCTTCAAGGGGAGGAAACATGGAATTCAGTTCACGCCGCGCGTGGCTCGGCGCCGCCGCGCTCGCCGGATGCATTGCCGCAGCGCCCGCCTGGGCGGATGACGACGAAGACTGCAAGGCGGGAGGCAGCCTCAGGCTCGTCAACGGGAAGATACACACGATGGACAAGAACGACTCCGTCGTGTCCTCCGTTCTGATCACGAACGGCCGGTTCGCCGCCGTCGGCCATCGCCGCGGCGATGACGGTGGCGACGAATGCGCTCGGACGATCAACCTGCACGGCCGCACCGTGGTGCCGGGCATCATCGACAACCACGACCACATCATCCTGCTCGGCCTGAGGCCCGGCCACGATACTCGCATCGAGAACGCGCGCTCAATTTCGGAGGTGCTGAGCACGCTTGCCGCAAGGGCGCGCGAGGTGCCGGCGGGCGATTGGATCACGTCGCTCGGCGGCTTCAACATCAATCAGTTCACGCCGCCGCCGGCTGCACCGCGCTTCCCCACTTTGGCGGAGCTCGACACCGTGACGCCGATTCATCCGGTGCTCATCCTGCAGAGCTTCACCGGTCCGAGCGTCACCAATTCGAAAGGCAGGGCGTTCTTCACGGCGAACCACGTGACCGTCGCCGACGACGGCTCGATCGCCAGCGGCGCGCAATCGGTGCGCGCGCTGAACAAGCTGCGTGCGATGCAGACCATCGACGAGCAGAAGCGCGGCCTCGGCTACGCGATGACCTACTCCGCGGAAGTCGGCGTCACCACGCATCTGGATCAGGGGGGATTCCCGAACACGTTCACGGGGCGCAAGGAGGACGACAACGACGTCGACGCGCTCGCCAACTTCGACCGCTACCGCGCGTTCGACTCGGTGCAGGCCCTCTACCAGGAACGCAGGCTCACCAACCGCATCTTCATCAATTTCCTCCATCTCGAAGACGCCCTGGACACGCCCGAGCTGCACGCACGGCTGCTGAACGCGTTCCCGAACTTCGGCGACAACATGCTCAAGATTCACGGCATCGGCGAGTTCACCGCCAATGGCTACGCCGTGGGCGCGCAGCAGTGGAAGAACGGCACGCGGCTGGTCGCGCAGGCGCGCTGGAGCAACGAGAACCATTCGCTCTCAGCGGGTGACTTCAAGGTCATCATCGACGAATGGGTCAAGGTGCAGGCCGAGGAGCTGGCTGCCGGCAGGCTCGGCATTGCCGACCTGCGGTGGGTCGTCGCCCACGTGCCGTTCATCACGCAGGAGTACATCGACAAGCTGAAAGCGCTCGGCGGCGGGCTGAGCGCCGTCGGCGGCTGGCGCTACATCTCGGGCAGCGCGACCGGCAACGGCCCGCCGTTCCGCCGGATTATCGACAGCGGCATCAAGGTAGGCATGAGCTGCGACGGCATGCAGATCTCGCCGCTGAACCCATGGCTCGGCATGTATTACGCGGTCACGGGGAAGAACGCGCGCGGCGTGCTGATCAACGGCGGCCAGCAGATCACGCGCAAGGAAGTGCTGAAGCTCTACACGGCCGACAACGGCTGGTTCCTGCGCGAGGAGGACAACATCGGGACCATCGAGGAAGGCAGGTGGGCCGACCTCATCGTGCTCAGCAACGACTACTTCGACGAGGGCAAGGTGTCCGACGAGCAGATCAAGGACATCTACTCGGTGCTGACCATAGTGAACGGCAAGATCGTCCACGACAACCTGGACGGCAGGAAGCGCATGTACTGGAACCGCGATTCCCGCCGCGCAATTGGACTTTAGGAGGAGGGAAAGAAATGTGCATACTTTGCGATGAAGGAAAACCGCAGGACCATTCCGGTTCGCAACTCGGGCGGCGCGATTTCCTGAAGGCTTCGACCGCGACCGCGGCCGCCGCCGCGGGGATGAGCTTGTTCGCCGCGCGCCCTGCCGCCGCGCAGGACGACGATGCGCCGGAGGACAGCGGCCGGAGGGGCCGGCGCTACGTCATCCGCGGCGGCCACGTGATGTCGATGGACCCGCAGGTGGGTGATTTCGTGCAGGCCGACGTGCTGGTCGAAGGCAAGAAGATCTTGGCTGTGAGGCCGAACATCCATGCCTCCGACGCCGGAGAGATCGACGCCAGGGGCAAGATCGTCATGCCGGGCTTCATCGACACGCACCACCACCAGTTCGAGACGGCGCTGCGCAGCTTTCTCGCCAACGG
>DASQOR010000057.1:0-41719 GCA_035644395.1 Steroidobacteraceae bacterium
GATCTCGCTGATCGATTCTCCCTGTCGCCAGCGCTGCCACAGCTCCGCCTGCTCAGCCCTCGACAAACTCCAACCCACGATCGCCATATGCCCCACCCTCCTTCCTCGCAATGGTGTTGCATCGACCGATTGAGATCACCCCGTCCCCATTTTCTTCCGACGTGTTACCAGAGCTCGCGGCTCGCGATGCGCGCGCCTTCGACGAGCGATTCGAACTTCGCCCACATGATCGTCGGGTGTACGCGCTGGAAGACGTCGACCTGCGCGAAGCCGCAGTCGGTGCCGGCGATGACGTTCTCGCGCCCCACGAGGTTCGCGAAGCGCACGATGCGGTCGGCAACGAGTCGCGGATGTTCGACCGACACGGTGTGATGCGTCACGACGCCCGGGATCAGGATCTTGCCGTCGGGTAGCTTCACGTCCTCCCAGACGCGCCATTCGTGCTCGTGGCGCACGTTGGCCGCTTCGATCGAGTAGGCGCCGGCGCGTACCTTGAGAATCAGGCCGAGGATGTCCTTGAGTTCGGCGTCCGCGATGTGCGGCAGGTGCCAGCTGCCGAAGCACACGTGGTAGCGGATGCGATCTTCCGGAATGCCCTCGAGCGCGTGATTGAGCGCCTCGACCCGGAGTTCCGCCCACTCGCGGTAACGTTCCGGGCTGCGCTGTGTCAGGGTGTCGAACATGTTGGCGAGCACGGCGTCGTCGACCTGCAGCACGAGGCCCGCGCGATGAATCGCGAGATATTCCTCGCGCAGGGCGTCGGCGATCGCGAAGACGTACTCGTGTTCGCTCGCGTAGTACTCGTTGACGCCGTCATAGGCGGTGCTGGCCGGCGCAACCGCCGTCATGAAGGTTTCCGTGACCGGCACCGCGCGCGCGGCGGCTTCGAGATGTTCGATCGCCGTCGCGATGCTGGTGCGGTCGACGTAGCGGATCGGGCCGATGCACGCGTCGGTCGGCGATCCTTCGATCGCGCGCGGAAAAGTCTCCTTCAGATAGTCCGCGAACCGGTCCCGGTCGCGTCCCAGCCATTCGATCGGCCGCAGCTGGTCCGGGCGGACTTCGAAACCCGAGAAGCGCTTCAGGATGTAGTTGGCCCAGCTTTCCTTGCCGAACTCGCCGTCATTGACGATGTCGAGGCCGATCTCGGCCTGCCGCCGCACCACCGTTTCGACTGCGAGCCGCGCGCGGCGCCGGTATTCCACCGGATCCGCCGGCGGGCCCTTCACGTAGCTTGCGAGCTCCAGCATCTCGGGCGGGCGCGTGATGCTGCCGACGTGTGTCGTCAGGATGCGGTGTTCACTTCGCTTCATGTCGGCAAATACTTCGCTCTCAGTCTAGTCGGAGCCACTCAAGCCCTTATACGAGGTATCACTCGATGCAAGGTCCGAGTGGCGAAATTCCAACTACATTGTTCGAGCGACAATACGGGATGCGAAGTCGCGAAAACAAGCGTAATTTAGTCGCCGAAGCATTCCGGCTGTGTCGGCCGCGAAACACGCATGACAGGGGGAATCCATGACGACGACTTTACGGAGCCGTATGAATCTCGTGCAGCGCATCGCCATTGGTGGCGCAGCGCTGTTCGCCACCTGCGGTGTGCTGCAGGCCGCCACGAGCGACGTGGTCGAGGAAATCGTGGTGACCGCGCAGAAGCGCGAACAGAGCGTGCAGGACGTTCCGATCGCGATCACCGCGTTCACCGCGGAAACGCTGCAGACGAAAGGAGTCGCCGACATCGGCGCGCTCACGCGCCTGACACCGAACGTGAACCTCGACACGGGCTCGCCGTTCTCGGGCGATACCTCCGTGCTGTCCGCTTCCATCCGCGGCATCGGCCAGGATGACTTCGCCTTCAACCTCGATCCGGGCGTCGGCGTGTACCTGGACGGCGTGTACCTGGCGCGCACCATCGGCGCGAACCAGAGCCTCTTGGACATCGACCGCATCGAAATCCTGAAGGGCCCGCAGGGAACCCTGTTCGGCCGCAACAGCATCGGCGGCGCGATCAGTATCGTCACGCACACGCCCGGCTCGGAACCGAGATTCATCGCGACTGCGACTACGGGTAGCTACAGCCGCCGCGACCTCTCGGCGACGGCGGACATTCCGCTCTCGGAGTCATTCCTGACCTCGATCAGCTTTTCATCGCAGGTGCGCGACGGCTATCAGAAGGTCATCCCGTATCCGAACACGACGGAGATGGGCAATGTCCCGTACTTCGTCGACGACCAGACGGCCTTCCCGAAGGCGGGCTACGCGACGTCTGACACGAAGGGCGGCCAGAACCTACAGGTGATTCGCGGCAAGGCGCTCTGGAAGGCGTCGGACGCGGTGAACGTCACATTCGCCGCCGACTATTCGCACCAGAACCAGTCGTCCTATCCAACGACCGTGCTCGATGTGACGACCGTGCCGCAAGGCTACGGCGGTCTCGGCGCGCTGTATAACCTCTGCATCAGCGTACCCGCTGCGGTGCTCGACGATCCGGACGGTCCGTTCGGTCGAACGGCTCAAGGTATGCCGACTCCGGGACCCGGTCCGTTCAACACCAGCCCGACGGGTGTCTGCGGCATTCGCGGCTCTCATCCGACCGCGACCGGCCTGCCGCCGCTCGCTCCGGGCGGTGCGCCGCTAGGTGGAGCCGGCTATGTCGGCGGTCCGGATCCCTACGGCTCGCCGGCCAATCCGTCGTCCGCGGCCCCGCGCATCTACTGGAATATGGCCAATACACAGACCGGCGACATCGATACGACATACGCCAATGGTCCGAGCTTCGCGAAGTACGACGCCTGGGGTTCGTCGGCGACGGTCGATTGGTCGCTCTCCGACAGCATGTCGTTCAAGTCGATTACCGGCTGGCGCTACATCGACTGGAAGGTGGGCGTCGATCTCGACGGCATGCCGGAGTCGATCCAGGAAGTGACCGACCACCAGTCGCAGGACCAGTTCTCGCAGGAGTTCCAGCTCACCGGCAAGGCCTTCGACAGCAAGCTCGACTACGTGGCGGGTCTCTACTACTTCCAGGAAGAAGGCTTTGTCCACGACTTCGTGCCGTTCGGCGGCTCGCTGTACATCTATGACGTGGCGAACGACGTGGATACCAAGTCCTATGCGGCCTTCTTCCACACCGACTACAACTTCAACGACAGCTTCGGCATCACGCTGGGCGCACGCTACTCGAAGGACGACAAGACGTTCGAGGGCGGCCAGTCGGATCTAGATGGCTTCACCTACAAGATCAGTGGCTGCTACGACCCGGCGGGCTCCGCCAACGCGCTGCTGAGCCCCTTTATTCCGGTCGGTGTCACCTGCCAGCAGGCGCTCGGCTTCACGACGCCCGGGCAGCCCGATCGCTACTTCCCGGCGGGGGACCAGAAGCAGAGCTACACCGTCTTCACGCCGACGATCGGCGCGCAGTGGCACGTCAACAGCGACGCGATGCTGTACCTGAGCTTCTCGAAAGGCTTCAAGGCGGGCGGCTGGACGACGCGCCTGTCGGCGCCGATTCCGGACATCACGGATGCCGCCTTCGGTCCGGAGTTCGCGAAGACGTACGAACTCGGTTTCAAGTCGGAGTTCTTCGATCGGCATCTGCAGACCAATATCGCGGCTTTCTACAGCGACTACACGGGCATCCAGTTGAATTTCCAGGAAGGCCCTTCGCCGGTGCTGCGCAATGCGGGTGACGCGACCATCAAGGGCGTTGAGCTCGAGATGCAGGCCGTCATCGGAGGCGGCTTCTCGATCAACTTCGCGGGCGGCTACATGGATGCGAGCTATGACAGCATCGATCCGGCCGTGACGATTGCGAACCCGGGCTTCACGACGGCCAACAAGCTGCCGAAGACGCCGGAATACAAGTTCACGATCAGCCCGCAGTACGACATCACCCTGTCGAACACTGGCCGCATCCGCCTGGGCGTTGACTACACGCGCACGGCATCGATGTTCAACGACGCGCCGAATGTCGCGTTGTTGTTCCGGCCGGCGACGGACAACCTGACTGCCGCGATCCACTACCTTGCACCGAGCGAGAAGTATGAATTGACGCTCGGCGGCACGAACCTGACCGACGATCGCTATCTCACGGTGGGATCGGTGAACGGCGGCCAAGGCGAGACGGTGGGCACGTACAATCCGCCGCGGCAGTGGTACCTCTCGCTGCGCATGAAGTTCGAATAGGGCTTCAGACCATTCGATGAACTCCCGGGACCGGGGGCCGCAAGGCCTCCGGTCCCGGCTTCACTCCGGGGCCAGGGTATGAACGCTGCGCGCCACTCCGAGACGCCCGTTCTCATCATCGGCGCCGGCGCGGCGGGACTGACGCTCACGCTCGAGCTTGCGCGGCGCGGCATCGCCTGCCGCACGATCGACAAGCTCTCCGCTCCCTCGAACCACACACGGGCCTTCACGCTCCACGCGCGCACGATCGAGATGCTCGAGCGCATCGATCGCGGGCTCGCCGATCGCTATCTCGCGCGTGGCATCCGTACGAAGGGCATGACCTTCACGTTCGAAGGGACGCGCGAGCGGCCCGTGGTCGATTTCTCGCACATCGATTCACGCTACGCGTATCTCTTCGTTCACAACCAGCACGAGACGGAAGGCTTCATCCGCGAGCACTTCGAGTCGGTCCACGGCTACCGCATCGATTGGAACACGCGGCTCATCGATTTCGAGCAGCGCGCAGGCGAAGTCATCGCGCACGTCTCGCATACGGATCGCGGCGGGGAGGAGGAAATCATCCGGTGCCGCTGGCTCGTGGCTTGCGACGGCGCGCACTCGTCAGTGCGCGAGAAGCTCGGGCTCGATTACCGGCAGTCCGAATACAAGGGCCTCGTGCTGCAGAACATGGACGTCGATCTCGAGGGCTGGCAGGACGAGCCCGACTGGGTGCACTACTACATGGGGAAGGACAATTTCCTCCTCATCACGCGGCTGCCCGGCGGGCACTGCCGCCTCATGATCAGCGACATGGGCCAGTCGGTGGAGTCGAAAAGGCCGCCGCGCGAGGTCTTCCAGGAGTTCGTCAACCGTCATTGCTCCGGCGTAAAGCTCGGCGAACCGCACTGGGCAACGAAGTGGACCGTCATCACGCGCCTCACCGGCACCTATCGCTCGGGAAACATTTTTCTCGCCGGCGATTCGGCGCACGTGCATTCGACGTCGGGCGGGCAGGGCATGAACTGCTGCATGCAGGATGCGCACAACCTCGGCTGGAAGCTCGCCTACGTCGAAAAGGGCTGGGCGCCGCCGGCGCTCCTCGACAGTTACGAGGCGGAGCGGCACCCGATCGGCCAGCAGGTGATCCAGGGCGCCTCGGCGCTGCACGAGATCATTCTCGCCCACGGCACCGCCGTCGATGAACGCATGCGGCGCGTGAAGGATCCTGAATGGCTCGCGATCGCCGCGGGGCGCATCTCCGGCATCGCTTATACCTATCGCAGCGCCGACGGCGCGCCGGCGAAGTCAGGACCGGCCGAGGGTCCCTGGGTGGGAGATCGCGCGCCGGACGTCGATTTCACTGCAGGCGGCGCGCTTTTCGATCACTTGCGCCATCCCGTCCATACGCTCCTGCTGATGCCGGCGAACGACGGTGCCGAGGCTGAAGGCATCGCGCGCGAGTGCGCGGGCCGATTCGGATCGATGGTGCGTACCGCCATTCTGCCGGCGGATGCCGCGCTCGCGAGGCGCTACGGACAGGGGCCGGCGGGGCGCTACTACCTCATCCGCCCGGACGGGTATGTCGGCGCCCGCGGCGCGTTCGCGGATCGGGCACCGCTCGTGACCGGCCTGGCAGGGCTGTCGACTGCGTCGCTGCCCTGAGGAGCGCCGACTCGCGGTGCTTCGACGCCGGCCTATTCCGCAGTGGCGGGGTCGATAATGGCCTCGACGCGCGAGATCCTGTTGGCGGGGAAACCACCCAGCTCGGCGTGACGCCGGACCAGCGATTCGTCGTTCGCGTGGTAGATGCAGTAGACCTTGTCGGCCGTGACGTAACTGTGGATCCAGTGCACGTTCGGTCCGAGACTGCTCAACACTCCGCAGGACTTCTGCGAAATGGACTTGAGTTCCGCCGCGCTCAGCTTGCCGGCGCCGGGGATGTCGCGTTCGATGACGAATTTAGGCATGACGAACTCCGTGCAACAAAAGGTGCGGGTTGAGAATTCCATGGACGCCAGCATCCGCGACGAGCCGGGCCGACGTCCTGAATCCGGTCTGAAATTGTTCTGAAACAGCATCCGCCGCCGGTTTCGCGGGTACGTGCAAGATAAAATAGCGCATCCAGCGTGATCCGGGCCGCATGAATCTCATACGCGTCGGTGCCTTCGAACTCAGCCCCTCGGAACGGATGTTGACCGAGTCGGGCAAGCCCGTGGAACTCGGTGCTCGTGCCTTCAACCTGCTGCTCGTACTGGTCGAAAACCACGGCCGGCTCGTCAGCAAGAACACGCTGATCGAACGCGTCTGGCCGCGGCTCGTCGTCGACGAGAACAACCTGCCCGCGCAGATCGCAAGCCTCAGGCGGATCCTGGGCGCAGGCGCGATCCGCACGGTGCCCGGGTACGGCTACCGGCTCGAGCTGCCTGTCATCGAGGAAGGCAAGGACGGCGCCGAGGCGGCAGCGGTCCCGGCGGAAGCGATGCCGGCCGGCGAGCCTGCCCGGCTCAACATTCCGCGCCGGGCCTGGCCGGAGCGGCTGCCGCCTCTCATCGGACGCGATGACGACGTGCGCGCCGTGGCCGAAGCATTGAGCCGCGCTTCGCTCGTGACGATCGTTGGCGGCGCCGGGGTCGGCAAGTCGCGCCTCGCCCAGGAAATCCTTGCGCGCGAGAGTGAGGCGCCAAATCCGGTCGCGGCGTGGGTATCGCTCGGATCGCTCGACAACGCACTGCACATCCCGTCCGCCATTGCCCTCGCGCTCGGGCTCTCTCTGCCGGCCGGCCAGGACGATTTCACCGCTTTACGCCAGGCCCTGGAGGAGGTGCCTGTCCTGCTCGTCCTCGACGGCGCGGAGCACCTGGCGGAGGCGCTGGCCGCGAACCTTGGCAACCTCGTCGCGCAGACGCGCGGCGTGCGCGCACTCGTGACGAGCCAGGCGCCCCTCGGCATTCCCGGAGAAGTCGTTTACCGCTTGCCGGCGCTACCGGTGCCGGCGAACGGCACGACAGATGCCGCCGCCGCCGCCTGTCCGGCCGTGGCGCTCTTCGCCCAGCGCGTCACCGCTGCGGATCGCCGCTTCGAACTCACTGCGGTGAATACGGCGCAGGTCGCCGCCATCTGCCGGCGCCTGGACGGCAATCCGCTCGCGCTCGAACTGGCGGCCGCTCGCGTGCCGGCCCTCGGTGTGGCCGCGCTCCTGGGCCACCTTGATGACCGATTCCGCCTGTTGCGCCAGACCGGCCGCGCGCAGGATCCACGTCACAGCGCGCTGCATGCCGCCTTCGAATGGAGCTACGGCCTGCTGTCGCCGACCGAACAACGAGTGTTCAACCGGCTCGGGGCCTTCGCCGGCAGCTTCTCGCTCGAGGCGGCTTCGCGCTGCGTCGCGGATGTGAATATCGATGCGGCCGACGCGATCGATCTCATCGGACGGCTCGTCGACCGCTCACTCGTGACCGCACTGCCGGTCGATCCACCGCGCTACACCTTGCTCGAGACGGCGCGTTTCTTCGCGCGGGACCGGCTCGTGGACGCCGGTGAACTCGAATCGGCGCGCGGCCACATGGCGGCGACCACGCTGCAGCTGCTCGATGCGGCTTATGTCGAGTACTGGTCGCTCGACGAGACGATCTGGCTGCAACGGTATGGCGCCGAACTCGAGAACGTACGCGCCGCCATCGACTGGGCGGCGGATCACGACCGCGAACTCGGCGTCTCCCTCTTCGGCGCGGCGTGGCCGCTCTTCACGGAAACGGAGCTGTTCGCGGAAGCGCGTGCGCGCTACGAGCAGACCGTGCGCCTGCTGACCGATACTTTGCCGCGCGCGCGGCTCGGCCGGTTCTGGGAGGCGGTGGCGACCTATGATTCGACCCGGCAGTGCGACCGCGCCCGCTACGCGGCGGAGCTCGCGGCCGGCATGCACGACGAAACCGGCGATGTCCGATCGCGCTACTACGCGCTCATGCAACTGGCGCTCAATTGGCGGGTCGACAACGCTTCGGCGCGCGAGGCCTTCGCCACCGGCAAGCAGCTCGAACAGGCCGCGTGGCCGGCGCGGCTCCTGACCTATGGCGCGTTGACGGAAGGCGCATTGCTCTTGAGCGCGGGCAAGCTGGTCGAGGCGCGCGACGCCTATCGCCGCGCGGTGCGATTGGCGTTGACGGTGAGCGAGCGTCTGGCGCTCGCGGCGAGCGTGAGCATCGTCGAGATGGATCTTGCCTGCGAGGATACGACCGCCGCCCTGCAGCTCGGGCGTCCCCTGGCGACGGCGCTTCGGCACTCGGGCCGCCGTGCGACCCATCTGGAATTGCTGGGAGCGCTCTTCGGTGCGCTGCTCCTCGCCGGCGAGACGGCGGAAGCATCTGCGATCGGCGCGGAGCTCTACGAGCTCGCACTGCGCATCGATCCGGGCAAGCTCTATACCGTGCTCGATTCGATGGCGTTCCTCGCCTGCGCCGGGCAACGCTTCGACGCGGCGGCGCGGGTCGAGCGCTGCGCCGACATTGCCTACGAAGCGCACGGCCAGGCTCGCCGGCGGCCGACCGAGGAGCGGATGCGGACTGCCGTGCTGGCGAAGCTCGACGAGAAACTGGGGCCCGGCTGGCACGGCGCAGGCGACGAGCGGCCGACCGACGAGGCCGGTGCGTGCTCGCTGGCCCTCGGATTTGACGCCTAGCGCGGGCGCAACCCTCCGGGTGCAGTACCTTCGCGTCATTGCGCTGACTTCGCTTGCCATGCTGGCGTTTGCGGGAAATTCGCTGCTGTGCCGGCTCGCGCTCAAGCAGACGCACATCGATCCCGCGAGCTTCACGACCATCCGGCTGGTGGCCGGGGCCGCGGTGCTCTGGCTGGTCGTGCGGGTCCGCGGTGGTACGCAGTCCGGACGCGGCAGTCCCGGATCGGCGCTCGCGCTGTTCGCGTATGCAGCGGCTTTTTCCTTTGCCTACGTCGACCTTTCGGTGGCGACGGGCGCCTTGCTGCTGTTCGGCGCCGTGCAGGCAACGATGATTGGCATCGGTATCTGGCGGGGCGAGCGCCTCGGCATGCCGCAGGTTCTCGGGGTCGTGACGGCCGTCGGCGGGCTCGTCGGCCTCGTCCTGCCCGGCCTGTCGGCGCCGCCGGTGCGGGCCGCCCTGTTGATGGTCGCGGCCGGCATCGCGTGGGGCATCTATTCCCTGCGCGGCAAGGGGGCAGGGGATCCTACTCGCGTAACCGCCGGCAATTTCCTCTGGACGGTGCCGATGACGCTGGCGGTCAGCCTGCTGCTCGTGCGGAACCTGGCGCTCGATCGTGCCGGCGTGTTGTACGCCCTGGCGTCCGGTGCGCTGACTTCGGGGCTGGGCTACGTGATCTGGTATGCGGCGCTGCCGCTGCTGCGTTCGGCGACGGCCGCGGTCGTGCAACTCTCCGTGCCCGTCATCACGACGCTTGCCGGCCTTGCGCTCCTCGGCGAGCCGATCACGCCCCGCGTGCTACTGGCGTCCGCGGCCATCCTCGGCGGCATCGCCCTCGTCATCCTTGGGCCGCGACGCGCGCCCTGACGCTGAATTTCAGGGAATATCCAAGCGCGACGGCGGCAGGGGAATGGGACCTTGGTCTCACGGCGGATGCGGCTTGGCCATCCTTGTTGCAGGGGGGAGCAGGGAGCAAGATCGAAGGATGGAGCCGCAGATCCATCTCGTCAGCCCTCGCAGCCTTCCCGCGGATGGGCTCCTGACGCTGACGGCTGGCGGCCCAGTGGATGCGGCCCGCCGGCGCGTCGGGATCCGGGATGTGCTGCTGTTCGGCGTCTTCGTGGTGACGTACGCCATTGCCTACCGCTACGCGATGAGCTTCAGCCAGGCGACCGCCGCGCCGTTCTGGTTTCCGGACTCGGTATTGCTCTGCGCACTCTTGCGCACGCGCGCGCGGTGGTGGTGGCTGGCCCTGCTCGCAACCTTGCCCATACGCATGCTGGTTGCGGTGCCGGCGGAAATGCCCTCGTGGTTCCTCGTGAGTTCATTCGCGAACGACTGCGCGAAGGCCGCGGTCGTGGCGCTCCTGCTGCGCCGGTTCCTGGTCAATCCGCTGCGGTTCCAGTCGGTGCGCGATTTCGGGCTGTACTGCCTCGCCGCGGTGCTGCTGGTGCCGATCGCGAGTGCCCTGGTCGGCGCAGCATCGCGGCACGCGCTCGGGTTCGAGTACTGGCTTTCAGCGGAACAATGGTTCCTTGGCAACGCATTGACGAGTCTCATCGTGACGCCGTTCCTCTTCTACTGGGTCCTGCGACCGGTCGACCCACGCACGGTGACCGAGGGCCGCTGGGTCGAAGCGCTGCTGTTCACCTGTGGACTCTTC
Organism: Steroidobacteraceae bacterium; assembly: GCA_035644395.1. GTDB lineage: Bacteria > Pseudomonadota > Gammaproteobacteria > Steroidobacterales > Steroidobacteraceae > JBGPLJ01. The sequence goes on from DASQOR010000057.1 coordinate 10,504, forward strand.
GTCAGCACGTCGCTCGCATTCGAATCGGACGCGGGCCGGCTGGGATTCGCCGACACGCGCTTTTACGCGCCGCTCGCGTTCCTGGTCTGGGCCGCCGTCCGCTTCGGTATGGTCGGTGCCACCGGTGCCGTGGCGGCGCTGACGTTCGTCTCGGTCGCCGCCGCGATCTCCGGGCGCGGCCCATTCTCGGGTCACACACCGTCCGCGACCGCGGCCGACCTGCAGCAGTTTCTGCTGCTACGCGCCGCGCCGCTTTACCTCGTCGCGGTGCTCATCGAGCAAACCGAGCGCGTCGGGCAGTCGCTGCGGGAGAGCGAACAACGATTTCGCAGCATGGCCGACAGCGCCCCGGTGCTCATCTGGATGGCCGATTCGGCCAAACGTACCGAGTTCTTCAACCAGGGCTGGCTCGACTTCACCGGGCGCACGCTGGACCAGGAGTGCGGCGACGGCTGGAAGGCGGGTATTCACGCCGATGACCTGGCGCGCTGCCTCGCGGCCTTTCAGTCGGCGTTCGATGCGCGGCATTCATTCGAGCTGGAGTACCGGTTGCGCCGCCATGACGGCGAGTACCGCTGGATCATCGATCGCGGCGTGCCGCGCTACGCGGCGAACGGCGACTTCGGCGGCTACATCGGTACGGCCATCGACGTCACCGACCGCCATGTGCAGGAATCGGCGCTGCGCCAGAGCGAGGAGCGCTATCGGGAAGTGGTGGAAAGCCAGACCGAGTTCGTGTGCCGCTTCCTGCCCGATACGACGCTGACCTTCGTCAATGAAGCGTATTGCCGGTTCCTCGCGCGCCGGCGCGACGATCTCCTCGGCACGAAGCTCATCGCGTTGCTGCCCGAGAATACGCGCGAGCTCACGAGCCACGGAGTGGCGCTCGCGGCGTCGCAGCGGCAAGCGAGCAACTGGGAATGCGATGTGACGCTCGCCGACGGCAGCCATCGATCGCAACACTGGGTCTGCCATGCGATTTTCGGCCCCGAGGGCGCGCTCGAGGAATTCCAGGCGATCGGGCACGACACGACGGACCGCAAGCACGCCGAGGAAGCGGACCGCAAGCTCGCGCACAGTGCGCGCCTCGCCGCGGTCGGAGAACTGACGGCGATCGTGGCCCATGAGGTCAATCAACCGCTCTGCGCCATCCTGAACAACGCCGAGGCGGCCGAGCTGATGTTGCGCTCGGAGCATCCGCCGCTCGCCGAGATTCGCGAGATCCTGGCGGACATCCGCAAGGACGACCTGCGCGCCGACGAAGTCATACGCAGCATCCTGGCGCTGGTGCGCAAGCGCGAAATGACGCTGCAGCCGACGGATCTCAACCCCATGGTCATCGATGCCCTGAGGCTCGCGGCAGGGGATGCGCTGCGCCGGCGGGTGCGCATCCAGAGCGAGCTCGCCGAGGACCTGCCGCTGGTTTGCGCGGATCGTGTGCACCTCGAGCAGGTCATCCTCAACCTCCTGGTCAACGGCATGGACGCCATGGCCGACGTGCCCGAAGCGGGCCGCCAACTCACTGTGCAGACCAGGCGCCACGACGCGGGCAGCATCGAAGTCACGGTGATCGATAGCGGCCACGGCATCTCGAAGGAGCGGATGCCGCAACTCTTCGACTCGTTCTTCACGACGAAGAGCGACGGCATGGGCCTCGGGCTGTCGATCGCCCGTTCGATCATCCACGGCCACGGCGGGCGAATCTGGGCGGAAAACGGTGCTGGCGGCGGCGCCGTGTTTCACGTCACCGTGACGATCGCCAAGTCTTAGAAAACCATCAAGCGGATTTTGAGACCCGCCGGGCAGCGTGCCGGACGCGGTACCCCGGCCGATCGGCCTGTTGCCACCCGCCGGAGGAGAGTGTCATGGCCGTTCGCAAAGGGAATTACGCAGCCACGCTCGTTGCGCTCGCGGCCGGCGTCACAGCAATGTTTCGATAGCGTGGGCAATCGCCCGGGGCTTCGTGAGCGTTGCATAGCGCGCCGTCACTACGCCGCTGCGATCGACCAGGAACTTCGTGAAGTTCCACTTGATACGCTCGCTGCCAAGGACACCGCGTGCGGACTTCTTCAGCCACCGATACAGCGGATGCGTCCGCTCGCCGTTGACGTCGATCTTCTCGAACATCGGAAAGCTGACACCGTAGTTCGTTTGGCAGAATGCGCCGATGTCGGACGCGCTGCCAGGCTCCTGGGCGCCGAACTGGTTGCAGGGAAAGCCGAGCACGACGAGGCCGCGGTCACGGTAGCGCTGGAAGAGCTCTTCGAGCCCGGCGTACTGCGGCGTGAAGCCGCATTGGCTCGCCGTATTCACGATGAGGAGAACCTTGCCGTTGAACTGGTCGAGCCTGACCCGGTTGCCGGCGAGCGAATTGGACTCGAAGTCGTACGCCGTTGACATGGGGGAGAAGAGCTACGGCGCTGCTGCCGGGACGGCGAAGTCGACCGTCGTGATCAGATTGTTCTGCACCGTCGCCGCGACGCCTTCCGGTGGCGTGAAGGCGAGGACCTCGTCGTCCGTCGTGTCTTCATCGCAGGTGAAGGCAGCCGTGTAAGTGCCGACGGGCAGGAATGCCGCGCGATACGTGCCGCTTGTCGTGCCGGCCGGAATATCCACGCTCTCGACGGTCAGCGGATCGACGTCCGGTGTCGTCGCGGTCGTCTCTTCGATGTCATCCGGCGTGACCGCGCCCTCGTAGATGTACACCTTCGGCATGCAATTGACCGGCACGGCGCCGCCGTCGAAGGCCACCGTACCCGTGACCGCGCCGACGTTGGCATTGTCGACGAGCCGCAGCACCGGCCTCAGCATGTAGCCCTGCGTGCAGTTGAGTCCGTTGCCCTGCTGGCCGGGCGGCGCGCGCAGCGACTGGCGCAGGTTGAAATCGATCGTCAATGCGGCGCTGCCGCCCGCGTCGATCGTGAAGCCGCGGTTCAGCTTGAGCCCGGATTCCGAGCCGCTCGGAATCCTCAGCTCGCACTCGCTGCCGTCATTGAGGACGATGTAGGAGTCGCGCACGTTCGGCATGTTGTCCACGATGAGGCGCACCCACTCGTAGTGGCCGGCAGCGAGCGGGACATTGTCGAGGAGCAGCGCCGTGCGCCCTTGCTGGAACTCGAGCAGGTCGAATTGCCGCGGTGTTGGGCTCAGTGTCAGCATCTGCGGCGCAGCGCCCTCGCGCTTCACTTCGACGCCGCTGAACTGGATGACGACATGCTGCGCGTCATCCGCCGGCGCATCGGTCAGACCCAGATTGAGTGTGCCTGTGCTACCCATTCCACTACCGCTGCCGCCACAGCTCGCAAGCAAGGTCGCTGCGGTAACGATGAGCGCGTGTGAGATCAATTGATTTGCGTGCGTGCTCATGGCTCCCTCCGCCAGTTGCTGGAACGCTGATCGGGGAGGCTAGCGCAATCGCGAGTGCAGCGTTGCCCGAGTTAACCAGAATGGCCCGATTTGTCGCTGCCGGGAGACAGTGGGCTCCGGTGATTGGCCCTGAACGCTGGAAGTTATTTCAATAACGGAGCCGCGCAGGACTCTTCCGGAGCGAACGCCTGATCCTCAGGACTTGCGCAGGTGCTTCGGCCAGATGCCATAGCGGCCAGCCGAAAGAATGCCGTTCGGATCGACCGCATCCTTCACGGTTTCATGGAAGCGCCGCAGGGCGTGGTTGTTGAAGGAGTACACGTCCATGACGTCGTCCTGGTAGAGGACGGGCGTGCGGTATTCGCCCCAGCCGTGCTCGGCGCTCACCTTCACGAGCTTGCGGAACGCCTCGCGGTTGCGCCGGTTGAAATCCTTGTCGTGCAGCACCGGAAAGAGGAAGAGGTACACGAGACAACGCTGCCAATAAGTGAAAGGCACGGCGAGCGGGCTCACGGGAAGGCCGTACTCTTTCGCAATTTCACCGAACACCTTCTGCGCCTCGAACACCGCTTCGCCGGTGCGCGGGATGATCGGCGAGAAGCCGACGTGCCCTTCGAGCCCCGGGTGTTCTTCATTGCGCGCGATGAGCGAGAAGATTGAAAGGCTCGGCACACCGAACGCGTTCTTCGAGACCTTCAGGAGCTGCTCGGGCGTCAGCGGAATCTTGTACGACTCACCCTCGATCAGCTTCGCACCGGGAATGGCGCCGAGCTTTTCCTTGCAGTATTCCCACTGCGCCTGGATGATCTTCGGCGGCCCGTAGAACTGGAGCATCGCGCCCCAGAGTCCCTTGCCGACCTTCTGCGCATACCCTTCGAGCGCTTCCTTCGACGGGCCGCCGGGCGTTGCAAGGAGATCGAGCAGATCCTTCTCCGGTTTCGCCGCCACCATGTCCGGCGCCCGCAGGCCCGACCAGATGGGGCTGCCGAAGTACGGCATGCCGTTCGTGATCTGGCTGTTCTCGAGGAGCGTCACGATGTCGATGAGCGCGATCAGGTCCTCGTGCTTGTAGACGTGCACGAAACCGTTCAGGTACGCCTCGGGCTCCGGCATCAGCCAGAAACCCATCTTCGTCACGACGCCGAAGTTCGATTGCGAAAAGATGCCGTCGATCGCGGGACCGAAGCCCGTCTTGAATTGCTGCCAGGTGTTCGAGTTCGGCAGCGCGCCCATGCCGGTGCGCAAGAGGTCACCGTTCGCCAACACCACTTCCATCCCGCAATGAGCCTCGAAATGATTGCGGTAGTTCGTCGAGGTCACGCCGCCGCCGCGATCAAGTGCGTTGCCCATGAGCGAGCCCCAGCCGGGATCCGGGCAATCGAGCCACACCTTGAGCCCGCGCTCGGAGATGTGGCGATAGAGATCGAAGTACGAAACACCGGGCTCGACGAGCGCGCAGGCGTGGCGCTCGCTCACCTCGATGATCCGGTTCAGGCGCTTGAGGTCGAGCACCACGCTCCCGGAAAGTGCGGGCGCGGAACCGCCATAGCCGAGATTGCGTCCGGTCGAGATCGGGTAGATCGGAACGCGGTAGCGATTCGCGGCGCGCATCACCGCCTGCACTTCTTCGACCGTCGACGGCGCGACTGCCGCGGAGGCCTGGCGCTCGTCGGGCTCGCCCCACATCTGCGAATAGGCATCGCGATAGAGCGCGACGTCGTCGTCGCTCGTGAACACCCAGTCCCTGCCGACCGCCGCTTCGAACGCCTTGAGCGCAGCGGTGAAGTCCGCGGAGTTCACTCCCGGGGGAAGGCTCATGTCTCGACTCCTTATCCTTGTTCTTCGTGTTCGCCGATGAATCGCACGACGGCGGCACGCGCTTGCGCGGATTCATCGAGCAGCAGGTGACCCGCGCGCTCGATGATCTCGGCCTTCGACCCCGGAATCAACGCCTGCCAGGTCTTCGCGTGCGCCGAAAGCACCATGCGATCGTCCCGGCCCCAGAGCAGCAGCGTCGGCGTGCGAATGCGCTGAAGATTCGCCCTCAACTCGGCCTCGACACTGCCGCCGAGGGCGCGACCGGTTGCCTGGCCCTCGCGTCCACGGGCATTCAGCCATTCGGCGTCCGGATGACCCGGCCAGAAGCGCCGCACGAATGCCTGATCCATGGAGAAATAGCCCGGCCATTCCTCCTGCTTGATCGCCGCATGGTTGACGTCCGGCACGCCGGGCGTGGTCACGCCTGCCGGTGATACGAGCACGAGACTTCGCAATCGATCGGCCTGCGAGGCGGCGAATTCCGCGGCGAGCCGGCCGCCGAGGGAGGCGCCGACGAGATGAATGGACTCCAGGCCGAGCGACGCGAAGAGTGCCCGGTAGTGCCGCGCGTAATCCGGCACGGTGACAACGGTGGGTGCGTCGGCCGACTCGCCAAAATTCGGGTGATACGGCAGCGTCACGCGAAATCGCGGGAGCCAGTCGCGCGCAAAATCAAAGCCGTGCCACGTGCCGCCGCCGTGGAAATACACGACGTCGGGCCCGCTGCCTGCGACGTAGGCAACCGTGCGGACTCCGGCGATGTCGCGTTCGATCCGCTCGAAACCGTCCGTGCTGTAGAGTGTCTTCACGTGAACGCCTGCGCTAGACCGGCATCGGCTGGCCTTCGACCAGCTTGCTGAGCGCCGTCATGAGCGATTTGCGCTCCGGCAGGTTGGCGTCGCGCCGGAATTCCTCGAAGTCCGCGCGTTGCCGCGCCGGATCCTTCTCCGACATGCGCCGCTTGAAGTCGGTGGCGACCGGCGAACACACCTCGAGAAACACGCGGCGCCGCTCGGTCGCATAGAAATCGAGCACCGACTCCGGTGCGCGACCCGCAACCACCGCGCCGAGCGCATCGCCAAGCGCCGCCGCGTCGATGACGCCGCTCGTGAGGCCCATGCCGCCGCAAGGATTGCAGGCATGCGCGGCATCGCCGGCGAGCAGCGCCCGGCCGACGCGGAACGTCGGTGCACAGCGCTCATGTACGCGGTACGGCGAATACTGCACGACCTCGTAAGGCACAGTGAGATCCGGCAGCAGGACCTTGTAGCGCTCTGCGATTCGATTGCCGGTCCCGGCCTCCGGCAGTTCGGCATCCTCCGCGTAAGTGACGCGCCAGAGGTCCTCCTTGCCGAGTCGTGCGGTCACGGCCCAGTTCACCGCATCGGCGAGCATGTTCGCCGGTTCATAGCCGAAGCGTTCGAACGGATAGCGGACATTTGTTGCAACGAAGCGCTCGGGCCAGGTGTGGCCTTCGAACGGGAGGTTCAGGAGCCCGCGCACCGTGCTGCGCGCGCCATCGGTGCCGACGACCCAACGCGCGCGAATCTCGTCGCGCCCGTTCGGCGTCTCGACGGCAAGCACCGCTCCATCGGCGTCCTGTGCGAGCGCGACCAGGCGATTGCTCCAGCGCATATCGGCGCCGGGCAATGCGCTGAAGTGCTTGAGGACCAGCTGCGCAAGTACGTGCTGGCCAAAGTGTGCGTTGTAGGGATACGGCGAGCCGGGCGGAAAAGTGTCCAGGATGCGCGCGACCTCGCGCGTGGCGAGCAGGTGAAAGCAGAAGCTCTTGCTGAGGAAGGCAACCTCGAGCACATCGGGGAGGAGCCCGAGACGATCGAGAATCTTGAGCGTCGTCGGGAAATAGACTGCCGCGCGCGGCGAGTCATTGATACGCGGCTCCGCCTCGATGACGGTCACCGAAGCGCCCGCTTTCGCGAGGCCGAGTGCCGTCAGCAGGCCGACCGGTCCCGCCCCGACCACTGCGACGTCAACGTCTTGGGACATGCCTGTGCGACCCCCGCCGTGCCCATGAGCCATAGCGTCCATTGATGGCTGGTATTGGCCAGCCGTGCCTGTTCTCGCTCAGCATAGTCGACCCTCGGACGACCGGACTAGAATGGGTCAACCCCAAGGAGACCCAATGAGCGTACAGGCACCCAATGCCGAGCGACAGATCTGGATCCTGACCCAGATGCTGCGCATCCGCGAGTTCGAGGAGCGCGTCAAGCGGACCTTCACCGAGCATCCCGGGGTGATCCGCGGGCACACGCATCTCGCCGACGGAGCCGAGGCTTCGATCGTCGGCTCGCTCAGTCACTTCAAGAGCGGCGACGCCGCCCTCGCGACCTATCGCTGTCATGGCTACCCGCTGGCGCTCGGCAGCGATCCCAAGGCCATGATGGCCGAGATCTACGGCCGCGCGGACGGCCTCTGCAAGGGCCTCGGCGGTTCGATGCATCTCACGGACGTCAAGCGAGGATTTCTCGGCACGTCGGGCATCGTCGGCGCCGGCATCCCGCACGCGGCGGGCGCTGCCTGGGCCGCCCAGATCCGCAAGAAGGGCGAGGTGGTTTTCTGTTTCTTCGGGGACGGCGCGTCCAAGCAGGGCGCTTTCTTCGAGACCCTCAATATCGCTTCCCTGTGGAAGCTGCCGGTGGTCTTCGTCATGGAGAACAACGGCTACAACGTCGTGACGACCTCCGCTCAGGAGGACGCCAATGCCGCCAATGGCGAGCCGCTCTCGGTCAAGTCCAAGGCCTTTTCGATGCCGGGCGTCACGGTCGACGGCACCGATCCGCTCGCGGTGCACGCGACGGTTGGCGAAGCGGTGCAGCGCGCACGCGCCGGCAGCGGCCCGACCCTGGTCGAGTCCAAGGTCTATCGTCTGTCCGCGCACGGCAACATCATTGCGCCACCCGGCGTGCCGCTGCACTACCCGGAACACGAGGCGATCACGGTCTTCGGCAAGCGCGAGGAGTACGAGGCGGCGCTGCGCGGCGACCCGGTCCCGCGATTCCGCGGTGCGCTCGTGCAAAGCGGCGTGCTGACGGGGGCGAAAGCGGACGAACTGGCGGCGCAGGTCGCCAGGGAAATGGAAGCCGCCGTCAATTTTGCCGTGAAGAGCCCGTTCCCCAAGCTCGAGTCCGCGCTCGACAACGTCTACGCATAAGGAACCGGTGACCCATGGCCAATCTTCCTTTCATCGCTGCGGTCGACGCGGGCATCCACCAGGAGATGAAGCGCGATCCGAGCGTGCTCTACTTCGGCCAGAACATGGCGACGACCGAGAACCACGATTTCGTCAAGGCCTATGGCCATGATCGCGTGCGCGTGACGCCCATTTCCGAAACCGCCGAGATCGGTATCGCGATCGGCGCGGCGATGGCCGGCCTGCGCCCGGTCGTCGAGCTCTACATGGCGGAGTTCATGCTCGTCGCCATGGACCAGGTCGTGAACGAAGCGCCGCGTTTCCGCTACATGTCCGGCGGCCAGGTGAAAGTGCCGCTCGTGCTGAAGGCCGGGTTTGGATTCGCTTGCGGTTGGGCCGGGCAGCACACCGGATCGCTGACAGCGCTCTTCATGGGCGTGCCCGGTCTCAAGGTCGTCGTGCCGTCGACTGCCGCCGATGCGAAGGGCCTGATGGCGACGGCGATTCGCGACGACAACCCGGTCGTCTTCCTGCATCACTACCTGCTGACGCTCGAACACGGCGAAGTGCCGGACGGCGAACACCTGGTGCCGTTCGGCAAAGCCGAGATGCGGCGCAGCGGCGGTGATGTGACGATCGTCGCGACGGGCTGGATGGTGGGGCGTGCGCTCGCCGCCGCCGAGAAACTTGCGAACGAAGGCATCCAGGCGGAAGTCATCGACCCGCGTACGGTCGCGCCGCTCGATCTCGATACGATCCTGAAGTCCGTCGCCAGGACGGGACGGCTGGTGGTCGTCGATCAGGCGCCGCGCCACGCGACGGTCGGCGGCATCATCGCCGCTGACGTTGCCGAGCACGGCTTCTCGTCGCTGAAGGCGCCGATCGTGCAGGTCAATGCGAAGGACGCAACCGTTCCCTACAGCGAACCGCTCGAGGCGTTCGTGATTCCGGACGAGGAGCGGATCATCGCCGGAGTCAGGAGCGTGCTGAAGGGTCGCCGCTAGGGACGCCAGTCGCGGCCTTCGAGAATCGCGACGAGGCGTGCGAGGAATTCCGAGGCGAGCCGGCCGTCCGCGACCCGGTGATCCACCGTCAGGGTGAGCTCCGACTGCGGGCGCACTTCCACCTTGCCATTGCGCGCGACCACGCACTCGCGCTGCCGGCCCACCGCGAGTATCGCCGATTGCGGCGGATTGATGATCGCCGTGAAGCGCTCCGGCCCCTGCGCGCCGAGATTGGAGATGCTGAACGTCGCGCCGACGAGTTCCTCGCGCTTCAGCCGCGCCTTCAGCGCGCGCCGCACGCAGTCGAGCCGCCGGCGCGCGAGTTCTGCGAGGCCAAGCTGTTCGACATCGTGGATGACGGGAACCAGCAGGCCGCCCTCGACGGCGACGACGAGCCCGATGTGCGCACCGCTTGCCGCAACGATGCAGGCGTCCGGCGAATCCGGGTCGCCGGAAAACGTGGCGTTCATGTCCGGGAACTCGATGAGTGCGCGAGCCACCGCTTGCAGCAGGAAATCATTCACCGACAGCTTCGGCGCGTCCGGCGCCAGCGCCGCCGGGAATTCGGCGCGCAATGCCTGGATCGCGGTCCAGTCGACCGCGCGCTCGACGATGAATTGTGGAATCGTCGCATTGCTCAGTGTCATGGCGCGGGCCAACGCGCGCCGCATCGGGGCGAGTCCCGGATTTGCGGCTGCTGCGCGAGTCGAGGCCGGCGAGTCGATCGCGCGTTGCACATCCTCGAGTTGAATGCGGCCGTTCGGCCCAGAGCCGGCAAGGGTGCCGAGATCGACTCCGTGCTCAGCTGCGAGCTTGCGCGCGGCGGGCGAGCTGCGGATGCGATCGCCGTCGGTCGAACTGTCGGCCCGTACAGTCGCCAGCGGTGCGTCCGGACGCTCGGTCGGTGCTTGCGCCGCAGAAGCACGGACCACGGGTGCCGAGTCGCTTTCGATCCACGCGATGGGATCGCCGACTGTCGCTTCATGATCCACCGGCACGAGGATTTCCGCGAGACGCCCGCTCACGCTGGCCTCGATTTCTACCACCGACTTCTCGGTCTCGACCTCGACCAGCGGTTCGCCCTGCGTCACGGTGTCGCCGACGGTCTTCAGCCAGCGCATGACGCGAACGGCCTCCATGACGAGGCCAACCTTCGGTATTTCCATGGCAACCCGGGCCACCTGCCATCACTCCTGGGCGCGGCCGCGGGGGCCGATCAGTTGCTGAACCGCGCGCACGATTTCCCGGCTGCCCGGTAGCAGCGCCTGCTCGAGCTCCGGTGCGAACGGGACCGGAGCGAAAGGGCAGCCGACCCGCACGACAGGCGCGTCGAGTTCGTCGAACAGTTCCGAGCCGATACGGGCTGCAAGCTCCGCACCGACGCCCCCGTTGCGCACGGCCTCGTGCGCGATCAGCACCCGATGCGTCCTGGCGACCGACTCAGCGATGGTTGCCATGTCGAGCGGCAGGAGCGTCCGCAGGTCGATGACCTCGGCCGAGATTCCCGACTGCGAAAGCTTCCCGGCAGCCGCGAGCGCATCCTTCACCATCGCCGAGTAGGCGATCACGGTGACATCCTTGCCGGCCCGCACCACGCGGGCCTTGCCGATATTCGGCAAGGCCGCGCCGTCGACGAGCGACTCCTTCATCGTGTAGAGACGCTTGTGCTCGATGAAGAGCACGGGTTCGCCCAGCCGGATTGCGGCTTTGAGCAGGCCGTAGGCTTCCGCGGGCGAAGAGGGCGCCACGACGACGAGGCCCGGCACATGGATGAACCAGGCTTCGAGGCTCTGCGAGTGCTGTGCGGCCGCGCCGCCCGCGGCACCCGCCTGCGTACGGACGACCAATGGCACCGCCAGCTGCCCGCCGGACATGTAGCGGTACTTGGCAGTCTGATTGACGAGGCAATCCATCGACAGGGTGGCGAAGTCGATGAACATGATCTCGAGCACCGGCTTGAGGCCGCAGAGCGCCGCGCCGGTCGCGAGCCCGGTGATCGCGGCTTCGCTGATCGGTGTATTGCGCACGCGTGCGGCGCCGTGCTTCTGCGCGAGGCCCTTGGTGACGCCGAAGGCGCCGCCGGCGGCGACATCTTCGCCGAGCAGGTGGACCGAGGGGTCGCGGGCCAGCTCCTCATCGAGCGCCCGGCGCAGGATTTCGATGAACGTCTGTTCCACGCCGTTCAGCCCGCCATCCCGTTGAGCGACGGCGAACGGTAGACACCCTCGAGCACGGACTTCGGGTCCGGGCGTGGCGCGGCGCGAGCTCGCTCGACCGCGTGCTGGACTTCAAGCCGGGCGCGCTCGCCGATGGCATCGAGTTCGGCCACTTCGACGCCACGCTCGACCAGCAGGCGCTTCAGGCGTTCGATCGGGCACTTCTCCTTGATCGCGGCGAGTTCTTCTTTGGATCGGTACTGCTGGGAATCGCCGACATAGTGGCCCGCCATGCGGAAGGTCATGCACTCGAGCAGGTACGGGCCTGCACCGTTGCGCAGGATTGCGACGGCCTCGCCGGCGGCGGCGTGAACGGTCGGCAGGTCGTTGCCGTCGATGGTCTGCGTGGCGATGCCGTACGGCACCGCGAAGGTGCTCACGTGATTGACATTGGAGTGCTCTTCGCGGCTCGTGAACTCGGCATAGCCGTTGTTCTCGCACACGAAGAGCACCGGCAGCTTCCACAGTGCCGCGAGATTCAGCGTCTCGTGGAACGCGCCCGCGCCCGTCGCGCCGTCACCGAAGAAGACGACCGTGATGTTGGGTCTGCCCTGCGCCTGCGCGGCCCAGGCGGCGCCCGCGGCGAGCGCGAGATTGCCGGCGACGACGCCGGTTGCACCGAGCACGCCGTTCGCGGCATCGACCAGGTGCATCGAACCGCCGCGGCCGCGGCAGAGGCCGCTTTCGCGACCGAGAATCTCGGCGAACGTCGCCTCGAGGTCGCTGCCCTTGGCGAGCACGTGCCCGTGACCGCGATGACTGGTGAACAGGAGGTCCTCTTTCGCGAGATGGGCGCAGACGCCGACGGCGACCGCTTCCTGCCCGGTCGAGAGGTGTGGAAATCCGGGAATCTCGCCGCTGCCGGCGAGCCGCTGCACCTGGCCCTCGAACAGCCGTATCCGCGAGAGCGCGTGATACATGCGCTTCCAGTCATCTAGCGTCGGTGCGGCCACGGCCCTGCCTCAAACGGGTGAGGACTGGGAATCACAGGCGCGCGAGCGGCGTGCCATTGATTGCGGACGAACATGGGCGCCCACAGTATGCCGGCCGGCAGCCATGCGGCAAGGGGGCAATTGTCGTACTCTTGAGCGACCGATGACTACCCCGCACCGACAAAAAGGCCTCGGCGCCCTCGCCTGGATCGCCCTGATACTGGTCGCGGCGTGCCTCCTCCTCGCGGCCCACATCTGGATCATGCTGCACTGGAGTTACTCGACCGGCGAGCGTGCCGGCTGGCTGCAAAAGCTCTCGAACAAGGGCTACATCTGCAAGACCTGGGAGGGGGAGATGGCGCTGGTGTCGCTGCCCGGCTCCATGCCGGAAAAATTCAGCTTCACGGTCTGGGATGAGAAGACGGCGGAGACGCTGAAAGCGGCCATGGGCAAGCGCGTCACCCTCTACTACGAGGAGCACATCTGGCTGCCCACGTCCTGCTTCGGTGACACCCGTTATTTCGTCAAGGGCTTGAAGGCCATCGAGGAGAGGCCGGCTCCGATGATCATTCCAGGTAACGTCGCTCCGCCAACCCAAGCACCGCCGCAACCCAAAAACTGAGAGATGAGCGACGGCAAGCCAGTCTCTGCGGCCGCTTGCGCGAACTGCGGAACGAGCCTCACGGATCGCTTCTGCGCCCACTGCGGCCAGGATGCGCAGGCCGCGCTGTCGATCCGCCATTTCGCCGGCGAATTCCTCGAGGGCATGTTTCACCTGGACTCGACGTTCTGGCGGAGCTTCCTGCCGCTGCTTTTGAGGCCGGGCTTGCTCACGGGCGACTACCTGGAAGGCAGGCGCAAGTCGTATGCGCCGCCGTTGCGCAGCTACCTGGTCCTGTCGCTCGTCTATTTCCTGATCGCGTCGGTCGTGACCACGACCGGGACACGCGTTGTCGGCCCCACCGGGCAGGCGATCGAGACGAAGAACTGCGCGCAGGTTGCAGCCGAGGCGACGTGGCTGCGCCACCTGGTCCCGGACGTCAAAGCATCGTGCGAGCGCGCGCTCACGGACGACCGGCACGCCTTCAGCAACGCCTTGCAAGGCCTGCTGCCGAAGGTGATGTTCGCGGTCCTGCCGCTCGTCGCGTTGGCGCAATACGCGCTCGGCCGGCGGCAGCGGCCCCTGTATGTCGAGAGTCTCATCTTCATCCTGCATTTCCAGTCGTTCTATTTCCTCGCGGGCACGCTTGGATTGCTGCTGGTTGCGGCCGTCGACGCGCTCGTCAGCCCATTCGGCTGGGCGAGCCAGGTCGTGGGCGACGCGCTCGACGTCGTGCTGTACGCCTGGAGCGCCTGCTATCTTTTTGTCGCGAACCGGCACGTCTATCGCGCGGGCGTATTCAAGGCGGGATTGAACGTCGCAGCGATTGCCGTCGCGTATGCGGTGTTCTGGGCAGCTGGTGTCGCGCTGGCGGCGCTCTACGAGTTCACGCGCGCTTAGGAGACCGGCCGGTCCGGCCATCGCCATGGGACGCTCGAAGACAAAGAGTCTCGCCGCATTGTTCCGTCCGCAGCGTGCTCGGCGGGCGCCGTCCCGAAGCTCGTCCGATCCCAGCGACTCGCCGGCAGTCCAGGCGATCCGGGACGTGATTGCTCGAGTTCCCTGGGGGCGTGTTTCAACGTACGGCGAGATCGCGCGTGCCGCGGGCTATCCCGGTCGCGCCCGCCAGACCGGTTACGCTTTGCGACACACGCCCGACGACGTTCACTTGCCCTGGCACCGGATCGTGGGTGCGGGCGGCCGCATCGCATTTCCCAGGGGATCGCGACATCACCGGGAACAGGCGCGGCTGCTCCGTAGCGAAGGCGTGGCGGTCAAGGACGGGCGTGTCGCGCTCGCAGCCCTGCTGAAGAGCGATGAGTTCTAGCGCCTTCGTCAGGTCGTGGCTGGCGCTGCTTGCGCTCGCCGTACTGACGCTCCGTGCAATCGACTTCGACCGGCAAAACGGTTAGCTTGAAGTCCACATGTCGGGGACAGCGGAGACTTTGAATTGGCCACGATAATCGGAGGCATCGCGACCTCCCATACCCCCACGATCGGCTTTGCGCTCGACACGAACAAGCAGAAAGATCCGGTCTGGGCGCCGATCTTCGAAGGCTACAAGCCCGTCCAGCAGTGGCTGGCCGACAAACGCCCGGACGTGCTCGTCTATATCTTCAACGACCACGTCACGTCGTTCTTCTTCGATCACTATTCGCACTTCGCGCTCGGCGTCGGCGATCGCTACTGGCCAGCCGATGAGGGCGGTGGACCGCGCAAGCTGCCGGCAATCAATGGCCATCCCGCTCTTGCCCGACATCTCGCGACGGGCCTCGTCGCCGACGAGTTCGACCTGTCGTATTTCCAGGCCAAGGGCCTCGATCACGGGTGCTTCTCGCCGCTCTCGCTCCTCTGGCCGCATGAAAAAGAGTGGCCGGGCGCCATCGTCCCGCTGCAGGTCGGCGTCCTCGAGTTTCCGATTCCCTCGGCGCGGCGCTGCTTCAAGCTCGGCCGCTCGCTGCGCCAGGCGATCCTGAGTTATCCCGAGGACTTGAAGGTCGCAATCGTCGGGACCGGCGGCCTCTCACACCAGATTCACGGTGAGCGGGCGGGTTTCAACAACACGCCCTGGGACATGGAGTTTCTCGATCTACTCGAGAAAGATCCGGAGCGCCTCACCGCACTCACTATCGCCGATTATGCCGAGCGTGGCGGCTGCGAAGGGTCGGAAGTCATCATGTGGCTGATCATGCGCGGCGCGCTTTCCAGGAAGGTTCGAAAGCTTCATCAAGCCTACTACCTGCCCTCGATGACGCCGATCGCGACGGTCATCCTGGAAGACGCTTCGAACGAGGTGAGCGACGAGTCGGTGGCGCAGTACCGCGAACGGATTGGCCGTGAATGGGCCGGCATGGAAAAACTGCCGGGCACCTATCCGTTCACGCTCGATCGCAGCGTCAAGGCGTACCGGCTCAATGCCTTTCTTCACCAGCTCATCGTGCCCGCCCGGCGCAAGCTCTTTCTTGCGGATCCCGAGGTGATGTTCGCGGAAGCGGATCTCACCGAGGAGGAGCGCGGCATGATCCGGCGTCGCGACTGGCGCGCCCTGATTCAATACGGCGTCATCTTCTTTCTGCTCGAGAAGCTCGGTGCGGTGATCGGCACCACGAACCTCCACATCTATGCCGCCATGCGTGGACAGTCGCTCGAGGACTTCCAGAAGACGCGCAACGCGCAGGTGCTGTACTCCGTCGCGGGCGAAGACGCCGGGAAGAAGGATTGGGATAAGAAGCAGTCGCCGAACTAGCGCGGCGCTACACTCTCAACGCGCGATGAGGGAGACCGGTCATGAATCCTAAGCTGACATTGGCGGGCGGGTGTGTGCTCGTGCTGCTGGCCGGTACTGCCGCGAGCGCTGCCGAGTGGGTGCAGACCTGGGGTGCGGCGCCATTGCCTCCTTCGCCAGCCATGGGCCCGTTTCCAGCGACGCCGGTATTCGTCAATCAGACGATTCGCCAGACGATTCGCGTGAGTGTCGGCGGGGCGCAGTTTCGGCTGCGCCTCACAAACGAGTACGGAACGAGGCCGCTGGAGATCGGTGCGGTGCGCGTGGCGCTCGCAGACGAGCATGGAGACCTGCGTCCGGGCACGGAACGGCCCGTGCTGTTCTCTGGCAAGCCCGCGGTCTCGGTGCCGGCGGGTTCGCCTTATCTCAGCGATCCGGTTGATTTGCCAGTGAGCGCGCTTTCCAGTCTATCGGTGAGCCTATTCGTGCCGGAAGACACTGGAGCGTGCACCTGCCACGCGACCGGAATGCAGACGGCGCTCGTGTCGGCAGCAGGGGATTTCACCGGCAGCTCCTTCAAGCCGGCCAGCACGATGGAGTTTCGCGCATTCCTCGCCGGCGTCGACGTCAAAGTGACGCGGGCCGGGCGCGCGGTCGTCGTGATGGGTGACTCCATTTCAGACGGCGCCGGCTCGACGGTAGATGCGAATCATCGCTGGCCGGATTTTCTCGCGAACCGCTTGAACCCGAAGGGTGAGGGTGGCTGGGGCGTCGTGAATATGGGCATCAGCGGCAATCGCGTGCTGAGCGATGGAGCAGGCGAGAGCGCCCTCGCTCGATTTGATCGCGATGTGCTTGCCACGCCCGGCGTGAAAACGCTGGTGCTCTTCGAGGGCGTGAACGACCTTGGCGTCTCGTATGGACATGTGGAAGGGCCGCTGGCCGACTTGTTCAAGTCGCTCGCAACTGGAAAAAAGGCCACGGCCGAGTCGCTGATCGCCGGCTACCGTCAGTTGATTTCGCGTGCGCATGCCAAGGGTCTGAAGGTCCTGGTGGCGACCCTCACGCCCTATGGCGGATCCTTCTACTACTCGGAGGAAGGCGAGGCCGTGAGGCAGGCAATAAACGCCTGGATCCGGGCCGGAGGCGAAGCGGACGGCGTGCTCGATTTCGACGCCGTCATTCGCGATCCCAGGGTTCCGACCCGGATGAAGGAAGAATTCCACTCCGGAGATCACCTGCACGGGAGTGACGCCGGATATTCGGCAATGGCGGCCTCCGTGGACCTTTCGCTCTTCAAGTGACCGGCAACGCCGCATATATATAAGGAGTACGCACAGTTGCCTCAAGGACGAGGCAGCAACCCGCAGCGGCGATCGAAATTGCAGCCGACGAGCTGGCTGATCTCTCCCGATTCCGGATTCGTCTCGAGGAAGGTGCCAATGCCGGGCGCATAGTACTTGCGCTCGGTGACGCCGGGCTCCAGCAGCGAGATGTTCTCGGTAACCACGCAGTCGTGGTTGCAAAGTTGTTGCGCGAGACGGCGCGGCACCAGTCGATCGAGCTCCGCGTCCTCCCCGTAGGAGTACGTGATCGAGAAAACCTGCGCGAGGTCTTCGGCGTTCGCGAGTGAGAATTCCTCCAGGTAGGTCTCACCGACGACGGGGTGCGCCTTGAATAGGATGCCGGCCTTGGCGCCTTCGACATCGGCCTTGAATCGGCCGTCGATCGCCACGAGTTCCGGCTTCTGCGGCAGGTCGCCGTCGAAGAATTCAAAGTTCTTGACCTCCTCGCCGCAGTACCAGACGTTGCCATCCTTCGCCTGCGCGAACCAGTCATCAGTGGCTTCCTTCATCCTGCCGTCCTCGTCGAAGACGAAGTCCCTGGCGACGATGCACGTCACTTCGTCGATGAGCTTCGTCTCGCTGGTGATTTCAACGGTGTTCGTCTCGCCGCCGCCGGCATACTCCCAGCGATTGCCGATGCGCAACGGGAAATAGCGGTTTGGCCGGGTCAGCCGGGTGAAATTGCTGTCGAACTGCCGCGGTTCGAATTCGGGGTCGTAGCGGCCTTCGCCAAGAGCGGCACAGGCGCCCTGGCGCCCGAGCAGTTGTTCGCGGCAGAGGGCATTTTCCTCGTCGCGGGTGCTCGCTGCATCGGCCAGGCACCCGGAACGGTCTGCCGGGTCCTTCTCGTTGGTGCAGATCGCGACCGCAACCCAGTAGTTGTCCTGGACGTCGAAGCCGCAGGCGCGGCGCAGGGCATTGGCGGTGTCGGTGCAGTAGGCCGCCGCTGCAGCCGCGTTCGTCGACCCCAGGCTGCCCACAAGTGAAATCAGCAGCGCGCCGCAGACGGCTGCGCCGAGGCGGGTAGTGATGCCGGGCCGGCACGAATTCGATGTTCCGTTCCTGCTCATGGATGTCTCCTCAGGAGTTTCGATGCGATCTGCCCATACGGCTAGACGAACGAGCCATGGAAATCCTTCGCGATGCCCTTACGGACCGATCGTCATCATGATTCCGATCTCCGGCGCGAAGTCCGGCGTCTTTTTCGTGAGCCCGAAACCCGAGTTCAGCTTCAGGTAGGCGTGGCGCGTGAAGAAATACTGTGCTTCGCCAATGAGGGAGAGTTCGTCGCTCTCGCCTTCGAGCGCAGCGACGCAACGCCAGCGCGGTGAAATGCGCTTCAGGTATTCAAGCGCGTACTCGCCCGGTTCGAAGACGCCGTCGTCGTAGGCGATCGACGCGCGTGCGGTGAGTGTCCCCCACGAATAGCCCTTGATGGCGCCGAAGCCGATGGCGCCGCCCCAGTCCTGGGCGCCGATGAGGTGCTTGTCCTTCTGCAGCGGGAAAACGACTTCCATGAAGCTGAAGAGCTCGGGCCGGCGCTCGTTCTCGGCCTGCCAGCGATAGCGCACCTGGCCCTCGATTTCGCCGACGCCGGACTCCTTCAGGCTGGCGGGCACGCCGGAAATGTCATCCGGGGCGCGATCGAGGGTGGCCGAGGTGTCGAGCTGGCCTTCCAGCTCGACCATCAGGCGGTCGGTGATGCCGTACGCGGTATACAGATCGAATTCCTGCGTCACGAGATGGCCGAGGTAGTCCTGGTTGCCGACGAATCCGACCTCGCTCGGCTTGTATTCGAAGGCGCTCGAGTTCTCGTACTCGACGAACGGGTACACGAGCCACTGGCCGGGCTCGACATACGTGCCGAAGAGCGAGGTCGCAAGACCGGGGCCGCGATCGGCGAGGTAGACCGGCAGCTCCGCATCGGCAGCCGGAGCCGGCGAGCTGCCGCAACCCCAAGCGCAGGCTGACAGCGCCGCGATGCGGCAAAAGGCGAGTGCAGGGCGCGGCATGGCGGCTCCTTTGGCGGGCCCGGTTGGGCCTACCTCAGGCAAGACGTTCGACCGTGCCGCAATCCTTCGCCCGGAATCGCGAAGGATTTTCCCGCGAGCCCCGTCTAAGCAAGGAGAGGGAGCGTTCTCCAATGAGCCTCGTACACGTCGATCGAGCCGTCGCCCGGCGCATCCTCGGCGGGGACGAGCAGGCGTTCCGGGAGCTCTTCGACGACTATTTCCCGAAGCTCTATCGTTTCGCGCTCGTCCGGCTCGACGGCGACCGGACCGAAGCCCGTGAACTCGTGCAGCTCACGTTCTGCCGGGCGTTCGAGAACCTCGATTCCTTTCGCGGCGAGTCGTCGCTCTACGCATGGTTCTGCCGCATCTGCCGCAACGCCATCATCGACCACGCGCGCCAGCATCATCGCGCACTCGAGCGCGCGCCGCTCCTCGAGGACGACGCGACCATCCAGGGATTCCTCGATGCGTTGTCCGCGCCGGATTCGGAGCAACCGGAGCGCTCCGTGTCGCGGCTCCAGCAGAGCCGCCTCATCCAGGCCGTACTCGATTGCCTGCCAGGTCACTACGGGGACGTCCTCGAATGGAAATACCTCGACGGACTCTCGGTGCTGCAGATCGCCGAGCGGCTCGCGCTTGGCCCGAAGGCCGCGGAATCGTATCTGACGCGCGCGCGCGGCGCGTTTCGCGAAGCACTCGCCGCCGTCCAGGGCGCGCAGGACCTTGCCCATGACTGAGACGACTGGCCGGGACGATGCAGCGGCGCGGAGCGATCCGCTCGCCGAAATCGTGCGTGCAGGCGGCCGCAGGCCGACGCCGCCGCCCGATGACTATGACCAGGTGCTGGCCGCGGCGACCGCAAGCTGGCAAAAGGCGGTGAGTGCGAGGCGTCGGCGCCAATGGATCGGCGCGCTCGCCGCAAGCGCCGTCCTCTGCGCAGTGGGACTCGCGGTGTTTCACTTTCGCCCGATCGCGATGGAGACGGCCCGGACGGCCGCCACGACGCTGGTGCGCGGCCAACTTGCCGTCCAGGCACCGGGGACTTTCGACTGGCACCCGTTGCAAGCGGGTGCGGCGATTGACAATGGTGCGCGCCTGCGCGCGAACGGACCAGGCGGCGCATCGCTCTCCCTTGGTGCCGGTGGTCTCTTGCGTCTGCGGGAGTCGACGGAAGTCGCCGTCTCGGCAGGCGCGCACCTCCAGCTGTTCGACGGCAGCGCTTACGTCGACTCCGGCTCCCGCCCGCCCGGTCAACCGATCGTCGTTGAGACCGGTCTCGGTACGGTACGCGACATCGGCACGGTTTTCGAAGTTCGTGCGTCGGCCGGGGCGTTGCGCGTTCGCGTGCGGGAGGGCCAGGTTGTCGTCGACGCTCCCGGCCGGGACGAATCATTCGAAAGTCAGGCAGGCCAGGAACTGCAAATCGGTTCCGACGGCACGACGCGCCGCTCCGACATCGCGACAGCCGGCCCGGAATGGGCCTGGGCCGAGGCACTCGCCGATGCGCCGGTCGTCGACGGCAAGTCGTTGCTGGGATTTCTGGAATGGGTCTCGCACGAATCGGGCCGCGCGCTCGAGTTTCAGTATGCCGGCGACCGGCAGCAGGCGGCGGCGGTGCGGTTGCACGGCAGTGTTCCCAACCTGCGGCCGCTCGATGCGCTCGACCTGATGCTCGCGGCAACCGATTTCGACTACACGCTGAGCGATGCGGGCGCCATTGTCATTCGCCGGCGCGGCCAATAGGCGCGGCGACATGTTCTCCCGCGCTACCTGGGCCAAGGGCGCATGGATCGCAGTCATCGCGCTCGCCGCACTGGTCGGCGCGCCCGCAATCCATGCGCAGGGCATGATCGGCCTGCCGCTCACCCAGGCGATCGCCGCGCTCGAGAAACGCGGTGTCTCGGTTGTCTACACGACGGATCTCGTCAAGCCCTGGATGCAGGTAACGGCTGAACCGGCCGCGGGCGATCCCACCGCGATGCTGAACGAGATACTGGCGCCGTTCGGGCTCGCGACACGCGCGGGACCGAATGGCGTTCTGCTCGTGGTGCGTGTCGCGCGGGCGCAGAATTTCAAGTCGGCTGCGCCGGCGACCGGGGACGGCATGCCGGTGGCAGCCGCGCCGGTATCCGAACTCGTCGTGGTGACGGCAAGGCCCTACCTGCTGACGCGCGGCTCGTCGCTCTCACCGCGGTCCCTGAGCGCAACCGATATTGCGAATCTGCCGGATCTCGGTGATGACGCCTTGCGGGCGGTGGCGCGGCTTCCAGGCACGACGACCGACGGGGTGTCTGCGGAAACGCACATCCGGGGCGGCGATACGAATGAAGCGCTCGTCCGGTTCGACGGCCTGAGACTTCACAATCCCTTTCACCTGAAGGACTTTCAAAGCATCTTCAGTGCGATCGACCCTAGCCTCATCGGTTCGGTGGATGTGTACACGGGCGCGCTGCCGGCCGATGCCGGCGACCGCATGAGCGGCTTGATCGACATCCATTCGCTGACGCCGCCCGGGCCACGCTATCGGGAAATCAGCGCGAGTCTCTTCAACCTGTCGGCGCTCGGTTCGGGCGAGTTTGCCGGTGGCAAGGGCAGCTGGCTCGTGACCGGACGGCGCAGCAATCTCGATGTCTGGTACCACGCGTTTTCGAAGGAATCCGGCACGCCGACCTATAACGACGCGTTCGGGAAACTCTCCTATGAGATCGGCGCCGGCAGCCGGATCACCGCCAACGTCCTCTACATCACCGACGATGTCACGCTGGCGGACGAGGACGGAGATGAGCGCGCCGCGGCGGAATTCGCCGACAGCTACCTGTGGCTGCGCCTGGACCAGCATCCGGGCGAACGCTTGAGTGGCTCGACCTGGCTCTCGCACACGCGGCTCGCGAGCCACCGCTATGGATCGAGCGTGCAGACGGGAGTCAGCGTCGGCAGCCTCGATGACCAGCGCCGGTTCACCATCGATTCGCTCCAGAGTCAATGGTCATGGCGGGCCGCCGACCAGTGGTCGTTGCAACTCGGCGGGGAGGCCGCGCGGACGACGGGTTCGTACGACTACCGGGACGTGGCGCAACTCGCCGTGCTGCTCGATACGCCCGGCGCCAGCGATGAAACGTCCCGCGCCCGGTCCATCCAGGTTGAACCGGACGGGAGCCGCATCGGCCTCTACGTGAACCTGCGATATCAAGCGGTGCCGGCGTTTACGGCGGATATCGGGCTGCGCTGGGACCGCCAGACGCTCGATCCGGGCGGCTATGCGCCGTGGAGTCCGCGGGTCGGCCTGCGTTATCTCTGGCGCGAGCGCACGGAGTTGCGCGCCGGCTGGGCGCGCGCCTATCAATCGCAGAATATCGACGAGCTGCAGGTGAGCGACGGCGTGACGACCTTCTTCAGTCCCGAGCGAACCGATCACCTGACGCTCGGCTTCGAGCACCGCTCTGAAAGCGGCGTCACGCTGCGCGCCGAAATCTACGACAAGGACATCGCACATCCCCGCCCGCGCTACGAGAATCTGCTCAACACGCTCACGCTGCTGCCGGAATTGAAGCCGGACCGCGTGCTGATCGCGCCGCAGAGTGCGCACGCGCGCGGGCTCGAGATCTATCTGCAGCGCAAGGATGCCGGGCCGGTCGGCTGGTGGCTTGGCTACAGCTGGTCGTCGGTGCGGGATCAGGTCGATGAGGGCGCGGTGCCGCGAAGCTGGGACCAGCGCCACGCAGTGAGCGCGGGCCTGAACCTGAATGTCAGAAAGTGGACGCTGGCGCTCGCCGTGCTCTATCGCTCCGGCTGGCGGACGACGCACGTGGAACTGGATACGGCCAGCGCGACGCCCGTACTGCTGGCAGGCCCGCGCAATGCCCTGCGGCTTGGCTACTTCGCGTCCGCGGATTTCAGGATCGCCCGCCGCTTCGATCTCGATCACAGTTCGCTGTCGGCATTTGTCGAGGTCAGCAATTTCCTCGGGCGCGCAAATCCCTGCTGCACGGCTTTCGAGATCGACGATGAGACCGGCACGCTCGAGCTCGAGCGACGCGACTACCTGCCGGTCATCCCGTCACTCGGGGTGCTTTGGCAGTTCTGACCCGCCGCCCGCTCAGAATCTTGCCGCCAGCTCGACACCGATGAATCTACGGAAATCCCGCGGGACTGCGTTGACGATGGCGCCCCCACCCGCAGCGCCCTGCGCGACGACATTCGAGACGTACTGCTGGTCGAATGCGTTCTTGAGGAAGGCCGACGCCTCGTAGCGCCCGCCCGCAAACGTCACGCCGAGCGTGAGGTCGGTGATGCCGTACGCCGGCTGCATGAAGCGGGGATTCTGGTCGTAGGCAAACTGGACGTCGTCCTGCCAGCGGAAGTTGATCTGGCCGTAGATCTCGGAGGCCGCCGACAGCGGGTGCGTGTATCGGGCAAGTAGCGTGAAGCGCAGATCCGGTGCATTGATGAACGATCCGTTGCGCAGGTCCTGGCGGCCACCTACGCAGCCGAGCGCCGGCGTCTGGCCCGCATAACAGGGTCCCGTGCTGTAGTCATAGCCCGCGTCAAGATAAGTCACGCCTCCGGAGATCGAGAGCCGTTCAGACGGCGCGTAGGCGAACTCGAACTCGACACCGTTCGTATGGATGTCACCGGCATTGGTGACCACGAAAATGCCGAGCGCCGGGTCGAATGCTTGCTGCTGGTAATTGGCGAACTTCGTCAGAAAGCCCGTGAGATTCAATGTGAGCCGGCGATCGAGCCACTGCGAACGCAAGCCAAGCTCCCAAAGTTGCGAGGTCTCCGCATCGAGGGGCTGCGCGGCAAAGGTGACTGGAGTCAGAACCGGTGAATTGAATACGCCTTCGCCTTTGTAGCCGGTCGAATAGCTCGCGTAGGTACCGAAAGCGTCGGTCCATTCGAAACGAGCCGCCGCCTTTACGGTGGTCGCGTCGTCGGAGTAGTGGGCCGCCACGGGCCCGAATGCTGCGAGACCGTAGAACGGGCTCGGCAGCGGACGGACGAAGTCGAGATCCTGCGACTCGGCAATGAAGCGGGCTCCTGCGGTGAGCGTCAATCGATCGACGGGGCGAAAATCGGCCTGCCCGTACAGAGAAACATTCTGCGTCTTGATCGTCGAGTCGGAGACGAGCACCAGTGCCGAGCCCGGCGGGGCCTCGACCGTGCCGTCGGGATTGATTGCGGTAATGAGGTTGATCCGCGTGCCGCGCCGATCGAGAGTCTGATTGACGTTGGTGTCGAAATAAAAAAGACCCAGGACATAGTCGGCCCGCTTGAATAGCGGAGAGACGAGGCGCAGCTCGTGCGACGTCTGCTTCGCGTCGCTGGTGGTATTGTTCGAGGTGACAATGTGGGCGGGCGTCGAGTCGACATCGAAGTCGCCTGCGGCGGTCCACTCGCGAGCGGCGCCAATGTACGTAAGGGAGTAGCCGCCAAGATCGGCGCTGCCGGTGAGCGAGGCGCCGTAATTCTCCTGCTTCGCAAAGACGTCTGTGCCCCCGAGCGCGACAAGGTCGTTCAGGGGCCCGACAGCAATGCCCGTGCTCGGCACGATGGGATTGGTGCTGGCCACCCGCACCGGCAGCCCACAGCAGTTCGAATCGAAGCGCTGAGCGTCGATGCTCAGCAGCAGATCGAGCGACGCCGTCGGCCGCCACTCGAGCTTGCCGCGCGCACCGTACGCCGCAACGTCGTTATAGGTCGCACCGGTGTTGGCATCCGTCACGACACCGTCGTTTTGCCGATAGAACGCAGCCAGCCGGAAAGCCGTAGTCTGCGACAACGGCGCGGAAATCACGCCGGTCACGCGGTACTCGTTGTCCGCGGCGAGGAGCACGTTCGCGCTCGCCTCGAGCGCCTCGAAGTCGGGATTTCGGGTGACGAAGGCGATCACACCCGCCGAGGAGTTCTTGCCAAATAGCGTTCCCTGCGGCCCGCGCAGCACCTCGACGCGCTCTATGTCGCCCACGTCGTTGAAGAACGATCCCTGTTGGGCGAGCACGACGCCGTCGACGACGGTAGACACGCTTGGCTCGATGCCCGCGGCGAACACGTCCGTGCCGATTCCGCGAATCCGAATGGAGCTGTCGCGAAGCTCCCGGCCGGTATTGAAGGTGACGCTCGGGATCAGCGAGCTGAGATCGACAATACCGAGGGCGTTGATGTGCTCCAGGTCTGCGCCGC
Organism: Steroidobacteraceae bacterium; assembly: GCA_035644395.1. GTDB lineage: Bacteria > Pseudomonadota > Gammaproteobacteria > Steroidobacterales > Steroidobacteraceae > JBGPLJ01. The sequence continues at coordinate 35,858 of DASQOR010000057.1, forward strand.
TCACCACGGAGACTGCCAGCGGGACGTCCTGCACGTTCTCGGTGCGCTTCTGTGCCGTGACGACGATCGTGGCAATAGCCGGCTCGGCCGCGCTGACGGTCGGTGCCCCGGCGAGCAGTCCGGACAGGGCAGCGAATCCTGCGATGCGCGTCTTGAGACTGCTGGCCATCACGCTGGCAATTATGGACCGAAGCGAACTTCGAAACCCGGCGATCGGTATCGATCGCCGCGGAAAGGCTGCGCTGCTCCCCATGAGTAGCGCAGCACTTGGTTACGGCTTGGGTTACAGCTTGCGCAAGTAGGCCAACAGCGCCGCTCGCTCTTCGGGCAGCGGCGCGCGGTCGAAATGCACCCCGTCCGTGGACGCGGCCGGCGGAATGACGCCGGGCGGGGCGTTCACCTTCACGCGCTTGAAAAACTCCATGTAGTGATCGACCACATCCTCCAGCGTGTCGGCGCTGTTGTTGTGGAAGTACGGCGCGGTGTTCCGGATCCCTCGCAGGCCAGGTATGTCGAACTTGTTCCAGTCATCGGTAGCGGGTAATCCGACGCCTGCGAACCCCGTCAACAGGGCGCGCCCAGGATCGGAGCTGGTTCGCCGGATCGTGGCTCCGGTTGGCAGCGTGATCTCGTAGGTTCGCGCATTGCGTGTGAGGCGTTGCGGGCACGGCTTGAAGTTGAAGCGAGCCGGCGTGACCGTATCGACTGGCCGCGTATCGACCGGGCGCGGACACTGCGACGCGATGTCATGGTATCGGATGACCGGGGCCTGCGGCGTCGATTGCCCGGGACCGCCGTGGCACTGCGCACACGCGCGTACGAATACGACTTTGCCTTGTTGTTCCAGCGCGGTGAGCGGCGGATCCACATCGGGCAAGGGCGTTGTGCCCGCAGTTACCGCGTCGGAGAGTGCGCGTACGCGCTCGCTGCTGAATAACACCCGTTGCAGCGAGGTCAGATCGTCCAGCAAGCGTTGTTCCGGCGGATTCTGAACTTGCGCGTGAGCTAGCAGCGCGCCCAGCGCTTGATCCTGAAGCGTGGTGAAGCGGCCGTCCAGCTGGTACCCGCCCGAGACGTTCGGGCCCCGTGGCCAGGGGTTGAGGCCGTCCGGACCGGTGATCTTTACGTTGTTGACCGTGGGAACCATCCGCCAGACGTCGACCGTGGTTTCAGAGGAGGGCGCGTTGGTCGCCGGGTCGATCAGCTTGATGTTCGGCGGCAGCGTGAAAACGATGCGGATGAGGCCGTTCTCGCGCAGATTGCTGAAGTCGGTGGCATTGGCGCCGTTGACGCGAAAGTCGTCGGCGTCGAGCGCGCGGAACAGCGGATCGTCGGCCTCTGGATTGCGTTCGCGCCGGTGTTGAAGCCGCTGGTAGCGTTCCTCGGCGTTTGCCGGCGAAAGCTGGAAGTGGTCCTGCGGCATGTGGCAGTCCCCGCAGGAACGGCCGTTGCCGCCAAGACCCTGCAGGTCGCGGTCCACGAAGGCGAACAGGCCTCGGACTATTGCAGTGCAGGGTTCGCCGCCACACAGGCGTTCGGTGGCCTTTCCGCTTGCCGGTGGGTCCGCCCAGAGCACGGGGCTTGCGAGCGACAGGAAGGCATAGATAAGGAGCGTCCGGATGGCAGTTGGTGTCGAGTTCATCGTTCTCCCCCAGTCAGCCGTGGTAGTTGGAGTCAATCGGCCTTACGGGCGTGACTGTGGAGCGGAATCCGTGGAAGAATCCTTGGCCGGTCACTGAAAAGTTCTGAAGTATTCTGATTCTGGCGTCCCATCGCTCATGACCTCCCCCTACGCGCGCTACGAATTCGGCGATTTCGCCCTGGAGGTCGGTCAGCAACGCCTGTTGCGGCTCGAGACGGGTGAGGCGATTCCCCTCGCCGGCAAGGCTTTCGACACGCTGGTCTATCTCGTGGAGCATGCGGGGGAGCTGCTCGACAAGGATGTGCTCCTCCGGGCGATATGGCCCGGAGTCATCGTCGAGGAGAACAGCCTCACGCAGATCGTTTCCGCCCTGCGCCAGCTCCTGGGTGAAGCGCGCGGCGAAAACCGCTACATCGCGACCGTTGCGCGCAAGGGCTATCGCTTTGTCGCCAAGGTCACCCGGCCCGGGGACCGCGCTCTGGCGAACGCCGACGTGACCGACGCCGCTTCGCCGTCCAGTGCGGCGCCAGCCCCGGCACGCAGACGGTTCAGACTCTTCAGCGCGGGCGCAGGGCTGCTTGTCGTGATCGCCGCGCTCGCGTTCTACTTCAAGCCGGCCGGGCAGCAGGAACCTGCCCCCGTCGTGGGCCAGACGCTGGCCATCCTTCCCTTCAAGCCCCTGTTGCCCGCCGAGCGCAATGAATCCCTCGAAATGGGCATGACCGACTCCCTGATTTCAAGCCTGGGTAAATACAGTCCCCGGGCGATCAGCCCACTCAGCTCGGTGCGCCGCTACGCCGCGCTCGACCAGGACGCGATCGCGGCGGGGCGCGCTCTGGGCGTGGACACTGTGCTCGACGGTTCATTGCAGCGCCGGGGAGATCGTCTGCGCGTGTCGGTGCGATTGTTGCGCGTGGCCGACGGGCGGCAACTCTGGGCGCAGAGTTTTGACCAGGACTTTACGACGATCTTCGAGGTGCAGGACGTCATTGCCGCGAGGGTCGCGCAGGCCCTGGCGGTGCGGTGGTCGGGCGGCGGGTCAACTCGCGGCACACCGGGCACCCAGGATCCGGAAGCGTACGCACTCTACGCGAGCGGCCAATTCGCCTGGACGCGACAGACCGAACCGAGCCTGCTGCAAGCGATCGCCTTTTTCGAGCAAGCCATCGCACGGGACCCGAACTACGCACTCGCCTACACCGGTCTTGGCAACAGTTACGCGCTCCTTGGCGTCTTTGGCATGCGCGCTCCGCATGAAGTGTTTCCCAAGGCGCGCAGTGCAGTCGAGCAGGCACTCTCGATCGATCCGGATCTCGCGGCGGCGCATACGGCATTGGGGCACATCAAGGCGATATACGAGCGCGATTGGGACGGCGCCGCCCGAGAGTACGAGCGCGCGCTCCAACTCGATCCCTCGTTGGCAGTAACGAATCACCGGCGCGCCACGCTGTACGCGATGCAGGGCGACACCGAGCGCGCCATGGCAGCCATCGACCGGGCGCAGCAGCTCGAGCCGCTCTGGCTCGCGCCCAAGGCTGCTGCCTGCAATTTCCTCTACTTCGCGAGGCGTTACGACGAATCGATCCGGTGCGTCGAGCAGGTTCTCGTGCTCGACGACCGCGCGGACAACGCGCGCGCCTTTCTGATTCGCAACCTCATCGCCAAGGGGGACTACGATCGCGCAATAGCGGAATACGACAAGCGTCCGATTCAAATGCCAGGCAGCCACGCCCATCGCGCGCAAGCACTCGCACTATCGGGGCGGCGCGAAGCTGCGCTCGTGGAGCTCGATCGCGTGCTGAAATTGTCGAAGCAGCGCTACGTCCCTGCGTACGACGTCGCCTTGATCTATGCGGCTCTCGCGGATACCGAGAATACATTCCTATGGCTCGAGCGCGCCATGGAGGACCGATCGACGCAGCTGAATTTCCTCGCACAGGACCCGATGTTCGACGCGTTACACGCCGATCCGAGGTTTGCTTCGCTCGTTCAGCGAATTGGCATCTATCATCGGTCCTTGCCGGGCGCCGCGAGCCCGGCTCCTTAGGTCCCGGCCGCTTGCACGATCATCAGAAGTCCCGCCACGACGACGACTATCCCGATAGCTCGCGCGACGCGCTCGCCGCCCGGCGCAAATCGTTCGAGGGTAATGGCTGCCGCGACGACGGCCATTGCCCACAGATCCATCACTCCGATCACGAGCAGCATCGCCGTCAGCCCGGCACAGCAGTAGCTGCAGTGGACGCCGAGGCGCAGGCCGTGACGCCAGGCGGTACCTGCATCAGCCGGCAACGTGCGGCCGCGTCCAGAGGCCCCGCGGCAGCAAGCAAGTTGATGAGCCTTCCACGCGGTGAACTGGAGGGCACCGGCAAGCAGCACGACGACACCGCCCGCAATCGGGACGGCGCGCGCCAACGCCGGCGACTCCATTTCGATCGCCGCCAGCGCGGCGCCGAGCGGAAAGGCGGCCATTCCAATCACGGCCCAGACAAGGAAGTATCCGATGCCCGCCAGCGCAGTCAGCCAGCCGAGGCGCGCGTCGCTTGTCTTGCCGACGGCCCGGCGGTAGCGCGACAGCATCGGAAGCAGGGATGGCAGCATCATCGCGACCATCATCACTATCCACATGCCGACGAACGACGCCGCGGCGCCGGGCCACGTCTGGCCGGGCATCCGAGCCCAAGGCATCCCCATCCCGTCCATCGCGGACATGGACTCGCACCAGGTGATCGTCACCGCCGAGCTGGTGGCGAAGAGCAACGTCGAGACGCCGATGAAGATTCGCTGCGACCTCATCGCTGGGCGTACTCGTCATTGCGCTTCCACCACAGGCCCTGCTCATTGCGTCCGAGCGGAGCGCGGTCGAGCCACTGGTACATGTTCCAGAGGCCGTCGAGCCCGCGCGCATACGTCGAGTACGTGTGGTACACGGCGCCGTCCTGCATCGCGAACGTGCTCATGCCCGGGCGATCGCGCAGGAACGTGGGCGCATCGACGCCGCAGCCCTTGGCGATCTGCCTGGCGATCGGCGGCGGCTCCTTCTGGTCGATCGCATGCGCGCCGCGCTCGTAGTTGTATTCGACGCCGCCCGCGCGTTGCTGCTCCTCGGTGATCGAGACGTTGAAGTCGAAGTTGAAATCTCCGCCGAACGAGGAGGCCCACGGGAACGTCCACCCCAGTCGCTTCCTGTATCCCTGCAGCTTCGCGAGCGGTGCGCGCGACACCGCCGTCAGCGTGACGTCGTGATTCGCGAGGTGCAGGTAAATGCCGTTGAAGCCGTCCGCGATCGCCGAGCAGGAGGGGCAGCCCGCCGTGTAGTCGGGCCCGAACATGAAGTGATAGACGAGGAGTTGCGAGCGCCCTCGGAACAGATTCGCGAACGAAGCACTCCCCGCGTCGGTCTCGAATTGGTAGTGCTAGGTGATCCGAACCCCCGGTAGCTCCTGCTGCTGCCGCGCCATCTCGTCGCTACGAATTCCTTCTCCGCATGGAGCAGTTCGAGCCGAGCCGGAAGCCACTATTCTCGTGCCGCGATCATGCGTTTCGTCATCGTTCTCCTCCCCCTCAGTTGTCCTTCGTCACGTCGCCCGGGCCGACGGCCAACACAGTCACAACGGCTCCCGCCCACTCGACCACGGCCGTGAGGAACGTTGGGGAAAGGATTGTCCAGTCAACCATGACAGTGCTCTCGATACGACGTGCCGATTTGTCGTCGCATGATAGAATAGGACCGGACTTCGACTGGTGAGAGTGACAAGTGTGTCGGGATTGCCATGGACTCGCTGATCACGGCCGCCGCGCGTGCGCTCGCGGCGGGAGACCCGCTCGGCGCGCTGAAACGGGTTGCGTTGCGCGACGACGCGCCTGCGCTCGCGCTGCGGGGCATCGCGATGGCGCGGCTCGGCGATTTCGTTCGGGCGAAGGCCCTGTTGCGAAGCGCCGCGCGCGCGTTCGGTCCGAAGGAGGCCGTGGCGCGGGCGAGGTGTGTTGTCGCCGAGGCCGAGATCGCGCTCGTCTCGCGTGACCTGGGATGGCCTGCGAAGGCGCTCAACGCGGCGCGGGCAACGCTCGAAGCGCATGGCGACCGGTTGAACGCCGCCCATGCCGGGCATCTCGAGGTCCGCCGCCTGCTCCTGATCGGACGCCTCGACGAGGCCGAGCGTACGATCGCGAAGCTCGACCCCGCGCCCTTCCCGCCCGCCTCAAAGGCAGCCCACGAA
>DASQOR010000058.1:0-2117 GCA_035644395.1 Steroidobacteraceae bacterium
CTTCGACCTTGCCTCGCTCAACGTGGGCTCGCGGGTCGACTCGTCGGTCCCGGGCAGCACCCACCATGCACTGGCGGTGAAGCCGTTCGAGCGCTTCATCGATTTGCTCAAGATTCCGGACCGCGTCGCCATCGCCGGCGCCGGCGCGGCGGGCGCGGAGCTCGCGATGGCGTTGCGCTACGCCGGTGCCGCAGTCACCCTCTATTCCGAGCAGTCCGGCTTCCCGCCCGCGCTCGAAAAGCGGGTGACCTCGGCCCTGCGGCGCGCGGGCGTCGACTTCCGGCCCGGCATGCCGGTCACCGCGGTCGAAAACGGCCCGACGGTGATCGCCGGCTCGGCGCGGCAGAGCTTCGATCTCCTCATCTGGGCGACCGGCGCTGCGCCCTGGCCGTGGCTGCGGGGATCTGGGCTGGCGCTGGATGAAAAAGGCTTCGTCCGCGTCAAGGAGACGCTGCGCAGCGTTTCGCATCCCGAGATCTTCGCGGTCGGCGATTGCGCGGCGCTCGATCCCAAGTCGGGCGTTTACTCGGTGCGGCAGGGCGCGGCGCTGGTGGAAAATCTGCGACACCTCGTCAGAAACGAAGGCCTGCAGGCCTATCAGCCGAACCCCCGCGCCCTACTCCTGCTGAGCTGCGGTGCGCGCTACGCGATCGCGCAGCGCGGCGAGTGGACCGCGCAGGGGAGCTGGGTCTGGCGCTGGAAGGACTGGATCGACCGGCGCTGGGTCAGGAGCTTCGGGGCCGCGAATTGACGGGATCTTGTAGTCGTTCCGGGACGCGCGTGTAGGTGCAAAGCGACACCCGGTCAATAGGGCACGACTGTCCTAAGACTGTCCTGATAGAAGTAAGTTAAAAGAAGTAGGCCAAAGGGACCACGGATAAATCAGCGCGCAGCGATATCCTTTCGTCCGGCGGCTGACTATGATGGCGTTGCCAGATGCGCAACGAAACGATCGCCATCCATGGCGGCTATGAAGTCGAGCCCACGACGAAGGCCGTCGCCGTTCCAATTTATCAGACGGTAGCGTATGCGTTCGACAGCGCCGAGCACGGAGCGGCGCTCTTCAACCTAGAGGTCGAGGGATACCGCTATACCCGCATCAGCAATCCGACCAACGAAGTGCTCGAGAAGCGGGTCGCCGCGCTCGAAGGCGGAGTGGAGGCCCTCAGTGTAGCCTCCGGGCAGGCCGCGCTGCACTACGCGGTGCTCAACCTCGCCGAGAGCGGAAGGAACATCGTCTCCGTGCCGCAGCTCTACGGCACCACCTATACGCTGTTTGCTCACCTCCTGCCGGGATTCGGCATCAATGTCCGATTCGCCGAGAGCGACCATCCCGCGGCCATCGAGAAGCTCATCGATGGGGATACGCGAGCGGTGTTCTGCGAGAGCGTGGGAAACCCGGCCGGCAACATCTGCGATATCGAAGCGCTGGCGAAGGTCGCCCACCGGCACGGCGTTCCGTTGATCGTGGACAACACGGTCGCTACGCCGATTCTGCTGCGCCCGTTCGAGTACGGCGCCGACATCGTGCTGCACTCGCTGACGAAATTCATGGGCGGCCACGGCACGACGCTCGGCGGCATCATCGTCGACCGCGGCAAGTTCCCCTGGGAAAAGCACGCCGCGCGGTTTCCGATGTTCAGCGTGCCCGACGCGTCCTATCACGGCCTGGTCTACACGGCGCATTTCGGTCCGGCCGCCTATATCGCGCGCTGCCGAAGCGTCTATCAAAGGACGATGGGCTCGGTGCTTTCGCCGTTCAGCGCGTTCCTGCTGCTCCAGGGCATCGAGACCGTCGCGGTCCGGATCGACCGCCACGTCGAGAACGGCAGGCGCGTGGCCGACTTTCTGCGCGCCGATCCGCGTGTGGAGTGGGTCAACTACGCGGGATTCGCGGACAACACCTGCTACGCCCTCGCGCGGAAGTATCTCTGCGGCCGGGCCTGTTCCCTCATGACGTTTGGCGTCACGGGAGGATTCGAGGCCGGCAAGCAGTTCTACGACGCGCTCAAGTTGATCAAGCGGCTCGTCAACCTTGGCGACGCCAAATCACTGGCCTGTCATCCCGCCTCGACGACACATCGACAGATGTCCCCGGGCGAGCAGCGGAAGGCCGG
>DASQOR010000059.1:0-238920 GCA_035644395.1 Steroidobacteraceae bacterium
TCGCGCGCGAGGAGATCTTCGGGCCGGTGCTCGCGACGATCACGTTCCGCGACGTCGACGAGGCGGTGGCCATCGCGAACGACGTTTCCTACGGGCTGGCGGCGGCGGTCTGGTCGCGTGACATCACGACGGCGCACCGGGTCGCGCGCTCGTTGCGGGCCGGCACGGTCTACGTCAACTGCTATGACGCGGACGACATCACCGTGCCGTTCGGCGGCTTCAAGCAGTCGGGGAACGGCCGCGACAAGTCCCTGCATGCCTTCGACAAGTACACCGAGCTCAAGACAACCTGGGTGGACCTCTCGTGACGGCGGTAAAGGTCGCGGCCACGCAGATGGCCTGCAGCTGGGATCGCGAGGCGAACATCGCGAACGCGGAGAAGCTGGTGCGCGCGGCTGCCAGGCAGGGCGCGAAGATCATCCTGATCCAGGAGCTCTTCGAGACACCGTACTTCTGCAAGGACCACGACGGCGAATACTTCGCGCTCGCGCGCACGGTCGAGGATAACCCGGCGCTCCTGCGGATGCGGGCGCTCGCCAGGGAGCTCGAGGTCGTCCTGCCGGTGAGCATCTTCGAGCGTGCCGAGAACGCGTACTTCAATACGCTCGTGATGGTCGACGCCGGCGGGGCGCTCATGGGCGTCTACCGCAAGGCGCACATCCCGGAGAGCGTCGGCTACCACGAGAAGTATTACTTCTCGCCGGGCGATACGGGTTTCAAGGTCTGGGCGACGCGCTACGGCAAGCTCGGCGTCGGCGTCTGCTGGGATCAGTGGTTTCCGGAATGCGCGCGGGCGATGACGCTCCTCGGCGCGGACCTCCTGCTCTATCCGACCGCGATCGGCTCGGAGCCGGCGGATGCGGCGGTCGATTCCCGCGATCACTGGCAACGCGTGATGCAGGGTCATGCGGGCGCGAATGTCATTCCGCTCATCGCGTCGAATCGGATCGGCGTCGAACCCGGCAAGAATTATTCGATGACCTTCTACGGCTCCTCGTTCATCGCCGATCACACCGGCGCCAAGATCGTGGAAGCCGACCGCAACACCGAGGGCGTCATCACGGCCGACCTCGACCTCGAGCGCTCGCGCGAGTATCGCCACTGGTGGGGGCTGTTCCGCGACCGCCGGCCCGACCTCTACGGCGTGCTCGGCTCGCTGGACGGGAAGGCCTGAGCGTCGCCGACGCCGACCGGCTGCCTCGCCCCGCTGTGCCAATCCTCAAAGGTCCTATCGCTTTCGTCGACCTTGAAACGACGGGCGGCGATGCCCGTCATCACCGCGTCATCGAAGTCGGCATCGTCGAACTCGACGCCGACGGCAGTGCCCGCGAGTGGAGCACGCTCGTCAACCCGGGCTGCCGCATTCCGTCCGGCATCGAGGCCTTCACCGGCATTTCGAACGAGATGGTCGAGGCTGCGCCGTCCTTCCACCTCATCGCCGATGAAGTCGGGCGCCGGCTCGCGGGGCGGCTCTTCGTCGCGCACAACGCGCGCTTCGACTATGGCTTCGTGCGGCAGGAATTCGAGCGGCTCGGGCGCCGCTTTCGCTCCGAAGTGCTGTGCACGGTGAAACTGTCGCGGCTGCTGTCGCCCGGCGAACCGCGCCACAATCTGGACGCCGTCATGGCGCGGCACGGTCTCGCGACGAACGCGCGCCACCGGGCGCTCGGTGATGCGCGCGTGCTCCATGATCTCTGGAATGTCCTGCGCGAGACCCGCGCGGCCGACGAACTGGAATCGGCCCTTGCGCAGCTGACGAAACGCGCCACGCTCCCGGAGCATCTTCCGGCGGAACTCGTTGACGACCTGCCGGACGGTCCCGGCGTCTACCGCTTCATGGCCGAGGACGGCGCGCTCCTCTACGTCGGCAAAGGCAAATCGATCCGTACGCGCGTGCTCGGCCATTTTGCGGCGGCATCGGGCGGCGGCAAGGACGCGAAACTCGCGCGCCTCGTGCGACGCGTCGAGTGGACCGAGACGGCCGGTGAGTTCGGGGCGCTGCTCCTCGAGGCGCAACTCCTCAAGAGCGGACAGCCGGTGTTCAACCGCCGGCTTCGTGGAGCGGATCCACTGCATGCGATCGAACTGGAGCTCGACGACCAATGGCTGCGTGCGCGAGTTGTTCCGCATGCGGACGCGTCCGCCGGAAGCGCCGAGCGCTTCGGCCTCTTTCGCAGGCGCGCGGATGGCGAGCGGGCGCTCAGGCAGATCATCGAGACCCACCAGCTCTGCGCCAAGCGTCTCGGACGCGAAAAGGGCGAGGGCTCCTGCTTCGGATACCAGGTGGGGCGGTGCCGCGGCGCTTGTGTCGGCCTCGAGCCCGCGGAGCGCCACAATCTGCGCCTGCAACTCGCGCTGGCCGCCTTGCGCATTGCGAGCTGGCCGTTTTCGGGCGCGATCGCCGTGACCGAGCGCGACGGCAACGGCATTGCGACGGCGCACCTGTTCGATCGCTGGAGCTATCTCGGCAGCACGGATGACGATGAAGCCGCGCGGCGGCTGGTACGCGCGGAAAAGCGGCACTTCGATCCGGACATCTATCGCGTGCTCAGGAGTTTCCTCGCGCGCGCGCCGCGCAACTCCGTGCGCGAGCTGTCGTCGATCGCTCGCGACGAAGCATGACGGCCGCCCACGAATACTTCATCACGGCGCCGCCCGGATGCGGCGATCTCGTGCAGGGTGAGGCACTCGCCGCCGGCATGACCGAAGCGCGTGAAGCGGCGGGTGGCGTACGTTGCCATGGCATGCTCGAGGCCGGATACCGGCTCTGTCTCTGGTCACGGGTGGCGAGCCGCGTCCTGCTCAAGCTCGGGACGTTTCCCGCGGCCAATCCGGACGAACTCTACGCCGGCGTGCGGGCCATCGACTGGCTGGAGCACGTCGCTCCCGACGGGTCGATCGCCTGCGAATTCGCGAGTGCCGTTTCGCAGATGACGCACAGCCAGTACGGCGCGCTCAAGACCAAGGACGCGATCGTCGATTTCATCCGCGACCGCACGGGCCGGCGCCCCGACGTCGACACCCGGCAGCCGGACCTGCGCGTGAACGTGTACGTGTATCGCGATGTCGCGACGTGCAGCATCGATCTGTCGGGTGAGGCGCTGCATCGGCGTGGCTATCGCGCGGCAACGGGCGCCGCGCCCCTCAAGGAGAATCTCGCCGCCGGCATCCTGCTGCGCTCGGGCTGGGCCGACATCGCGAAGCTCGGCGGTGCATTCGTCGATCCGCTTTGCGGCTCCGGTACGTTCGCCATCGAGGCCGCGCTCATCGCCCACGATCGCGCACCCGGGCTCACGCGCGAGTCTTTCGGTTTTCTGCGCTGGAAGGGCCACGATGCAGCGCTCTGGGCCGGGCTGCTGGAAAGCGCGCGGCAGCGGGTGCGCGACTCGGCCGCGAAGAATCGCATCGTCGGCTACGACCACGATCGCGATGCCATCTCGGCGGCGATCGCCGGCATCGAAGGTGCCGGACTGTCGGCGCTTGTGCACGTCGAACGGCGCGAACTCGCCGAGCTCGAAAATCCGGGCGAGCCTACGGGCCTCGTGGCGGTCAATCCGCCCTACGGGGAGCGCATCGGTGCGGACGAAGGCCTCGAGCGGCTGTATGAAACGCTCGGAGCGAAGCTGCGCGAACAATTCAAGGGCTGGTGGGCCGCCGTGCTCACCGGCAATCCGACGCTCGGCCAGCGCATGGGCATCGCGGCGCGACGCACGCACACCGTCTGGAATGGCACGATTGAATGCAAGCTGCTGAGATTCGACATCACCGACAAGTGGTTCCGGGATATCAGTGCCGAAGCGCGGGCGGAGCGCGTCGCCGCGCACGCGGCGAGCCCCGGCGCGGCGATGTTCGCGAACCGCATCCAGAAAAACCAGAAGGCGCTGGGGTCCTGGCTCAAGGAAACGGGGATCAGTTGCTACCGGCTCTACGACGCGGACATGCCGGAGTACGCCTTCGCCATCGACATATATAAGAGTGGTCCAGACCGTTGGGTTTGCGTTCAGGAATATGAAGCGCCAGACAGCATCGCCCAGGAGGGCGTCCGGCAGCGTCGGTCGGAGGCCCTGGCGGCGCTGCCGTCGGCCATCGGCATCGCTCCGGAGTTCGTCGTCTATCGCCGGCGCCGCAAGCAGAAGGAAGGCGATCAATACGAGCGCATCGACGAGCGCGAACAGCTGCACGAGGTTGAAGAGGCGGGACTGAGATTCCTGGTGAACTTCTTCGACTATCTCGACACCGGGATTTTTCTCGATCACCGGCCGACGCGCGCCCTCATCCGCGAGATGTCGAAGGGCAAGCGTTTCCTGAACCTGTTCGCCTACACGGCGAGCGCCACGGTGTTCGCCGCGGCGGGCGGCGCGACGCGGACGACGACCGTCGACATGTCGAACAGCTATCTCGACTGGGCGGAAGCGAACCTGAAACTGAACGGGTTCACGGGCGAGGCGCACGAGGTCGTGCGCGCCGATTGCCTGGAATGGCTGGTGCACCCCTGGCCGAGGCGCAATGACCGGCTCTACGACCTGGCATTCATCGACCCGCCGACGTTCTCGCGCTCAAAGAAGATGAAAGGGCATTTCGGCGTGCAGCGCGATCACGTCGATCTCATCGTGAACACGGCAAAATTGCTCGCGCCGGGCGGCGCGATCCTGTTCGCGAACAACTTCACCAGGTTCAAGCTCGACCGGGAATCCTTGAGCGGCTTTGCGATCGAGGACCTGACGGCGCAGACCGTTCCCCGGGACTTCCAGCGAAATCCGCGGATTCATTCCTGCTTCCTGTTGCGGCCGGCCTAGAGCAGGTCGCGCAGCCGGTAGTAGAGCATGCCGAGGACGAGCGCCGGCCGGCGCAAGAGCGCGCCGCCCGGAAATCCGGTGTGCGGAATGCGGGCGAAAATGTCGAAGCGCTCCGCCGTTCCCGCGATCGCTTCGGCGACGAGCTTGCCGGCGATACCGGTGAGGACGACGCCGTGACCGGAGAAGCCCTGCAGGAAATAGACGTTCGGTGCGAGGCGGCCGAAGTGCGGGGCGCGGTTCAAGGTGATATCGACGAATCCGCCCCAGGAAAATTCGATCTTCGCGTCCGCGAGCTGCGGAAAGACGCGCAGCATGCGCGCGCGTGTCGCACTCTCGGTATTGAGCGGATCGTAGCCCGAGTAGCTGACGCGCCCGCCGAAGAGCATGCGGCCGTCCGCGGACAGCCGGAAATAGTCGAGGATGTTGTTGACGTCGGCGACCGCCATGTCGTTCGGGATGAGGGCGCGCGCGCGTTCGTCGCCGAGCTTCTGCGTCGCCACGATGTAGGTGAGCACCGGCATGATGCGCGAGTCGAGCGCGCGCGCGAGTCCGTTGACATAGGCGTTGGCGCAGATCACGACATGGTCTGCTTTGACGGATCCCTGTGCGGTGCGAACCGTGACCTTCGCAGCTTGCTGATACGACAGCACGGCGGATCCCTCGAATAGCCGCACGCCGCTTGCCACCGCCGCCGTCGCGAGGCCCAGCGTGTAGTTGAGCGGGTGAAGGTGGCCGCTCTCGGGATCGTAAAGCCCGCCGAGGTAGCGCTCGCTCGCCAGCATGGTGGCGAGTTCGTCGCGCTCGACGAAGCGCGGCGAGCAATAGCCGAGCGCTGCAAGCGCCTCGACGTCCGCGGCCAGCTCTCTCAGCTGACGCGGCTTCAGCGCGGCCTGGAAAATGCCGGGCCGCCAGTCGCAGGCGATCGCATGCCGGGCGATGCGCGAGCGCAGGAGCTTCACCCCCTCGACCGTCACGTCGAATGCCGTGCGCGCATCGCCCTTGCCCAGATAGCGCTCGATCTTTTCCTGTCCGCACGAGATCCCGAAGATCGCCTGGCCGCCGTTGCGGCCCGAGGCGCCCCAGCCGACGCGCTTGGCCTCGAGTAACACCACGCGATAGCCGCGCTCGGCGAGATGCAGGGCCGTCGAGCAGCCGGCGATGCCGCCGCCGATGACGCAGACATCGGCCTCGAGATCGCCGGCGAGCGCCGCAAAGCCGGCGGTCGGCGTCGCCGTCGCGGCGTAGTAGGACGCGACATGTTCCGCGCGGGACCCTGCGGAGACCGGTGGCGCGTGGAGGAGGGCGTTCATGGCTACAGTCCGCGCAGGTACCACTCGATCTCGAGCGGACTCACGTGGCTCGCAAATGCCTCGAGTTCGCCCCGCCGCGTGGTCGCATACAGCTTCACGAAGCGTTCGCCGAAATATTCCTGCGCAAGCGCGCTCCGCTCGAAGCGGTCGAAGGCATTCGCCCAATGGGCCGGCAGCGTCTCGCCATCGTTGCCCTTGTAGGCGTTGCCGAGCCACGGCGCCGGCGGCTGCATGCGCTCGACGAGGCCGTGATGAATGCCAGCCAGCACCCAGGCCGCGAGCAGGTACGGATTCGCGTCCGCGCCGGCGACGCGATGCTCGAGGCGCCGGTTCGACGGATCGCTCACCGGCACACGCACCGCGACGCCGCGATTGTTGAGGCCCCAGTTCGGCGTCATCGGCACGTAGGCCTCGGGGCGCAGGCGCCGGTACGAATTCGCGTTCGGCGCGAACACGGCCATGCCGTCCGCCATCGTTGCAAGCATGCCGGCGCAGGCATTGCGCATCCGGGGGCTGCCGAGTTCATCATCGCTCGCGAAGACATTGCGGCCGGCGGCATCGAGCACGCTCACGTGGATATGCGTCCCGCTCCCCGCCATCTCGCGGTAAGGCTTTGCCATGAAGGTCGCTTCCATGCCGTGCTTGTGCGCGACGCCCTTGACGAGGCGCTTGAGCCGGATGGCGTGATCGCAGGCCCGCTGCGCGTCGTCGACGTGCTGCAGATTCACCTCGAACTGCCCGGGGCCGTATTCGGCGAGCGCCGTCCCCGTCGGGATCTCCTGGATCGCGCACTGCGCGGCGATGTCCGTGAGAATGGCCGAGTAATCGTCGAGATCCTCCATCGAATTGATCTGCGTGCGGAATTCGCGCCGGCCGGTCCGTGGCGACACCGGCGGCTGCGGCATGCCGGAGGCCCGTTCGCGATCGACGAAGTAAAACTCGAGTTCGATCGCGATGACCGGCTTCAGGCCGAGCGCGCGAAACTTGTCGAGCACGCCGCCCAGCACGTGATACGGATCGCCGAAAAACGGCGTGCCGTCGATCTCGTGCATGGCGACCTGGACTTGCGCGACGGCTGGCCCCAGCCAGGGCACCGCCAACAAGGTGTCGGGGAGCGGCAGGCACGCGCGGTCGGCGTCGCCGTCATCGAAGCCGAGGCCGGTCGCTTCGATCGTATGGCCGAGCACGTCCAGGGCAAACATCGAGCCCGGAAGGTAAAGCCCTTTGGAGTAGACGCCGCCGAGTTCGGCGGCGGTGATGCGCTTGCCCCGGAGGACGCCACCGTTGTCCGCGAGCAGGACGTCGACGAAGCGGGTTTCCGGTCGTCGCTTCAGGTAATCCCTGGCTTCATGAAGCTGCGTGACCGCATGCATGACGGCCCCCGCCGTTTAAGATTTAGTGTCGCCGGCGCGTGAGCCGGGGGCGCAGAATACCGGTCCCGGCCGGGGGCAAGCAAGCCTACCGCGGTGCCGTATTTGTCGATAAGCCTAGGAAAAAAGGCCCTGCGGGACCCTTGTTTTGTCAAGATGCGACAGGACGCTGCGGCCTGTGCTTCAATGCCTCCCGCCGAACGGGTCCGCCAACCGGCTCCCCGTTTAAAATTCTAAACAGTCATGAGTCTACGCAAGCCAATCGTCGGGGTCCCGTGCGACCGCAAGGTCGTTGGCGATTATTACTGGCACATGGTGCGCGAGGAGTACCTGACCGGCGTCATCGAGGGTGCCGACTGTGCGCCCGTGTTGATCCCGGCTTTCACCGACCTGTTCGACGTCGACGATCTGCTCGAGCGCTTCGACGGGCTGCTGCTGACCGGGAGCCTGAGCAACGTCGAGCCGCAGCGCTACCAGGGTCCCGCGAGCGACCCGGGCACGCTGCACGATCCGGCGCGGGATGCGATCACGCTGCCGCTGATTGCGGCGGCCATCGAGCGAGGGGTGCCGGTGTTCGGCATTTGTCGCGGTTTTCAGGAGATGAACGTGGCGCTCGGCGGCACGCTGCATCAGAAGATTCACGAGATCGCAGGTCACGCCGATCATCGTGCCGATGAGTCCCGCGGCCCGCAGGGCCGCTTCGATGACGCGCACGACGTCGAAATCGAGCGGGGGAGCCTGTTGCATTCCCTGCTCGGCAAGGACCGCATTCGAGTGAATTCGCTGCATGGGCAGGGCGTCGATCGCCTTGCGCCAGGCGTCGCGGTCGAAGCGCGCGCGCCGGACGGCGTGATCGAAGCGTTCCGCGTGCCGAAGGCCCGCAGTTTCGCGCTGGCGGTGCAGTGGCACCCGGAATGGAAGGTGACGAAGAATCCGGCTTCGCAGGCAGTGTTCCGAGCGTTCGGCGATGCCGCGCGCGAGCGGGCCCGGTTGCGGGCCCAAAAAAGTCGATCAGGGTAGGGTCCGATGCCGAGCAAGATCCAGCAGTTCTTCAAGGAACACAACATCCAGGAAGTCGAGGCCACGATCCCCGACATGGCGGGCATCGCGCGCGGCAAGGTCATGCCGGCCGAGAAATTCGCCGAAGACGAGGGCATGCGCCTGCCCGAGGCGATCTTCCTGCAGACCGTTACGGGTGACTACCCTGACGATGACAGCGCCATCAGCCCGTCGGAAATCGACATCGTGCTGAAGGCGGATCCGAACGCCATTTCCGTCGTTCCGTGGGCCGCGGAACCGACGGCGCAGGTCATTCACGATTGCTTCTACGCGGACGGCCGCCCGGTGACGATGGCGCCGCGCTACGTGCTGCGCCACGTGCTCGAGCTGTACGCGGCGCAGGGCTGGGAACCGATCGTCGCGCCGGAGCTCGAGTTCTTCCTCATCGAGCCGAACACCGACTCGGACTACCCGTTGAAGCCGCCGATCGGCCGCTCGGGTCGCCCGGAAATCGGCCGCCAGTCCTACAGCATCGCGGCGGTCAACGAATTCGATCCGGTGTTCGACGACATGTACGCGTTCTGCGAGGCGCAGGAACTCAACATCGACACCCTGATCCACGAAGCGGGCGCCGCGCAGATGGAGATCAACCTCCTGCACGGCAATCCGCTGACGCTCGCGGACCAGGCCTTTCTCTTCAAGCGCACGGCGCGTGAAGTCGCGCTCCGCCACAAGATGTATGCGACCTTCATGGCGAAGCCGCACCCGCGCGAGCCGGGCAGCGCGATGCACCTGCACCAGAGCATCGTCGACTCGAAGAGCGGCGAGAACATTTTCTCGAATCCGGACGGTACGCCGACCCAGCTTTTCTTCTCGCACATCGCGGGGCTGCAGAAATACCTGCCGGCCGCGATGCCGCTGTTCGCACCGAACGTGAATTCGTACCGGCGCATCACGCCGCGCAATTCCGCGCCGATCAACGTGCACTGGGGCTACGACAATCGCACCGCGGGCCTGCGCGTGCCGATGTCCGCGCCCGCGAGCCGGCGCGTCGAAAATCGCGTGCCGGGCGCCGATGCGAATCCGTACCTCGCGATCGCGGCGTCGCTCGCCTGCGGGTACCTGGGCATGATCGAGGGCCTGAAGCCGACCGAGCCGATCTCGGGCAGCGCCTACAGCCTGCCGTTCTCGCTCCCGCGCACGCTCGCGGAGGCGCTGCGGCTCATCCGCGAATGCAAGCCGCTCGTCGAGGTCTTCGGCGAGCGCTTCGTGCGCGCGTACAGCGCGGTGAAGGACAACGAGTACGAAACCTTCCTGCAGGTGATCAGTTCCTGGGAGCGGGAGCATCTGTTGCTGAACGTCTGACCGAAGGGGAATGCCGCATGGCTGCCGCAACGCCGATCCAGCGATCGACCGCCGATTATCAGCGCCTCGACACCGCGCACTATCTGCATCCCTTCACGGATTTCCGCGAGCTCGGCCTGAAGGGCGCCCGCATCGTGACGCGCGCCGAGGGCGTTTACCTCTGGGATTCGGACGGGCACCAGACGCTCGATGCGATGTCGGGCCTGTGGTGCGTGAACGTCGGTTACGGGCGCAAGGAACTGGCCGAGGCCGCTTACCAGCAGATGCTCGAGCTGCCCTTCTACAACAGCTTCTTCCAGTGCGCGCATCCGCCGGCGATCGAACTCGCGACCGCGCTCTCGCAGGTGACGCCGCCCGGCTTCGGCCGCGTGTTCTTCACCGGCTCTGGCTCCGAGTCGAACGACACGATCGTGCGCATGGTGCGCCACTATTGGGCGTCGCTCGGCCAGCCGGACCGCCAGGTCATCATCAGCCGCGAAAACGCCTATCACGGCAGCACCGTGGCGGGCGCGAGCCTCGGTGGCATGAAACTGATGCACGGCCAGGGTGGCCTCCCGATTCCCGGCATCGTGCACATCGAGCAGCCGTACTGGTACCAGAACGGCGGGAACTTGAGTCCGGATGAATTCGGCCGCAAAGCCGCGGCCGCGCTCGAACGCAAGATCGAGGAACTCGGCGCGGAGCGTGTCGCCGCCTTCATCGGCGAACCGATCCAGGGCGCCGGCGGGGTCATCATTCCACCGCGGACGTACTGGCCGGAAATCGAACGCATCTGCCGCAAGCACGGCATCCTTCTCATTGCGGACGAGGTGATCTGCGGATTCGGCCGTACTGGCGAGTGGTTCGGTTCCACCACCTTCGGCTTCCTCCCCGACCTCATGGCGATGGCCAAGGGCCTGTCCTCCGGTTACCTGCCGATCGGCGGGGTGCTGGTGAGCGATGCCGTGGCGCAAGTGCTGATCGAGAAGGGCGGCGAGTTCCACCATGGCTTTACCTATTCCGGCCACCCGGCGGCCTGCGCCGTGGCGATTGCAAATATTGCGATCCTGCGGCGCGAGCGGCTCGTCGAGCGCGCCAAGACCGACATCGGGCCGTATCTCGCCGAGCGCTGGACGTCGCTTGCGGACCATCCGCTGGTCGGCGAAGTGCGGCAGACCGGCATGATCGGTGCGCTCGAACTCGTGAAAAACAAGGACAAGCGGGAGTTCTTCGCCGATCGCGGCAAGGTCGGCCTCATCTGCCGCGACTTTTGCGTCGCGAACGGCCTCATCATGCGGGCGACGCGCGACACCATGCTGATCGCGCCGCCGCTCGTCATCAGTCGGTCGGAAGTCGATGAACTGGTGGAGAAAGCACGGCGGAGCCTCGACATGACGCTCGCCCGAGTCCGCCGGCTCGGCCTCTAGTTCATGTCAGCCTAATTCCGGTCCGCCGCGCCCCGTGGTACCTTTCGTGGCGGTAGGTACTAGAACGAAAAACCGAGAGAATCGGCCACCTGACGACGACGAGAATCGAACCCATAAAAGTCCAAAGTGAAGGGTGGGGCTGACGTTTCCGGTCAACGCCCAGGAGATTCACCATGACGCGTTTCATTCGATCGAGCTTCCCATTGGCTGTCGTCCTCCTGGCCCTCGGGGCCTGCGGCAAGAAAGAGGAGGCCGCGTCCACGGCCGCGGCGCCGCCGCCGCCGGAAGAGAAAGTCCTGCACATCTACAACTGGTCGGACTACATCGCCCCCGACACCGTCGCGAACTTCGAGAAGGAGACCGGCATCAAGGTCACCTACGACACGTTCGACTCGAACGAAGTCCTCGAGACGAAACTGCTTGCCGGCCACACCGGCTATGACGTCGTCGTGCCGTCCGCGAACTTCCTCGAGCGCCAGATCAAGGCGGGCGTGTTCCTCAAGCTCGACAAGTCGAAGCTCCCGAACTTCAAGAACATGGATCCGGACATCATGGCGCGGATCGCGAAGCATGATCCGGGCAACCAGTACGCGACCGACTGGCAGTGGGGCACCACCGGCCTCGGCTACAACGTGGCGAAGGTCAAGGCCGCGCTCGGCGACGTGAAGCCCGACAGCTGGGCGCTGCTGCTCGACCCGGCGAACGCGAAGAAGCTGCAGAAGTGCGGCATCACGATGCTCGACGCGCCGTCCGAAGTGGTCGACTCGGTGCTCATCTTTCTCGGCAAGGACCCGAACAGCGAGAGCCTTGATGACCTGAAGGCCGCCGAAGCGGTGCTGATGAAGGTCCGTCCGTACGTCAAGTACTTCCATTCCTCGTCCTACATCGATGATCTCGCGAACGGCGAGGTGTGCCTCTCGCTCGGCTGGAGCGGCGACGTCTTCATCGCCAAGGGCCGCGCGGAAGAAGCGAAGAAGAACATCGAGCTCGAGTACTACATTCCGAAGGAAGGCGCGATCATGTGGTTCGACACGCTCGCGATTCCGGCGGATGCGCCGCATCCGGGGAATGCGCACCTGTTCCTCGACTACACCATGCGCCCGGAAGTCATCGCCGCGGTGACGAACTTCGTGACCTATGCGAACGGCAACCTCGCATCGCTCCCGTTCGTCGACGAGGCGGTGAAGAACAATCCGAACATCTATCCGACGCCCGAAATGCGCAACAAGCTGTATCCGCACATGTCCGAGTCGCAGGAATACAGCCGGCAGTTGAATCGGGCCTGGACGACGATCAAGACCGGCCAGTAAGGCACGAGGGTGCGCCGCCGGCCGGGCCGCGCGCAGCGGGGCCCGGCCGGATGGCCGGACCCTGCGGCGGCAAGTTCAAGGCGGGCCCCATGGCAGCAAATCCCAAGCAGACCCAGTCGAAGTCCTCACCCTGGCTGGACCCGAAGGCCCAGCCGTATGTCGAGATCGACCGGGTAACCAAGAAATTCGGCGACTTCGTCGCGGTCAGCAACGTCTCGCTCAAGATCTACCAGGGCGAGATCTTCTGCCTGCTCGGCGGTTCCGGCTGCGGCAAGACGACGCTGCTGCGCATGCTCGCGGGATTCGAGTCCTCGAGTTCCGGAACGCTGTCGATCGACGGCCAGGACATGACGGGCATCCCGCCCTACAACCGCCCCGTCAACATGATGTTCCAGTCCTACGCGCTCTTCCCGCACATGACGGTGGAGGACAACGTCGCGTTCGGGCTCAAGCAGGAAGGCATTTCGAAAACCGACATCAAGAAGCGGGTCGACGACATGCTCGCGATCGTCAAGATGTCGCAGTTCATCAAGCGCAGGCCCCATCAGCTCTCCGGCGGCCAACGCCAGCGGGTCGCGCTCGCGCGCTCGCTCATCAAGCGCCCGAAGCTCCTGCTCCTCGATGAGCCGCTCGGCGCGCTCGACCGCAAGCTGCGCGAGCACACGCAGTTCGAGCTCGTGAACATCCAGGAGCAGCTCGGCGTCACGTTCATCGTGGTTACGCACGACCAGGAAGAGGCGATGACGCTCGCATCGCGCATCGGCGTGATGAACCACGGCGAGATCGTGCAGGTCGGCACCCCCTCGGAGATCTACGAATTCCCGAGCACGCGCTTCGTCGCGGACTTCATCGGCAGCGTCAACATGTTCGAGGGGCGGCTGATCGAGGACCGGCCCGACCACGTCCGCATCCAGTCCGACGAGCTCGGCGGCGTCATCTTCGTCGATCACGGCATCAGCGCGGCGCCCGGCGTCACGGTGTGGGCTGCCATCCGGCCGGAGAAGATCCGCATCGCGCGCGACCGGCCCGACCAGCCGGACAACGTGGTCGAGGGCACGATCAAGGAAATCGCCTACATGGGCGACATGTCGATCTATCTCGTCGCACTCAACAACGGGCGCATCGTGCGCGTGACGATGCCGAACTCGGAGCGCGATTCGGTTTCGCAGTTCACCTGGGACGAGCGCGTGTTCCTCCACTGGCACGCGGAAAGCCCCGTCGTGGTAACGCAGTGAAAGCGGCAGGGCGGAAGCACTGACATGCCCACGGGATCGGCCTCCGTCGAACCGACCTTCGGGCGCATCGTCCTGTGGTGGAAGATCTTCAGCAATACGCCCGTGATTCAGGGCATCAAGCGGCGCATCGCCGGCCGGCCGCTCGTCATCGCTTTTCCGTACCTCTGGCTCCTGCTCTTCTTCGTCATCCCGTTCGTCATCGTCCTCAAGATCTCGTTCGCCGAGTCGCGCATCGCGATGCCGCCGTACTCGCCGTTCTGGGAATGGACGAGTTCGACGGTGGTGCAGATCAAGCTCACGCTGTCGAACTACGCGTTCCTCTTCCAGGACGCGCTCTATGGCAACGCGTACCTGAGCTCGCTCAGGATCGCGGGCATTTCGACGATTTTCTGCCTGCTGCTCGGCTATCCGATGGCGTACGGCATGGCGCGCTCGAAGCCCTCGACGCGCAACATCCTGCTCCTGCTCGTGGTGCTGCCGTTCTGGACCTCGTTCCTGCTGCGCGTGTATGCGTGGATCGGGCTCCTGAAGAACAATGGCGTCATCAACAACATACTGATTTCGCTCGGCATCATCGACGAGCCGATCGTGATGATGCAGACCGACTTCGCCGTGTACCTCGGCATTGTCTATTCGTACCTGCCGTTCATGATCCTGCCGCTCTACTCGACGCTCGAGAAGATGGACCTGACACTCCTCGAGGCGGCGGCCGATCTCGGCTGCCGGCCGATGAAGGCCTTTCTCAAGATCACGTTGCCGCTCTCGCTTCCGGGTATCGTCGCGGGCTGCATGCTCGTGTTCATTCCGGCGGTTGGCGAGTACGTGATTCCGGCGCTTCTCGGCGGACCGGACACGCTCATGATCGGCCGCGTGCTCTGGGATGAGTTCTTCGCGAATCGCGACTGGCCGGTGGCGAGCGCCGTGGCCATCGCGATGCTGCTGCTGCTGGTCGTGCCGATCATGATTTTCCAGTACTCGCAGGGGCGGGAGCTCAGGGGCCACAAGTAATGGGCAAACGCTCGGTCTTCATCCTGTCCATGCTGGTATTCGGCTTCGCGTTCCTGTATGTGCCGATCATCTCGATGGTGGTGTTTTCGTTCAACGCCTCGAAGCTCGTCACCGTCTGGGACGCCTACAACTCGCCGACGCTGAAGTGGTACGTGTCGATGCTCGCGAACACGCAGCTGCTCGACGCCGCGAAGCTCTCGATCTCGATCGCGGCGATGAACGCGACCGGAGCCGTCATCCTCGGCACCGTCGCGGGACTCGTGCTCGCGCGCTTCGGCCGCTTCAAGGGACGGACGCTCTTCTCCGGCATGACCTCGGCGCCGCTCGTCATGCCCGAAGTCATCACGGGGCTCTCGCTCCTGCTGCTCTTCGTGACGATGGAAGCGCTGTTCGGCTGGCCGGCGGGGCGGGGCATCACGACGATCACCATCGCCCACATGACCTTTTCCATGGCCTACGTCACGGTGATCGTGCAGTCGCGGCTCGCGACCTTCGATGAATCCCTCGAGGAAGCGGCCATGGACCTCGGTGCGCATCCGCGCAAGGTTTTCTTCGTGATCACCCTGCCAATCATCATGCCCGCCATCCTGTCCGGCTGGCTGCTATCCTTCACGCTCTCCTGGGACGATCTCGTCATCTCGAGCTTCGTGTCCGGGCCCGGCTCGACGACGCTGCCGATGCTGATCTTCTCGAAGGTGAAACTCGGGGTGAATCCGGAGGTCAACGCGCTTGCGACGGTGCTGGTCGCGATAGTGACGGTCGGCGTCGTGTTCGCCGCGTGGTGGATGAAGAAGCAGGAGCGTATTCGCGAGCGCGACGTCCAGATGGCGATCGCCGCGAACCAGTAGGTCAATTCGCCGGACGGCGCCGCGGCACGAACGCCGCGGACCCAACAGATTGCACGATCAGCCATGATCATTCTCGGTATCGACGTCGGTGGTTCTTCGCTCAAGGGTGCACCCGTCGATACCGTTGCCGGCCGCCTGACGCAGCCGCTGGTTTCGCTCGCGACACCGCAACCCTCGACTCCCGCCGCCGTCGCCGAGGTCGCGCGCGAGCTCGCATCGCGCTTCAAGACGTCGGGACCCGTGGGCTTCGGACTGCCGAGCGTGGTCCGCGAAGGTCGCGTCTACACCGCGGCGAACATCGACGCTTCCTGGGTCGGCACGGACGGCGCGCAGCTTTTCGGCACGGCGCTCGGCCGCCGCTGCGTGCTCCTCAATGACGCGGATGCCGCCGGGCTTGCGGAAATGCGGCTCGGCGCCGGGCGCGGGCTCAAAGGCACGGTGATCGTGCTTACGCTCGGCACCGGCATCGGCAGCGCGATTTTCGCGGACGGCGTGCTCCTCAGGAACACCGAATTCGGCCACCTCCAGATCGGCGGGGCGGCCGCGGAATCGCTCGCGTCCGGCCGGGCACGCATCAAGCGCAACCTCGACTGGCCGCAATGGGCCGAGGCGCTCAACGAATATCTCGCCTACCTGCACGGGCTCTTCTGGCCGGATACTTTCATCCTTTGCGGCGGCGTGACCGAGAACTACCGCGAGTTCGCTCCGCTTCTGAAGAGCAGCGCCCGCATCCTGCCCGGAGAGCTGCGGCTCGAAGGAGGCATCGTCGGCGCGGCAGTCGCCGCCGCGGAATCGATGTCATGACGAGCCGCCCCGATCGGAATGTGATGGAATCGAAGCTGCCCGCCGTCGGCACGACCATCTTCACGGTCATGTCGAAGCTCGCCGCGGACACGGGCGCCATCAATCTTTCCCAGGGGTTTCCCGACTTCGACGGTCCCGAGCGGCTGCGCGCGCTCGTCGCGGAACATTTGAATTCCGGCCACAATCAGTACGCACCGATGGCGGGCCTGCCCGCGCTGCGCGAGGAGATCGTCCGCAAGAACGAGCGCCTCTACGGGTATCGGGGCGATCCCGAAAGCGAAGTCACGGTCACCGCGGGCGGCACCGAGGCCATCTTCTGCGCCGTGCAGACCGTGGTCCGGGCGGGCGATGAAGTCATCCTGCTCGAGCCCTGCTACGACTCCTATGAACCTTCGGTCACGCTCGCGGGCGGCCGCGCCGTGCGCGTGCCGCTGGCACGACCGGATTTCCACGTCGATTGGGACCGGGTCGCGGCGGCCGTAACGTCCCGCACGCGACTCCTCATCGTCAACACGCCGCACAACCCGAGCGGCGCGGCCTGGAGCGAGGCGGATCTCGCGCAATGTGCCGCGCTCACCGAGCGGCACGGACTCTACGTGCTCTCCGACGAAGTGTACGAGCACATCCTGTTCGACGGCCGGCGGCACACGAGCATGTTGTGCCATGAGGCGCTCGCTGCGCGCAGCTTCGTGGTGTCGTCGTTCGGGAAAACCTATCACACGACCGGCTGGAAGGTCGGCTATTGCGCGGCGCCGGCCGCGCTCACGCGCGAATTCCGCAAGGTCCACCAGTTCGTGCAGTTCTCCGTCGTCACGCCGGTGCAATACGCCATCGCTGAATTCCTGCGCGAGTGTCCCGAGCACTACCTCGAGCTCCCGGCCTTCTACCAGAAGCGGCGCGACCGATTCGCGCAGCTCCTTGGCAAGACGCGGCTGCAACTGCGGCCGAGCGCGGGCACCTATTTCCAGGTGGCCGACTATGCGCAGCTGAGCGACCTGCCGGACCTCGAGTATTCGCAGTGGATGACCCGCGAGATCGGCGTGGCATCGATTCCCTTCTCGGTTTTCTCCGCCGTGAATCCGCCGGGCGAGCGCCTGGTGCGGTTCTGCTTCGCCAAGGACGATGCGACACTGGTCGCAGCCGCGGAACGTCTCGCACGACTCTAAAGAAATCTTCACGAAACCGAAGTCGGCGACCGCCGGCCCAATGCGTTCCAATCCCGGGAGGATTAGAACGTATGCGCGATCATTTCCCGATACAGCCGTTGCCTGTGGCGCTCATCGCCGCCACGACCGCCCTGCTCTGCAGCGTGGCATTCGCCGCCGATCCGCCTGCGAGCGTGCCTGCGGCAGCGGCAGAGGCTCAGCCTGCGGAAGCGGCGGAACCGCCTGCGGCGCCGAGTTCCGCGGTCTTCGTCTACCCCTCGAAGGGCCAGAGCGCACAACAGACCGACCGCGACCGCTATGAGTGCCACAACTGGGCCGTGAAGCAGTCCGGGTTCGATCCAAGCCAGCCGCATCTCGCGCCTCACCAGCGCGTGCAGGTTGTAACCATGCCGGCGCCCGGCGCCAACACGATGATGGGCGCCATCACGGGTGCGCTCATCGGCGCTGCCGTGTCCAATCCACACAATAGCGGAACGGGTGCAGTGGTCGGCGCCGTGTCGGGCGGGTTGCTCGGTCACGCCGCGGACAAGGGCCGCGAGGAGCAGGCCGCACGCCTGCAACACCAGCACGACCAGCGTTCCGACAGCGCGGTCGCGAGACTCGAACAGCAGTCGAACGACTACCGCCGCGCCATCAGCGCCTGTCTCGAGGGCCGCGGCTATACCGTCAAGTGAACCGTCGAGGAGCCGCATCGTGAAATGCCATCGATCCTGGACCGCCGTAGCAATGCTTTGCGCCGCGCTTGGCGCCGCAACCGGCGCCCGTGCCGATTCGCGGCAGGACCACAGTCGCAACGATCACAATGACCGGCCGCCGCCACCTCACGGCTACGTGCTCGATCACCGGTACAATCACGATCACTACTACCCGCCGCGCGGCTACGCCGTGAATGCGCTGCCGAGCGGCTACTACGGCGCCCACTATCGTGGCGGCCAGTACTACTACCACGGCGGTGTCTGGTACCGCCCCTACGGCCCGCACTTCGTCGTGGTGCGTCCGCCGATCGGTATCGTCGTGCCGCTGCTGCCCGCGTTCTACACGACGGTGTGGATCGGCGGATTCCCATATTACTACGCGGACGACACGTTCTACACGTGGCGGCCGGAGATGCGCGGCTACGAAGTCACGGAGCCGCCGGACGAAGCGGCGCACGAAGCGACCACCGCGCCCGCGGGCGATGACGTCTTCGTCTATCCGCGGAACGGGCAGAGCGAGCAGCAGCAGGCAAGCGATCGCTACGAATGCCACGCCTGGGCCGTGCGGGAAACGGGCTTCGACCCGACGCAGCCACTCGGCGGCGTCGACGAATCGCAGGTCATCGCGAAGCGCGCGGACTACCATCGCGCCGAAGCCGCCTGCCTCGAAGCGCGCGGCTACAGCGTCAAGTGAAACCGGTGCCGGTGTTGGATAACTGGGGATTTGGGAGAGCACACGGCCCAAATCCCCAGTTATCCAACACCGGCACCTGCTGTTACTGCGCCGGGGTGACCTTCGGCGGGTCGATGAAGCGCTTCACGCCGACGGCCTCGTAGACCTCGGCGGGGTAGTAGATGGTGCCGCGCTTCATGACGAGGCTGATCCTGCGGATGTCGGAGATGTTCGCGGTCGGATCGCCGTCGACGAGGATCAGGTCCGCGACCTTCTCGCGTTCCACGGTGCCGCGATTGGCGAGCGTGCCGGTGTACTTCGCCCCGTTCACCGTCGCGATCTTGAGCGCTTCCGCCGCGGGTACGCCCGCTTTCACGTAGAGCTCGAGCTCCCGGTGCAGCGTGAATCCCGCGAGATTGTCGGTGCCCGCGACGAGCGGCACGCCGGCCTGGTAGAGCCGCCCCGAGAATTCCAGCATCTTCGCGTAGGAAGCACGCCAGGTCTCGATGTTCTTCGATGTGACTTCCATCGAGTTCGCACGCAGCGATCGCTGCAAGGCAACCGGCAGATGGTCCGCGATCATGCCGAACGAGGGATTGGCCTCACCTTGCAGCTGCGTGAAGTTCGCTTCGAAGGTCGCGAGCGTCAGGTCGATCGAAGTCTGGTGCTCCTTCAACAGCGCGATCAGGTCCTGAACCGGCTTCGAGTCGAGGTCGAGCTTGTTCACGTTGTTCGCGATGAGATAGAAGCGCTCGAGCGTGCGCGTGTCCGTGGTCGGCGTGACGTAGAAATTGAGCAGCACCTGGTTGATGTGCTGGATCTCGTCGTAGCCGGCGCGCACGGCGTCTTCCGCTTTCATGAAGGCGGGAATGTGGCCACTCACGCGCATGCCGCGCTGGTGGGCATAAGCCGCCGTGTCCTTCACCCATTCCGGGTGGAAGGAGTTGTAGATCTTGATCTGGCGGTAGCCGTGCTCGGCGTACCAGTCGACGGCGTCCTTGGCGCCCTGGAGATTGTCGACCACGAAACCGCCGCGCGCCGAAAACTTCGATTCGCCCTCGATGAATCCGGCTGGAATGATCGTCGGCCCGACGATGAGCCCCGAGTCGATGCGCGTGCGCAATTCGTTGAGCACCGTGTTGTTGTTGCCCATGTCGCGCGTCACGGTCACGCCGGCGGCTATCTGCATCACGCTGTCCCAGGCGCCCTCGTGCGTGTGCAGGTCGAAGAGGGCGGACATGAGCACGCGGCCGTTGCCGTCGATGACCGTGCCCGCGCCCTGCGCGGGCGAATTCACCGGGTAGATGGCCGCGATGTGTCCACGATTCACGTAAACGTCGGACGGTTCCGTCAGCCTTGCAGCAGCGGCATCGAAGACGCGCACATTGCGAAATACGATCGGTTCCGGGAAATGATGCGCAAGCCGCGTCTGCAGCGCGGCCTGCAGATCCGATTCCGCCTGCGACTGTTCCGCTTCGAGCTTCCCGGCCTCGCTTTCGATGGCGTCGTCGACGACCTGCACGACGCCGGCAAGCACGAACGCCGCGAGGCGCTTCGAATCGTCGTTCGTCAGCCAGATGAATCCCGGCTGCACGTCGAAGCCGCTGATCGCGTAGAGCGTCACCCGCATGGGCGTACCGCCCGCGTCGAGCGTGAGGTCCTTGACCTTTTCGACCCGCAACTCGCCGCCGGGCAGGGCGGCGACGACTCGATTCGGCTGGCGCAGGATGGCGCGCGCAATCACGGCGACCGCCTCGAAGGAATTGTCGACCGGCACGTAGAGCGCCGCGCCCGTCAGCGTCGTAGTGCCGTGGTCCGCCGATGCCTGCCACGACGCGCGCTTGCCCGATCTCTTGAACGATTCGTTGACCGCGGCACCGAAAGTGGACTTGCCCTTGACGCGAAAGTCCGTGATCAGGCCGTCGGCGTCGACCGCGATCTCCTCGTGCAGGTCGGGCCCGCGGCCATTCTGCCGGTAGCTGAAATCGCTGACGATGCGGCCGTCGCTGCGCACTGTGGTCGTCTGCGCTCCGCCACGCTTGCCCTCGAAGAGGATCTGGTAGTGGTGCGTCGAGTCGGCGAATGCCGGCGCTGCAAGCGCCGTCAGCAATGCGATGGCGAAAAGCCGCATGATGGTCTCCCCGTTGGTGAGCGTTTTGGTCAGCGCAGGCCGGTTTCGCTGCGGGCGATCACGAGCCGCTGGATTTCACTCGTGCCCTCGTAGATCTCGGTGATCTTCGCGTCGCGGAAATAGCGCTCGATCGGCATTTCCTTGCTGTAGCCCATGCCGGCATGGATCTGCACGGCCTGGTGGGCGATGTACATCGCGGCTTCCGAGGCGAATAGCTTCGCCATGCTCGCTTCGACGCTGTTGCGCTCGCCCGTGCGCCTGGCGCGCGCCTTGTTCCAGGCGGCGCGCATCGTCAGGAGCCGCGCGGCTTCGAGCCGCACCTTCATGTCCGCGATCTTCTGCTGGATCATCTGGAACGAGCCGATCGGCGCACCGAAGGCGACGCGCTCCTTGGCAAACACCACCGATGCGTCGTAGGCGGCGCGGGCTATCCCGACCGCCTGGGCGGCGATGCCGATGCGGCCCTGATCGAGCACGGCCATCGCGATCTTGAACCCCTGGCCTTCCTCGCCCAGGCGGTTCTCGACGGGCAGGTGGTAGTCGGAGAACTCGATCTCGCAGGTGGCGGATGCGCGGATGCCGAGTTTCGGCTCCGTCTTGCCGCGCAAGTAGCCGGGCTTCGTCGTGTCGAGCACGAATGCGGTGATGCCCTTGCCTTTCTTCGCGGGGTCGGTGATCGCGAACAGCAGCATGAAGTTCGCCACCGGCCCCGAGGTGATCCAGGACTTCTTGCCATTGACCACGTAGTGGCGCTTGTCCGGCGAGAGGGTCGCGCGGGTGCGCATGCCGACGGAATCGGATCCGGACTGCGGCTCGGACAATCCGTAGCAGCCGACGGCCTTGCCGGTCGCGACGGGCTGCACGAACTTGCGGCGCTGCTCGTCGGTGCCGAATTCCATGATGCCGTTGCAGTAAAGGGAGTTATTGACCGAGACGATCGTTGCATGGGCGGCATCCGCCGCGGCGATCTCTTCCATCACGACGACGAAGCTGACGGCATCGAGCCCCGAGCCGCCGTACTCCGGCGGCACTTCGATGCCCATGAAGCCGAGTTCGCCCGCCTTGCGGATCGTTTCATGCGGGAATTCGCCGCTGGCATCGTGGCTGGCGGCGACCGGCACGATCTCGTTCTGCGCGAATTCGCGCGCCGCCGCCTGGATCATGAGCTGATCGTCGCTAAGGGTGAAATCCATGGAATCTCCGCAAGATGGGTGCGCCCGACTACGCGGCGTTATTGCCGCGAATTGTCCCTTAACGGCCGCGGCGTTGCCAATGCCGGACCGCGGCTCGTATACACTGTCGCCATGAAGAAGCCGACGCGCGTCAACCATCCGCCCGCGGTCGGATTGCCGCCGGGCAACCGGGCGCTCGTCGATCCGATCTACCAGACCGTCAAGTTCGAATTCGACGAAGTCGACACGACGCTGAAATCGATCCGCGGCGAGGCGCCGGGCTATTTCTACACGCGCGTGTCGAATCCGACCTTGCGCCAGCTCGAGCTGCTGCTCGCCGAAATGCAGGGCCGCGAGGATGCCATCGTGCTCGGCTCGGGCGTCGCCGCGGCGAGCGCCGTCTTCCTGTCGGTGCTGCGGCAAGGGGACCACGTGCTCGGTTTCGTCGAAACGTACGCGCCGACGCGCCGCACGCTGCAGCGTATCCTGGCGCGCTTCGGCGTGAGCCTGACGCTGCTTTCCATCGACGACCTGGACGGGGCGGAGCGCCTGCTCGCGAGCCGCCCGACGCGCCTCGTGGTATTCGAAAGCCCCACCAATCCCGTCACCAAGATCGCGGACATCGCGCGGCTCACGGACATCGCGCATCGCCATGGGGCGCTGGTGATGCTCGACAACACGTTCGCCGGCCTGCACAACCACGGCCAGTTCGACATCGACATCTTCACGCACAGCCTGACGAAGTTCGCGAGCGGGCACAGCGACGTGATGGGCGGGGCGATCATCGGCCGGGCCGACGTGCTGCGTTCGATCCGGCAGGACCATATCCTGATCGGCGCGATCCTCGATCCGCACGCGGCGTTCCTCATCCTGAGAGGCCTCAAGACCTATTTCCTGCGCTATCGGTCGATCTGCGCGTCGGCGCAAAGGGTCGCGGAATTTCTCGAGGCGCATGCGGCCGTCGAGCGGGTGCACTACCCGGGGCTTGCCTCGCACCGCGATCACGCGCGGGCGCGCGCACAGATGCAGGACTTCGGCGGCGTGGTGTCGTTCGATATCAAGGGCGGCGAGCGCGCCGCGACCGTATTTTCCGAATCGCTCGAGCTCTTCGGGCTCACCGCCAGTGTCGGCTCCACGGAATCGCTGGTGATGGCGCCGCAGCTCCTCCGCTCGCACGATCTCACGGCCGAGGAGCGCAGGATATCCGGTGTACTCGAGGGCACCGTGCGCCTTTCGATCGGCATCGAAGACCCCGATGACCTGCTGGCGGATCTCGCGCAAGCCCTCGATCGCGCGGGGCAATCCGGCTGACCCGGACGCCTGGCGCCCGATCAAGTTCCAGGGCTCGTGGCCGATATTCCCGGGGTGACCCAGTCCCGCGGAAAAGAATAGCCATGGCCGTTATGAAGATGGCGCTGAAGTCCCTCAACGCCGAGCCCGCCGAGCTTCGCGAGCGCCTGCGGGACGCGCTCGCCGCCGATCAAGTCGACTTGCCGCCGTTGCCGCAGGTGGCGGCTGAGGTCGTCGCGAACGGCGCCGCCGATCCGCGCAATGCCGCCGCGTTCTCGCGGCTCATCCAGCGTGACCCGGCGCTCGCCGCGAACATCATGCGCATCGCGAATGCCGCGGCCTACCGGCCGCGCGCGCCGATCGTTTCCCTGCAGCAGGCCGTCGCCTGGCTCGGCATCACGGAGATCCGCAACATCGCGCTCGCCGTCTGCGTGCGCGGACAGCTGTTCGTCGCCCCGGGGCACGAGCCGGAAATCCACGGCCTGTGGCGGGAGTCGGTCGCCACGGCGAGCTGGGCCCGCGCGCTCGCGCGGCTCAAGAAACGCAACGTCGAATCCGCGTATCTCTGCGGACTCCTGCATCGCATCGGCCGCGCCGCGGCGATCGCCACCCTGAGCCGCATCGAGGTCGCGGGCCGCCACACGGTCGCGGCGCGGACGTTTTCCGCGCTCGCCGATGAATTCGAATGGGACTTCGGCCGCAGGCTCGCGGAGAAATGGCAGCTGCCGGCCTCGGTGAGCGATGTGATCAACGGCTGGCGCAATGCAGGGCGCGCCACCGGCTCATCGGCGGAAGTGCTGCAAGTCCATGTCGGGCACATGCTCGCCATCGAAGTGCTGCATCCCGAGCTCAGCAATCTCGCGCTCCTCGACGAGCACGGCGCGCTCGCCGATCTCGACATGTACCCGGACGAACTCCAAGCGCTGCGCAAGGAGGCCGATCAGGTGCTTGCCGCGATCGCGCACCTCGGATGAACGGGATCGAATCCTTCGATCTCCTGGTCATCGGCTCGGGTCCCGCGGGCCAGAAGGCCGCGGTTCAGGCCGCGAAGGCCGGCCGTCGTGTCGCCATCATCGAGCGGCAGCGGGAGGTCGGCGGTGCCTGCGTCCATAGCGGCACGATCCCGAGCAAGGCGCTGCGCGAGAAGGCCCTGCAGCTCACGCGCGTGCGGCAGATCGGCAATGCCTTCCAGCTCGGACTCACGGCCGATGTGCCGTTCGCGGTACTCCTCGACGGCGTGAGCGAAATCGTCGCCGCCCACGATCGCTACATGGCCGCGCAGCTCGAGCGCAACGGTATTCGTTGCTTTCGCGGCCGTGCGAGTTTCAAGTCGCCGACCGTTCTCGATGTACTGCGCATCGACGGTTCGCATTTCGACGTGCGCGGCGAGCGCATCCTCATCGCTTCCGGCTCGCGGCCACGCCAGCCGCCCGATATGACGGTCGATCACGAGAACATCCTCGACAGCGATTCGATCCTGGCGCTCGCCTACCTGCCGCGCAGTCTCGCCGTGATCGGCGCCGGCGTGATCGCCTCCGAGTACGCGTCGATGTTCGCGGCGCTTGGCTGCGAGGTGACCCAGATCGATCGCGCCGAACGGCCGCTCGGATTTCTCGATCCCGAGCTGAGCGGGCGCTATCTGCAATCGTTCACCGCGGCGGGCGGCCGGTTTCTCGCGGGGCGCAGCGTGCGCGCCGCGGGCTGGGACGGCGTGGCGCAACTCGACATCGCGCTCGACGACGGGACGAGCCTGCGTGCGGACAAGATGCTGATCGCGCAGGGGCGCATCGCGAACGTCGAGGGGCTGGGTCTTGACGCGATCGGCGTCAAGCTGTCGGCTCGCGGGCTCATTGAAGTGAACGACGAGCTCTGCACGACCGTGCGGGGCATCTATGCGGCGGGCGATGTGATCGGTCCGCCCGCGCTCGCGTCGGCGGCGATGGAGCAAGGCCGTCGGGCGGCCTGCCACGCGCTCGGCCTCTTCGCGGGAGCGGGGCAGGATTCCGTGCCCGCCGGCATCTACACGATTCCGGAGATTGCAACCGTTGGCCTCGATGAAGCCGAGGCGCGGGGCAAGTTCGGCGGCGCTCTCGTCGGCCGCTCGCAGTTCAAGGAGATCGCGCGCGGCCAGATCGCCGGTGCGCAGGACGGCATGCTCAAGCTCGTGAGCGATGCGGGCGGGCGGACGCTGCTCGGCGTCCAGGTCGTCGGCGACGGTGCGACCGAGCTCGTTCATGTCGGTCAGATGGCGCTCGCGACGGATGCGACGATCGACCGCTTCGTCGACAACGTCTTCAACTTCCCGACTCTGGCCGAGGCCTACCGCGTAGCGGCGCTCGATATCGTCAGGCAACGGCCCGCGCGCTCGAGCCTGCCGGCAATCACAGATAAAGGGGACAGATTTATTTTGAGATAAAGGGGACAGATTTATTTTCGCTCACACTCCCGCGAAAATAAATCTGTCCCCTTTATCTCTTCCTACGCGCTGCTCGCGACGCGGACGCGGTGCGCGTGATAGGGGAGGACTTCCAGGACTTCGCCTTCCTTTAGCCGCCGCTGCACGCCGCGCCAGAAATCCGCGGTCAGCACCTCGCCGTGCCCCTTGAGGAAGGCTTCGCGCTGCGCATCGTCGAAGGCGAGGAAGGTGAGGAAGGTCTCGGGAAAGACGTCGTTGTCGGCGACGTAGAACCAGGCCTCGCCGCGCATCTCGTCCTCGTCGCTCGAGGCCTGCGGCACGTCGCGGAAACGGCAGTCCGTGACCTGGCAGAGCTCGTCGTAGTCATAGAAGATCACGCGCCCATGGCGGGTGACACCGAAGTTCTTCAGGAGCAGGTCGCCCGCAAAAATGTTCGTATAGGCAAGGTCGCGG
Source organism: Steroidobacteraceae bacterium (assembly GCA_035644395.1). Classification (GTDB taxonomy): domain Bacteria; phylum Pseudomonadota; class Gammaproteobacteria; order Steroidobacterales; family Steroidobacteraceae; genus JBGPLJ01. Next base: position 26,448 of record DASQOR010000059.1, read on the forward strand.
ATGGCCTGCCCGTAGTCGAGCACCGCCCGTTCGGCTTCGCCGCGCGTGCTCGACCTCAGATAGAGATTGAGCGGCGTCATGCGCCGCTCGATGTAGAGATGATCGAAGATGAGGTCGTCACCGTCGGCGTGCACGGTGCCGGCCGTTTCGGACGCGAGTTCCTCGAGCAGTTCCGGCGCGAAGCGGCTGCGCGGAAAACGCAGGCGGCGGAATTCCTGCGCATCCACCAGCCGTCCGGCCCGGTCGTGCTTGAACACGAGCTCGTATTTCGCCCGCACTTCTTCGCGCAGGATGTTCTTCGACGGCGGGAAGCGGTCGCGGATGATCTTGAAGACGACGTCGAAGGAGGGCAGCGTAAAGCAGACCATCACGAGGCCGCGCTCGCCGGGCGCATGTACGAACCGGTCATCCGTCTGCTGCAGATGGCGGAACAACTCGCGATAGCGCTCCGTCTTGCCCTGCTTGGCGCGGCCGAGCACGGTGAAGAGCTCGCTCACGGGCTTGCGCGGGAGGATGGACTTGAGAAAAAGCACCGCCTCGCCGACGCGCTCGAGATCCACGTGGAAATACGAGCGCGTGAAGCTGAAGAGCACGCTCACGTCGTCCTCGGCGAGCATCACGGCATCGACCAGCACGCCGCGCTCGGAATTCTTGAGCGCGATGACGAGCGGCAGCTGCCAGCCGCGGCCGATGACGCGGCCGACGAGATAGGCCCGCGTCTGCTGGTAGAAAACGGGGCGGATGATGTCGACACCGGTGATGGCGCGGCGCTCGCCCGCTGCCGAACAGTGGGTCGCAATTTCGTGCGCGACGTACTCGACGCTGCGGTCGAAATCCCGGTACGGCGTGCGGAAGCGAAAATCCGTCAGGACCTCCTCCACGAGGAGCGCGAGCGATCCCCGGTTCGTGTAGCCGTTGGTCACGACGTGGCCCGCGATGCCCGCGAGCGGGTCGAGATCGAGCGCGATATATTCGAGGTCCGGGTTGACGCCCACGGTGCCGAAGAGCCGGCGGGCGATCGAGCTGAAGAAGGTCTTGGTGAACTCGGTGTCGGGGAGCGGCTCGATCACTTCCGTGAAGCGAGCCTTGACCTCGCGCCAGTGCGCGGCGTCGAGCGCCTCGGGCCCGAGCCGGGCCTTCAGCTGGGTGACAGTTGCGTTGACGTAGCGCTCGTAGAGACCGATGCGCTCGACTGCATCGCGCTGGCTCGCGCGCCAGTCGCGCGACTCGAAGCGCTGCGGCGCGCGCCGCGTGGTCGCGCGGAACTCCGCGTTGTAGTCGGCGAACGCCGAAGCGATGAACCGGGCGGTGTCATGAAATGGGGACATTCCTGATTTCCTAGAGACAACCGCCGGCAGCGGAAATCAGGAATGTCCCCATATCTCCATATCTATCAGAGGTTCTGGATGAGATGGTCCCCGAACTCGCTGCACTTCACTTCCCTGGCGCCTTCCATGAGGCGCGCAAAGTCGTAGGTGACCGTGCGGTGGCCGATGGTCCGGTCCATCGAGTCGATGATCGCGTCCGCAGCCTCGGTCCAGCCCAGGTAACGCAGCATCATCTCGCCCGAGAGGATCACCGAGCCCGGGTTCACCTTGTCGAGGTTCGCGTACTTCGGCGCCGTGCCGTGGGTCGCTTCGAACACCGCGTGGCCGGTCATGTAATTGATGTTGGCGCCGGGTGCGATGCCGATGCCGCCGACCTGCGCCGCGAGTGCATCCGAAAGATAATCGCCGTTCAGGTTCGTGCACGCGATGACGTCGAATTCGTCGGGGCGCGTGAGCACCTGCTGCAGCGTGATGTCCGCGATCGCGTCCTTGATGATGACCTTGCCGGCCTTTTTCGCGGCATCCTGTTCCGCGTTCGCCGCTTTCTCGCCCCCGGCGGCCTTGGTGCGCTCCCACTGTACCCAGGTATAGACCTCGGCGGGGAATTCACGCTCGGCGAGCGCATAGCTCCAGTTGCGGAACGAGCCTTCCGTGTACTTCTGGATGTTGCCCTTGTGCACGATCGTGACGCTCCTGCGCTTGTTCACGATCGCGTAGTCGACCGCGGCCCGGAAGAGGCGCTCCGTGCCTTCCTTCGAGATCGGCTTGATGCCGATGCCGGAGGTTTCCGGAAAGCGGATCTTGCCGTAAGACTTCGGGAAATGCTGCTTGAAGAGCTCGAGGAACTTGCGGCACTCCTCCGTGCCGTTCTCGAACTCGATGCCGGCATAGATGTCTTCCGTGTTCTCACGAAAGATCACCATGTCGACTTTCTCGGGAGCCTTGACCGGCGAGGGCACGCCCTTGAACCAGCGCACGGGGCGCAGGCACACGTACAGGTCGAGGAGCTGGCGGAGCGCGACGTTGAGCGAACGGATGCCGCCGCCGACGGGCGTCGTGAGCGGGCCCTTGATGGAAACCAGGTATTCGCGGCAGGCCGCGACGGTTTCATCCGGCAGCCAGGTGTTGTAGAGGTCGTTCGATTTCTGGCCGGCGTAGACCTCCATCCACGCGATCCTGCGCTTGCCCTTGTAGGCCGTCGCCACCGCGCCATCGAGCACGCGCACGCTTGCGCGCCAGATGTCGGGGCCCGTGCCGTCACCTTCGATGAACGGAATGATCGGGTTGTCGGGAACGCTGAGTTTCCCGTCCTTGATCGTGATTTTCGCGCCGTTCGCAGGCACTTCGAACTGGATGGCTTTGGCGGTCGACATGTGCGGTGGGCTCCGAGTGCGGAGGGCGCGCATGGTAGCACAGGAGGCAAGCGTCGCTAGAACGTCACCCGCGCCACCGTTCCGGTCGTCGTCGATTCGAGCGCTATGGTCCAGCCGAAGTGGTCGCAGATGCGCTTGGTGAGGTGCAGTCCCAGGCCATGCCCGCCGGGCCGCAGCGAGAAATTCCGCTCGAATACCTTGTCGATCGCCGCGCGCGGAATTCCGCCGCCCGAATCGTGTATTTCGAGCGTGCGGCCGACGGCGCGGCAGGAGATCGAGCCGGACTCCGTCGCAGACAGGGCATTGCGCAGGAGATTGCTCAGCACGATCTTCACGAGCGAGGCGGGCGCCGCTACCGGCAGCGGACTGAAGCACTCGCAGCGGATCGTCACCGGCTTCGCCGACGGGAGGCTGCGCTGTTCGTCGATCACGCGCGTTGCAATCTCGGTGACGTCGCACTGCTCGGCTGGGTTCGTGATGCTCTTCGGTTCGCGCGCGAGCAGGAGGAGCGTGTGCGTGAATTCCGCCATGTCGCGTGTCGCGCGCCGGATGCGTTCCACCGTGCGCGCGAGGGTCGGCTGCTCGCGCGCCTGTTCCGCGAGGATTTCGGTCGCGCCCTGCAGCACCGCAAGCGGCGAGCGCAGCTCGTGGCTCGCGGCTTCGGTGAAGGACTGCTCGCGCTGCACGAAGCCGTCGAGCCGCTCGAGGAACTGGTCCACCGAATGGGCGATCGGCGCGAGCTCGCTGCCGCGGAAGGATTCACCGAGACGCACGCTCCGATCCTCCGGGCTGATCTGCTCGAGCCGTCCCGCCAGCTCGTCGATCGGCGAGAGCAGGCTCCGTGCAAGCCAGACGGAACAGAGGGCGACGATCAGCAGGATCAAGGCACCGCAGCTCGCGACCACCCAGTGGTTGGCCGTCTCGAGACGTTCGCGTTCGGTGACTTCGAACGCAGCATAGAGCCGGCCGACGGGCGTTTCACGCAAGACGACGTGAAAAAGATGAGGGCCGATCTTGACGGCCGGGTGCGAGCCCGCCGTCAGCAGCACGAACTCCGGCGGCAGGTCCGCGCTCCCGGCGCGATAGATGCGCAGGGTCTTCGATTGCGACAGTTTCGCCGCTTCATTCCGGGTGATGCTCGCCAGGGCCTGATCGAGCTCGCTTTCGAGCGTCGCATCGCGCAGCCGGCCGCGAGTCTGGCCGCCGAGATAGAACGACAGCACGAGGAGCGCGGTAACGCCGACCGCCACGAGTGCGACCGTCGCGATGACGAAGCGATTGCGGATGGATCGGCTAAGTCGCATCCGGAGTGGTCAGCCGGTACCCCTCGCCGTGCACCGTTTTCAGCAGCCGTTCGCCGAACGGCTTGTCGATGGCGTTGCGCAGCGCGTACATGTGGGCGCGCAGCACGTCGCCCTCGGGCGCTTCGTCGGGCCACAGCTCGTGCTCGAGTTCCTCGCGCGTGACGACGCGATGCGAATTCTGCATCAGGAGCAGCAGGATGCGGCGCGTGCTCGGATTGAGCTTGATCGGCGTACCGTCGCGCTCCGCCGTGAGCGTGTTGGGGTCGTAGCGGAGCGAGGCGATCTGCAGCACCTGCGGCACAGGCGTCGGAGTCGTGCGGCGCAGGAGCGCCTTCAGGCGTGCCTCGAGCTCGAGCAGCGAGAACGGTTTCACCAGGTAGTCGTCGGCTCCCGCCTCGAAGCCGGCGACCTTGTCGGACACGAGGTCCTTGGCCGTGAGCATCAGCACGGGCGCCTGGGCCTGTGAGCCCGAGCGCAAGCGTCGGCAGATGGTGAGCCCGTCGACTCCGGGGAGCATCAGGTCGAGCACGACCGCGTCGTAGCGCGATTCGGCAAGCTTCGTAAGGCCCTCATCGCCCGTCATGGCAATGTCGACTTCGTACGACCTGGCCTCGAGATATTCCTTGATGTTTTCCGCGATATCGCGGTGGTCCTCAATTACCAGGACACGCATTTCGGTTCCTCCAATGGAGGCGCGATCATAGGCAAGCGGCGCGCGCGGCGATAGTCCATGAGCGCAGTCGCCATCACGCGATGAAACAGGATTTGGCATTATGTCCCTGTATTTCATCGATCTAGGGACCGCGATGCCAAAGACGCTCAAATCCATGCCGACCGCTGATGGCTTTCGGATGCCCGGCGAATTCGAGCCCCATCGCGGCTGCTGGATGCTGTGGCCGCAACGGCCGGACAACTGGCGGCTCGCAGCCGGACCCGCACAGTACGCGTGGGTCGCAGTTGCTGCGGCGATTGCCGCAAGCGAGCCACTGACCGTTGGCGCCTCTGCGCGGCAATTCGCGCGGGCGCGGCGCATGCTCCCGAAGAGCGTGCGCGTCGTCCGCATGGCATCGAACGACGCGTGGATGCGCGATGTCGGTCCGACCTTTGTCACCGATCGCAAGGGCCGCCGTCGCGGCGTCGACTGGCGCTTCAATGCCTGGGGCGGATTGCAGGGCGGCGTCTACTGGCCCTGGACATTGGACGATCGCGTGGCGCGGCAGGTGCTCGTGCACGAGAAGTCCGCGCGTTACCGCGCGCCCATCATCCTCGAGGGCGGAGCCATCCACGTCGACGGGCAGGGCACGCTCATCACGACCGAAGAGTGCCTGCTCCACGGCAACCGCAATCCGAAGTTGAGCCGCAGCAAGCTTGAAGTCCTGCTGCGCGCGTATCTCGGCGTCCAGAAGATCATCTGGCTCGGTCGCGGTGTCTACAACGATGAAACCGACGGCCACGTCGACAACCTCTGCTGCTTCGTGAAGCCGGGCGTCGTCTGCCTCACGTGGACCAACGATCGGCGCGACCCGATGTATCGGATCGTGCGCGACGCCGAGGCGCGGCTGAAAGCAGCGCGCGACGCGCGCGGGCGGCGTTTCAAGATCCACAAGCTGTATCAGCCGGGCCCGTTCTACATGACGGCCGATGAAGCGCGCGGCGTCATCGACCAGGCGGGGAGCAAGCCGCGCAAGCCCGGTGAACGGCTCGCCGGCAGCTACGTGAATTTCTACATCGGCAACAAGGCGATCGTGATGCCGCTGCTCGATGCGAAGCGCGACGGCGCGGCGATCGGAAAATTGAGGAAGCTGTTTCCGCGACGGCGCGTAGTCGGCGTGCCGGCTCGGGAGATCCTGCTAGGCGGCGGCAACATCCACTGCATCACTCAGCAGGTGCCGCGGGGGTGACGTGAAATTCGGAGAGCCTTAATCGTACGAGAAGCTGCACGGCGTGGTCCGCAACGCCTTGCGCGTCCACGCCTCTATTTGTCGGATTCGGCTCCCCGCAAGACGCGTTTGCCGTGATGCACAGGAGTAATGCGAGAAGTGTTGGTCTCGGCATTGTTCGCCGCCCAACGTCCGCGTTGAGCGAAGCGCGGCTCCGCTGACCCTGATCGAAGCTGATTTATCCTAAGCCTGCACATCCCACGTACGCCTCCGAAGCTATTGGCCGCGCTCGCGCTCCAACGCGTTGTTATGCGGCGCGCACCTTGACTGTTTCGCTCTTCGACGTCGGCGCAGGCACCGCGCCCCCGGCTTCGCGAAGGGTTTCAATGTGCAGCTTGATGCCCTCGCGGATGAGTTTCATCACTTCGCGCCGCGTCTCGGCCACCGCCGCACAGCCCGGTAAATCCGGAACGTAGGCACCGAAGCTCGACTCGCCTTTTTCAACAACCACCAGATACTCCATTGCAGACTCCCACGTTCTCTTCAGGCCCGTGCTCTTGAGAATACTATTCAGGGTACCTGGAGGCACGTCAATACTCAGCTTCCCCGCCACTGTCACAGTCCCGGGCTTTACAGAATGCTGATACTGCCGATGACTGCCGCGCGTACGGACGTGCCGCCAGCCGTCCTGCTCGATGAGTCGAATCACTTCGCGCACCTTCATGCGACTAGACCTCAGCCTGCGCCGTCTAACGTCCGCGTTGAGCGAAGCGCGGCATCTCTGCCGCACAACCAAGCTGATTTATCCCAGACCTGCACATCCCTGATACCTCACCGAAGCTACTGGCCGCGCTCTCGCTCCAACGCGTTGTTAGCCGACATGCTAGCGCTGCGCCTGCCACCGTGCGGAATTAACCGCGCGACTAGGGCCAAAATGAATCTCAAGAGCTGTTCCGCCGCCGGCGGTCACCACAACGTTCCCCGCTTCATCGCGGACGGGGTGATTGAAATAGAAGTAATACCAGTGCGTTGAGTTGTCGCAACGCGGAGCCTCACCGTCATCGCAAAAATCCGGCGGACCGAGCCGAGAGAATATCAAGGAGCGAGGAGCGCCCACGAGTTGACTCACATCGGGCTCTGAAATAGGCGCCCCCACCGCGGTCGGCTTGGAGCGAATCTCGTCGAGCTCAGTTCGCAATTGCCTCAGCAATCGATCTGACGATCGGTCGAGCGATGTCCAAACGCAGCCATACGCAATCGCAAAGGATGCTGCGACCGCCAACGACATGATTCGGCCCTTCGACATGTCGGCTAACTCTCAAATATCCGCAGATCACGCATTTAACGTCCTATCCCTGGATTTCCCGCCGCGCGGCATCGAGCCACTCGCGCTGCATCCTGCGATAGTGCCGCGGCGCGCGCTGTGATTGCTCGATAAGCGTCTTGAGCACTTCCTGCGCCTTTGCTTCCTCGCCGCGCCGCTTCAGGAGCTGCGCGTAGCGCACGCGCGCCTCGGCGCCAGGGTAGTACTCGGCGAGCGCACGGTACTCGGACAACGCCTTCTCGATATTGCCTTCGCCTTCGAGTGCGCGCGCATAGAGCAGATGGCCATCCGCCGATTTGAAATCGGGATTGTGGAAGCGCAGGTCATCGAGCGTCTGGCGGGACTCGCCGAAGCGGTTGTCGGTGAACTGCGCCTCGGCGAGACCGAGCATCAGCGTCGCGTCGTGCTCGTAGATACCCTTGAGCGAGGAGCGGTAGACGTCGATGGCATCGGCGCCCCGACCGTGCGCGATGAGCTCTTCGGCATAGCGCCGGTGCGCATCGATGTTGTTCGAGAACTGGCGTTCCGCCGCGAGGCGGCGCAGATCCCGTTCCGGGTCGAGCGTGTTGCGCACGTTCTTGACGGCGCGGCGCGCAGTGCGGCTTCCCCACAGGCCCGGCAATACCTCGACGACGAAGTAGGCGATCGGGCCCGCGACGGGCAGGAACACCAGGATGTAAATCCAGAAGCGGTCGCGCCCGGTCCTGACGACGTGCACGACCAGGGCGACGGAAATCGCGATCGAAAGCAGCCACACGCGCACGGCAAACCCTTATCGAAGTGCCTCAGGTCCCAAACTGCGAACCAGTCTGCCGGTGATAATAGCCGATCTCCAGAAAGACGCTGCGGTCGCGGCCGGGAAAGTAACGCAGGTTGCCGAACGCAAGGTCCGCGCGGTCCGCATATGTCACGTTGGCGAGGTTGTTGACGCGCAGCCGCAGCGTCCAGGCGTCATTGATGCTCCATGCTGCGCGCAAATTGAGGAGATCATGGCCCGGGTACTTTTCCGTATTCGCGGCGTCGACGAAGTACGAGCCGACATGCACCCACTCGAGCTCCGTGCGCACGGAATCCGCCAGCCGCCATTCGAGCCGGGCCGATCCCACGTTCCTCGGGGCCGTATCGACGTCATTGCCATCGACGATCAGCTCGCCGCCGTCCGCTGCGCGGGTGAAAGCGTAGGTGTGATGTGCGTAGGTGCCCGCGCCCGAGAGCGTCCAGTCGGGCGTGAAGCGCCAATCGGCGTCGAATTCAATGCCGCGATGATGCGTGCGGCCATTGCTCACGTTGAAGCCGTTGGCGTCACGCAGGATGACGTTGCGTTTTTCCATGTAGAACGCAGCGAGCGAGTAGCGGATCGCGCGCTCGGCTCCGTGCAGTCCGATCTCGGCGCTGTCGAGCTGCTCGGAATCGAGATCCGCGACCGACTGCTGGCGCTGCAGCCGATAGAGCTCGGTCTGCTCCGGCGCGCGAAAGCCGCGGGCCAGCGCAACGTAGGCCGACTCGCGGTCCGTGAGATGGACCAGCAAGCTCAGCTTTGGCGCGAAATTCGAGAACGTGTCATTGCGATCCGCGGGGCGATTGTAGAGGCAGCCGCCGAAGGGGCAGGGCACGCCGTTCTCGTCGGTGTTGCCCGCGATCATGTGATTGTCGTATTCGTAGCTCACGTGCTCGAAGCGCGCGCCGGCCGTGAACAGCCAGCGCGAAGCGAACGGCAGGGTGAGCTGCCCGTAGGGCGCGAGCATGAAGCTGCCGACGCCGTAGTCGTAGTGCTTGCCGGCCGGCCGAATTGCATTCTGCGCGGCGCTGCCGCCGGTGGTCGGTGCGTCCTGCACTTCGAGCAGGTTCGAGCCCGCGGCCTCGCCGTCGATGCCCGCGGTCCACTGCGCGCCGGTCGCCGGATTGCGTGAAAACGTCAGCAGGAACCCCGAGCTCGTCTGGCCGTTTACCTCGAGGGGCTTGCCGAGCAGGAAGTGCTGCAGGAACCGCATGTGCGAATTGCGCAGGTAGCCGCGCAGGTCGAGCGTCGTGACGTCGCTGAGCGGCTGCTCCCAGTGCATCGTGGCGCGCTCGCTCGAGGCCTCGCGAAAGGCCTCCGGATTCGCGTTGCTGAAGCGGATCGCCGGGTCCTTGTACGCATCGCGCCCGACGATGAAGCCCGCCGTATCCTGGTCCAGGTATGAGCCGCTGAAGCGCAGGGTCAGCGTACCGTTGTCGAGATGATGGACGGCCTCGGCATTGAGCTTGTACTCATCGAAGCCGGACTGATCACGCCACCCGCCATCGTGAGTGGCGACCGCGGCCAGTCCATAGTCTGCATCGCCATGGTGGGTGGCGGTGGAGACCCGGCCGCGCCAGTACTGATCGGATCCGCCGTCGACCGTGACGCCAAGCGCCGGCATCTCGGCAGGATCGGCCGGGAATACATTGATCGTGCCGTGCATGGCGTTCGATCCGTAGAGCGCGCCGCCCGGGCCGCGCAGCACTTCGATCGCGTGCGCCTGTTCGGTATCGACTTCGAACAGTTCGTTCGCATTGCAGAATCCGATCGGCCGGATCGGGATGCTGTCCTCGAGGATGAGAAAGGCGCCGCAGGCGCCGCCGCCCGTCAGCACCGGCGAGCGCAGGGCGATGAGGCTCTCTTCGCCGCTGCCGCGCTGGATCATCGAGCCGGCCGAGCGATTGATCACTTCGCTCGAATGCGTCGGTGCGACGAGTTCGACATCGTCGCCCGAGATGCGGTCGGCACTGCCCGCGTAGTCTGTAATGGAGAGCGAGTGACGCGTCGCCGTGACGACGGTTTCATCGAGCGGCGCGTCGGCCTCCGCCGTTGCCGCGGCGGCCAGCAGCGTGACAACCGCGAGCGTCATTTTTTCTTCTTCTCGGGGAGCGCGAACGCAACGACCGCATCACCCTGGCGCGTGCCGAGGTTGCCGTGACCACCCGCCGCGATCACGACGAACTGGCGATTGCCGGGACCGGCGCGATAGGTCATGGGCGTCGCCTGGCCGCCCGCCGGCAGCCGCCCCTTCCACAATTCGCGCCCGGTCTCGACGTTGAATGCGCGCAGGTAGTCATCCATCGCTGCGCCGACGAAAATGAGCCCACCGGCGGTCATGATCGGTCCACCCATGTTCGGCGTGCCGAGATTGCGCGTCGGCACGAAAAAGGGCGCGAGATCCTCGGTCGAACCCAATGGAACCTCCCAGAGCGTGCGCGCTGTTCGAAGGTCGACGGCGGTGAGAGTTCCCCACGGCGGCTTCGTGCACGGCAGGCCCCAGGGGGAGAGCAGGGCTTCGCGACGCATGCCGTACGGCGTGCCGCGCTGGTAGGCGAAACTTGATTCCTCGTAATCCCCCGATTGTGACTGTTCGCGCACCTTTTCCGGCGACATCAGCGTGACGACCATCGGCAGGTGATTGACCGCCGCGACCGCCACTTGCCGGTCCGCGTCGAAGGCGACTCCGCCCCAATTGATCCCGCCGGCGTATCCCGGCGATTCAATCGCGCCCTTGAGGCTCGGCGGAGTGTAGATGCCCTGCGAGTCGAGGCTCGCGATACGGTCGCGGCACTTGCCGCGATCGTAGAACGTGAGGCCCCAGGCGTCGTTCGGAGTGATCGCTTCGTGCGAGACGAGCGGGGCGGGTGCAATGGGAAAGGGTTGCGTCGGCCAGGGTTGCTCGCCGGGAACGCCGCCGCGCGGCACCGGGCGCTCGCGCAGACCGAGTACGGGCGCGCCGCTCTCGCGGTCGAAGACGAAGAGGAGTCCCGTCTTCGTCGCCTGCAGCACAGCGGAGACGACGCCGCTCGAGCGCTCGAGTTCGATCAGCACCGGCTGGGCAGCGACATCGTAGTCCCAGAGATCGTGGTGCACGAGTTGTTGCTGCCAGACGAGCGCGCCGGTCTGGGCATTGAGCGCGACCAGCGAACTGGCATGGCGATTCGAACCGAGCCGCTCGCCGCCGTAGAAGTCGGGGCTTGCCGAGCCCGTCGGCACGAAGACGAGCCCGCGCGCGGGATCGACCGACATGATCGACCAAGCATTCGCCGCACCGGTGCCCGCGGCGGCCGAGGCGTTCCACTCGGCATAGGCCGGATCGGCCGTGGAGGTTGGAATCGGATCCCAGCTCCAGCGCAGCGCACCGGTGCGGGCATCGAAGGCCCGCACGACGCCGCGCTCGACGTCGGCCGCGCGGTTATCACCAATCGCGAGCCCGACGATGACGAAGTCGCGAAACACCGCCGGCGGCGAAGTGACGAGATAGTCCGCCGCGTCCCGGATGCGCTGGCCGGCCTTCAGATCAATCGCGCCGTTGGTACCGAAGTCCGCGCAGGGCTTCCCGGAATGCGCGTCGAGCGCGAGCAGCCGCGCGTCGAGCGTGCCTTCGAAGATGCGCTCGGTGCAGGGCGCCGCGCCGTGCTCGCCGCTCGCGCTCCAGTAGCTGACGCCGCGGGAGGTCGCCTCGGCATAGCGCGCGGCACGGTCGATTTTCGGATCGTAGCGCCAGCGTTCGTGTCCGGTCGCGGCGTCGAGCGCGATGACGATGTTGGTTGGCGTGCTGAGGTAAAGCGTGCCCTCGACGTGGAGCGGCGTCGCCTCGAAGCCCATCGAGTCGCGCTTCGCAAAGCCCGCGCCGAGTTCGCCGGTGTGATACGTCCAGGCGACCTCGAGCTCGCCGACGTTCGCCCGCGTGATGTCCTCGAGCGGCGAGAAGCGCTGCCCGAATTCGTCGCCGCCGTAATAGGGCCAGTCGCCCGGCTCCTCGGCGCCTTGCGCCGGGCCGTGCGCGAGGATGAATGCGCCCGCGAGCGAAACTGTCGAGCGCCACCAACGGATTGATCGCAAGGTCGGCAACGGTCGGCGCTTCATTGAATTGAGGGCTGGCGGGCGAGTGGACTTCGGGCCGCATCCTAGCATGCGATCTCGAGCGCGCGGGCCGATGCGCCTGCGGGTATTTCCCTCTAATATGAGTCGCAACATGCGACCGGGCGGGCTGGGGTTACACATTGCGACGACGGGTTGCTGGCTGGCGTTGGCGCTCGCCGGCGGCCTGGCTGCGGCCGACGAGCAGCCGGCATCGGCGGCCGAATCGCAGCCGCGGCCCCGCATCGGTCTCGTCCTGAGCGGCGGTGGCGCACGCGGCGGCGCCCACATCGGCGTGCTCAAGGTGCTCGAGCAGGAACACGTGCCGATCGATGCGATCGCGGGCACGAGCATGGGCGCCATCGTGGGCGGCCTGTATGCCGCCGGCCTCACGCCGAAGGAGATCGAGGAGAAGCTCGTCTCGATCGACTGGCAGGACGCATTTCGCGATCGGCCGCCGCGGCGCGAACTCACTTTCCGGCGCAAGCAGGACGATAACAGCTTCCTCGTGCGCTTCCCGCTCGGCGTGCGCGGCGGCGAATTCCGGCTGCCGAAGGGCCTCATCCAGGGCCAGAAGCTCACGCGCATGCTGCGCGAATACACCGCGCCGGTCGCGACCGTCAGCAACTTCGATCAGCTGCCGATTCCATTCCGCGCCGTGGCCACGGATCTCGAAACAGGCGAAGCGCGCATCTTCGCGTCCGGCGACCTCGTCACGGCCATGCGCGCCAGCATGTCGGCGCCCGGCGTGTTCGCGCCGGTCGAGATCGACGGGCGCCTGCTGGTCGACGGCGGCCTTGCGGAAAACCTGCCCATCGACGTGATGCGGACGATGAACGTCGACGTGCTGATCGTGGTCGATGTCAGCTTTCCGCTGCTGAAGGAAAAGGACCTCACATCGGCTCTCGTCATTTCGAACCAGGCCGTCGCCATCATGATCCAGAAGGATACGGCGCGGCAGAAAGCGACGCTCGGCGCAAGCGACGTCGTCATCGATCCGCCGCTCGGCGATGCGTCCTCGGTCGACTTCGTCGGGCTCAAGAAAATGATCGCGGCGGGGGAGATCGGCGCACTCAAGATGACGGACCGCCTCGCCGCCCTCGGCATCGGCGAGGAGCAATACCAGCACTATCTCGCGCAGCGCGACGGCCGCGAGCCGCCGGCGCCGCGCATCGACTTCGTGACCGCCGATGCGAAGTCGAAACGCTACGCATCGCTGATCGATGCGACCATGGGTCCCCTCAAGGGCACGAATTACGATGCGGCCGAGGCCGGCAAGCGCATCGCGAATCTCTACGGGCTCGACCTGTTCGAATCCATCGACTATTCGCTCGCCTCGCGCGACAACCTGACGGGCCTCGACGTCATGGCGCGGCGCAAATCCTGGGGTCCGAACTACGTCCGTTTCGGCCTCAACCTGCAGGATGACTTCGAGGGCAACAGCGCCTACAACGCGGCGGTACGCGTCATCATGACCGAGCTCAATACGCGCGGCGGCGAGCTGCTCATCGACGGGCAGATCGGCAGCAATCCGCGCTTCGCCGCCGAGCTCTATCAGCCGCTCGACGCCGCCCGGCGCTATTTCATTTCACCGCACGCCGACTTCGATGTGCGCAAACTGCAGCTGCGCGATGCGCAGAACGACATCGCGGAATACCGGTTGCGGGAGTCGATCTACGGTCTCGACGTCGGTCGCGAACTCGGCAATTGGGGCGAGTTTCGCGTCGGCTATGCGCGCTCCACCGGCAGCGCGCACGTGCGCATCGGCGATCCGACCATTCCGGGCGTCGAATTCAACACCGGGCAGTACTTCGCGCGCTTCAGCGTCGACACGATCGACGACCTGAACTTCCCGCACCGCGGCCAGTTGACGGGTTTCGGCTGGCTGGGCGCGCGTCACGACGTCGACTCCGGGCGCGCGAATCAGTTGGTCGCCGACTGGCTGTGGGCCAATACCTTCGGCCGAAACACCTGGATCTTGTGGACTTCGGCGGGCGCGACGGTCGACGGCACGGCGCAGGTCGAGGACTTCTTCTCGCTCGGCGGACTCTTCAATCTCTCGGGGCTCCCGGTGAATTCGGTAAACGGGGCGAACGTCGGCATCGCGCGAGTGCTCTATTACCGCAAGATCGGCAAGGGCGGGCAGGGATTCCTGAATGTGCCGGCCTATCTCGGCGCGTCGATCGAGGCGGGTAACGTCTGGGACGACCGTTCGAGCGCGAGTCTCGGCAGCTCACTGAAGGATGCGAGCTTGTTCCTCGGCCTCGATACCTTCCTCGGGCCCGTGTATCTCGCCGCAGGCTATGACTCGGGCGGCCAGACCGCCTTCTATCTCTTTCTCGGCCGCACCTTCTGAAGCTAGAGCCCGCGGCTCTCGGCGAGCTTCTCGACTTTCTTCAGCACGATCGCGGGCGCGTCGCCCGGGCGCGAGTACTCGTGCTTGCGGGCCATGTCGACGAGGGTGCGATCGCGCTCCGCGGCCGTCGCGAACCAGTGGAAGCGGTGCCAATCGGCGCCGAGGAGCTTGCTGAAGGGATCGCCGGCCTGCAGGCTGACGCGGATGCCGAAGGGTTTCGGATCGTCGGTGACGGCGCGTGACAGGTTGTGCGGGTTGCTGAGCTGCATCGGATTCGTCTGGCGTTCGCAAAAAAGGGGACAGATTTATTTTCGCTCATTTCAGGTGCAATCGCCCAGATACTCGAGAAAATAAATCTGTCCCCTTTTTCAGCGGTCGCCGGCGCCTTCGCGGTCCGCCCAGCCGAGCAGGCGCCGGGTGATGAAGAGGTAGACGGGTTTGCCGGTCGCCATCCACGTGCGCGACAGGTGCGACGGTGTTGCGAGCACGCGCCGTTCGCGGGCGGTGAGCCGCTCCGGGCAATAGGTCCGCTTGTGCTTGAGGAGATGGCGCAGGTCGTCGTGGGCGCGCATGCGAAACCAGCGGCCGCGGCGACGGGAGACGGAGGCGAGCTGGAAGTCGACGACCGCCGGCATGCCCGCGGGCGTGACCAGCCAATTGGGTTCCTTCGCGAGGTCGTTGTGCGCGACGCGCTGGCGATGCATGGCGCGCACGAGCCGGAGCGCGGCGTGAAAGTACGCCGGATCCTGCGGTCGGGCGCGGTGCATCGCCTGGCCCGCGATGAATCCGCGCGTCAGCACGCCACCTTCGAACGACAGCGCCCGCGGAACACCCGCCAATCCGTCCAGGGCGCGCAGCGCCCGGAATTCGCGGCGCGCCAGCCGGCGTGCCAGCAAGGCGAGCCACCAGCGCGCGCGGCGCGTGTCCCGCTCGACGATCGAACGCTCGACATCGAGCGATACCGTGCCGAACAGATCCGCCTTGAGCAGTTGCCGGCCGGGTGGCTCGCTCAGGCTCATCGGGCGTCACCGCGGAGTTCAGCGACCCGTGCCTGCAGGAAGTCCGCGGTCGCTTGGCAGGCCGGCACGGGACCGCCGGCAAGCAGCGCGATCCGCGACCAGAACCGGCGCGGCAGGCTCTTCATGGCAGCGCCGCTGTGACGGCTGAAAAAGCTGCCCCAGAGCCCTTGCAGCGCGAGTGGCACGACGGGCACCGGCCGCCGCTCGAGGATCCGCTCGACGCCTTTCTTGAAGGGATTCATCGCCCCGTCCTTCGTCAATTTGCCCTCCGGGAAGATGCAGACGAGGTTGCCTTCGGCGAGTTCGGCGTCGACCCGCTCGAAGGCAGCTTCGAGCAGCGCTTCATCTTCATGGGCGGGCGCGATCGGAATCGCCTTCGCCGTGCGGAAAATGAAACTCAGCACGGGAATTCGGAAGATCTGGTAATCCATCACGAAGCGCACGGGCCGGCGCACCATGCCGCCGATCACGAGCGCATCCATGAGGCTCACATGATTCGAGACGAGCAGCGCCGCACCCTCCTCGGGAATGTGCTCGAGCCCCGAGGTGCGGATGCGGTACATCACGTGGATGAAGATCCACGTGAGAAAGCGCATCAGGAATTCGGGCACCAGCGTGTAGATATAGACGGCGACGCCCGCGTTGATGAGCGCGGCGAGCAGGAACAGCTGCGGGATGTTGAAATGCCAGAAGCTGAGTGCGATCACCGCGAGCACACCGCCCGCGACCATGAAAAGCGCGTTCAGGATGTTGTTGCACGCAATGACGCGGGCGCGGTGGCTCGCCGCCGTCCGGCTGAGGACCATCGCATAGAGCGGTACGGTGAAGAAGCCGCCGAACGCCCCAATGCCGACGAGATCGACGAGCAGCCGGATGCTGTTGTCGATCTGGAAGAATGTCGCGATGGTGACGTGTTCGGCGCCGATGGCGGCGGGGAAGGCGAAGTAAAGATCGATCGAGAACGCCGACAGGCCGATCGAGCCGAAGGGGACGAGGCCGATTTCGATCTTGCGTCCCGAGAGGCGCTCGCAGAGGAGCGACCCGAGGCCGATGCCCGCCGTGAGGGCGAAGGTCAGCAGGATGACGAGCGTCTGGCTGCCGGCGAAGATCACGCGCGTGTAGTTCGGGAGCTGGGCGACGAACATCGAGCCGAACATCCAGAACCAGGAGATGCCGAGGATCGCGAGAAACACGGAACGGTTGGCGCGCGCGAAGCCGATGTTGCGCCAGGTTTCGCGAAAGATATTGAGGCTCAGCCTGAGGTCGGGCGCCGTAGCGGGCGCCGCGGGAATGGCGCGGCTCGCGAGGTAGCCGCCGATCGCCACGACGACGAGCAGGACTGCCGTGATCCTGAGGCCGGGCAGGCCGAGTGTCGTGAGCGCTCCTCCCGCGAGGAGCCCGATGAGTATCGCGGCGAAGGTGCCGGTATCGACGAGTGCGTTGCCGCCGACGAGCTCGGCGTCGGAGAGGTGCTGCGGCATGATCGCGTACTTCACCGGTCCGAAGAACGCCGCGAGCGTGCCAAGCAGGAAGATCAGCACCAGCATCCAGTCGATGCGTCCATGCCAGAGCGCCGCGGCCGCGACCAGCATGATCAGGATCTCGGCGAGGCGGATGGCGCGCATCAGGCGCGCCTTCTCGTACTTGTCCGCGATCTGGCCCGCGGTCGCCGAAAAGAGAAAGTACGGCAGCACGAACAGCGCCGCGGCCGCGTTCACCAGGAGGTCGGGCGAGCCGAGCGCGGCGCCCGCGAGCGGAAAGGCGATCAGGATCTGCAGCGCGTTCTTGTAGACGTTGTCGTTGAACGCCGCGAGGAACTGCGTGAGGAAAAACGGCAGGAATCGGCGCGAGCGCAGCAGCCGAAACTGCGAGACTTCGGTCATTTCGTCGGGCTAGAACTGTCCCACGGGGACGTCCCGCGCCGGCCGGCGCGGTGCGTAGAGGCTCTTCAGGCGCGTGCGCACCAGCGAGTCCATCTTCAGAAGGATGGCGCCCTCGGGATTCAAGGCGAGTCCCGATGCGACGTCGTTCAGGGCTTCATCGAGCCGCCCCTTGCCGAGGAGCGCGCCCGCGCGATTGTTGTAGGTGCGCCAGTTGTTCGAGTTGATCTTGAGCGCGGCGTCGCAGTTGATGAGCGCACGGTCGTAGTCGCCGAGCGCGATGTAGCCCGCGCAGAGATTCGAATAGGCGGCGGCGCGCTGATCGGGGTCGGTTGCGTACTTGATGCCCGCCTCGAGGAGTTCGACACCCTGCTGCCAGTGCTCGAAGACCATCGCCTCCGTGCCTTGGGTGAGGAGCGTATTCGGGCCGATGACGGTCGCGCTATTGACTTCGTCGGCCCGGACAGCGGCGGTGGCAACCAGGGTCGCCAGGAGGCCTAGAAAGACGCCGCTGCGCATGCGCGCATCCTCGCGCCGCCCTGCGGCTGCCGTCAACGGCCAAAAATGCTGGCCGGCGCACAAAGCGGGTCGTGTGAGCGTGATTGCTGTCACGGGCGGCGCACCGGGCCAAGCCTTTATAATTGCTCACATATTTGGCGGGCCCTGCCGCCAGAGGAACGCTATGTCCTTCGATCTTCCCGGCCGCCCGGCCCGGGCCGCCCTGCTGCTGATGCTCGCGCTCATCGTCGCGATCGGTGCCTGCTCGCGTGATCGATCGGTGGACTCACCGGCGACCTACACGCTCCTGAGCGACCCGGCGGCGCTCGACAACGCGCTCGCCCGTTGCAACCAGAGCTCGGCCAGCGTGGAAGAACAGGAATGCCGCAATGTGCGCGCCGCGCTCGCGCGCCTCGCCGACGAACGACGCAAAGCGAACAGCGAGCAGGATCGCCATGCGCAGGCGCAGGCCCAGATCCAGTTTGAAGAGCAGCGCACAGTGCTGCGCCAGCAGCAGGAAGCGGAGCGCGCCAGCCAGGCCCGCGAGCACGAGAAGACCAAGGTCGACCCGTACTCGATGCCGTTCATCCCGCCGGAATCACCAGGCAAGGCCCAGGCGGCGCCCGATTCGGTGCCGGCACCGGACTCGGCGCCCGCGCCCGGTCCTGCGCAGGATCCGCAGGACCCGGCCATTGACGCTGCCGCGACCCAGGTCGTGGCGTCAGACCTCGAACTCACTCATCAGTAAGCGCCGACGAGCGTCGGCCATAGACCGGCATCGCGGCCGGCCGCGATGAGCTCCATCGCGACATAAAGACCGAGCATCGAGCCGGCATCGAGAAACGCCTTCCAGTAGATCGCCGCATTGGCCTGTACCGATCCCGGTGAGGACGTCGTGGCGTGCGCCGGCCAGAATCGCGGCACGTTCGCGGCATAGGTCGAGTACTCGCGGCCAAACATCGCCGTGAGCTTGCGTTCCTCGGCGAGTGCCGCTGCGACATGCAATGCGGTCGACAACACCGCCGTGATTGCCGCGAGCGTCAGACTCCGGGTTGCCAAGCCGAGGCCGGCGCTGGCGAGGATGCTGAGCGCGTACAGGGGATGGCGGCAGCGGGCATAAGGGCCGGTGACCGTGATCCGGGCGTCCTTCTGACCGGCGATGTAGAGCGTCGTCCAGATCCGGCCGAGGGCCGCGAGCCCGACCAGTGCCAGGCCACCGAGCTCCAGTAGTCGTCCGATGCCCGATCCGGTCAGCGCGGGCCGGCAAATCGCGACCGCGATCAGCAGCAGGACGTAGTACGCCTGCAGGATCCGGATCCGGGGTGTGCTGTCCGAGCGGGTCACGACCGCGGCGATTCTAGCAGGGGTAATATCGGGCTCCGCGCGGCGGTCTTATGGGACGCCAAAAGACGCCTCAAGACCGCGCCGCCAGCGCTCCAGGAGCACAGCCATGATGTTCCGCAAGAAGTCCGAGATGGTTTCGAACGATCGCGCCCTGCCGGGCCGGAGCGCCGCACTCGACGTGCCGGTTACGCACTTCGTCAACGGCAATCGGATCGTACCCCCGTTTCCCGCCGGCCTTGAGCGGGCCGTCTTCGGACTCGGCTGCTTCTGGGGTGCCGAGCGCAAGTTCTGGCAGGTCCCGGGCGTTTACTCGACGGCCGTCGGCTACGCAGCCGGTCTCACGCCGAATCCGACCTATGAAGAAGTGTGCTCTGGGATGACCGGGCACTCCGAGGTCGTGCAGGTGGTGTACGACCCGAAGACGGTCAGCTACGAAAAGCTGCTGAAGGTCTTCTGGGAGTCGCATAACCCGACGCAGGGCATGCGACAGGGGAACGATGTCGGTACGCAATACCGTTCGGGCATCTATCCGTTCAACGACGAGCAGCGCAAGGCGGCCGAAGCCTCACTCGCGCAATACCAGGTAAACCTGTCGGACGCGGGCCAGAAGGCAAGCATCACGACGGAGATCAAGCCGGCGGGCGACTTTTACTATGCCGAGGATTATCACCAGCAGTACCTCGCCAAGAATCCGAACGGCTACTGCGGGATCGGAGGGTGTGGAGTGTCCTTCGGATCGTGAGGACGGTCAGCGCCCCAGGCGCCGTTGATAGGCACTCGTCAGACGATCCTTCAGGTTTTCGCTCTCGGGCGGTGTTCCGGTCACCGTGAATGCGACCTGGATCGACCCGTCGGCCTGCGTTGCCACTGTAATCAGCACGCTGTTCGATCCCTTGTCGCCGCGCAGGGTTCCACTGCCGCGATCTTCGGAGGTAATGCGGACGCCCTCGTCGGCAGCGGCGCCATGAGCCGCCTGCCATGACGCATCGAATCTCGCCGGCAGGGACGTCGTCGTCGGAACGGCGGTGTAGGCCGGTGGATAGTAACAACCTTGCAGCATGAGGCCCGCCAGGGCGGCAATGCCGGTCGCGATCGTCCTGAAGTTGGTCATGACTCGCCACTCCCTTCTTGTCGCCGGTTCGCCGGAAGTCTGGAACCGAGTCTAGCAGCGGTTCCGACGCACGCGCACTGTTACTGAAGTTGGACGCGCGTGCCTGCAAGTGGCGCAGTACGCCGGGCATATCTACCACGGCTATTGCGGCCCCGGCGGATGCGGTGTCTCATGACGCGATGGACGCCTTAGTTCCAGCAGAGTTCGCGGCGCCGCGCGCGTCGACCTGGGTGCGTGGTCCGGTATGGGACGGGGTGTGGATGCTCAACGCGCTCTGGCTCGTGCCGATCGTTCTGTGGCTCGCGCACGGATATTCCGATCCGGAGGCGGGCCCGCTCGATATTCTTTACTTCGGATTGACGGCGTTGTTCTGGATCGGCCATCGCTTATGCAGTACGTGGCTTGCGTACTGCACGGAAGCGTACCGACCGCTCCTTCGCAGCGAGCCGGTGCGGTTCGTACTGATTCCGCTCCTGGTGACAATCGCATGCTTTGTTGTCTTCCTGCCGGGCGACGACGCTTTTCCGTGGACCCGCTGGGAGCGCTTCGTGGGCATGGCGATACTCGACTATGCTTTCGTGACGTACCACTTCGCGACCCAGCATTTCGGGGCCCTCTCCCTCTACCGGACGCGGGCTGAACGCGCGCGCTGCGCGCAAACGAGACGCCTCGACCGAATCTTCGCTCTGGGCGTAGGCGGCGCCCTGGTCTTCCTTTCCGACGTGCTGGCGGGATCCGCCGCCTACCAGAATCTGTGGATCGACCATTGGCTGATTCCCGCCTGGGTTGATAGCAACGAGGGAACCATCCGCGCAGTGGCCTTCCTGGTGTTGTTCATCGCGACCGGCCTCATGTTGGTGGCGGAGGCGCGCGCAGCGCGCCGCTCGCTGCCGCGCGTGCTTTACATCCTGGGGCTTGCGGCGATGGTTGCCATCGCCCTTCAGCCGCGGAGCCTGTTTCTGTTCCTCGTCGTCTGGACGGCCCAGCATTGGATTCTCGCAACGGGTCTCGCTTCCCGAACCCCCGGGGGAGAACTAGCTCCAGCCGGCGGCACGGTCCGACGCGTTCTTCACGCAGTCAATGCACGGCCATGGGCCGTCCTGCTCGTGCTCGTCGCGGCTTCAGTCCTGTTGTTGCCGGTCTTCGAGGTCGAAGCCAACCTCGACGGGGGCACGAACTACGGCGACTGGATCTTCGGCGCTGCCGCGGAAGGGTTACGCAACTCTTCCTGGGTTCCCGCGTTGGTGGCCGCCGGTTTTGCGACCGGATTCGTGCATTACCTGCTGGACCGCAACGTCTTCCGGATGTCGGATTCCCGGGTCCGGGCGGCGGCTAGCGGCCTGCTTGCCCCGTCATGACGCGCCGACTCATCAGTTCCGGCTCTACCTTTGAAAATGACATCGGCTATTCGCGCGCCGTGGTCGACGGGGAGTGGATTTTCGTCTCCGGCACGACCGGCTTCGACTACGCGAAGATGTCGTCCGCGTGACCTATGTCCTGCCGAACGGCGGCGAGTTTTCCAAGCGCGGGCCGGTACTGAAGAAGTACTTCGGCGAAGTCCGGCCGGCTGCGATGATGATCTCGGCGGGTCTCGCGAATCCGCGAATGCAGATCGAAATTGAAGTGACCGCGCTCAAGAGGCAGCTCGCCGGGAAGGACTGAAATTCATGTCGCTCGAACAACTCTCGTATCTCGCGCAGATTGTCGGAACCGCCGGCGTCATCGTGTCGCTCGTCTTTGTCGGATTTCAGATCAAGGCGAATACGGCCGCGCTTCAGCGCAACGAGCACAACTCCACGATGGAGCAGTGGACGGTGATTCGCATGGCGATCGCCCAGAACCGCGACATCGCCAGGCTCATGACCGCGGGCCTTCACGGCGAGGGCACGCTGGACGCCGCGGATCAGCTGAGGCTCGAGCAGTTCCTGGCCGAGCAGGCCTGGGCAGCGTTCCACATCTGGGATAGAACGCAACGCGGCATCTTTCCGAAAGGGACCTTCGAAGCGACGGGCGGCGCTCTCCTGTGCAGCGTGCTAAAGCCGTCGCGCGGCGCGGCCTGGTGGCGCAGCGCCAAGAGTATCGGCTTCGTTCCTCAGTTCGTCGCGGACGTCGACGCGGTACTCGCCAAGCCGTAACCCGCGGGTGCTTGCTCGTCGGCGCCCGAGCTACTTGCCCATCGCTTTCAGCAGGCGGTAGGTGTACTCGACGTTCTCGTAGAATGCGCTCACCGTGATGCGCTCGTCGCGGCCGTGGGCGCGATTCTCCGTGACTTCCATCCAGGTGCCACCCAGGTCGTAGCTCGGCATGCCGGCGTTGCGCGTCTGGCGGTCGTCGCTGAATCCGGTCGCCATTGTCGGTACGAGCGGCACGCCCGGCCACATCGAGTGAATGACCTTCGCAACCTTGGCCATGATCTCGGGCGTCGGGACGGATTCCGGGCTCACGATCGGCGGCGCGTCGAGATTGATCGACACCTTCGGTTCGTTCATCGCGACGACGAGCTGCGCCCGCACGTGCTCTTCGGTATCGCCCGGCATCATGCGGCACTGGATGGTGGCCTTGGCGCGCTGGGGCAGTGCATTTTCGGCGTGACCGCCGGAGAGGAGCGTTGCGACGCAGGTCGTGCGCAGCTGCGCGTTGAATCGGACTTCCTCGCTCAGGCGTTCGGCCGCGGCAAGGTCCGGCGGGTCCTTGGCGACTGCGCGCATGTCCGCACTCTGCGGGCCAGGATCGAGCTCGGCGAACGCGGCGAAACTGCCCCGCGTCGTCGCCGTGAGCATCACTGGAAACTGGTAGGCGGCGATCTTGCCCAGCACGGCGGCGAGCCGATAGATCGCGTTGTCAGGCCCGGGCAGCGAGCCATGACCGCCTGGGCTCGTCGTCTCGATGGTGTACGTGACGTAGGTCTTTTCACTCGTGCCGACGCCGAAGTCCAGGCGCTTGCCGTCCTTCAGGTCGCCGCCGCCGCCGTCGAGATTGACGACGAAGCCCGCGTCGATCAGGTCACGGTGTTCCTTCAACAGGAACGCGGGTCCATTGGCATCGCCGCCGGCTTCCTCGTCGGCGGTGAACGCCGCGATGATGTCGCGCTCCGGCACGAAGCGTTCGCGTTTCAACCGGATGAGGCTTTCGAGCAGCGCCGTCGCACCGTTCTTCATGTCGATGGTGCCGCGTCCATAGAAATAGCCGTCTTTTTCGGTCAGCTTGAAGGGGTCCACCGACCAGTCCTCGGCCTTCGCCTCGACGACATCGAGGTGCGCGAGAAAGAGCACCGGCTTGCCGTCGCCCTTGCCGCGGTAGCGAACGACGACGTTTCCCTTGGCCGGCTTGTCGGCCGGCGCGATGAAGACGACATCGTCGGCGGCAAAGCCTGCGTGCAGCAGGTGATCCTGGATCGCCTTCGCAAGTTCGGTCGATCCCACGTCGTGGGTCGTCCGCATCTCGATCATTTCCTGGAAAATCGTGCGCGCGAGATCCTGGTCGGCCTCTGGCGGCATCGTGCGCGCAGAGGCTGCGGCGCTGGTGCTCGCAGCCGCGCCAAGTGCGACGAGGAACAACGCTGTCGCCCGCATCATGAGATCACCGCCGGGTGCAGGCGCCGGTGAACCAGCCCCCCGATCCAGGCGCAGGGCAGGGCAGTGAGCGCGATCCCGACCGGATACCAGTTCGGCCCCATGTTGCCCGCGCGGATCGCGTAGATCGCGCCCGCAAGGCTCACGACGAAGCCGATGGCATCAAGGAGCATCGCATGCCACATCGGAAAGCGCGGCGCGAGCAGGGCCGCGAGATAGCTGCCGAGCACGCAGTACACGATGGAAAGGCCGACGACGACGATGATGCCGACGACAATGGCGAGGATGCTTCGCCCCGGATTTCGAGCGGGTTCTGTCACGCGTATGCCCCTGCAGCAGGGTCCGGCGACGCGCCGATCAGGGCGCGGCCGGACGTTGATTTGCTGCAGAGCTTAACGCGTTGCGCGGCGGGCCGTCAGTTCGATTTCGGCTGGTCGTCCTTGGCGGCGTCCTTCACGTCGTTGGCGGCATCCTTGACGGCGTCGGCCGTGTCGTTCGCAGCGTCCTTCGTCGCCTCGCCCGCGTCCTTCACCGCTTCCTTCGCTTCCTCGCCCGCGTCCTTGAGCTTCTCGTGCTCGCGGATATCGAGCGCGTCCTTGGTCTTGTCGACAGCCTGGTCGAGACTGTTGTCCGCAGTCTTGCTGCAACCACCGAGTAGCGAAGCGACGGCCACGGCTGCGGCAAGCAGTGAGATGGTCGGTTTCATGTCAACACCCGTTTGGCAACCGCGTCGAATGGCGACGCCGGATCACCCTAACAGTGCGGTCCGGAATGCTGCCAGTGACGGCTGCCGGTCCCCGGGATCAGACACGTCCTACACGTCCGGCGGGCGGATTGTCATCGTATCTGTTCCAATAGCTTGATACCCACACCCCGGCTGAACCATGAAATATCTAGTCGGCCTGCTGCTGCTTTGCTGCCTGGCGGCAGCCGGTCACTCGGCAGTCGCCTCGCTTCTCATCGTGAATGCCCGGGTCATCGACGGCACGGGCGCGCCAGCCGCGCTGCGTTCCGTGCGCATCCGCGGTTCGACGATCGAAGCGCTCGGCAACCTGAAGGCGCGCAAGGACGAGGCCGTCTTCGATGCCGGGGGACTTATCCTGGCACCGGGATTCATCGACACACACAGCCATCACGACCGAGGGCTCGATGAGCATCCGGAGGCAACCGCCGTCGTGAGCCAGGGCATCACGACCATCGTCATCGGGCAGGACGGCTCGTCGGCGGACTCGCTCGCCGCGATGTTCGACAAGCTGCGCACGCACCCGGTTGCGATCAACATCGCAAGCTTCGTCGGGCACAACACGGTGCGTTCCGCGGCGATGGGCGATGACTTCAAGCGCCTCGCGACGCCGGCGGAAATCGAACGCATGCGGGCGCTCGTGGAAACCGGCATGAAGGACGGCGCGCTCGGCCTGTCGACCGGGCTCGAGTACGACCCCGGCCACTATTCCAATACCGCGGAGATCCTGGAACTCGCGAAGGTCGCGTCGCGTTACGGCGGCCGGTACGCGAGCCACATCCGGAGCGAAGATCACGACCTCTGGCAGGCCGTCGACGAGCTCGTCGAGATCGGCCGCGTCGCGCATATGCCGGTGCTTTACTCGCACATGAAGCTCGCCATGGTCGGCTGGTGGGGCCAGAACGCAAAGCTCATCGAGAAGCTCGAAGCCGCGCGCCGCAGCGGCGTCGATCTCTCGGGCGACGTGTACCCCTATGATTTCTGGCACGCCACGCTCTCGGTGATGTTCCCGAAGCGCGATTTCAGCAACCGGGAATCCGCGGCCCGCGCGCTCGAGACCGTGGCGCCGGCGGACGGGTTGCGACTTTCATGGTACACGCCGGACCAGTCGCTCGCGGGCAAGACCGTCGCGGAAATCGCGGCGGCGCGAAACACGGACAACGTCACGACGCTGATCGACCTCGTGCTGAAGGCCGAGGCGCCCGGACAGAGCGCGTCGGTGATGGGCACCAGCATGCGAGGCGATGACATCGACGCGCTTGTCCTCTGGCCCGGCGCCAATATCTGCTCCGACGGCGCGATGGACAGCCGCCATCCGCGCGGGACCGGCACGTTCACGCGGGTGCTGCGCGACTACGTTCGCGAGCGCAAGCTCCTGACCTGGGAAGCGGCGATCCACAAGATGACGGAGGAAGCGGCATCGCATGTCGGCATCACGGGACGCGGCGTCATCCGCCGCGGCCTTGCGGCCGATCTCGTGCTCATTGATCCCGTCACCGTCTCCGATCGCTCGAGCATCGCGGATCCGACGGCGCTGTCCGTCGGCATCGAGCGCGTCTGGGTCAACGGAGTCGTCGTATTTGCGCAAGGCTCGCCCACCGGCGCACGATCCGGAGTCCCGATCCTGCACCCGCCGCGCGCGCCATGACGATTCCAGGCGCCTATCTCCTTTTCCTCGGCGACGTCACCGACAACACGGATGCCAAGACCGCCTTCGGCCTGTTGCATTGGCGGCGTGAGCTTTGCGCCGGCCAGTTCCGCCTGCCGGCCTGCCGTGTCGATCTTGAAATTGCGGAAGTCGCGCCAGCGGCGGCGAAAGCGGCGGGCGCGCAGACTCTCGTCATTGGCGTCGCGCCCATCGGCGGCGCCCTCGCGCCCAGCTGGATCGCACCGATCGTCGCGGCGCTCGATGCCGGGCTCAATGTGGCAAGCGGGATGCACACGCGGCTCGGCAGCGTCCCGGAAATCGCGCAGGCGGCCGAGCGCAACGGCCGCTCGCTCTTCGACGTGCGCTATTCCGATCGCAAGTTCCAGGTCGCGACGGGACGCAAGCGCACGGGCCGGCGACTGCTCACCGTGGGCACCGACTGCGCCATCGGCAAGAAATATGCCGCGCTCAGCATTGCCCGGGCGCTCAACGATCGGGGCATTCGCGCCACCTTTCGTGCGACCGGCCAGACGGGGATCCTCATCTCGGGAGCGGGCGTGGCGATCGATGCCGTCGTCGCGGATTTCATTGCAGGCGCGGCCGAATGGCTGTCGCCCGACAACGATCCCGATCACTGGGACGTCATTGAAGGGCAGGGTTCGCTCTTTCATCCGGCGTACGCGGGGGTGAGCCTGGGGCTGCTGCACGGATCGCAGCCCGACGCTATTGTTGTGTGCCACGATCCTTCACGTCAGCATCTCGCCGGGTATCCCGCGTTCCCGGTTCCGGACATCGGCCATTGCGCCGAAACCAACCTGCGTGCCGCGCAGCTCACGAACCCGCACGCACGCTGGGCCGGCATTTCCGTCAATACCTCGGGTATGCCCTCGAAAGATCGCGATGCGTACCTGTGGAAGCTCACGTCCCGCCACGGGCTGCCGTGCTTCGATCCCATTGCAACCGGTGCGGAAGCCGTCGCGGCCGCCCTGGGTGTATTCTGAAGTCCCATGGCGAGCCAGCGCGACAAGGCCCTTCACTTCCAGGAACTGCACCGGCGGCCGGCGCCGTTCGTGATCGCGAACGCGTGGGACGGCGGCTCCGCAAGACTGCTTGCTGGACTCGGCTTCGAAGCCATCGCTACCTCGAGCGGCGCGTCGGCGGGGGTACTCGGCCGGACTGACGGCAACGTCACGCGTGACGAGGCACTGGCACAGGCGCGCGTGATCACCGCGGCGACCGATCGCCCGGTCTCGGCGGATCTCGAAAAAGGTTTCGGCGACGACCCGGCCGTCGTCGCGGAGACCATCCTGCTTGCGGCCGGTGCGGGACTCGTCGGCGGATCCATCGAAGACGCGACCGGCAATCCCGCGCAGCCGCTCTACGAATTCGACGCCGCGGTCGAGCGCGTGGCGGCTGCGGTGGCTGCGGCGCGGCAGCTGACGTTTCCGTTCATGGTCACGGCCCGTACCGAGAACTACCTGCGCGGCCGGCCGGATCTCGACGACACGATCCGCAGGCTCCAGGCCTTCGAGCGCGCGGGAGCGGATGTGCTGTTCGCGCCGGGATTGCCGGATCTCGCATCGGTGCGCGCGGTGTGCGCGGCTGTCTCGAAGCCGGTGAACTTCATGGTCGGCATCCGGGGCAAGTCCTTCACGGTGGCGGAGCTTGCAGCGGCGGGCGTCAAGCGCATCAGTCTCGCGACCTCACTCCATCGCGCGGCCATGACGAGGCTGCACGAAGCTGCCAGCGAGATCCTGAAGACCGGTACCTTCGGCTATCTCGAGACGACGTTGTCGTCACCGCAGTGGGCCGAATTCATGCAGAAGCCGCGCTGACCGCGGCTTCGCCGAGCATGCGCCAGGTGTAGAGCGGCCCCGTCGAGAAATCCGGATCCGCTTCGATGCGCACCGTCACGGCAGATTTTCCGCGCGTGAGTTCTTCCGGAATCGGATAAGCCTGGTCGAAG
Source organism: Steroidobacteraceae bacterium (assembly GCA_035644395.1). Lineage (GTDB taxonomy): Bacteria > Pseudomonadota > Gammaproteobacteria > Steroidobacterales > Steroidobacteraceae > JBGPLJ01. The sequence continues at coordinate 54,657 of DASQOR010000059.1, forward strand.
AAGCGCGCGCCGCGCTCGCCGTCGAGCCGCTGTGTGGCGATCGCCGTGCCGTCGACGAGCACGCAAAAGCGGCGCTTGCGTTCATCGCCGCGGAGCACCGCCTGCAGTGTCTGCGGACCGGCGCCGGCCTTCAGGCGAAACTCGATCCAGCCGCCCTTGCGCGCGAGACGGGAGTCCCTGCCGCGGTAGACAATGGTCTCGCTCGGCCCGGTGAGGCCGTGTGCCTCTTCCGATGCCGTCACGCCGAGGTTCACCAGGTCGATCGCACTCGCATCGAGGGTCTGCATCCGCTTCAGCTCCGCCGCGAACGCGCGTGAGGCGGCTTCCCATTCCTGCGGGGTGTAACGCTGGAAATAGAGCGCCGCTCGCCGCTGGTAGAGCTGGAAAAAGGGTTTCAGCGAGGCGATGGGCTGATCGCCGACCCATCCGGGTGCGAGCGCGGAATACTCCTCGCTCACCGGTCCGAGGTCGGCCGCGAGCACCAGCGGACCGCGCAGGAACGCGACCACGTTCGGATCGTCATGCAGCGGCTCCGTGCGCACCGCCATCGGCAACGTGAGCTCGATGCGGTCGCCGGTCTTCCAGCGCCGGCGCAGGACCGCGTACCCATCCTGCGGCGCCACGGTGAGGGGCTTGCCGTTCACGGCAACGCGCGCTTGCTTGCACCAGCCGGGAATTCGCAAGGCGAGCGTGAGCGCCTGCGGCCTCGCGACCTCGGTGACCGTGAAAGCGACGCGCTCCGACTGGGGGTACTGCGTCTCGAGCGCGAACTTCACGCGGCGCTCGCGCCACTCGAGCGTCGAGGGAATGTAGAGATTGACGTTGAGCCGGTCGCCGCTCTGCCAGTAGATCGAATCGCCGTGCTTGGAGTGGCTCTCGAGGCCCGTGCCGACGCAGCACCAGAAATCGTTCGTGCGGCTCGAGAACTCGCGCCGCGCGCCCGAGATGAGCGGCATCATGTAGGTGAACATGCCGCTCGCCGGATCGTGATGCGCGAGGATGTGATTGAAGTGCGCGCGCTCGTAGAAATCGAACCAGGCGGCGTCGGGCTGCCACGCGTACAGATGGCGCGTCAGCTTCAGCATGTTGTGCGTATTGCAGGTTTCGCAGGTCTGCTCGGTGAGGTACTTCGAGAGCGGCCGCTCGAAGTTCTCGCGATCGGAGTTGCCGCCGATCGCGTAGGAACGGTTCGAGGTCACGCTCTGCCAGAAGAAGCGTGCGGTCCGCGCGCGCCGCTCCTCGCCCGTGAGCTCGTAGAGGCGCGCTTCGCTGATGAGCTTCGGAATCTGCGTGTTCGAGTGCACGCCGTCGAGTTCGTCGCGGCCGTCGGCGAGCGGATCGAGAATGCGGTGATGGGTGAGCCGGCCGGCAAGCTTCAGCCAGCGATCATCGCCGGTGCGGGCACTGAGTTCCGCAAAACTTTCGGTTACGCCGCCGAATTCGGTCTCGAGCACCCGCTCGACCTGCGCGTCGCTCAAGTGCGCGAACACGCGATCGAGATAGGCGCTCATGCCGATCGCGATCGGACGCGCGCCGGTATTGCCACAATAGCGCTCGGCATCGAGGAGGCCCGCGAGGAGCTTGTGTACGGTGTAGAGCGGCGACCACACGCCATTCAGGTTGAAGGGGGCGCTGCGGATTTCGCCGCGCATGAGTTCCGGAAAGATCGCCTTGCCGTTCTCAATCGCCTCGCCGTTCTTGCGGGTGAACGCCGAGACGTAGCCGTCGCCGCTCGCCTGCTGGCAGAGCTTGAGTTCCCCGACGATGTAGTCGACGCGCCGCCTGCACTCGCTCTCGCCGACCTGGGCGTACATGAGCGAGCAGGCGCTCAGGTAATGGCCGAGCGTGTGACCCGCCAGCGATTCGCTTTCCCAGCCGCCGTAGATCTCGCCCTTCGGCTTCAGGCCCGAGTTCGTGCGGAAGTTGTGCAGCAGCCGGTCGGGTTCGAGTTCGAGGAGGTAGCGGCGATTGGCTTCGACCGCATCGAGAAAGGGCGATGCCGTGAGGCGCACCGATTCGAGCGGCAGCGGCGTCGCGCGAATGATGGGCGCGCGTGTCGGAGTCTCCGATGTTGCCTGCGCACTGTCGGCCCAGGGAATGAGCAAAGCCGGCGAGTAGGCCGCGGCCCTGAGGACGCGCCGGCGTGATCGTCGAGTGGCCCGTTTCATTCGCTTGCCAGTGTGCGAGCGCAGGTTACGCCGTCGGCTTCACGTTGGCGTTCATCTGGAAGAGATTGGTCGGGTCGTAGCGGTTCTTGAGCTTCACCAGCCGGTCGTAGCTCGCGCCGTAGTTCGCGCGAATGCGCCGCTCCGGATCTTCATTGGAAACCTCGTTGACGTAGAAGCCTTCGGTCATCGGCTCCATCACCTTCCACGACGCGCGCGCCCATTGCATGCCGGGATCCCTTTCTGCGGGCTTGTCCCAGAAGCTCATGATCACCATGCTGTAGGTCGCATCCCGGTGCTGGAACGCGGCGCTGCCCGGTTTCACGCGCGCGATGGCGCCGCCCGCGTGGGCGAACAGGATGGCGGACTGGCCTACCCGCGTCGCCGCGAGCTGATCGACGGCGGCATCGAGCGTCTTCGCGTCGAGCTGCTTCAGGTACCCGGACTTGATGTAGTAGGCGCGGCCGATCGGAAAGTTGTCGTCGCCACTTTTCTGGATCGCGATGTACGGCATCGGCCGGACGCCGTCGACGAGCGGTTTGCCGAACTTGCGCAGGGGCGCGAGGATGCGTTCGCCTTCAGCGATCGCGCCGCTGTAGCAGATATCGAAGACGACTGTGCGCTTGCCGTCCGGCGTCGGCACGAGGAGTGCGTCCGCATAGAGTTCATCCGGTGCCCGCGCAATGTAATCGGCAAAGAAGTGCAGGACTTCGCGTGCATCGGCGAATGAATAGACCAGGGGTCCCGCGAGCACGGTCGGGTCGACCGGATGCATCCGGTACTCGAAGGACGTGACGACGCCGAAATTGCCGCCGCCGCCGCGCAGGCCCCACAGGAGCTCCGCGTTGTCGGTTTCGCTAGTCTGCACGAATGTGCCGTCCGCCGAGACGAGTTCTGCGGCGCGCACGTTGTCGCAAGCGAGGCCGAAGCGCCGGCCGAGGCGGCCGAAACCGCCGCCGAGCGTCAGTCCCGCCACGCCCGTGTGCGAAACCGTACCGGCCGTGGTTGCAAGGCCGAATGCCTGCGCCTCGCGATCGAACTGACCGAGCAGCACACCGGGTTCGACGCGCGCGGTACGCGCCAGCGGATCGATGTGCACGCTCTTCATGGGCGTGAGATCGATCATGAGGCCGCCTTCGCAGACGGATTGCCCCGAGAGGCTGTGCCCGCCGCCGCGAACTGCGACGAGCAGATGGTTGGCCCTTGCGAATTTGACGGACTGGATCACGTCCGCGGCGCCGGCGCAGCGCGCAATCAAGGCCGGCCTGCGGTCGAAAGCGCCGTTCCAGACCCTGCGTGCGGAGTCGTAGCCGTCCTGTCCGGGCAGCAGCAGCTCACCGCGCAGGCTCGCCCGCAAATCGTCGATCGCCGTCGATTGCAGGAGGACCTGCTTCCCGCCGGGCCCGGCCGCCGCGACTTCGGAGGCAAGGCCGCGTCTGAGTGGCAGGGATGCGGCAGCGAGGGCAGCGACGGCCGATGTGCAGAACGTTCGTCGTTTCATCATGGTGTTGCTCTCGTTATTTTTCTCCGGGGCGCATCGGCAGCGCGCCGCGAAGAATACTGCGAAACGGGCCAGGACTTCACCGATAATGCCGACCCAGCCATGATCCTCGCCGCGACGCTTCTCATCATCGCCCTGTCGCTGTATGCGCTCCTGCGCGAGGCGGACGTACGGCTGGTCCTTTTCCTCGCGGGTCTCGCGCTGGCTTCACTCGCGCTGAAGCCGCTCGTCATCCTCGACACGTTTCTCTTCGAGATGGGCAATGGCAAGACCATCGGCCCGATCTGTTCGGCGATGGGTTACGCCTGGGTCCTGCGCGCGACCGGGTGCGACCAGGCGATGGTACGGCTCCTGCTGGCGCCGACGCGCGGCATCCGCTGGCTCCTGATCCCGGCCGGCTGCGCCGTCGGCTTCGTCACCAACGTGGCGATCACCAGCCAGACGGCGAGCGCCGCCGCCGTCGGTCCGATCCTGATTCCGCTCATGCTGGCAGCCGGCTACTCGCCGCTGGTCGCCGCCGCGACCCTGGTGCTCGGCTGCTCGGGTGGCGGAAGCCTTCTCAATCCGGGCGATGCGGACCTCGTCGCGATTCACGAGTCGAGCGGGGCGCCGATGCAGCTGGCGCTCACCGCGATGTTCCCCCCGCTCGTCAGCGGCTTTGCAGTAGCGGCCATCTTCTTTTCGTTCCGGTCGCGCAAGCCGACGGTGAGCGTGGACGCGACGGCTGCAGCCGCGCAGGTGCCGATAGAATGGTCGAAGGCGCTGCTGCCGCCGATCCCGATCCTGCTCATCTTCCTGATGCTGCCGGGCGTCTTCCTTCCGGTGTTCCCGCCGCCCTTTGAAAAGGGCCTGCCGGTGTCGCACGCGATGATCGCCGGCACGATGATCGTGCTCCTCGTGCACCGGCGTGATTTTTCCCAGCAGGTGAAAGCGTTCTTCGAGGGCATGGGCTACGCCTACATGAACATCATTTCGCTCATCGTCACCTCGACCTGCTTTATCGCCGGCATGACGGCGACGGGGCTGACGGAGAAGCTGGTGCACCTGGTTTCGGGGACGGGCGCCTTGGGGAAGATCGCGGCCGGTGTCCTTCCGGGAACGCTCGCCGTCATTTCCGGCACGGGCATCGGGCCGAGCGTCGCCTTCGCCAAGGCCGTGTTGCCTTCGCTCACGCACGATCTCCCGCTCGCGCTCGATCTCGGGAGCCTCGCGGCCATCGCTTCGAGCTTCGGGCGCACCATGTCGCCGGTCGCTGCGGTCGTGATCTTCACCGCGACGCTCACGGGCGTTTCGACCTGGCAACTGATCCGGCGCGTGGCGCCGGCCCTGATTGCGGGCTACGTCGTCGTGCTCGCGGTGATGATCCTGAAATAGGAAATGGGGACATTCCCGATTTCCGGCGCTTGCAACCGCCGATTGGAAATCAGGAATGTCCCCATATCCGATTTCAATCGCGATGCGCGACGTGCTTGGCCGTCGGTACGTGCGTCGCGAGCCGCGTGCCGGCTTCCTCGGCCATCTGCGCGCTGCGGGCGAAGGGATTGATGAACGACTGGGCGCCGTCGAGCACGCGCTTCGCGAGGGTTCCGCCCGCGACCTGGTAGACCGGCGTCGGAAAGAGGGCCTGGGTCACGATGCCTGCGAACTGGCGTGGATCGGCGCCGGCGGCATGCACGAGACGCATCGTGTCCCAGAGGCTTTCGACGGCTGAGCCGACCAGCACGTTGCCCGCAAGCTTCACCACGTTCGCCGTGGCCGGATCCTTGCCGACGACCTCGACGCGGCCGAGTTCCTCGAGCATCGGGCTGACCTGGCGGACCGCCGCTTCGGCGCCGGCCACCGCGAGCACGAGCCGGCCGGACTGCGCCGCCTCTGGAGGACCGAAGACCGGCGCCGATACGTATTGCTGGTTGGCCGCGGCGTGCACCTGCGTGAGTTTCAGCGCAATACGGTCGCTTGCCGTGCTCATGCCGACGTGGATGAGGCCGCCGAGCCCCTGGCAAAGGAATTCGCCCTGTGGCCAGAGCACCTCTTCGAGCGCCGCGTCGTCGGAGAGCATCGTGATGAGGACGTCGGCGTGGCAGGCGAGCTTGGGGTTCTCGACGACGAAGGCGCCCTCGCGCGCGATGGCTTCGGCGCGCGCCCGCGTCCGGTTATAGACCAGCAGGTAGTGACGGGCCCGCAGCAGCCGCCGCGCCATCGGCAGGCCCATGCTGCCGAGCCCGATGAAACCGATACGCACGCACACACCCGATCGGCAATGGGAGCGTCATCTTAGCGGCTTGCAGAACGGCTGTCAGGCCGATGGCGCGCTCGCGGGCGGGAATTGCACCGGTTTCAGTAGCCGTGCGGTTCCTGGGCCGTCTTCGCGTCTTCCATCGGGTAGGTCTTGAGGTCGGACGCGGCCGGTGTCTGCTCGGGCCCGACCGCTTGCGGCGCGCTGGCGTCGCGAACTGGCGACTTCGTCGTCGCCACCTTGGCTAGCGCCGCCAGAAAGCGCTGGCCCGACTCGGGCGGGAGCGGAGCGCTGGCGGCGAAGATCTCATCGACGGCCACGTTCTTCTTCTGATAGTAGGAAGCGTTCGATTTGTGATCGATGGTGAGCGCCGAACCGTCGATCGCGAGGCCGGCGAAGAGGCCCTTGCTGCGCGAATAGGAGTAGATCTCGGCGCGGAAGTTGATGTCGGTGCTGCCCGTCGCGGAACGTCCGACGGGGCCTGCGGCGACGGACGCGTCCGCGCCGAGCGTCATCTTGCCGCCGCTGATGCCGTCGACGCTCGCCTTCGTGGTGAAGACGAGAATGATGTCGGCCTGCTGCACGCCGGCCTGCCACCCGAAGCTGCCGCCGTTGAGCGAGACGAAAACGGGATTGCTCCAGCGTCCGCTTGCATCGCGCACGACCAAGAGGCCCTGGCCGTGCTTGGCCCCGGCGACGAACCCGGCTTTCCACAAGTCCGGAATGACCGCGATGCCGTAGGCGCGCTCGAGCAGCCAGTCCGGCACACGCTGGTCGGGCATGCCCTGCATCTCCTCGAGGGCCTGGGTCGCGGTGAGCACGCGGGCTTCCTCGCGGTTGCCGGCGAGTGCGTTGACGGCGTAAAGCGACGTGCACAGGGCGAGCGATGCGGTGATCGCGGCGCGACGAAACAAGCGGTTCATGACGTTACCTCGGGTCTTGGGGCGCATCGAAGGACCTCGCGCAAGTCTAATTGTTCCGCTCGCGGACCGCGACGGGCGCCGCCATAATGACTTGCACCGCGTTCGAGTAACGATTACACGCCGGAGCCCTCATGCCGACCCTGAAGCGCCGCTCACTCGACGCTGCGTTCGCCTGCCGGATCGCGCTCTTCGCCGTCCTGGCCGCGCCCGCCGCGCAGGCCGAGTGGTACCACCGCGTCGACGACGGGATCATGGGCACCCGCATCACGGTGGAGCTCTGGGCGGATGATCCGGTGCAGGCGGATCGCGCGATCGAGGCCGTCCTCGCCGAGATGCGCCGGGTCGACGAACTCATGAGCACCTACAAGCCGACGAGCGAACTCTCGAAAGTGAACGCCGGGGCCGCCCGGCATCCCGTGGCGGTGACGCCGGAGCTCTTTCACCTGCTCGAGACGTCCCTCGAGTACTCGAAGGTCACCGAGGGCGCCTTCGACATCACCTACGCGAGCGTCGGCTACCTGTACGACTTTCGCAAGCACGTGCATCCGACCGAACAGGCGATCGAGCAGGCGCTGCCCGGGATCAACTACCGCCACGTGTTGCTCGATCCGGCGCATTCGAGCGTGCGATTTTCACAAGCGGGCGTGCGGATCGACCTCGGCGGCATCGCCAAGGGCCACTCGGTCGATCGCGCCATCGCCCTTCTCGAAGCGATGGGGATCCGTCATGCCGCGGTGAGCGCGGGCGGCGACAGCCGCGTCATCGGCGACCGCTTCGGCAAGCCCTGGATCATCGGCATCCGCAATCCCCGCGCGGCCGATCCGGACGCCGTCATCACGCGCATTCCGCTCGAGGACGCGGCGATCTCGACGTCGGGCGACTACGAGCGCTATTTCGAGGAAGGCGGCGTGCGTTACCACCACATCCTCGACCCGAAGACCGGTCACTCGGCGAGCAAGGTGCTGAGCGCCTCCATCATCGGACCGACGGCGACGCGCACGGATGGCCTGTCGAAGACCGCGTTCGTGCTCGGGCCGGAGGAAGCGCTGCGCATCATCGACAAACTGGATGACGTTGACGCCGTCTTCGTGACGCCGGACGGCCGCGTCCTCTACTCGAAGGGCCTCGAACCGCCGCACTGAAAAAGGGGACAGATTTATTTTCTCGAGTACCTGGGCGTCTGCGGCAGAAACCCGAGAAAATAAATCTGTCCCCTTTTTCAGAACCAGAAGGAGAAGTAGAGCTGCGTGACGTTTGCGGTGAAGCTGTAGAGCGGCTCTTCGCCCGGCGGGCCGCCGGCCGGGATGTTGCGGAAGTTGTCGTAGTCGAACTTCATGATGTCCCAGTGCAGGTTCACCGAGCCCTTCTTGATGAAGTGCCAGTCCTTCTTCAGGAACAGGTACGACGCCTCCATGCCGATGGCGTTGCTGTGGAACGTCGACAGCTCCTTGTCGCGGGCGAGGAAGTTTGCGAAGTCCGCCCTGGGGAAGAGGTCGCTGTAGAAATCCGCCTGCGTCTGCTTGTAGAAGCGGTAGTTGACGTCGAACAGCCAGTCGTCCTTCCAGGGATAGGTGTAGCCGATCTGCGCCGTGTGCGCGTGCACCTTCCAGGTATCGGTGAAGAAGCGGTATTCACCGTAGACGGCGGCGCGGAACGGCAGGTGATAACGCGCGCGGATGGCCGCCGCATTGCTCGTGTGCGTGCGCGGATAGACTTCGGCCTGGAAGCTGAACCCGGTGCCCGACGTCGGATCGACATAGCGGACCGAGCGATACGGGTTGTTGAGGAAGCCCTCATCCGTGATCGCTTCGTAGCTTGCGCCGATGATCAGGTTCTTGGTGATGATCTGCGACAGGCCAAGCGAGTAGTTGCGCGTGTCGGTGCGCGGCGCAAAGGTCGGGTCACCGCGCTTGCCGACGACGTTCCAGCCCCGCTGGTAGCCGAGCGTGATCGTCGTGAGATCGCCGAACAGGTCCTGGCTGATGGAGGCGTAGGCCGTGTCGGCCGTGTAGTCCGGCTCGTCGCTATTGGTGTAACCGAGGCTGTAGGTCGTCTTGCCGCGGACATAGTCCGCGCCGACGCTCCACTGCTTGCGCGTTTCCTTGTAGGGGCTCGCCGTCGTCATGACGTCGACCGACGCGCTCGACACCATGTCTTCGTACCAGTTCACTTCGACCGACACGCGCTCGGCAAAGCCCTTGCGCACGAGGATCGACGGCCCCTGAATCGTCACGCCGCCGCCGGAGTAGCGGTGCCAGAGAATGTCAGCCCGGTCTTCCGGCAACACGGTCGCATGCGCGCCGGCAGGCCACAGCGCCGCGAGCAGCGGCACGAGTGCCAGCAGCCGTCGCGCGATGGAGCCGGCCCGGACCATCAGTTGCAGCCGCAACCGCCGCCCGCGGCACCCGATGCGCCGCGTGCGCCTTCGCGCGCGTCGCGTACGTGCGAGAGGTAAGCGATGGAGACCGGATCACGCCCCCAGCTCATGATCGGATCGGCGAGCCGGTCGCGCTCGTACGGCTTCACCCAGGGCTCGACGTGGCTGCAGGCCACCGAGCCGGCAGCGAGCGCGAGCAGGAGGAGGGCGCGGAGCGATCGCATGTGCAACCTCCCCTATTCCTTCACGAGCGTGCGGATCTGGTTCAGGAACTCGTTCTCGTCGCCCGGCTTGTAGCCATGGTGCACGTAGCGGACGCGCCCCTTGCGGTCGACGATGACGCTCGAGGGCATCGCGCTCACTTCGTAGAGCGAACTCACCTTGTTCTCCTTGTCTAGGAGAATCGGGTAGGTCACCGGCGTCTTCCTGAGATAGCCCTCGGCGTCGGTCGAATCCGGCTCGACGTTGACGCCGACCAGCGTGAAGCCGAGCGGCTTGTACTTCTTGTACATCTGGTCGAGGAGCGGCATCTCCTGGCGGCAGGGGCCGCACCAGCTCGCCCAGAAATTGATCATCACGACCTGGCCCTTGAGCTTCGCGAGCGACATCTGCCCGCCGGCGCGGTTCGCCAGGGTGAAGTTGGGCGCCGGCTTCGAGGCGCTGCCGCCGGCAATGGCGGCAGCGGCGAGGAGAAGGCCGGCGACGAGGCCGCGCAGCCATGAAGTCCTGCTTCCATTCTTGAGCAACATGCGAGGCAACCTCTCTAGAAGAATACGGTGAATCCGATGTTGGCATCGAGATTGTGCGCGACCTTCTCGAGCCCCAGGAGCGAGCTCCGATAGGCGTGATCCCGCACGTCCAGGTGCAGGGCCAGCCAGTCGCTCACCAGCATCCGATAACCCACGCCCAGGGCGATGGTGAATTCATCGTCGCCCGCGAACCGCGTGCCTCCGACGCCCGCCGTGACGTACAGGGCGGTGTTAAAGGCGCGCTTGCGGCCGACGAACATCTCTCCGGGCAGGAAGTTGTAACCAAAGGACACGTCGTAGTACGTGAATTGCCTCTCACCCCGGGTCAGATCGAAATTAAAGAAGATTTCTGCCGCGTTGCGGCTCACCGTCGTCTGGCCGATGGTCGCTTCCGTGAAGAAGTCCTCGGAAATGTGATACGCAAGTCGCAGGCCGTAGGACGGGTTGGCGTCGAAGTCCTCGACATTGATGACGCCGCCGAACACCCCGATCTCGAAATTCTCGCGGTCGATCTTCGGCACCTTCACCTTGCGCCGCTCGACCTCCGGCTCGATGACCGGCGGCTGGTCCTGTTCTTCCGTGTCGCCCGACGGGACGCTGTCCGCGGCCGGATCGGCATCCGCGGCGCGGACCGCCGTCGCCGGCAGGCTCGCGAGCGCGAGGGCGGCACTTGCGGTCAGAAGAAAAATGCGAATCCGGCTTTCCATTCTTCCACTTCCTGGTTGTCGTCACGGTTGGTGAAGACCACGTGCCAGCGATATTCGGCACGCGCAATGAACTGTCGCGTCAGGTAGAACTTGACGCCGGCGCCGACGTAGGCGATCTGGTCGGTGCGGCTGTCGAGCTGCTGGGCGAACTGCGCCTTCGGCTCCAGGCGCAGCACGCCGGTCCCGAGGCCCACGAACGGCGTGAAGCGGTTCAGTATCTTCACGTCCGGCATGATGATCGAATGCACGATGCCGATGTCGATGATGTACTGGTTCGTCTGGTCGCCAAGGATGTGCGAGAGGTGCAATTCCGTCGACAGGCTTTCGTTGAGCGAATAGCTGCCGTAGCCTGAAATTGCGTTCGCGCCGCCGAAGTCGCCGACTTCGAGTCCGAATTCCCAGTCGTGGTTCGTGAAATCGACGAGCGACGGATCCGCCACCGGCAGGAGCTCACCCGTGCCTTCGAGCGTCCGCGCCATGTCCCGGCGATGGACCCAGCCCTTGATTCCGCCTTCCGTGCGCACCTGGTACCAGTCGGTCCGGCGCATGACGATCGCTACCGTGGCGCCGCGCTCGACCACCTGGGTGACCGGATAGCCGCGCCCCGGGCCCGTCCTCAACTCGATGAAGGGGTCCGCGACCTGAACTTCCACCCGGCGCTCGGCACCTTGGACCGTTCCTGCATTCAGTATGGTTGCTGCGAGTAGTAGGAGCAGGATCGGTCGCATTCGGTCAGTTCACAGGCGCCATGAACGGATCGTTGTAGTACTGGCCCCCGAGATCCAACCACTCGGCAACGAGGCGCAGCTCCGCGGCGGACATGTAGTTAGCATGTGTACCAGTCGCCGTGAACCGGCTGAAGAACCGGGTCGATGCGTTGGCACCCGCCGCACTCATGGACGGGGCCACCGTCACCGGCACCATCGTGGGCAGCCCCGTCACGGGGTCGATGGGTCCAGGGACGGTCCTGTCCTGAAGCGCGCCCATAATAAGCTCCTGTTCGTTATCCGTGAACAGTAGTTCGCGATATGAGTTGACCTGCAGGTTGTTGTCGTTCGACGCGCCGCTCGTGAGCTCGAGCTGGCCGGCCGGCAGCTGCACGGCCGCGGCGGCGTCGCGATTGTTGTGACAGAGCACGCAGGTGTGATCGGTGAGCACCAGGCCGGTCACCGGATCGACCGTCTGGCGGAGCTTGTCCCACAGCGGCTGGACGTTCGCGAGGTAGTTGATCGTGATGCGGCAGGTCGACTGCCACGCGGTGATGCAATCGCTGCGCACAGGCGCGGGCGTCGTGAATTCCGCGTCATTGTAGAGGAAGGCGAAGCTCGCATCCTTCGCGCGCCCGGCCGACGCCGGATCCGTCCACACGTCGTCGTAGACGACGTTCACGCTCGGATTGAGCGCGGTCCCATCGAGGCGCGTGCGCGTCTCGGCCATCGTTTCGCCCTGGTTCGCGAAGAGCGCGGGATCGGTGTTCGGGAACGGCGAGCCGGTGGTCGGCGCGCCGGGATTCGCCGCGGCATAAAGGCCCGGGCGGCCATGCGGCTCGGGCGGCATCGTGTTCGTGCGATGGCAGCCGTTGCACTTCAGTTCCTCGCCCGCGATCACCTGCAGCCAGTGATTGTGGCGCTGGCTGATGCGGTGTCCGTTGGCGTCGAGCACCGTGATGCCGAAGGCGACGTTGGCGGGCACCTTCACGCGCACCGAACCGTCGGGTTCGACCGGCGCGTACTCGAGGATTTCGCGCATGAAATTGGTCGTGCCGAAGGAGTCGTTGTCGATGTCGCGCACGTCCTCATCGGGCAGCGACACGGCTTTCTCGATGCGGATGAAGCGCGCCGGGCGCTGCGCGGCGGTCGCCTGCGCGGGATCGCGCACGGCCGCGATGCCGCCCGGCGCCGAGTCGACGCCGTCCAGATCGTAGACGCTGCCGATGTTGAGGATGCCGACCGCCTCGGCGACGAGATTCGGGTCGAAGTCGACGCCCGGCACGCGGTCGAGGATGACGGGCGGCAGGGTCGTCGCCTGCGCGAGCACCGCATCGGTGTACATGAAGCCGTCGTCCGGTACAAAGAGCGGCTGCTGCGTGTTGTCCGACGCGTTGTAGACCCAGATGCCGTAGACCGGCTGCGATTCCTGCAACGTCATGATGTTCGCGGAGGTGCAGGGGACATCGTTCATGCCCTGGAGCACGCGGCAGGGACTCCAGCTGACGAGGTAGCGGTTCGAACCGTCCTGCAGCGGGAACGCGGAGCTGAAGCGGCCGCCGGGCGAGGGGCCGGAGAACGTACGCACGTCGGTGATCGTCAGGCGCGCCTGCGCCGGGCCGGCGGCGCCCGCGTTCGCGAGCGTCGGGTGCGTATTGTCGACGAAGCCGTTGCCGTCGATCGTGATGAAGTCGCCGCCGAGCTGCGTGCCGTCGTACGGCCGGATGAGCGCGACGAGCTTGCCGTCCGGGCGGCTGCGCGGCTTCATGAATTCGATGGTGCTGCCCGCCGGATCGGTCGGCGCGACCTTGGTGCCCGTATTGTGGCTGTACTTGCCGTAGAGGAGTTCAAGGCCGGTGCCGTCCGGATTCATCTTATAGAGCGAGAAGGCGTCGTTGCCGCCGGTGTTGTCCCAGCGCGTGAAGACGATCTGCCCGTTCGCCAGTACCGACGGATCGAGATCGTGGTTCTGGTTGAACGAAACCTGGTGGATGTTGGTGCCGTCCGCGTCCATGACGTGCAGCACGAACGCCGGCTCGTTGCGGTTCTCATCCTGCGCGGGAAACTGCTGCTTGCCTTCATCGAGCAGGATCGCCTTCGATTGCCGCTGGCGGGTGGACGAAAAGATGATGCGTCCGTCCGGCAGGTAGTGGGGCGCGATGTCGTGGCCCTCGTCGGCCGTCGTGTCCGACACGATCACGCGCCGGAGCGTATCGGTCTCGAGGTTGTACTCCCAGATACCCCAATTCGGCGGGTCCCTGAGCTCCTGGTTCGGATCGAGTTCCTTGCGCAGCGCGAATACGACCGTCTTGCCGTCGTAGGAAACGTTCAGGTCGCGGACGTCGCCCTTGCCCTCGGTGATGACGCCCGTGATGTTCTTCTCGGCCGATGTCGAGTCGGCACGCGCGCGCACATAGACGTCGCCGCCCGGCAGTTCCGGCAGCAGCTCCCGTGCATCCGGATCGACGGCGTTCATCGTGGCCTGGCCCGTGAAGTCCGGGACCGGACGCTTGACGTAGACGAGTGCGAAGTTGAGCGCCACCGGATCCGGATCCTGGCCGCTCGCGATGTCGACGTTGCTGCCGCCGCAACCGCCGAGCGCAAGAGTCGCGACCGCAGCAAGTGCGATCGCCGCCGGCTGGCGGGCGCGCAGGAAGTTGCCGAGCTTCGAGATATTCATGGGTCAGTCCTTGCGAGATGCGGGCGCCGCCGGGGCGATGCCGTGGGCGGTCGACGGGCGATCGAGTGCACACACTTAAACGGCGCTCATGATTGACGCGGGGAGCCGGCCCTACCGTTAACGACATCACAGAAGGTCGCACCGATTTGGTGTGGTCTCAGCAACATCGTCGCCGCCCGATTTTGTGTCCGAGTTCGCATCTTGTCCCGAGCACCGGGAGGTGCATTAAACCCTGTGATTTACGGCACAAGAATACACGCGCGACATAACGGTTGGTAACTGTCTCCGAGTGGAGACGTCGTTGTCTTGAGACAGTTACACGCGCCGAACGAGGTGCGTATATTCCGCCGCGGCCTGATGGGATACGTCACGTGGAACCAGCCATGAACACGATGAACAAGTTCGAAGCGAATGGGAGTGAAGGCCGCGCGCGGCGCCGTCGCACTCTCGGTGCGTTGGTCGGAGCCTGCGCCCTCGCGTTCGCGATGAGCGGCGCCCATGCCGACTCGCGCGATCAGGCAAAGCGAATTCACGACCGCATCGCCGGCGTGCCGCCGGATGCGGCGACGCTCGATGCGATGGCGGCTGACATCCAGGGCGGCAACCCGGCGGCGGCCGCGCAGAAGGCGATGGACGCGAGCGCCTTCTATACGGTGACGCTGAAGAACTTCGTCACCCCCTGGACCAACCGCGACCAGACCGTGTTCGCCCCGCTCAATGACTACACGGCGACCGTCATCGGCATGGTGCGCGACGACGTGCCGTTCAACACGGTGCTGTCGGCGGACCTCGCCTATGTCGGCAATTCGGGCCTGGGCCTGCCGGCCTACTCGGTGTCGAACAACGATCACTACCAGCAGCTCGAGGACCGCGGCCTCGACCTCAAGGCCTCGCTCGTCTCGAGCACGCAGTCATCGCTAAACGGCCTGCCGGCCGCCGCGACCGCGGGCGTCATCACGAGCCGTGCGGCCGCCCAGGCGTTCTTCATCGCGGGCACGAACCGCGCGATGTTCCGCTTCACGCTCCTGAATCACCTCTGCAAGGACATGGAGAACGTCCACGACACGACGCGCCCGCCGGACAAGATCCGCCAGGACGTCGCGCGCAGCCCGGGCGGCGACAGCCGCATCTTCCTGAACGGCTGCATCGGCTGTCACAGCGGCATGGACCCGATGGCCGAAGCGTTCGCGTACTACAACTTCGACGAGACGCAGGCCCGCATCATCTATACGGCAGGCGCCGTGCAGCCGAAGTACCTGATCAACTCCGACAACTTCAAGTCGGGCTTCGTGACGCCCGACGATCACTGGGAAAACCGCTGGCGCGCCGGCCCGAACCAGCTCCTCGGCTGGGACCTCGCGTTGCCGGGTAGCGGCAATGGCGCGAAGAGCATGGGCCAGGAGCTCGCCTCGAGCGACCAGTTCGCGCATTGCCAGGCGGAGAAGGTGTTCAAGAACGTCTGCCTGCGCGCGCCTGGCAACATCCCGGACCGCGGCAAAGTCACTTCCATGGCGGCGTCGTTCAAGTCAGGCGGCTACAAGATGAAGCAGTTGTTCGCCGACGCCGCCGTTTACTGCATGGGCGATTGAGGGAGTTCCGAACCATGAACCGCTCGACAGGCTCGACTTTCCTTCTTTCGGCGCCGCGTGCGCTGCTCGGCGCGTTCCTGCGCCGCGCAGGCTTGCTGCCGCTCATCGCCATGCTCGCCCTCGCAGGTTGCGGCGGCGGCGCGGACACGGTCGTGAATCCGATCATCAATCCGCCGGACGTGCCCGGTTACACAGGACCGGCGCCGCAGAACGCGGACGTGCAGGCGTTTCGCATCAATCTCTGGGAGAACATCAAGGCGAACAACCGCTGCGGCGCCTGTCACGGCACCGGCGGCACCGCGCCGATCCTGTTCGCCCGCAACGACGACATCAATCTCGCCTACCAGGCCGCGAACGGCGTGGCGAACCTCTCGGATCCGAGCTCCTCGCGCATGGTCGTGAAGGTCTCGGGCGGCCACAACTGCTGGCTGTCCTCGACCCAGGCCTGCGGTGACATTCTCACGACCTGGATCCAGAACTGGGCCGGAGCCGCCGCGGGCGGTGGCCGCCAGATCCAGCTCGTCGCGCCGCCCATCAAGGATGTCGGCCAGACCAAGAATTTCCCGGACGACTCGGGCGCGTTCGCGGCCACCGTTTATCCGCTCGTGCGCCAGTACTGCTCGCGCTGCCACCAGTCGACGTCGCAGACTCCGCAGCAGCCGTACTTCGCCTCGGCGGACGTCGACGTCGCCTACGCGGCCGTCCACACCAAGATCAACCTCGACGATCCGGCGTCCTCGCGGCTCGTCGTGCGCCTGCGCGATGAGTTCCACAACTGCTGGGACAACTGCGCGTCGAACGCACAGACGATGCAGAATGCGATCATGGCGTTCGCGAACCAGGTGCCCGTGACCTCGATCGACCCGGCTCTGGTGGTGAGCAAGGCGCTCACTCTCTATGACGGTACGGTCGCCGCCGGCGGCAACCGCTTCGACAACAACGTCATCGCGATGTACGAGTTCAAGACGGGCAGCGGCCCGACCGCCTTCGATACGAGCGGCGTCGAGCCCGCGGCGAACCTCACGATCTCCGGCAACGTCGAGTGGGTCGGCGGCTGGGGCGTCAACATGAAGGGCGGCAAGGCCCAGGCGACGACCACGGCGAGCAAGAAGCTCTTCGACCTCATCAAGTCGACGGGCGAATACTCGGTCGAGGCGTGGATCGCGCCCGGCAACGTCGCGCAGGAAGACGCCGACATCGTCAGCTACTCGGGTGGCACGACCGCGCGCAACTTCACGCTCGCGCAGACGCAGTACCAGTACCAGGCCTACGGACGTTCGAGCAACACGGACGCCAACGGCCAGCCGGAACTCACGACCAATGCAATGGACCGTGACGCGCAGGCGGCGCTCCAGCACGTGGTCGTCACCTTCGATCCGGTCAACGGCCGGCAGGTGTACGTGAACGGCGTGAACACCAACGATCCGGACGCCCAGAAGGGCGGCACGCTCGGCGACTGGGACGACACCTTCGCGTTCGTCCTCGGCAACGAGGTGTCGAGCAACCGCATGTGGACGGGCGTCATCAAGCTCGTCGCCATCCACAACCGCGCGCTCACCGTGGATCAGATCAACCAGAACTTCCAGGCGGGCGTCGGCGAGCGCTACTTCATGCTCTTCAGCGTGAGCCACCTCGTGAACGTGCCGCAGGCCTACATCATGTTCGAGGCCAGCCAGTACGACAGCTACAGCTACCTCTTCACGAAGCCGACCTTCATCAGCCTCGATGGCACGGCCACGCCGGGCAACATCCCCTTCAAGGGCATGCGCATCGGCGTGAACGGCGCCGAGTCGAAGGTGGGCCAGGCCTACATCCCGCTCAACAAGCCCATCGTCGATGCGGACTACACGCCGGTGGACGGCGACCGCCTGACGAACATCGGCACGGTGGTGGCGCTCGAGAAGGGCCCGACGACGGACCTCTTCTTCCTCACCTTCGAGCAGATCGGGACGAACTCGCATGACGTCATCGAAGCGGCGCCGCCGACGCCGCCGACTCCGCCCAACCTGCCGCCGGTGTCGGACGTTGGCCTGCGTACCTTCGAGGAGATCAACGCGACCATGTCGCAGATCACGACGGTGCCCACGACCAACTCGAGCGCGAACAACACCTATCTCACGGTGAAGCAGCAGCTGCCGACGACGACCAACATCGAGGCGTTCCTCTCCTCGCACCAGGTCGGCGCCGCACAGCTCGCGATCAGCTACTGCAGCGCGCTCGTGAACGACACCACGCGGCGTGCGACGGTATTCCCGGGCTTCAACTTCGGCCCGCCTGCGGCCTCGATCGCAAAGGGTAGTGCGGATCTCATCATCAATCCGCTCGTTGCTCGCTCGCTCGGCATCAACCTGAGTTCGCAGCCGTCAACGACGACGGTGCACGACGAGCTCGACAACCTCGTCGGCCGGTTGTGCCCGAGCGGTTGTAACGGTGCGCGCACTTTGGACGTCGTCAAGGCGGTCTGCGCCGCGGCGATCGGCAACGGCGCGACGGCGATCAAGTAGGCATTCGGGTAAGACGGCGTCAACGTTTCATATTCTTGCAAAGAGAGCAGCCATGAGCATCTGGCGTAACAAGTCGAAGCGGCGCGGCAAAGGCCTCAATGAGCCGCTGAAGCACGAGTCCCACAAGCGGCCCGTGACCCGGCGCGACTTCATCGCGCAGGGCTTCCTCACCGGCGCGGCGACCGTGGTGGCTCCGTCGATTCTCGGCGCGCTCATGTATCCGCGCGTCGCGAACGCGACGCTATCCCCCGATATCCTGGCCCTGAAAGGACCGGGGTTCTGCAACATCCAGGCGGGTGCCGGCAAGATCCCGTTCATCTGCTTCGACCTCGCGGGCGGCGCGAACATCGCGGGCTCGAACGTGCTGGTCGGCCAGCAGGGCGGCCAGATGGACTTCCTCTCGACCGCGGGCTATTCGAAGCTCGGCCTGCCCGGCAACATGGTGCCGAACGCCTCGGTGGCCGGTAATTTCATCGACACGCAACTCGGGCTCGCCTTCCATACGGACAGCGCGTTCCTGCGCGGCATGATGACGAGGATCCAGCCGAGCACCGCGGCGCGCATCAACGGCGCCGTGATCGCGGCCCGGTCGGA
This sequence comes from Steroidobacteraceae bacterium, assembly GCA_035644395.1. Lineage (GTDB taxonomy): Bacteria > Pseudomonadota > Gammaproteobacteria > Steroidobacterales > Steroidobacteraceae > JBGPLJ01. The sequence continues at coordinate 73,389 of DASQOR010000059.1, forward strand.
GAACGACACGGGCAACAATCCGCACAATCCGATGTACGGCATCGCGAAGGCGGGCGCGCGTGGCGAGCTGCTGACCCTGATCGGCTCGCGCAGCTCCGATTCCGGCGGCAACTCCGCCGCTCCGGCCATGATGATGGACCCGACCATTCGCCCGACCAAAATCGATCGCACGAGCGACACGACGGGTCTGGTCGACACCGGCGAGCTGGCAAGCCTGTTGCCGCAGGCCGATACCGTGGCAGTGATGGAGTCGATGGAGCGCATCAGCGCGGCGAAGCTCGGTGTCACTGACACCAAGCTCGTCGTGCCCGGCGAAGACGCGCGCGTCAAGAAGCTGGTTCAGTGCGGCTATGTGAAGACGGCGGACCTGACCGACAACTTCGGCAACCCGAGCGCCTTGAATCCCGAGCTCGATCCGGACATCAAGGGCGCGGCCGGCATCTTCAGCGCCGCCGAATTCGATTCGGACGGCGAGTTCGAGAAGACCGCCGCGGTGATGAAGCTCGTCGTCAGTGGCTACGCTGGGGCCGGCACCGTCGAGATGGGCGGATTCGACTATCACACCGGCGACCGGATGACGGGCGAGGCCCGCGATTTCCGCGCTGGCGTCTGCATGGGCGCCTGCCTCGAGTACGCGGCCCGGCGCAATGTGCCGCTCATGCTCTATGTCTTCAGCGACGGCTCGCTCTCCTCGAACGGCACGATCGACAACTCAACCGGTGGCCGCGGCAAGGGCGTGTGGACCGGTGACAACCAGGCGACCGCCGCCGCGTTCTTCCTCGTCTTCAACCCGTCCGGGCGACCGGCGCTCTTCAGCGGTGACAGCGTGCCCGCGGCGCGCCACCAGCAGATCGGCTACTACCGCGCGAGCGGCGACATCGAAACGGCTTCGAGTCCGGCCGGTAACGCCGTGAACCTGCTGGTCGAGACAGTCCTCCTCAATTACATGGCGCTGCACGGCGAGCAGGCGAACTTCTCCACGCAGTTCCCGGGCAACGGCCTCGGCAGCGCGACGCTCCGCGACAGCCTGACGGCGTTCAACCCGATCGTAAACGGCGTCATCGCCTAAAAGACCTGCCGGCGCCGGGTCGTGCTTGAGCCAGGCACGACCCGGCGCCGTCGTTACTTTTGCCCGTTGCTTGTTGCGCCATCTCATTGAGTTGTAGCGCAAAAGTGCCGCGTGTGCGGTTGACACTGCGGTTGAACATATGCCAGCTTACGGGCGCTGCAATAAGGGCAAACTCGTCGCGAGGCGAGGGCGCAAAGCTTCCGGTCCGAAGCCTTGGCGGACAGCGGGGTTGCCAGTTGTGTGTGCTGTTCTCGACGTGACTACCCGGCCGATAGGTGGCGGGCGCACCCGCGGGGTGCGCGCGTGACGCCACCCGTGAGCGGCCGGCCATCCGGGATTGCGTGCTTGCCGGCATTTCGCCCGACCGCCTTGCTCCTCGCCGTCACGGCCGCCATCGCCGTCGCCCTGCCGTTGTATGCCGCCTCGAACCTCAAGGGGCGCGAAGCGCCCGACTTCGTCCTGAAGTCGCTGGGCGGGGAGAACATCCGGCTGTCGGAATTCCGCGGCCAGGTGGTGATGATCAATTTCTGGGCGAGCTGGGCGGGACCGTCGCGCATGGAGATGCCGCGGCTCGAGAAGATCGCGGCGACCTACCAGAGCAGCGGCTTCGTGCTCCTCGGCGTGAACATGGATGACACCGAGGCGAGCGCGACGAACTTTGCGAACGCTTACGGCATCACATACCCGTTGCTGCTCGACCTGCGCAAGGAGGTCGTGCGCGAGTACGCGGTCGAGACGGTGCCCGTGACCGTGCTCGTCGACCGCGGCGGCAGTGTCCGCTTCGTACACAAGGATTACCGCGTAGGGGCCGAACAGACCTACGTGTCCGAGATTCGTGCGCTGCTCAAGGAATAGCGCATCTGCACACAAGGGCTTCGAGACCGACCATGAGCAAGACATCAAGATCGATACTGGCCGCCCTGCTGCTGGCCGTGGCATTCGCGGGCGCCGCATGGCCGCAGGATCCGGCGGCCGCGGAGCCGCAGGCGGCCACGTCGGAAACGCCGAATGCCGATGCGGCGACGGGCGGCGATGCCGCAGCCGGCAGCGCAACGGCCGCGCCGGAGGAGTTCCGCACGCTCGATTCCGATGTGCAGGACCTGAAGAAGGAAGTGCTCGACCTGAACAAGGACCTGTTCGTGCTCGAGGAGGAGCTGCTCTTCCCCTCGAACACGCAGGTCGCGGTGTACGTATCGCTCGACGTCGGCACGTTCTTCAACGTCGACTCGGTGACGCTCAAGATCGACAACAAGGAAGTGGCGAACTACCTGTACACCGCGCGCGAAGCCGAAGCGCTGGTGAAGGGCGGCGTGCACAAGATCTACCTCGGCAATCTCAAGGTGGGCCAGCACGAGCTGGTCGCATTCTTCAGCGGCAAGGGCCCGCACGAGCGCGACTACAAGCGCGGCGCGACGCTCAATTTCGAAAAGGGCGTGGGCGCGAAATACCTCGAACTCAAGATCAGCGATCGCGTCCGCAAACTGCAGCCGGAGTTCATCATCAAGGAATGGGAGTAGGGGTTTGCTCCGGTTCCGCTCCAGCCTGGCCGCGTTCCTCGGCGTCGCGACGCTCCTCCTCCTCGCCGCGGCGGCCGGCGCGCAGGACAAGGGCACGCTCAAGCCCGTCCGCATCAAGGACCTGAGCTACGGCGAAGTCCTCTTCTACTTCTACCAGGACGACTACTTCGACTCGCTGACGCGCCTCCTCGCGGCCGAGGACTGGAATCGCATCCCGCATCACTCGGCCGACGCGGAGCTCTTGCGCGGCGGCCTTTATCTCTCGCTCGGCAATCACAACGAGGCCGGCGCGATCTTCGAGCGGCTGCTGAAGGGGCAGGTCTCGCCCGGCGTGCGCAATCGCGCCTGGTACTACCTCGCCAAGGTCTGGTACCAGCGCGGCTACTACGACAAGGCCGAGGCGACGCTGCGCCGGATCATCGGCTCGCTCCCGGAGCAGATGGACGCCGACCGGCGCATGCTCATGGCGAACATACTGCTGCGCGAGGGGCGCTACGACGACGCGATCGCTGAACTGAACGGCTGGCGCGGGCCGCCCGACTGGACCGCCTATGCGCAGTTCAATCTCGGCGTCGCGCTGGTGCGCAAGGGCCGGCTCGCCGACGCCGCGCACTGGCTCGACGGTGTCGGCACGCTCGAAACCGACAATGAAGAGCTGAAGTCGCTCAAGGACAAGGCGAACCTCGCGCTCGGCTTCGCCTACATCCAGGCGGACCAGCCGGCCGTCGCGAAGCCCTACCTCGAACGGGTGCGTCTCGACGGCCCGCAGTCGACCAAGGCGCTGCTCGGCGTCGGCTGGGCCGATGCCGCGCAGGGCGACTACCGCGGGGCGCTGGTGCCGTGGATGGAACTGCACGGCCGCAATCTGCTCGACTCCGCCGTGCAGGAGGCCTATCTCGCCGTGCCGTATGCGTTCGGCAAGCTTGGCGCGAACAAGCAGGCCGCGGACAACTACACGACGGCCATCCAGTCCTACGACGCGGAAGTCGGGCGGCTCGATGAATCCATCCAGGCGATCCGCGAGGGTCGCATGCTGAACGCCATCGTCGAGCGCGAATCGACCGGCAGGCTCGGCTGGTTCTGGCAGCTGCGGACGCTCCCTGACGCGCCCGAGTCGCGCTATCTCTATCACCTGCTCGCGACCAACGAATTCCAGGAAGGCCTCAAGAACTACCGCGACCTGCACTTCCTCGACCACGTGCTCGGCGATTGGGATTCCAGCATGGTCGCCTTCGATGACATGCTCGACACGCGTCGCACGGCCTTCGACAAGCGCCTGCCCGAAGTGGATGCAAGCCTCGCGAAATTCGATCTCGAGCGGCTCGAAGGCTCGCGCGTCGATCTCGAATCGCGGCTCGCGACGATCGACAGCACGGGCGATTTCGTCGGGCTCGGCACGGCGCACGAGCAGCAGCAGTGGCGCAAGGTCGCCCAGATCGAGGAGGCACTCGCGTCGGCGCCGCAGGATGAGGCGACGGACGCGATGCGCGAGAAGGCGCGCCTCATGAAGGGCGTCCTGCTGTGGCAGCTCTCGGATGCGTACAAAGCGCGGCTCTGGGCCGAGCGGCGGGGCCTGCACGACCTCGACGCGGCGCTCAAGGAAGCCCAGAAGCGCTGGGTGCTGGTCGAGCGCGCGCGCAAGGAATTCCCGGGGCGCACGGCGGAATTTGCCGCGCGCGTCGATGCCATGAAGCTGCGTATCGCGGCGCTGCAGACGCGCCTCGGCGCCATGTCCGAACGCCAGGGGCAGTACCTGCAGTACGTCGCCGTGGCGGAGCTCGCGCAGCAGCAGGAGAGGCTCGCGACCTATCGCATCCAGGCGCGCTACGAGCTCGCGACGATCCTCGACCGCGCGGCGAATCCGCCTCCGCCGACGCCGCCCGCGGGCCAGGCCGTGCCGACCGAACCGCCCGCCGAAACTCCGCCCGAACCGGCATCGGAGCAACCGACGCCCGAGCCAAGCCAGCCTGCCGCGACCGGCTCGCCGCAAGGCGAAGAGCCGGTCGAGGAGCCGAAGCCGTGAAGCGGCGAACGGCCCGCTGGATCCTGGTCGCCGCGAGCGCGGCGTTCGCCGCGTCGCCGTGGCTCGCCGCCGCCGACAAGAAAAAGGAATCGACGATCAAGGATCTCGAAGGCCGCCAGGTCGAAGTGCGGCAGAACGAGAAGGTCGACTCGAGCAATGAGCGGGCGATGGAAAGCTACCGCGCCTTCCTTGCGCTGAGCTCGAGCGATGCGAAGCTGCGCGCCGAAGCCATGCGCCGCCTCGGCGACCTGAATCTCGAGGCCGGCGAGATCGAGCGCGCCGAATCGGCGGTGCAGGCGAACGCCGACCTCAAGAACACGGAGGCGATCCGGCTCTATGCGGGCCTCCTCAAGGCCTATCCGAACTACCCGCGCAACGACGTCGTGCTCTACCAGCTCGCGCGCGCCTACGAGGCGAACTCGCAGTCCGAGGAGGCGCTCGCGATCCTCGACCGGCTGGTAGGCAAGTTCCCGACGAGCCGCCACTACGATGAGGCGCAATTCCGCCGCGGCGAGATCCTTTTCTCCGGCAAGCGCTACCCGGAATCCGAGCAGGCTTACGCCACCGTGGTCAAGTTCGGCCCGAAGTCGGCGTTCTACCAGCAGAGCCTCTACAAGCACGGCTGGGCGCTCTACAAGCAATCGCAGAACGACGAAAGCCTGAAGTCCTTCGGCACGCTCCTCGACCTGAAGCTTCTCGACGCGAAGTCGCCCGGGCAGCTCGCGGACATGAAGAAGCTGAGCCGCCCGGACCGCGAGCTCGTCGACGACACGTTCCGGGTGTTCAGCATCACGTTCTCGAACCTGGACGGCGCGAAGAGCGTCGACAGCTATCTCGCGAAGAGGCCGCCGAAGCCCTACGCGTACCTGCTCTATTCGCGCCTCGGCGATCTCTACATCGACAAGCAGCGCTACACGGACGCCGCGGATACCTATCGCGCATTCGTCGCCAAGGACCCGAACGACGAGCATTCGCCGAGCCTGGAGATGCAGGCGATCGACGCCTACAAGCGTGGCGGCTTCGCCTCGCTCGTGCTCGACGGCAAGAAGGAATTCGTCGAGCATTACAGCCTCGGCACGGCCTTCTGGCAGGGCCGCGATCCCGGGAAATACCCCGCGGTCGTCAAGGAGCTCAAGACGAACGTGAAGGACCTCGCGCAGTACTACCACGCGGACGCGCAGAAGAATAAAAAGCCGGAGTCGTACGCGGAGGCGGCGCGCTGGTACCGCTCCTACCTGTCATCGTTCCCGAACGATCCGGACGCGGCGGCCACGAATTACCTGCTCGCCGATACGCTCTTCGAGAGCCAGCAGTACCGCGCCGCCGCGCAGGAATACGAGCGCACCGCGTACGCCTATCCGTTTCACGCGAAGTCGGACGAGGCGGGCTTCGCCGCGCTCGTCGCCTACGAGAAGCAGGAGGCGCTCCTCAAGGGCGACGAGAAGGCGGAGCTGCACAGGCAGAACATCGACAGCGAGCTCAAGTTTGCGCGCACGTTCCCGAAGCATCCGCAGTCGAACATCGTGCTGACGCGCGCCGCGCAGCAGATATTCGACATGAACGACCTGCCGCGCGCGGTCGAGACAGGCCATGAGGTCCTCGCGCGCCAGCCGCCGGTCGACGCGCAGAAGCAGCGGACGGCCTGGACCATTGTCGGGCATTCCGAATTCGATCTCGGTCACTTCGACAAGGCGGAGGCCGCGTATGTCGAGGTGCAAAAGCTCATGCCGCCGGACGACAAGGACCGGCAGGCGATCGTCGAGCGGCTCGCCTCCTCGATCTACAAGCAGGGCGAGATCAAGAACAAGGGCGGCGACACCGACGGCGCTGTGAACGATTTCCTGCGCGTCGGCCAGCTCGCGCCGGGCTCGACGATCCGCTCGACCGCGGACTTCGACGCCGCGACGGCGCTCATCAATGCCAAGCAGTGGGAGCGCGCGATCCCCGTGCTCGAGGGCTTGCGGCGCAATTTCCCAACCAGCAAGTTCGGCCCTGACGTGACGCGCAAGCTCGCCGTCGCCTATTCCGAGTCGAATCACCCGGGCGAAGCGGCCCTGGAGTTCGAACACATCGCGGCGAATCCGGCGGAGGACCCGGCCGTGGTGCGCGAAGCCGTGCAGACCGCGGCGGAGCTCTTCGAGCGCACCGGCAACCGGCCGAAGGCGACGGCGATGCTCGAGCAGCTGGTCGCGCGCTATCCGTCGCCGCTCGACCCGGCGATCGAGGCGCGCCAGAAGCTCGCGAACTACGCCCTCAAGGACAACGACCGCGCGCGCTACGAAAAATGGCTGACGGAGATCGTCCAGGCCGACGCCGCCGCCGGGAAGTCCCGCACGGATCGCAGCCGTCTCTATGCCGCGCGCGCCTCGCTCATCTTCGCCGAGCCGACCAAGCGCGAGTTCGTGGCCGTGCAGCTGACGGCGCCTCTCAAGAAGTCGCTGGCGGCGAAGAACAAGGCGCTGCAGTCCGCCATCAAGGCGTATACGACCGCCGCGGACTACGGCGTCCCCGAGGTGACTACCGCGTCGACCTACGAGATCGCCGAGCTCTACCGCCAGCTCGCCAAGGACCTCATGAAGTCCGAGCGGCCGAAGAGCCTCTCCGGCGATGCGCTCGAGCAGTACAACGTCCTCCTCGAGGAGCAGAGCTTTCCGTTCGAGGAGAAGGCCATCGAAATCCACCGCTCGAATGCGCTGCGCTCGAAGGACGGCGTCTACGACGAGTGGGTGCAGAAGAGTTTCGACGCGCTCGCGGCGATGTCGCCGGGGCGCTACGCACGTTCGGAAACGATCGATGACTACGCCACGACACTGCCATAGCGGCGGGCTTGCGCTCGCAGCGGTCTTGATCGCGGGGTGCGCAAGCACACCCAGCGAGGAGCCCGCACCGGCGCCTGTGCCGGCGCCTGCCACTGCACCCGCGTCGAAACCGGCGCCGACGGGCGCTCCTGCGTCCAAGGCGGCGCAGCCGTCGGCCGGAACCGCGGTGCCTGCCGACGCGGCCGCGGTGCCCGCGGCTCCCGTGATTCCGGCCCGGGCCACCGCGCAGTTCACCCAGGCGATGACCCTCCTTAATTCGGGGCGGGCCGCGGACGCGGAGCTCGAGCTCAAGACGATGATCCTCGCCTACCCGGAGTATCCCGCACCGCACGTCAATCTCGGACTCCTCTACGTGCGCGCCAATAAATACGCGGACGCGGAACAGGAGTTCCAGGCGGCACTCAAAGCGAGCCCGCAGGACGCACGCGCGCTCTCGGGCCTGGGGCTTGCGTACCGCCATACGGGCAAGTTCGCCGAAGCGGAGAAGGCGTATTCGGCGGCGCTCGCGGCCGATCCCTCGAGTGCCGGCGCCACGCGCAATCTCGCGGTGCTTTACGATCTCTACCTGCAGATGCCGGAGAAGGCGCTGCCGCTCTACGAGAAATACCAGCAACTGTCGGGCGGCGGCGACAAGCAGGTCGCCGAATGGATCAAGGACGCCAGCCGTCGTGCGGGTGTCGCTCCAAGGCCCACCGATAAACCGGCCGACAAGCCAGCTGAGCAGCCGCCCGCGCCGGCCGATCAGCCTGCCGATCAGCCCGCCAATCAAGCGGCGGAAGGAAGTGGCCCATGAGAGATTCCAGGATCGCGACATTCGCGTTGGCGGCCTCGCTCGCGGCAGGCCTTGCGGCGGGACAGGACACGGCGCCGAAGGCACCTGCACCCGCGACCCAGGCGCCCGCGCCCGCTGCGAAGCCGACGCCGACGCCCGCGACCGCGGCCGAGCCTGCCGTGCAGACTTCGCCGAGCGCGAAGCCCGCAGCCAAACCGGGCGCCGACGGCAAGCGTTTCAAGACGGTCGACAAGATGGAGCTGGACGCGACGGCCGTCACTGGAAACCGGGAATTGCCCAAGGTCCTTTACATCGTGCCGTGGAAGAAAGCGGATCTGGGCGACCTTGTGGGCAAGCCCATGAATAGCCTCGTGGACGAAGTGCTCGCCCCGGTCGACCGGGACGTGTTCAAGCGCCAATTGCGCTATTACGGCGCGCTGCAGCCCGACAAGGCGGGGGCCGCGGCGTCGACGGAGTCCAAGCCTGAGAAGTAAGTCGCAGTTTTGATTGGTTTACTTAATGAAACTTGGCCGTCCCGCCAGGTGTGTCTGACAAATCAAGGTCCTAGAGGAGTCGAGGTCCATGGAGCTCTATACATTCTTCGTCAATTTCTTTCGCCAGGGTGGCGTGTTCCTCTACCCGATCGCACTCGTGTTCGCCGTCGGCGTCGCGATCGCGATCGAGCGGTTCATCTACCTCACGAAGGAAACGATCGGCAACCGCAGCCTCTGGGATGATCTGGTCCCTTACCTGCAATCCGGCAACTTCAAGGCCGCCGTCGGGCGCATCTCGGATTCGAGTGCGTCGATCGGCACGGTGCTCAAGTACGGCATGGCGCGCATCCAGAGCGCCCGCCGGCGCGATGACATCGAAAAGGCGATGGAAGAGGGCATGCTCGAGATCATCCCGCGTCTCGAGAAGCGCACTCACTATCTGTCGACGCTCGCGAACGTCGGCATGCTGATGGGCCTCCTTGGCACCGTCATCGGCCTGATCGGCGCGTTCGGCGCGGTCGCCACCGCGAACCCGGCGGAGAAGGCGAGCCTGCTCGCCGCGAGCATCTCCGTCGCCATGAACAACACGGCCTCGGGCCTCGTGGTCGCGATCACGCTCCTGCTCGCGAACATGTTCCTGGAAACGAAGACGACGCGGCTCATCGACAGCCTCGAAATCGCGTCGGTGAAATTCCTGAACGCCGTGACGGAACGCGCGGGCGGTGATGGCCCGGCCGCGCCGGCGCCGGCGCCGCGCGGCGCTTCGCCCCGGATGGCCTAGGCGATGAAGTCCAGCAAGCACGCCAGGCGGATCCTCCGCCATCACGCGCGATTGCGCGGGCGCCATGAGCTCAACATGGTGCCCATGATCGACGTGATGGTGATCCTGGTGTTCTTCCTCATCTTCACGGCCGTGTTCTCCAAGACCAACATCCTGGAACTCAACCTGCCCGCGCCGAACTCGACTCCTCCGGTCGAGCAGCTCGGGTTCCAGCTCGAGGTCATCGTGCGGCACGACCGCATCGAGATCGCGGACCGCAGCACGGGGATCCTGAAGACGCTGCCGAGCACGGCGGACGGCTACGACATGCCGGGCCTCTCGGTGTTCCTGCAGCGCGTGAAGGTGAAATATCCGGATCGCCTCGACGGCAATCTCCTGCTCGAGCACGACATCTCGTACGACACCATGATCCAGGTGATGGACACGATGCGTACCTTCGACGTGCCCGACTCGAAGACCTTCGAGAAGGCCGAGCTCTTCCCGGACGTCTCGATAGGCGATGCGCCCGAGGTGATGCAGCCATGATGTCCTATCGCCAGAAGCGCCATCGCAAGCGCTCGCACAAGACGGAAGGGCACCTGGCGCTCGTGCCTTTCATCGACATCATGACGATCATGGTGGTGTTCCTCCTGGTGCACACGGCGGACACGGACATCCTGCCGAACACCAAGAGCATCTCGATCCCGCAGTCGATTGCGGAGAAGCGGCCACATGAAACGGTGGTCGTGATGGTCACCAAGGACAGCGTGTACGTCGACGGTGCGCTCGTGAGCACGATCGGGGACATCCAGCGCACCGACGGCCTCATCATCGAGCCGCTCAAGGCGGCGCTGAAGGGCGCGTCCGACCGGGTGCTGCAGTACACCGGCCAGCAGGAGATCAAGGAACGCGAAGTCACCATCATGGGCGACAAGTCGCTGCCCTATGAGCTCGTGAAGAAACTCATGGCGACCTGCACCGACGCCGACTACGGCAAGGTGTCGCTCGCGGTCGTCGAGAAGGAGCGCGCGGCGCATCTCGCCGGCGCGTAACGGAAAGACTTTCAGGTGAATCGATGGCAGCCCTAGCCCCCTACTACCGCCAGTACAACCTGCCCTGGGCGCCGCGTGAAGCGGATGAGCAGCGCTTTCGCAGAGTGCTGCGCAACGTCCTCATTGCGTACGTGCTTCTGGCCGTGGTGCTTTTGCTCTTGCCGGTGCCGGAGCGCTCGAAGCAGCAGCAGGAGATCCCCGAGCGCTTTGCCAAGCTCCTCATCGAGCATCCGAAGCCGCCGCCGCCTCCGCCGCCGCCGAAGCCGAAGGTCGAGCCGAAGCCGGAGGTCGCGAAGGTCGATCAGGTGAAACCGCCGGATCCGTCGAAGAAGGCGCAGAAGGAGATCAACCGCCTGAAGGACGAACTCGCGGACCTGCGCGACCAGTTCCGGCCGGAAGACCTCGCGAAGACCAAGGAAGTCGACATCAAGGACGCAAGTTCCGAGCGGTCGCTCCTCACGAGCAAGGTGGGCAATGCGAGCGGCGGCATCAATACCTCGAACCTGAGCCGCGGCTACGGCGGCGGCGCGGGTCCGCTCGGCACGCACAGTGTCTCTACGATCGGCTCGCCGACCGGCATCGACGCGGGACGCGGCGGTGCGCAACGGTCGGGCAGCGGCAACAAGGCCGCCCGCACGCGCGAAGAGATCGAGATGGTGTTCGACCGCAACAAGAACGCGATCTACGCGATCTACAACCGGGCGCTGCGCGACCTGCCGGACCTGCAGGGCAAGGTCGTGCTGCAGCTCACCATCGCGCCCTGGGGCGAGGTCACCGACTGCCGCATCCTCTCGAGCGAGTTGAAGGATCCCGACCTTGAGCGCAAGCTGGTCGCACGCATCAAGCTCTTCAAGTTCGAGGAGAAGGATGTCGAGGCGCTGACCGCAACCAAGACGATCGACTTTTTCCCGGCGTAGACCCGGCATGAACATCCATTCCGAAGTGCAGTATTTCGGCGAGCTGCCGACGATCGACAAGGGCCGGTTCCTGTCGCTCTTCATGCACGAGCTCGCCGAGGAAGCGCGCTCCACGTACGGGCCGGGAAGCGAATTCGACGTGAGCGACACCCAGCACCTGCGCTTCATCAACGAACTGCAGCACCGCATGGGGCGGCTCGTCTACCAGATCCTCTCCGAGGACCCGGCGCGCCCGGCCGATGACATCATCATCCGCATGCTGCTCGCGAGCCGCGTCGACAAGACGGCCGAGCGGCTCGTGCACAACGCCTACCGGCGCGTCCTGCAATCCTTCGAACGTCACGACACGACAATCCTCGTCAACAGCTGACGTTGCGGCGCCGCAGGCGCTCGCTCCCCTTGCTATCATTCGCGGCGGATTGACGCGCACCTCCCGACTCCGGGGAAGGCGGAGGGGAGGTGCCGTGGCTGCGTCCGGCGCCAACGCGAAGGGTGTCTGCGTCGGGAAGTCCTTTCGGGATCGTAAAAAACAGGACGTTTTTTCCGAAGCCTCCAGGGATGGATTTACGGCGGTCCCGAAAGGACTTCCCGACGCAGACACCCGAACCGTTGATGTCCTGCCCGCGAATATCGCCAGACCGGACTTGCCAGACACCTCTCCTCCACCTTCCCCGGAGTTGGGCGACGAGTGCTATGTACCGACACGAGATTCAGTTTCCGCCTAAGGACGCCGCGCTCCGCGACGACGTGCACGATCTCGGCGCACTGGTCGGCGAGATCCTGAAAGAGCAGGGCGGCACGCGGCTCTTCGACCTGGTCGAGGGCGACCGTGTCGCGGCCATCCGGCGCCGCGAGGGCGATCCGGCAGGCGACAGCGCGCTCAGGGCCCGCGTCCTCGATCGCGAACCATCCGCAGCGAAAGAGCTGGTGCGGGCGTTTTCCACCTGGTTCCAGGTCGTGAATCTCGCCGAGCAGGTGCATCGCATCCGGCGCCGGCGCCAGTATTTCCTCGATTCCGCGCATCCGCAGCCGGACGGCGTGGAGGACGCGCTGCACTCGCTGAAGGCGCAAGGGCTCAAGCTCGAGGAGGTGCTGGCGCTCCTCGCCGGTACGCGCATCGAGCCCATCTTCACGGCGCATCCCACAGAATCGCCGCGGCGCACCTTGCTCCGCCAGCAGCAACGCATCGCGCGCCTGCTTGTCGATCGTCTCGACACGGGCCTTACGCCGCAAGAACGGCGCGGCATCTGGGAGCGTTTGCGCACGGAGATCACGACGAGCTGGCAGACCGAGGAGCACCAGCGCGACCGCCTGACGGTCGCCGACGAGCGCGAACACGTGCTCTTCTACCTCGCGGAGATCCTCTATCGGATCATTCCGGCCTTCTACGACGAGATCGAGTCCGCGCTGCGCGATGCCTACGGACTCGGCGACGGTCCGGTGCAGGTGCCGCCCCTGGTCTCCTTCGGCACCTGGGTGGGCGGTGACATGGACGGCAAGCCCGACGTGCACGCCAAGACCATCCGCGAAACCCTTGCGCGCCAGCAGCAGCTCATCCTCTCGACCTACTACGAGGAATGCCTGCGCCTCGCGCAGAAGCTCTCCCAGAGCGCGAGCCGCGTCGGTATCAGCCGCCCGCTGCAGCAGCGGATCGACGAATACTCGGCACTGCTGCCCGGCGCCCTGGCGATCACGCCCGCGCGCCACGACCGGATGCCGTATCGCGTCTTCCTCGGCCAGGTCGCCGAGCGCCTGCGCGCGACCTACGAAGGTCGCGCGAATCACTACGGCAAGGCGCTCGAATTGCGGCGCGACGTCGAGCTGCTCGCCATGAGCCTCGAGGAAAACCTCGGCGGCCACGCGGGCTTTTTCTCCGTGCGGCGGCTCCTGCGCCGGATCGATACCTTCGGCTTTCACCTCGCGACACTCGATGTACGCCAGCATGCGAGCGTGCATCACGAAGTGCTGGCGCAGGGATTCGACGACGCCGGCTGGCCGGCGCGCCGGCCCGTCGACCGCCTCGAGCGGCTGCAGGACGCCCTGCAGCACGATCGCGGCCCGAGCGGCGTATTCGATGCGCTCGGCCGGCGCACGCTCTGGGTCTTCGAGGCGCTCGCCCAGTGCCGCCACCGCTATGGCGCGGACGCCATCGGCGACTACGTCGTCAGCGGGGTGCACGGCGCGGACGACGTCCTCGCGGTGCTGCTGCTCGCGCGCTGGGCCGATACGACCGACCGCAAGAGCGGCGAGGTGCCGTTCGACGTGGCGCCGCTATTGTCTTCGCTCGATTCGCTCTCGCACTCGAGCGACATCATGCGGTCGCTCCTCGCGCTGCCCGTGTACCGGCGGCACCTGGAAGCGCGCGGCAATCGCCAGAGCGTGATGGTGAGCTACTCGAACAGCAACAAGGAAGGCGGCATCGCTGCGGCGCGCTGGGCCGTGCACGAGGCCTATCAGCGGCTCTTCACCGCCCACTCGGGATTCAAGATCAATCTCAATTTCGTGCACGGCCGCGGTGGTTCGGCCAGCCGCGGCGGGCGTATCGAAGCGCTGGTGCGCAGCGTTCCCGCCGGCGTCGTGCAGGGGCCGCTGCGATTCACCGAGGAAGGCGACGTCGTCAATCAGGGCTATGGCCTGAGGCCGATCGCCATGCGCACGCTCGAGCGTTCGTTTCACGGCCTCGTGCTTCGCCGCGCGCAATCCGGGGAGCCGGAAACCTCCCGGCGCCTCTACGAGCAGGTGATGCGCACGCTGGCTGCCCACAGTCTCGAGAAGTACCGCCGCCAGGTGTACGGCGATCCGGGCCTGTATCGCTACTTCCGCGCCGCGACGCCGATCGACGTGATCGAGCGCATGCAGATCGGAGCAAGGCCGGCGGCTCGCGATACGGCCGAGACGCCGGAAGGCCTGCTCGCGATTCCGTGGGTGTTCGCCTGGACGCAATCGCGCTGCCTGCTGCCGGGATGGTTCGGCGTCGGCAGCGGGCTTGCGGCCGCCGAGCGCGAGCACGGCGCAGCGCTCCTCACGCGCATGTGGGAGGACTGGCCGCTCTTCACCAACCTCATCGACGACACGGAGGCGACGCTCGCCCGTGCGGACCTCGCGATCGCCGGCTGGTATGACGAGCTCGTGCCCGAGGGCGAACGCGGATACCTCGAGCCGATTCGTACGGAGTTCGAGCTGACGCGCGCCGCGATCCTGAAGCTGAAGAATGCCGGGGAACTCCTTGCGGGCAATCCGACGCTCCTGCGCGGCATCACGCTGCGCAATCCCTATATCGATCCGATGCACCTGATGCAGGTCGACCTGCTGCGGCGCTGGCGGGCGGTCGATCGGGAAGATCGGGCCCTCTACGACGCGCTGGTGGCCAGCATCGGCGGCATCACGCAGGGCCTCCTCGGCACCGGCTGAGCGGCGCGCGGCTCAAGTTCCGGGGCCGGCCGGCCGATCCCCCGGCGGACCGGCGCAAGATCCGGTCGGAATGCGTTATGTCTTGCTGTCGGGAGGCCGCCTCCACGGGCCGCTCTCCTTATTCTTATTGCCGTGGTGGAGGTCCCTGTCCCATGACCGACGACAAGAAGAATCCGGCTTCCGGCCCCTCGCTCAACCACCCGAATGACGGCAAAGCCGGCCGCTGGCGCAGTCACGCCGGCACACGGCCTGCGGAAGCCGCCGACTTCGACGGCTCCTCGACGCTGGTGCGGCGGTCCTGGTTCGGGCGCTTCCTCGCGCGGCGCGAGAAAAAGTAGCGGCATCCCGTCGCCATGGCCTGGCGGGCGGTCAATATCCGCCGCCGTGGCCGCTGCTGATAGACTCCGGCGCACCATGAGCTTCGCCTTGCGCCACATCCTGGTTGCCGTGGGTCCGCCGACCGCCACGCACGCGCGGGCGATCCGGCGCGCGGCGGAACTTGCGATGCTCTCGGGCGCGCGCCTCGAACTCTTTCACGCGATCTTCAACCCGTACGCGGGCGATCCGGTGTTCGTCCAGCAGTCGCTGGACGAGCAGATGGACCAGTCGCTCGAGTATTCGCGCCGGCGGCTCGAACGGCTCGCCGCGCCGCTCAGGCGCAAGGGCCTCGACGTCTCGACGAGCGTCGCCTGGGACTATCCGCCCTACGAGGCGATCGTGCGGCGTGCGCTCGACGTGCAACCCGACCTCGTCGTCGCAGAGGCGCACAAGCACGGCGTCGGCGAGCGCCTGGTGCTCACGAACACCGACTGGCAGCTGGTGCGCCTGTGCCCGGTGCCGCTGCTGCTCGCGCGTTCGCGCAAGACCTATCGGGACGCCGCGTTCCTTGCCGCCATCGACCCCTTCCACGCGCGCGCGAAGCCTGCGGATCTCGACCGGCGCATCCTCGACGTCAGCGTGCGGCTCGGCCTGCAATGCAAGGCCGACGTGCACGCGGGGCACGTCTATCGCGCTCCCGCCGGCTACATCCCGGGGAGTTTCGCAGAGCCCGTGCCGATAGCGGCCTCGCCGGCGCTGCTGAAACCCTTCGAAGATGCGGTGCGCGCGCGGCTCGCGAAATTCCTGCGGCCGATGCAGCGGCGCATCGCCGGACAGCATGTCGTCGCCGGCGACCCGGTGCATGAGCTGCCGGCGCTTACCCGCCATGTTGGCGCGGTGCTCACCGTGATGGGTGCGGTCTCACGCACGGGACTCAGGAGCCTCTTTATCGGTCACACCGCCGAGCGCGTGCTCGACCGCATGACAGCGGATGTGCTGGTCGTGAAGCCCCGGGCCTTTCGCACGCCGGTGCCGCGCAGGGCCACGCTGCCGCAGATCGTCGTGCCGCCGTTCTGACGGCGCTACTTGCGGCGCCGCTGCCAGCGCCAAACCACGAACGCTCCGCCTACCGCGCCTCCGAGATGCGCGAAATGCGCAACGCCAGCGAACGTGCGGGTGACACCCATGACGAGTTCCAGGATGGTGTACAGCGCCGCGAACAGCCAGGCGGGCATCGGGATGGGCGGGACCAGGAGCAGCACCTTACTCCGGGGAAACAGCACGGCATACGCCAGCAACAGGCCGAAGACCCCACCCGAGGCACCGAGCGCCGGCGCGATCGGTGCGTCGAAAAGCGGCGGCACCAGGAGCTGGGATGCCGCGGCCGTCAGGACGGCGGCGAAGTACAGCGTCAGCAGGCGACGCGCCCCGCCGACGCGGGCGAGCGGCGTGCCGAACGTCGCCAGGCCGAGGAGGTTGAGCGCCAAGTGTGCGACGCCGCCATGCAGGAAGCTGTATGTGACCACCTGCCACGGCGCGAAGCCGAAGTCCGCGTCCTCCGGCGTCGCGAGCGGCCAGAGTGCCAGGTTCAGCCACTGGTCCGGGCCCGCGAACCACTGAAAAACGAAGCCCGCGAGGTTTGCGATCAGGAGTGCGGTAATGACGGGGGGCAGCGGAAACATCGCGCTTCATTCGCCTCGCGGTCAACGGGCGCTCAAGCCTGCATGTCCGGCTGCACTTCCGGGCGCGCCGCCTGGACGGCCGCGAGCGCCGCGAGATATGCATCAACGGCGACCAGCGTGGGATAGGGCGCGACGTCGCAGTGAAAGCGGCGCGCATTCCAGAGCTGCGGCACCAGGCACACATCAGCGATGGTCAGGCGATCGCCATAGAGGAATCGCGAGCTCGCGGAATGCCGTCGGGCGAGCACTTCCAGCGCCGCGAGGCCGGTGCCGATCCAGTGCTCGTACCAGGTCTGCACAGCGGCCGGCGGCTGGGCCAGTGGGCCGCGCAGGTATTCCAGTACGCGCAGGTTATTGAGCGGGTGAATGTCGCAGGCAACGCTTAACGCGAGCCCCCGGACCTGCGCGCGCTCGAGGGCGCCTTCGGGCAGGAGGGCCGGGGTGGGCACCGTTTCCTCCAGGTACTCGATGATCGCGAGCGACTGCGCGAGCACCGCGGCTCCGGTATCGAGCGCCGGCACGAGCCCGGCCGGGTTGCGCGCGAGGTAGCCGGGCTGGCGATGTTCGCCCCCCGCAAGGCGCAGATTCACCGGCAACGTCTCGTATGTGATGCCCTTCACGGCCAGCGCGATGCGGACGCGATAGGCGGCGCTGCTGCGAAAGTAGCTGTAGAGCTTCATCGTATTACGTCGGCTCCCGGAGCCCGTGTAGACTAACGCCCGCGCGCCGCGCCCACTATCGTCCAAGGGTCGTCCATGAAAAAAGGCCTGGTTGCCAGTCTAGCAATTGTCGTGGTGCTCGCCGCGAGCTATCCGGGCCTTGCCTGGTATTGCGGCCGGACCGTCGAGACGCGCATCGGGAGTTACCAGAAACGCGCGCTCATTCTCGCGCCCTACGTGACGGTCGTCGACCACAAGTACGAACGTGGCATCTACCGGTCGACCGAGTTGACGACCTACGAGGCGTTTCACGCGCTGCTCGCCTCGGTGCCGGCGGCGCAGGCGGCGAGTGCCGGCACGCTGCCGGTGTCGCTCAAGTTCACGATCCGCAGCCAGATCGTGCACGGCCCGTTTCCGGCATTCGGCGCGCCCGCGCTGGCCCGCATCGAGACCGAGTTCGTGATGAGCGACTCGGTCAAGCAGGAACTCGCGAAGGCCTTCGGCGACCGCAAGCCCATGGAGATCGTGACCCTGCTCGATTTCGGCGGCGGCGGCGTCACGCATGTGACGAGTCCGGCATTCGCCGGATTTCCGATCGGCAACAAGGGCGAGACGCTCTCCTGGAAGGGACTCACGGCGACGTCGAGTTTCGGTCCGGACCTCCTCTGGTCGAAGGGTCGCGGCGAAGCACCCGGCATGGAGGCGAAGTCGCCTACCGGCGAATCGGTCACCTTCGACCAGATCTCCTTCGAATCGAACGCCGAGCTCGCGTTCGAAGACCTCTACCTCGGCGACGTTGCGGCCAAGATCAAGACGATCCGCGTAGTGCCGGGCGCAGGCGATGCGACCCCCGCCGCGAAGAGCATGTCCATGGACGGTTTCGAATATTCCGCGAAGCTCGCGCGGGCAAAGGACGATTTTCTCGACGGGCACGCGAATTTCGCCATCGGTGCGATGGATGTCGAAGCGACGAAACTGCACGACCTGCACTACGAGGTCACGATCAAGCACCTGCACGGCGAGACCGTCGCCTCCATCGGGCGGGTCGTGCGCAAGGCGCTCGCCGAAGGGCTCACGACTGCCGTCGGCGAGAACGGCGCGACCATCGACCAGGAGATCAAGCGCCTCTGCATCGAGCTCCTGAAACATGACCCCGAGCTCGTCATCGACCGCATCAGCTTCGCCATGCCGGAAGGCGACGCCAAGATGAAGGGGAGCGCGCACCTGGTCGGCTTCGAGCCGGCGGACCTGGAAGGGTCGGGCGGGGCGATGGCGCTCGCGCCGAAGATCGACGCGCGCTTCGACATCGATCTCGCGGAGGGTCTGTTGCAGAAGTTCGCCGAGAAGGGCGGCGGGCCCGCGCAGCTCGAACAGCAGCTCGAGGCCTTCGAAGCGCAGGGCTATGTCACGCGCAGCGACGGCCGCGTCACGACGCACGTCGAATTCCGGCTGGGGGCGCTCACCTTCAACGGCAAGGCTTTTTCGCCGCAGGCCGTGGCGCCGCCGCCCGCGGCTGCGCCACCCGCCAATACCAAGCCGGCGCGCGATACGACGCATACCTGATCGAAAAAAAACGCCGGGGGAGCGTGCATGCAACTACTTTCGCGCCTGATGCCTCGCGAGCGGCTGTTCTTTGAGCTGTTCAACCAGCACGCGGCCTTCATCAACCAGGGGAGCGCCGCGCTCGCCTCGCTCCTGCAGACCTACGACGACCAGTCGAACCGTGCCCGCCAGATCAATCAGATCGAAGAGCACGAACACGCGGCCGACCGGGTCACGCGCGAAACGGTCGCGCTGTTGCACACGACTTTCATCACGCCGCTCGACCGCGACGACATCCATCGCCTGATCTCGCGCATGGACGACATCCTGGACCTCATCCAGGACACGGCCGAGTCTCTCATGCTCTACGACATCCAGAAGATCACTCCCGAAACGGTGCATCTCGGGGACCTCGTGAAACTCTGCTGCGAACGCGTGCAGTCGGCCGTGGCGCTGCTCGCCAACATGGCGAATTCCCCCGCGATCCTCAAGATCTGCCAGGAGATCGACGGGCTCGAATCGGACGCCGATCGCGTGATGCGAGCCGGCATCTCCAAGCTCTTCCGCGACGAGAGCGACGTGCGCCAGCTCGTCAAGCTCAAGGCGGTGTACGAACTGCTGGAATCGGCGACCGACAAGTGCCAGGACGTCGCCAACGTCATCGAAGGCGTCGTGCTCGAGCACGCCTGAGCCAAAGCCGCGTATCCCGATGGAAGTCCATTTCGCGGTGACGACGCTCGTCCTGCTGGTCGCGCTCGCGCTCGCCTTCGATTTCATGAACGGCTTCCACGACGCCGCGAATTCGATCGCGACCGTCGTGTCGACGGGCGTGTTGAAGCCCTACCAGGCCGTCGTCTGGGCCGCCGTGTTCAACTTCCTCGCGATTGCGATCTTCGAGCTCAAGGTCGCGGCGACCGTCGGCAAGGGCATCGTCGACCCGGCGTTTATTACCAACCAGATCATTTTCGGCGCGCTCGTCGGGGCCATCAGCTGGAATCTCATCACCTGGTACTACGGCATCCCGTCGAGCTCTTCGCACGCGCTCATCGGCGGACTGGTCGGCGCCACGCTCGTGAAGGCGGGCGCGGGGCCCCTCATTGGCCACGGCATCGCCAAGACAGCGATATTCGTCGTGGCCTCACCCATCATCGGGCTGCTCCTCGGTGGCCTCATCATGGTGGGGCTCTCGTGGATCTGTGCCCGCAGGACACCGCGGACTGTCGACCGATCGTTCCGGCGATTGCAGCTCATTTCGTCCGCGCTCTACAGCCTCGGCCACGGCAGCAACGACGCGCAGAAGACCATGGGCATCATCTGGCTGCTGCTCATCGCGGGCGGCGTGACCACCAAGGAACACCTGCCGGTCTGGGTCATGGTTTCCTGCTACCTCGCGATGGCGATGGGGACGCTCTTCGGCGGCTGGCGCATCGTCAAGACCATGGGCCAGAAGATCACGAGGCTCCGCCCGATCGGGGGATTTTCCGCGGAGAGCGGCGGTGCGATTACGCTCTATATCGCGTACCACTTCGGTATTCCGGTGTCGACGACGCATACCATCACCGGCGCCATCATCGGAGTGGGCGCTGCGCAAAGGGTGTCCGCCGTACGCTGGGGCGTCGCCGGCAATATCGTCGCCGCGTGGGTCCTCACGATTCCCGCCTCCGGCCTGATCGCGGCGGCGGCGTGCTGGCTCGGTGGCCTCTGGTTCTAGCCATCAACAAGGAGCGGATGTCATGTCGGTGAAGAATGCACGCATCGGGGCTGTTGCACTCGGCTTCACGCTTGGGGCGCTCGAAGCGCAAGCGGGTGTGTATATCGGCGGCGTCGTCCGCGACACGGCAAGCGGCGCGGAACGGCCCGGAGTCGACATGTACTTCGAGGGCGGCAAGGCGCGCATCGAAGACCTGAGGGGCGAGCGGCCGGGCGTGACGATCTTCCGCGATGACACGCTCTACATGCTGGACCCGAAGAAGAAGACCTACATGGCCATGACCAAGGCCGACATCGACCAGCTGGCGGGCCAGATGGGCGGCGCCATGGCCGAAATGCAGGCGCAGCTTGCCAGCCTGCCGCCCGAGCAGCGCGCCATGGTCGAGCAGGTGATGAAGGGCAAGGGCGGCGGCATGCCGGGAGAGGGCGAGTCGAAGCCGCCCGTCATCACCGCGACCGATTCGGGCAAGTCGGAGTCCGTCAACGGCAAGAGCTGCCGCACCTGGAATATCAAGAGCGACGACGTGCTGATCCGCCAGCTCTGCGTCGTGCCGTACGCGAGCGTGCCGGGCACGGCGGAAATGCGCGAGGTCGTCCAGCGCCTGTCGGTCATGACCGAGAAGCTGACCGAGGCGGCCAAGCAGTTCGGCGTCAACGCAGGCGATGCGCTGAGCGGCATGGCGCACGTCGATGGCATGCCGATCCTGATGCGCTCCTTCACCGACGGCGAGCCGGACGGCACGGAGAGCATCGTCAAGGAATGGGCGACGCGCGCCAATCCGTCGAGCCTCTTCGAGGTGCCCTCCGACTACAAGCAGCGCAAGGCCGGGCCCTGAGCGACAGCCGCCCGGATTGACGATGCCGCGGGCGCTCGGTTTCGTTCTCGCCGCGGTGTTCATCGACACCGTGGGCTTCGGCATCGTGTATCCGCCGATGCCGAAGCTCATCATGGAGCTCACCGGCGAGGGCTTGAGCGCCGCGGCCGGCTACGCCGGCGGACTCATGTTCGTATTCGCGCTCATGCAGTTCTTCGCCGCGCCCGTGCTCGGCAATCTCAGCGATCGATTCGGCCGCCGGCCGGTGCTCCTGTTGTCGCTGGCCGGCTTCGGCATCGACTACGCCGTGATGGGTTTCGCGCCGGACCTGACGTGGCTATTCGTCGGTCGCGCCATTGCCGGTGTCTGTGGTGCGACCTATGCCACGGCGAACGCCTATATCACGGACGTCACGCCGCCGGACGACCGGGCGAAACGATTCGGTCTGGTGGGCGCGGCCTGGGGCGTTGGCTTCATCGTCGGGCCGGCGCTTGGCGGCGTGCTCGGCGAGATCGGGCCTCGCGTGCCGTTCTTTGCGGCCGCAAGCCTCGCGCTCGCAAACGTGCTGTACGGCTATTTCGTGCTGCCGGAGTCACTCAAGGAATCCGACCGCCGGCCGTTTTCGCTCGCGCGGGCGAATCCCGTCGGCAGCATCCGCCAGATGAGCCGCTATCCGATAGTGATCGGCCTGATGGGCGCGCTCTTTTTCTACCAGATCGCACACGACGCGAACCCGGCCACCTGGAACTTCTACACGATGGAAAAGTTCCAGTGGACGAGCGGTGACATCGGCTGGTCGATGGCTGTGATCGGCGCGAGCTTTGCGCTGGTGCAGATGCTCATGATCGGGCCGATCATCGCCCGCCTCGGCGAGCGGCGCACCGCGTACGCGGGATTCTCGCTCTACGTGATCGCATTCATCCTGCTGGCGTTCGCACCCGCGGGCTGGGTGGTTTACGCCGCCATCGTGCCGTTCGCCTTCGGAACGATCGCGAACCCGGCGATCCGCAGCATCATGTCGCGCGCCATTCCAGCGAATGCGCAGGGGGAACTGCAGGGCGCGCTCGGCAGCATGCAGAGCCTCACGGCAATCGGGGCGCCGGTCCTGATGACGCAGCTCTTCCGCTACTACACCAGGGTCGGTGCGCCCATCCATTTCCCCGGCGCTCCGTTCCTTGCTGCCGGTCTGCTCACGCTCGCGGCGCTCGTCGTGTGCCTGCTGGTGCTACGCGGCTTCGACCGGTAGCCGGGTCGTGTACTTCTTCGTCGTCAGCACGAAGCTCGTATGGACGGATCGCACGGCGGGGATCTGCAGCAGATGGGCGGTGAGGAACTGCTCGTAGCTTTCCATGCTGCGTGCGACGACCCGGACGAGATAGTCGTTGTTGCCGCTCACCGTGTGACACTCCAGCACTTCGGGACGTTCGTTGATGAGCCTCGCGAATTGCGTGACGCTCTCGGCGTGATGATTCTCGAGCGATACGAACGCATAGGCCACGATCGGCCACCCGACCGCGGGACCGTTGAGGAGCGTCGCGTAGCTGCGGATGAGCCCCTCGTCCTCGAGACGCCGCAGGCGGCGCCAGCACGGCGCGGTCGACAGGCCCACGCGCTTGGCGAGTTCCTGGTTGGAGATGCGGGCGTCGTTCTGCAGTTCGCCGAGGATCTTGCGGTCGAGCCGGTCGAGGGCGCGTTTTTCGGTCGCCATGACTTAGTTGCCTTCAATGCCTAAAGAGCAGCAATAATATTGCTTATATCCACAGATTAGTGCAATTAATTGAGAAGATATTGCTCTTGTTAAGCATCTACAATACCGGCTCCTTGCAGCGAGGACGGCGCCATGTCCGATCGCATTACTGAGCTACGGCCGGAATCCGGCCGCCGGCGTCCCGCTTCCGCCCAGCAACCCGCCCCCGACTGGAAGCGCGTCGCCTACCTGATGCACGTCTGCCGCAGCCTCGACGCCATCGAGGAGGGCAAGCTCGTGCCCGAGCGCAAGGTGCTGTACCAGTTCTGCTCGCGGGGCCATGAGCTTTCGCAGATCCTCCTCGGCCTGCACCTCAACGATCCGCACGACGGTATCGCGGCGTACTACCGTGGCCGTCCGCTCGCACTCACGGTCGGTCTCGATGTCGAGGACGCCTCGGCCGCGACTCTTGCACGCGTCGGCTCGCCGAGCGGCGGTCGCGACATCGGAGTGCTGTTCAACATGCCGGGCCGCGGCAAGCCGACGCTGATCCCGACGGCCGGCGGCGTCGGCACGCAGTACACGCCGGTCGCGGGCTGGGCGCAGGCCATCCGCTACCGCAAATCGCAGCTCGGCGATGCCAGCTACACGCGCAGCATTGCCGTCGTGCACGGCGGCGACGGCTCGACCGCGGCGAACGGTTTCTGGTCGGCCCTCAATCAGGCGACGACGCTGCGCCTGCCGATGCTGTTCTTCATCGAGGACAACGGCTACGGCATTTCCGTGCGCACGGACCTGCAGACGCCCGGTGGCAATATCGCCGCGAATCTCGCGGCGTTTCGTCACCTCACGGTGCTCGACGGCGACGGCACGGATCCGGTGCAGGCGGCGGAGCTCACGGCGCAGGCCGTCGCCCTGACGCGCGAGCACAAGGGCCCGGTCTTCCTGCGCCTGACGATGCCGCGCTTGAGCGGCCATTCGGCGCAGGATACGCAGGCTTACAAGCCGGCCGACGTCGTGAGCCGCGAGAAGGAACGCGATCCGATCCTGCGGCTCAATGCCCACCTGGTACCCGGCACGATGTCCCAAGCCGAGTGGAACAGCATCGCCGCAGCCGGCGAGCGCGATGCCGAAGCCGCGGTCGAGCGAGCCATGGCGCGGCCGCAACCGGATGGCGCGAGCGTCACCCGCTTCGCCTTCAGCGAAACCGATGCGAGCGGCAAAGTGCTCTTGCAGCAGCAGGGCGGGGCGGCAGCCGACGGGCTCGAACTTCCGGCGGGCTCGATCGAGCCGCGCCCGGAGCCGACGCGCATCAACATGATCACCGCCATTCGCCGCACGCTCGAAGTCGAGCTCGTGGCGAATCCGCGCCTGGTGATCTTCGGCGAGGACGTCGGGCCGAAGGGCGGCGTGCACGGCGCGACGCTCGGCATGCAGGAGAAATTCGGCCGCGAGCGCGTCTTCGATACGAGCCTTTCCGAGGAGGGCATCATCGGCCGCGCCGTCGGCATGAGCCTTGCGGGCCTCACGCCGGTTCCCGAAATCCAGTTCCGCAAGTACGCCGAGCCGGCGGCCGAGCAGCTGCACGACTGCGGCAGCCTGCGCTGGCGAACCTGCAACCGGTTCGCGGCGCCCATCGTGGTGCGTATGCCAGGCGGCTTCGGACCGAGGTGTGGCGACCCCTGGCACAGCCAGTGCAACGAGGCCGAATTCCTGCATGCGGTCGGCTGGCGGGTGGCGATGCCCTCGAACGCCGAAGACGCTGTCGGCCTCCTGCGCGCTGCGCTGCGCGGCAATGATCCGACGATTTTCTTCGAGCACCGCTCGCTCCTCGATGCGGCCTGGTCGCGCCGGCCGTATCCGGGCGATGACTACGTGCTGCCGTTCGGCAAGGCGCGCCTCGTTCGCAAGGGCGATGCCCTGACGGTCATCAGCTGGGGCGCGATGACCGAGCGCTGCGACGGCGCGATCGAAGCGAGCGGCGTTGCCGCCGAACTCATCGACCTGCGCACGCTTTCGCCCTGGGATCGCGCGGCGGTGCTCGGGTCCGTCCGCCGGACGCGCCGCTGCCTCATCGTGCACGAAGACAACCTCACCGCTGGTTTCGGCGCGGAGATCGCCGCCGTGCTCGCGAAGGAAGCTTTCTTCGACCTCGATGCGCCGATCGAGCGGCTCGCCATGCCGGATATTCCAAGTCCCCATAGCCTGAGCCTCTTTGCCGCGGCCGTTCCCACCGTTGGGCAGATCGCTGCTACGATCAGGGCTCTCGCGGAGCTCTAGATCTTGGAAATCGTCGACGTCGTGGTCCCGGAGAACAGCGAAGGCACCGAAGCCACGGTGCTGCGCTGGTGTTTCAAGGTCGGAGACCAGGTCGGCCAGCACCAGCCACTCCTCGAGCTCGAAACCGACAAGGTCACCGTCGAAGTGCCGGCACCCGAGACCGGCGAGCTCGTGGAAATCCTCAAGAACGAGCGCGATGCCGTGCAACCGGGCGCCATCCTCGCGAGGCTCCGCAAAGGGGCGGGCGCGGCGGCGGCAACGGGGCCTGCCACGGCAAAGACCGCAAGCGCAGCGCCGGCCACGGCGCCATCCGATCAGTCACGCAGTCAGCTGCAGAGCCCGGCCGTGCGCCGGCTGCTGGCCGAGAACGCGCTTGACCCGGACGCGATTCCATCCTCCGGCAAGGATGGGAGGCTGACTGCGCAGGACATCACGCGATTCCTCGAGAGCGGAGCCGCGGTCACGGCGGCCAGGCCCGCGGCCCGGCCGACGCCCACGAAGCTGACGGGTCGCAAGGTGCCCCACAGCGCGATGCGCAAGCGCATCGCCGCCCACATGGTCGAGAGCATGGCGACGGCGCCGCACGTCAGCACGATCTTCCAGGTCGACATGGGACGGGTCCTCAAGCATCGCGAGCGGCACCAGGAAGCATTCGCCCGCGACGGCATCAAGCTCACGCTCACGGCTTATTTCGTCGCGGCCTCGGCACAAGCGCTCGCGGCAAACCCGGAGGTGAACGCGAGCTTCCACGCCGATTTCCTCCAGATCCATGGGGACTGCAACGTCGGCGTGGGGACGGCGCTCGGCAGCGAAGGCCTCATCGTGCCCGTGATCCATCGCGCCGACACGCTGGATCTCCGGCAGACGGCGCGCCGCCTCGGTGAACTCGTGGCGGCAGCGCGGGAAAACCGGCTGAAGCCCGAAGATGTCCGCGCCGGCACGTTCACGATCTCGAATCACGGTGTCAGCGGCAGCATCCTTGCGGCGCCGATCGTGATCAACCAGCCGCAGGTCGCGATCCTCGGCGTCGGCAAGCTCGAGCGGCGGGTGATCGCCGACGAGGTGGATGGCGAGGAGATTTTCCGGGTGCGCTCGATGTGCTATCTCACGCTCACCATCGATCACCGCGCGCTCGACGGCTACCAGGCGAACACGTTCCTCGCGCACGTCGTGAAGACGCTCGAGAGCTGGCCGCTCGACTAGCGGGCGGCCAGCCCCCCGATTCCCAATCGTACAATCCGCTCAGGTCTTCGTGCGCCAGCCCTGGTGGTAGGCCTCGCGCGCATCGCGCGCGTACGGAACCGGTGCGACCTTGACGCGCACGTCGAGCTGCTTGTGGCGCTCAACCGTCGTCTTCTTCGTGCCGCCGTTCTCTTCGCCCCAGCTGAGCGTGAGCACGTCGCCCACGTTGATGTTCTCGTCCACCACGCCGAGCGAAAGCGCCGTGCGCTCGTTGAAGCTGTAGCCGCCGAACATCGAGAAGCCAACCGTCTTGCCGCTGACGCTCACCTTGTCGTAGGACGAGGACGCGTAGTTCGCGATCGGGATGTCGAAGAACTTGTAGAGGTCGGTGCCCGGCATGAAGAGCGAGGCGTAGATCTTCGCCATGTCGTCCGCATTCCAGGCGAAGGTGACCTTTTTTCGTTGCGGGCGCTTGTCCTTGACCATCTTCTCGAGCGCGTCGCGGCCGATGAAGTCGTGATCGAACTTCACGAACGGGCCGTAACCGAGTTCGTACGGCGTGAGGTAGTAGTCCTCGATGTTCTGCGAGACGAAGCTGCCGCCGATCGAGCCGGTGCCTTCGTAGCCGGCGGCCGGCAGCCACTCGCGATACTTCTTCATCTTCTCGCCGGTGTACACCGCGGGCAGGGGCGAGGGGATCCAGCCGGACTCGAGCGTGTTGCTCGCATACGCGCGCGAGCCGACGGGCGTCAGGCCGAACTCGCGGCCAGCCTCGAGAATCGCGTCGCGGATCTCATCGCCTTCTTCGTACGGGCCCCAGATCTCGAGGCCCGGAGCGCCCGCCATGCCGTGGCGCAGGCACCGCACTTTCTTTCCCTTCACCTGGATCGCATCCAGGGTAAAGAACTTGACGTCCGGAATCGGCCCACCGTTCACCTTCTCGAGCACCTTCGCGGCATTCGGGCCCTGCACCTGGAAACGATAGTGCCGGCGGAACACGGCCTTGCCGCGCGGATGCGACGGCGAGCGGTCGTCGCGGATGACGTCGACCTTGAAGCCGCCGGTCTCGGCGTGGAATTGCAGCCAGTTCACGCTCGGCGCGCGGCCGACGAACAGGAGCTCGTCCTTGTCGAGGTAGAAAAGGATGCCGTCGCCGATCACGTGGCCGTCGTAGCTGACCGGGACCATCTGCTTCGCCTTGTTCGGCGCGAAGTTCGAGAAGGTGTTGATCGTCGTGTACGACATCAGCTTCAGCGCATCGGGTCCCTTGACGGTGAATTCCGCCATGTGATGCGACTGGTCGAAGAGTACGGCGGACTCGCGCCACGCGCGCTGCTCGTCGCGCCAGTTCGAGAACTCGCTCGGTACCACCGGATAGACGTACGCCCCAAGCTGCGAATTGCGAAGCATCGACACCGGACTGCCGGCGGTGCGCAGCAGATCTTCCAGGCTTTGCCGACTCATGACTTCTCACCTCTTGCTCTTGAAATGGGTCTGGCGCGGAATCTACCAAGTAGGCTTCCGGGCGAATCGACCAATAGGGAACTGAGCGGCGCATCTTAGGCCAGCGCGCCGAAATACCAGCTATCTCAAAGGGTCTTGCGGGCCCGCGGCCGCCCAGGGAAAGCCCCGGCGAGTCGTGAGAAAGGGTAGCAGCCGCGCGTCGTACTCGGCGTCCGGGGAACGATACGACCAGCCGACGGCGGGCGGCATCGACATGAGGATGGCGTCGATGCGGCCGCCCGACTGCAGGCCGAAAATCGTGCCGCGATCGTGCACCAGGTTGAATTCGACGTAGCGGCCGCGCCGGTACAGCTGGTAGCGGCGCTCGCGCTCGCCATGAGCTTCAGCGCGGCGCCGCGACACGATCGGCAGGTAGGCCTCGAGAAAGCGATCGCCCACGCTCCGCTGCAAGGCGAAGCAATCGTCCCAGGCGCGGCCGAGCTTCGGCAGGGCCTCATTGAAGTCGTCGAAGAAGAGGCCGCCGATACCGCGGGCTTCGTTGCGATGCTTGAGGAAGAAATAGTCGTCGCAGGCCTTGCGCAAGGCCGGGTAGTACTCGTCCCCGAACGGCGCGCAGGCCGCTTGCGCGACGCGGTGCCAGTGGACCGCGTCCGACTCGAACGGCAGAAAGGGCGTGAGATCGAAGCCGCCGCCGAACCACCAGGTGTTGCCAGCGCTCAGGTAACGCACGTTCAGGTGCGTCGTCGGCACGTAGGGATTGAGCGGGTGCACGACGAGCGAGACGCCGAGCGCGCGAAATTCGAGGCCCGCGAGTTCGGGGTGACGGACCGTCGCCGCCGCCGGCAGCGACTTGCCCCGCACATCGGACAGCGCGACGCCGGCGCGTTCGAAGATCACCCCGCCTTCGAGCACGGAGGTGAGACCGTCGCCCCAGAGCCCGGCACTGCTCTCCGGACGCGACCAGGCGTCGTCCATGAAGCGGGCCTCGCCGTCCTCGATTTCGAGCGCGCGGCAGATGCGGGCCTGCAAGCCCGTGAGATAGTCCCGCACGCTGGCCGTATCGGCGGAACTCATGCCGGCATCTCCCGTCGCGCGAGGTCCGCAAGCACTGCAAGCCACGCCGGATCGTCGTTTGGACAGGGCACGAGCGCCAGCTCCTCGCCGCCGGCCTGGATGAACTCGTCGCGCAGCTCGATGCCGATCTCGGACACCGTTTCGAGGCAGTCGGACACGAACGACGGGCAGACGACGGCAAGCCGCCGTACGCCCTGGCGCGCAAGATCGATCGCCGTCGCATCGGTGTAGGGCTGCATCCACTCGGCACCTTTCAGCCGGCTCTGGAATGCCGTGGAGGACCGGACTTCGGGCACCCGAGCGGCGAGCGCACGGCTCGTGGCAAGGCACTGTGCGCGATAGCAGGCGTGATTGCCGGGATGCACGGTGTCGCAGCAGTTGCCGAGGCGGCACTCGCCGCCCGACGTTCGGGCCGCGGTATGCAGCTGTCGCACCGGCAAGCCGTGATAGCTGAAAAGCAGATGGTCCGCGCGGCACGCAGCCAGCGTCCTGCGGATATCGTCGGCCACGCAGTCGAGGTACCCCGCGTGGTCGAAGAAGGGTCCGACGACCCTCACGGACGGCAGGTAGGGGTACTGCCGCAGCACGCGGTACAGCTCGTCGACCGCCGTGCCCGCGCTCGCCGAGGCGTACTGGGGAAAAAGCGGCAGCACCACGAGGTCCGTGACGCAATCCGCAAGCAGCCGCTCGACGACCTCGGCGATCGCCGGAGTGCCGTTGCGCATCGCATGGGCGACGCGGACGCCGTCAAGGCGGCTCTCGAGGCCAGCGGCCTGGGCCCGCGTATGCACGATGAGCGGCGAGCCCTGGTTCGTCCAGATGCGCTGATAGAGCTTCGCGCTTTTCGGAGCGCGCGTCGGCACGATGATGAGATGCACGAGAATCTTGCGCACCACCGCCGGCAGGTCGACGACCCGCGGATCGTCGAGGAAGGTCCGCAGGTAGCGGCGCAACGCGGACGGTGTCGGCGCATCCGGCGAACCGACATTGAGGAGCAGCACGGCCGTCCTGCCGCGGCTCATCAGTTCGCCTTGAAGAGATAGCCGCGGCCCCGTGCCGTGACGAAGTACGCGGGACTCGCGGGATCGGCTTCGAAGAGCTTGCGCAGGCGCAGGACGAAGTTGTCGACCGTGCGGTCCGTCGGGAAGACGTCCATGCCCCAGACCTCTTCGAGGATGTCGATGCGGGTCAACACGCGGTCGCGGTGCTTCACGAAAAGCTCGAGGAGCTTCAGTTCCTTGTCGGTGAGCGACAGCTCCCCTTCATTGGTCAACGCGCGCCCGGTATCGAAGCGTACCCAGTACGCGCCGAAATCGAAGCGCACGGGTGGCGGCAGGTCGCCATGAGCGCGCCGGAGGAGCGCACGGACGCGGGCGAGGAGTTCGGCGACGTCGAAAGGCTTCGTGAGGTAATCGTCGGCGCCGCAATCAAGGCCGCGGACTTTCGAGGAACTCTCGGCACGCGCCGTGAGCATCAGGATCGGGCAGCGCAGCCCGCGGTCGCGGACGGTGCGCGTCAGCGTAAAGCCGTCGCCTCCCGGCAGCATCACGTCGACGATCGCGAGCGCGGGCGGCTCGGCCATGAGCGCGCGCTGACCGTCGTCGAAGGTGCCGGAGGAGGTGACGATGTAGTTCTCGTGTTCGAGGTTGAGCACGATGAGATCGCGCACCAGCGGCTCGTCCTCGACCACGTGGATCCGCTCAGGCACGCGCGAGCGTCTCCCGCTTGTCGCCGGGGGCGTCGCCCGCGATCGAGACCTCGAGCACAAAGCGGCTGCCGCGGCCCGGACCTTCGCTCGTCGCCCAGAGCTCGCCTCGCATGTCGCGGGCAAGCTGCCGCGAGAGATAAAGACCGAGGCCACTGCCATGGGTCGTGACGCCGCTCTTGACGTGGCGCGAGAAGGGATCGAACAGATCGTCCGCTTCCTTCGGATCGAAACCGATTCCGCGGTCTGCGACCGACAGCTGCCACCTGTCGCCGGCGATCTCCGAGGTCAGCGAGACGCTCTCGCCGCCGTACTTTTTGGCATTGTCGAGCAGGTTCTCGAGGATGACGCGGAAGGCATCGGCATCGACATGCACGCTGGGCGAGGGGCCCGGTTGCCAGTCGACTGTCTCGGCGCCGAGCGTGGCCCGCCGATGCTCGAGGATATGTGCCACCAGCTCATCGGCGCCCAGCACGCCGAGCGAGAGGCGCGGACGGGCAACGGCGCGCTGATACGTGAGAATCGTCTCCGCCAGATGCTCGAGGCGGTTGCACTCGTTGATGCCCTGGGCAAGGAGGCGCCGCCGATGTTCCGCGGGGACGCTCTCGATCTCGAGGCTTTGCAGGAGCGCCCGCACGCCCGCGATCGGAGTCTTGAGCTCGTGCGTCGTGAACTGCAGCAGGCGCTGCATGCGAAGCGTCGCGGCCCGCCGCCGGCGCGCGACGGCGAACAGCACGCAGGCGAAAGTCACGAGCAGCAGCGCCGCGAGTGTCGATTCGCCCGCGATCATGAAGAGCTGCCGGTCGGTGTGATGGCGGACGGCCTCGAGCTGCACCGCCAGGGCCGCCGGATCGCTCAGCGTGCCGATGAGCTGCGCCTCGACCAGGCGATGCATCTCGAGAATATTGTAGCGAGTGAGGATCGCCCACCAGCCCATGAGCGCACCCGAGACGAGCAGCGCGGCTGCGAACGCAACCACGTCGAAGTTGTTCTTGAGCCATGAGCGCGGGTCAGGCAACTGGCATCTCCGAAGATCGGTGCTCGCGGTAAAGCCACTCATCGCCCGGCGGTTCCCGATATTCCGGGGCCTGCAGATTCGCAAGCAGGCGCGGGCGATCCGCCCCCGCGAGCGGCGCGATCGAGCGCCGCCAGCCGCCATGCACGTCGAGACCGAGGCAGAGGTCCGGGCCGTCGACCGCACAGCCGAAGGGCGTCGTGCAGCCGCCTTCGAGCCCGTGCAAGTATAGGCGCTCGATTGCAGTCGCGTCCGCCGTGGGCGCGTGCGAGACGGCGCTGAAAACGCCGCGAACGATCGCGTCGCCGGCCCGGCACTGCACGGCGACGGCGCCCTGGCCGGGCGCCGGAATCCACACACGGGGATTGAGGTCGAAGGCGCGCAGCTTCTCGAGGTCGAGGCCAAGCCGCTCGACGCCGGCGGCGGCGAGCACGATCGCCTGGTAGTGGCCCTGTGCGAGCTTGGTGAGTCGCGTTGGCACATTGCCCCGCAAAGGCGTCGCCACCGAACGCGGCGAGTAGCGCTTCAGCAACGCGCTCCGGCGCAGCGATGAAGATCCCACCTTCGCGCCGGCCACGAGCGGCAGCTCGCGACCGGAGCCGTCGGCGACGGCGTCGGGCGCGACCAGCAGAAGATCGTGCATCGGGCCTCGCGGCAGGACCGCGGCGATCGCGAGGTCGGGCGGGGACTCCGTCGGCAGGTCCTTGAGCGAATGCACGGCGAAATCGATCTCACCGGAACGCAGCGCCGCCTCGAGTTCGAGGGTGAAAAAGCCCTTGCCGAGCTTGCCCGCCAGCACCGGCGACTGATCGGTGTCACCGCGCGTCGTGATGATGCGCACGGCAAGGTCGATCGACGTTCCGGTCCGCGCCGCCTGCGCGCGCAGCGTCGCGACCGTGTGCTCGGTCTGCCAGAGCGCGAGCGCGCTGCCGCGCGTGCCGCCGATGAGCGTTTTCATGCCGAATTCTCGGGCGGTGATTCGGTTGCGACCATCAGGTCGTGCGCGAAGCGCGCGACGGCCTTGCGAATCGCAAGCGAACGCTGCCGCGGCAGGCCGGAGAGCAGTTCCGGCAGCACCTTCTCGAAGAACGACAGCCGGATCTCCACCATGTCCTTGTAGGCGACGATCGTCGCCTTGCGCTGGAGCTGATGCTGCACGCGTTCGCAACACTGCGCGGCGATCCTCTCGAGCGCGGCCCGCTCGTCGGGCGCCATCGGATCGCCCGCGGCTCCGAGAAGTTCATCGAGCGTCAGCCAGCGCCAGCCCGGGGCCGATGAAATCTGCGGCGGCGAGCCGATGTCGATGCAGAGCTGGTTGCGCTTGCCCGGCGGCAGCGCGAGATAGGGTTCATCCGCCCCCGTGCAGACGATGACCACATCCGCCGCGAGTACCGCGCAGGCAAAGTCCTGTGCGCTCGCGCGGGTAAAGGAGAGACCGGAGAGCTCGGCCCGTTCGCAGGCGCGCGAGACCGCGCGGCCAATTTCACC
The DNA here is from genome assembly GCA_035644395.1 of Steroidobacteraceae bacterium. Lineage (GTDB taxonomy): Bacteria > Pseudomonadota > Gammaproteobacteria > Steroidobacterales > Steroidobacteraceae > JBGPLJ01. Next base: position 106,844 of record DASQOR010000059.1, read on the forward strand.
CTGGCCCCAGATGACGACGTTCGACGCGGTTGCGGCGTCTGCGCGGATGCGATCGATGACGAGGCTCTGGATGCCGCGTGCGCCCAGCTCGGGAAGCGCGAGTCGACGCTCATGGACGGCGACCTCGAGCCGCTTCCACAGGTGCCGCAGGTTGGCATCGGTGGTGCCGGCAGCATGGCCGGCCTGAAACGCCTTGATGACCTGGCGCGCCACCGCTGGCTCGCCTTCCGATACCGAATCGAGGCCGAGCGTCACATCGACGATGTACTGCAGGGCCGCGGCGCCGGTGCGCACGTGCATGCGCTGAGCCGGCAGGCCGAGCTTGCCGAGCGCGGCGGCGAACAGATCGCGCGCCCACTGGGGCGTAGCCGTCGAGATGATCCACTCGACCCGCGAACAGGTCGATAGCGTCACGTACGCCTGCGCGGCCTCGTAGGCCCGCAACTGCTCGAGCACGCGCGTTTCGCGCACGGCGGCGGCGAGACGGGCCCGCAATGACGTGGGCGCTTCGCGATAGGAAGCTCCGACGACGGTTAGCGGCACGCCGTTCACGTTCAGGCGGCCCCGGTCACCGTGTCGCACAAGGCGCGCACGGCGTCGACCGGCGTTTCCGGCACGATGCCGTGACCGAGGTTCACGATGCAGCGCTTGAAATCCGAGGTCCGTCGCATGTCGTCGAGGAGCGCGCGCGTCGCGCCGCGGACGATGTCGGGCTTGGAAAGAAGGAGGATCGGATCGATGTTCCCTTGCAGCACCATCGAGGGCATCAGCGCGCGCGCATCGGTCCACGAAGTCCGCCAGTCGAGCGACAGCCCGTCAACGCCTGCATCCTTGAGGACGGGCAGCAGGTGATGGCCGCCGCGCACGAAGAGGAGGCTCCGGTAGCCGCTCGCGCGCAAGCGCGAAGTAATCCGGCGCACGGCGGGCAATGCGAACGCCTGGTATTCCTCGACCGTCAGCAAGCCTCCCCAGGTATCGAAGAGCTGCACGACGTCCGCCCCGGCCTTGCACTGCTCTTCGAGCAACTCGGCCACGGCATCCGCGATCGCCGTCAGCGCGGCGCGGGTGAGGTCCGGATCGGCATGCATCAACGTGCGCGCTGCCCGGAAATCGTCGCTTCCCTGGCCTTCCACGATGTAGGAGAAAAGCGTCCAGGGCCCGCCGGCAAAGCCGAAGAGGCCCCGATGCGGCCCGATGGCCGCCCGCAGGTGCTTGACCGCCGCGGCGACAAATGCGAGGCGCCCCGCAAGGCCGGCCGTGTTCCATGCGGCGAGATCCGCTTGCGTGCGCAGGCGCTTGCCGATCCGGGGACCTTCTCCGGGTCCAAAGGTGACCTCGAGCCCGAGAGCATCCGGGATCGTCAGGATGTCGCTGAAAACGATGGCCGCATCGAGCGGAAAGAGGGCAAGCGGCTCGAGCGCGACCTGCGTGGAAAGCTCGGGCGTCTTGCAGACGGTCCAGAACGAATGCTCGGCGCGCACCGCGCGGTAGCCGGGCAGGTACCGCCCCGCCTGGCGCATGAGCCAGAGGGGTGGACGGTCGACGGCCTTGCCGTCGAGGGCCGCCAGGATCCGTTGACGGGGGGTGAGATGCATCGTTCAGAATCATGCCCATCGGCCGCATTCGCACGTCATGGGAATGTCATATCCCCCGGATTGGCTTGGAGAAACCGGTCACGCTTCACGGCGTCGGTCCGGCTGGACGTGATTCCTTGTTGGCCCCATGACGCCCTGGCTCGTAACCCGTGCATTCGATGAGGCGACCCCGCTGGTCGAGCGTCTCGAGCGGGCAGGCCTTGCCGCGGCTGCCCTGCCTTGCATCGAGCGTCGCCCGATCGAATGGGTACCGGATCTCGGGGCCTGGGCGGGGCGCACGACGGTTTTCATGGTGACCAGCCCGTTCGGTGCGCGGCGGCTGATCGATTACTGGCCGAAGCTCAAGGACCACGGACTGGTCGCTGCGTTGTCACCGACAACCGCCCAGGTCGTCGAGAGTGCGGGCATCCCCGTTTCGATTACCGGGACCGGCGGGGCAAGCGGACTTGCGGAAGCGGTGGTGACCAGCCGGACCACGCGCGGCGCGGTCGTCATCTGGCTCACCAGTGCAGCGGGACTGGTCGAGCCCGAGCAGGAACAGGCTGCAGCGGTGCTGCGGTCGACAACGGAACTGCAGCGCATTGTCGCCTACGAAACCCGAAGTCCCGACGCGCTGGCCGGGGAATTGCAGCGCTGGCACGGCAAGCGGGCCTCCGCGGTATTCTTCAGTCCCTCCGCCTGCCGGAATTTCCTGGGCACGCGTCACGCGATCGCCACGGGCCCGGTGCTCGAACGCATTGTCTGTGTCGGCCAGTCGACCCTGCGATCCTGGTCGCAGCTCAGGCCGCGAGGCATGCCCGCCGCGGTCTACCAGGCGAGCGAAGACGCATTTGTCGGGTGGGCCGCCGCTCAGCGCTAGCGTGAATTGCGCGCGGGCGGTCAATCGCTGATCATCTCGCGATGCCAGGCGCTTCCGGACTTTCCTACCTTTCGGGATTCGGCAACGAGCACGCGACGGAGGCCGTCGCCGGCGCTTTGCCGGTCGGCCGCAATTCTCCGCAACGGGCGCCGCTCGGCCTGTACGCCGAGCAGTTGAGCGGCACCGCGTTCACGATGCCGCGGCGCTCGAACCGGCGCAGCTGGCTCTATCGCATCCGGCCGTCCGCGATGCACGGAGCCTTCGAACGCATCGAGCACGCAACGATTCGCAGCGCCCCGTTTCGCGAAACCGAGCTGTCGCCGAACCGCCTGCGATGGAATCCGCTGCCGCTGCCCGAACGCCCGACGGATTTCGTCGACGGCCTGTACACCATGGGCGGCAACGGAAACCTGCGAATGCAGTCGGGCGCGGCGCTGCACCTCTATGCCGCCAATCGCTCGATGACCGATCGCGTGTTCTTCGACGCGGACGGCGAACTGCTGATCGTTCCCGAGAGCGGCGCGCTCGAGTTCGTGACGGAGTTCGGCCAACTGAATGTCGCGCCGGGTGAGATCGCAGTCATCGGCCGTGGCATGAGGTTTCGCGTGGAACTCGCCGGCAAGACGGCGCGCGGCTACGTCTGCGAAAACTATGGCGCCGCATTGACGTTGCCGGAACTCGGCCCCATCGGTTCGAACGGGCTCGCGAACGCGAGGGATTTCCTGGCGCCGGTTGCGGCCTACGAAGATCGCGACGGCCCCGTCGAGGTGGTCGAGAAGTTCGGCGGGCACCTCTGGCGGGCCGAATATCCGCATTCACCCCTCGACGTCGTCGCCTGGCACGGCAACTTTGCGCCGTACAAGTACGATCTCGCGAAATTCATGGTGATCAACACCGTGAGCTTCGATCATCCGGATCCTTCGATCTTCACGGTGCTGACGTCGCCGTCGGAGATCGCGGGGCTGGCGAACGTCGACTTCGTGATCTTTCCGCCGCGCTGGATGGTGGCGGACGACACGTTCCGTCCGCCGTGGTTCCACCGCAATGTCATGAGCGAGTTCATGGGCCTCGTGCAAGGGCGCTACGATGCCAAGGATGCCGGCTTCACACCGGGCGGCGTGAGCCTGCACAATTCGATGAGCGCGCACGGCCCGGATCGCACGAGTTACGAGAAGGCGAGCACGGCGAAGCTCGAACCGCACAAGATCGTGGACACGCTCGCCTTCATGTTCGAGTCGCGCTGGCCGATCATTCCGACGGCGCAGGCAATGGCCGCGGCGCATCGCCAGCCCGACTACGACCAGGTCTGGGCGGGCTTCCGCAAGCAGTTCGACCCGAAGCGCTGAACGTTACGGCTTCGGGGCCCGCGCTTCGATCGGGATGCGCAGGGTCACGTCGGCGCCAAGGATGTCCGCCGGATACTTCTGGCCGATACCGCCCCAATCGAGGCGCTTGATCACCGTGTGCGCGTCGCCGCCGCAGGCCGGCACCTTGTAGAACGGGTGCTCGCGGCAAGCGAAGTGATCGACCGTGAGCGTCACGGGCTTCGACACGCCATGCATGCCGAGATCGCCGGAGATCGACACGAGTTGGTCGCCTTTGAACTTGAAGTCCGTGGACTTGAACGTGATCGTGGGGTAGGTCGACGCGTCGAAGAAGTCGGCCGTCTTCAAGTGCTCATCGAGTTTCGCCACACCGGTTGAAACGGATGCCACGGCGATCGCGACATCCGCGCTGCCTTTTTTCGCCGCCGTGTCGAGCGTGACGCTGCCGCTGATCGTGTCGAAGCGGCCGCGGTAGGTCGACAGGCCCATGTGCCTGATCTCGAAGACCGGCTTCGAGTGATCGGCGTCGATCGTGTAGGTGACGGGTGCGGCCTCGACCGCAATACTCATCACGGTAAGGGCGGCGGCAGCGGCGCAGGGGCGGAACTTCGTGTTCATCGGGCCTCCATCAGGCGGTCTTGTAGCCTTCGATCAGGATCCGGAGTTTCATTTCCTCTGCCACCAGCGGCGGCGGGTAGGGTCCGACGACGCCCCAGTCGGTGCGCTTGATCGTGGCGCTGGCATCGGCACCGCACGCGGGCACCTTGCGGAAATGATGCGGGATGCAGACGAACCCGCTCACCTTGAAGGTCACGGGCTTCGTGACGCCGTGCATCGTGAGATCGCCGGCGATCTCGACGACCTTGTCGCCGTCGAACTTGAACTTGCCGGCCTTGAAAGTGATGGTCGGATACTGCTCGACGTCGAGGTAGTCCTTGCCCTTCAGGTGCCCGTCGAACTCCGCGAGCTCGGTCGACACGGAGGCGGCGTCGATGATGATCTCGGCCGAGCCGGTCTTCTTTTCGGCGTCGAGGATGACCGTGCCGCTCACCTTCTTGAAGCGCGCGACGTAGTGCGAGAGGCCGAGATGGCGGATCTCGAACATCGGAATCGTGTGCATGGTGTCGACGGCGTAGGTGCCCGTGATCGCGACCGGGTCGGCCATGGGAGGCTCCTCGTGAAGGGGGACTCAACCTATACTCCGCGTTCCGCGGTCGCAACAGGAAAAGATTACATGCGCCACCTGCTTCGAAGCGGATTACAGGGACTCCCGGCGCTGCTGCTGCTGGCTGCAGTCGCGGGAGCGGCGACGAATGCGGTCAATCCGGCGCCGCCGCCCAAGCCGAGCGTTTCATTCGCCGAAATCCTGAAGACATCGAAGCCGGAGGAATGGCGGCGGCCTGACCCGGCGAATACCTTGTATATGGATCTCGGATCGGGACGAGTCGTCATCGAGCTCGCCCCGCAGTTCACGCCGCTGCATGCGGCCAACATCCGTACGCTCGCGCACGGGAATTATTTCGACGGCCTCACGATCTATCGTGTGCAGGACAATTACGTGACGCAGTGGGGCGATGCGGACGGCAAGCGGCCGCTGCCGATCGCGAGCAAGCTTGCCCCGGAGTACACGCTTTCGCCGATTGGGGCGATCAACTTCACGAAGCTTCCGGACGGCGACGTCTACGCGCCCGAGGCCGGCTTCGTCGACGGCTTTCCGGCCGCGCGCGATCCGGCCACAAAGACCGCCTGGCTCGTGCACTGCTATGGCATGGTCGGAGCCGGACGGGATCTCGACGATGAAACCGGCCCCGGTGCCGAGCTCTATGCGGTGAACGGGAGCCCGACGCGTCACATGGATCGGAATCTCGCACTCATCGGCCGGGTGCTCCAGGGGATGAACCTGCTGTCGAGCCTGCCACGCGGCACAGGCGACGGCCTCGGCATGTACGAGCAGGTCGACGAGCGTGTGCCGATCCTGGAGGTGCGGCTCGCCGCGGACTTGCCCGAGGCGGAGCGCCTGAAATTGGAGGTCATGAGGACCGATTCGCCGTCGTTTCGTGCGATCATCGAATGGCGTCGCAACCGCCACGACGACTTCTACAAGGTCCCGGCCGGACACGTCGACGTCTGCAACATTCCCGTACCCGTCCGCACGGTGCCCTAACGCTTCGAGGATCCGTCCATGCAATACGCCCGTCTCGGTGATTCCGGCCTCGTCGTTTCACGGCTTGCCTTCGGCAGCATGACCTTCGGCGTCGTGCCCACGGGACCCTTCGCGTCGGTCTCCAAGGTCGATCAGGCGGGCGCCAACAATCTCGTCGCCCGAGCGATCGACGGCGGCATCAATTTCTTCAACGGCGCGGACGTCTACGCCGGCGGCGAGGCCGAGAAAATCCTCGGCAAGGCGATCGGCGCGAAGCGCAAGGAAGTCGTGATCGCGACCAAGGTCGGCAATCGCATGGGGCCCTCGCTCATCGAGACCGGCCTCTCGCGCCGCCACATCCATGCGGCCTGCGACGGCAGCCTCGCGCGACTCGGCACCGATTACATCGACGTGTATCTCGTTCACAAGGTCGATCCGATCACGCCGATCGAGGAAACGATCGAAGCGCTGGAAGATCTCGTGCGCCAGGGCAAGGTGCGCTACGTCGGATTTTCCAATTGGCCGGCGTGGATGGCCGCCAAGGCCATCGGCATCCAGCGGGCGCGCGGCTGGAGCCAGTTCCGGGCAGCCGAGATGTATTACTCGCTCGTCGGCCGCGATCTCGAACACGAAGTCGCGCCGTTGTGCGCGGATGCGGGTGTCGGCGTCATGGTCTGGAGTCCACTCGCCGGAGGGTTCCTGAGCGGCAAGTACACGCGCACGAAACCGAAAGGCGAGAGCGGCGATCGCCTCGGCGGCTTCGACTTCCTGCCGTATGACCGCGAGCGCGGCTACCAGCTCGTTGACCTCCTGCAGGGAATCGCCGCGAAGCGCGGTGTTTCGGCCGCGCAGATCTCGCTCGCGTGGCTGCTGACCCGGCCCACCGTGTCATCGCTGCTCATCGGCGCGTCCAGCATCAAGCAGCTCGACGACAACCTCGGTGCGACGAACGTGAAGCTCGAGGCTGACGATCTCGCGCAGCTCGAAGCCGCGACCCAGCCCACGATCCCGTACCCCAACTGGTTCACGGCGCGCGTGGCGGATGGCAAAGTGCACGAAGCGCTCGGCATCGCGCTCGCGACGCCGCCCATCGCACGTTAGCTGTTCCAGCGGATCCAGTTGCCGTGCGCGTGCGCGGCCGCGAGCACGCGATCGTCGCCACCAGGCCAGAGCGTGAGGCGCAGCTCGCAGCCGCTCTCGACGCCGCTCAGCTCGTACCGCAGCCACGCAAGCGGTGAGTCGCCGCGCGCCGCTGCGCCAAGTTGCTCCATGTGCGCCGCGATCGCCTGTTGCGTCGGGCCGGGCAAGTACTGCCAGACAATGGAATGAAAGAGGACGCGCGTCGTGCCGGTCGGAGCTGATTCGGGCAGTTCGCTGCGGACCCACGCAGCCGCATCGGCGCGATCGAGCCGGGGTGGGTCCTTGCGGGCTTCGGCCATCGCGGCGGCCAGACGCGCAAGCCGCGCCGCCTGATCGGGCCAGACATAGGACAGCAGGCGTTCGCATTCGCTGTCGGCGCCAAGGTCAACGGGACTTCGATCGCAGCCGCGGCGGGAGGCGATAGTCAACGGCGCGCCTACGGCAGGCGCGGGTCCGGTCCACTCGGGACTGAGCAGGGGTTGCGCCGACGGATCGCCCCAGCTCGCCGGGCCAAAGCGATACCGGTAGCGGTCCGCGATCAGATTGAGGCCGGCACTCGAACCGACCTCGTATAAAGAGTGGCAGCTGCGTGAGCGCTGCGACCTCGAGCCAGCCGGCGAGCAACACTGCCGAGCGGCCGACCTCGTTGGTCTGCGGCGGGGAGTCGAGATAGTGTTCAATGGTTTTCGAGTCGGACTCGAATGCCGAGCGTATGGCGGCCGAGAGCCGCTCGACGGGTGGAATCGGATTCGGCGGATACACGGTGGCAAGCTCGGGTGCCCGGCCGCTCCGTGCGAGGCAATGCAGCGCGCCGGCGACGCGCAGCGCTACGTTGTCGGCGAGCGGCGCCGGGTCGCCGACCCATTCCAGGATGCGCCGGCCGGCGGCGTTATTCTGGTCGAGTGCGGCGGGGATCGCTTCGCAGAGGCGGGCGGTGAATTCGGAGCCCATCCGGCGGCAATGGCCGGCCTGCTCGGCGAAAGCCTGTTCGATGCGGGCAGCAATCGTGCTCATTTGGAATTTCTATTCTAATATCGATGCCAACGGCTCAGGACGGCGAATCATGCTGCGATTGTCCCGGATGATCGATCTCGGCACGCGGGCACCGAAGTTCACGCTGCCCGACGGCGGTGGACGTACGCACTCATTGGACGAGATCGCGGGCTCGAAGCCCGTGCTCGTCGCCTTCATCTGCAATCACTGCCCATTCGTGAAGCACATGGCGGGCGGGCTTGCCGATTTCGCGCGCGAATACCAGGCAAAGGGTCTTGCCGTTGTTGCGATTTCCTCGAACGACGTCGCCTCGCATCCTGAGGACGGGCCGCGGGAGATGGCCGAATTCGCGCGCAGCCACGATTTCACTTTTCCCTACCTCTACGACGAGAGTCAGCGTGTGGCATTGGACTACGGGGCGATCTGTACGCCGGACCTGTTCCTGTTCGACGGCGAGCGCAGGTTGGTCTATCGCGGCCAATTCGATTCAAGCCGGCCAGATCGCAATCGGCCGCCGCTCAGGACCGACTTGCCGGTAACCGGCGTGGACCTGCGCGCAGCGGCTGATGCGGTTCTCGCCGGAAAAGCCCTGCCGAAGGAACAGAGTGCAAGCGCGGGCTGCGGCATCAAGTGGAAGCCGGAGAACGAGCCCGACTGGGCTTAAGCCGGCAGATCGACCCATTGAGCGCCGCGCCGCGCGCTTTCGACCGCCTTCTCGATGAACCGCACGCCGCGCAGCCCGTCATGCACATCGGGATACGAGCCGGCGGGTGATTCGCCGCGCGCCGCGCGACGAATATCCGTGATGAATTCGCGATAGAGCGTGGCGAACGCTTCCAGATAACCTTCCGGGTGGCCCGCAGGTGTTCGCGTCGCGGACCTCGCTGCAGCGGACAGATATCCCTGGCCGGTGCGAAGCATCTGCCACGGCTTGCCCTCGGGCTTGAAGATCAGCGTGTTCGGCTGCTGCTGATGCCATTCGATCCCGCCCTTCGTTCCGTAGACACGGATGCGAAGGTCGTTCTCCTCCCCGCAGGCAACCTGCGAACAAAGCAGAGTGCCCTTGGCTCCGTTCTCGAGTCGCAAAAGCATGCTCGCGTCGTCGTCGAGCCGGCGGCCGTCGACAAAGCTCGTGAGCTCCGCGCACAGGGACTCGATGCGCAGCCCCGAAACGAATTCGAGCAGGCTTTCCGCGTGCGTGCCGATGTCGCCGACACAGCCACTCAGGCCGGCGCGCGCCGGGTCCGTGCGCCACTCGGCCTGCTTGTTGCCCGTCCGTTCAAGCGGCTGCATCAGCCAGTCCTGCAGGTACTCGACCTGCACCTTGCGGATCGTGCCGAGTTCGCCGTTGCGTACGCGTTCGCGTGCCTCGCGCACCGCCGGATAACCCGTGTAATTGTGCGTCAGCGCGAAAAGCCTCCCGCTACGCTCGACTAGCCTCACCAGGTCTTCGGCCTCCTTGACGGTGAACGCAAGCGGTTTGTCGCAGACGACGTGGATGCCCGCCGCAAGAAAGGCCCTGGCGACGGCACAATGGAGGTGATTGGGCGTCGCGATGATGACGAAGTCGATGCCGTCCGCGCGGGCCTTCTCCGCGCTTGCCATCACTTCACAGGAGTCGTAGGAACGATCGAGGAACCAGGCGGCTGCGCTTGCGGCGGCATTCTTCGGATCCGAAGACATTGCGCCCGCGACGACGATCGCTTGTCCATCGAGTTCCGCGGCGATGCGGTGCACGGAGCCGATGAACGCGCCGCGCCCGCCGCCCACGATGCCGGCACGCAAGCGCCGCTTGTCGAGTGAATCAGCCATTCTCAGGAACCGTTGTTCATGAGCCGTCGCTCATGAACGATACGCCTCGCGTCCGTAGCCCTGCACGGGAATGTCCTGCGAAGCCAGCACGTCGTGCTGCAGCGAGTACATCGCTGCCGCGGCTTCATCGATTGCCTTCACGAAGGCGAGCGAGCCTTTGAGTATCGGAGCGAGCTTCGTCTTGTCCTGCACGCGAGCCTTCGGATATTCGTGTTCGACGACGAGGAACGTCTTCGTGGGGTCGATGCCCAGCAGTTCGCGCGCGGCAAGCTGATGATCGAGCCAATCGACGCTGCGGTTCTGCAGGTAAGCAAGCGGATCGTGACGCGCCGTACCGGGAAGTTCGTGTTCCGCGAGCACGGTCTGCTTCTTCCACGCGTTGCCGTGGTCCGTGGGGTTCTCTGAGAGCCTGCCGCCCGGCCAATCGCCGCGCTCCATCGTCTGGCCGCCGTAGCCCCAGGCCGCGACGCCGCGCGAGTCGATCACCTGGCCCTTGACGTGAAAACCGCCGATCAGGAAGCCATAGCCCTGATCCTTCAGGTACTGGAAGACCGAACGCGTATCCTGGCCCATGAGGATGGCGTGCGACGGATCGTAGTGAATGCGGAATTGATCGCCCACGCCGTGTCGCTCGCAGATCCGGTGCAGCGCAATCCAGGGGCCCGGCGCATACGCGATATTGTTGTGCCAGGTGTCGCCTGGGCTCCAGCCTGGCATCGGGCACTGCTCGATGCGAAGGGTAAGGCCGCGCGCCTTCGCTTCCTTCAGGAGGGGAACGAAGACCTCTTCGAACATCGTGAGGTTCTCGTCCATCGCGAGATTCGGATTGCGGCCGACAAATCCGCAGACCGCATCGACGCCGAGGAGGGCGGCGGCATTGAAGACCCGGCGCATGAACTCATATTTCCTGGCGCGTGCCCCCGCGTCCGCAGCAAGCATGTTGTCGAAATAGGCGAGATCGGAAAGGCCGACGCCGCTGGCTTTCATCGAAGCGAGCACGCGTGCCGCGCGTTTCTTGTCAAACGGCGCGCGCAGGTCGAGCGTGTTGGCGACCGGGTCGAGCATTGCCTCCGGCGGCACGTCGCTTTCAGTCGGATGCAGGGCCGCGGAGAGCTGGATAAAGGGGCAGTCAAGTTCGCGCGCGAAGACCAGCCAGTCTTCGACAGCAAGATCCGCATCCGCGTCGCGCCTGGCTCGCGGCGTGAGTTCCTGCAGGGCGGCAGTGAGCACGCTCAGCCTCATCGGTTGTGGTGTAAATGGTTGCGACATTACATGCTCGGGCGCCGCCCTCGATCATGAGGTGAAACGGTAGCTCAGCGTCTGATTATAGACACCGGGGACGAAAGTCATCGGGTTGTGGCCCATTCCTGTGCCCCCAAGGCCCTGCTCGACGGGGCCGGTTCGCACGCCTCGACGGCTGCACGCTACAATCCCGCGCAACATCCGGTCGCTCGGGAATCCTCTGACGTGAAATCGAAACGAGTCGCCTCGGCCGCCGAGGCCGTGACCGATATCCCGCAAGGCGCTTCGCTCGCCGTCGGTGGCTTCGGTCTCTGCGGTATGCCGATGGCTCTCATCCAGGCGCTGCATGACCGCAAGATAGGCGACCTCAAGATCGTGTCGAACAACTGCGGCGTCGATGGCTGGGGCCTCGGCGTGCTGCTCGCCGATCACCTGATTTCGCGGCTGACGAGTTCCTACGTCGGAGAGAACAAGGAGTTCGAGCGCCAGTATCTCGAAGGCGAAATCGAAGTGGAGCTCACGCCGCAGGGGACGCTCGCCGAGCGCATGCGCGCCGGCGGCATGGGCATTCCGGCCTTTTTTACGCCGGCGGGCGTCGGCACGCAGGTTGCCGAGGGCGGTCTGCCCTGGCGCTACGGGCCGAATGGCACCGTCAAACTGCCGTCGCCGAAAAAGGAAACCCGCGAGTACGACGGCAAGACCTACGTCCTCGAGCGCGCGATTCGCACGGATTACGCGCTCGTGCACGCGGCTCGCGGTGACACGGCAGGCAACCTCGTATTCAAGGGCTCGGCCGCCAATTTCAATCCCGTCTGCGCGATGGCGGGACGCATCACGATCGCGGAAGTGGAAGAGCTCGTGGAGCCGGGCGCCATCAAGCCCGGTGAAATCCAGCTGCCGGGCATCTTCGTGCAGCGGATCGTGAGCGTCGGCCAGCAGTTCCCGAAGCGGATCGAGCGCCGCACCGTGCGCAAGCGCGCGGCCGGAGGTGCCCGATGAGCCTCACGCGCGAACAGCTTGCGGCCCGTGCCGCCCTCGAGCTCGAATCGGGCAGCTACGTCAATCTAGGCATCGGCATTCCGACGCTCGTCCCGAACTACCTGCCGGCCGGCGTCGAGGTCGTCCTGCAATCGGAGAACGGCATCCTCGGCGTGGGACCGTATCCCTACGAGGGCGAAGAGGACCCCGATCTCATCAACGCAGGCAAGGAAACCGTAACTATCTTGCCGGGCGCCGCATTCTTCGACTCCGCGACATCGTTCGGCATGATCCGCGGTGGCCATATCGACGCGGCCATCCTCGGTGCGATGCAGGTTTCCGTTGTCGGCGACCTGGCCAACTGGATGGTGCCCGGCAAGATCAAGGGCATGGGCGGCGCGATGGATCTGGTGCACGGCGCGAAGCGCGTCATCGCCCTTATGGAGCACGTCGCGAAGGACGGCTCGCACAAGATCGTCAGCGAGTGCAGCCTGCCGCTCACCGGCAAGCGCGTGGTGAACCGGATCATCACCGACCTTGCGGTGATCGACGTCACGCCGGACGGCCTTGTGCTGGTCGAGACGGCGCCCGGCGTCAGCGTCGACGAGGTGCGCAAGGCGACCGGCCCGAAACTCCTGACGCCGAAACCGCCGCAGTCGATGCGTCTTGGCTGAACCCGCCATGCTGCGAGCAAGCGTGCCGGGCTCGATCAATTACCTGCAGGCGATGTCCGTGCGGCCGGCGTTCTACGCGCATGATTTTTCGCGCGACAATCTCAAGCTCGATGCGCGCACGGTCGAGATACGCGATGCGCGCGCGGCGCGCGAAGCGCCGTCGCTCGCGCGCGAGGGGTTTACGATCGCGGGGCATCCGACCGCGGTCAGCGATTTCGACGACCGGAACCAGGTTCATGAGATCTACCTGCGCGAGGCGCAGCAGCTCCTGCTCGAGGTCACCGGTGCGAAGCGCGTCGTCATGACGCCAGGCGCGGTCGCGCGCTACGGCGAGAAGTCGACGCGCTACCGCACGAGCTTCAATTCGCGGCCAGCGCGCTTCACGCACGTCGACTACACGGAGCGTTCGGCGCCCGTGCTGATGAAGAGCCTCCTCGAAAAGGCGGCGCCGGATTTCGTTCCGCGCGGCCGCTACGCGGGCTACAACGTCTGGCGCGTGCTGTCCGATCCGCCGCAGGACGTGCCGCTCGCCATCTGCGACGCAAGGTCGGTCGAGGCGGGCGACCTCGTGCCGGGCGATGCAATCTTCGATGCGCCGGGCGCGGCGCAATGGAGTTTCGAGGCGTACCTGTTCCGGTACAACCCCGCCCACCGCTGGTCGTACTACTCGAACATGCGCCGCGACGAAGCCCTGGTATTCAAGGCCTACGACTCGGATCCGGGTCAGCCACAGCGGGTTCCGCACTGCGCATTCGACGATCCGACCTGCCCGCCCGACGTAGCTCCGCGGGCCAGCATCGAAGTGCGCGGCTACGCGTTCTTCGAGGACTGACGGGCAAGGCCCATCCACTCCTCGAGCGGTTCAACCCGCGTGCGGCTCACGCTGAGACGCGTGCCGTTTTTCAGCTTGACGCCGTAGTCGCCACCCGCTTCCCGCAGCAGTGCGTCGATGCGATCGAGACGGACGATTGCCGAACGGTGGATGCGCATGAAGACGGCCGGATCGAGGCGCTCTTCGAGCGTTTGCATGCGTTCGCGAATCACGAACGTCTTGTCGCCGACGTGCAGCTCCGCATAGGGCCCGCTCGCCGAGATGTAGTCGATGTCTGCCGCCGGGACGACCCGCACCTGGCCGCGCATTTCGACGGCGATGCGCTCGAGGTAGCTCGGCGGGTTGGCGGCCCCCGAACCACTGAGCAGGGCTTGCAGCTGCGCCGTCAATCGCCCGGCTTGCCGAAGCTCGAGCGTCCGTTCGGCCCTGCGCAGGGCTTCCGTGAAGCGTTCGTCGTCGAAGGGCTTGACGAGATAGTCAAGCGCGGCAACGTCGAACGCCTTGAGGGCGTACTGATCATAGGCGGTGACGAAGATGGTCGCGGGCATCTGCCCGACGCCCACCTTGCGGACGACTTCGATGCCGGTCTTGCCCGGCATCTGTACGTCCAGAAAAACGAGATCGGGTTTCAGGTCCTGGATGGCTCGCACGGCGCTGTCGCCGTCATCCGCGATGCCGGCAAGTTCCCAGCCGTCCGTGCGTGCGAGCAGGTCCTCGAGCCTCTGGCGCGCGAGACGCTCATCGTCAACGACGAGTGCCCGGAGTTTGCGCGCCGGCGTCATGCGGGCGTCTCGTCATACGCGACGGCGGAAGTTCGCAGTTCATCCGCGGGGCGGAAGGGCAGACTCGCTTCGACGATGGTTCCACCTGCGGGATCGGCTCGGAGGATCAGGCTCTGGTCTGCTCCATAGAGCTGCGCGAGCCTCGCCCGCGTGTTGCCGAGGCCCAAGCCGTCGGCCGACGGTTCGGCCGTGGCGATGCCCGGTCCGTTGTCGCTCACGCTCAGCACGAGGCGATCGCCGACGTGCGCGGCGCGCAATTCAATCCGGCCGACGCCCTCGAGCCGGTCGATGCCGTGCTTGAACGCGTTCTCGACGAGTGGCTGCAACAGGAGGTTCGGCACCAGCGACGTCAGGGCCTCTGCATCGAGGTGTTCCCGGATTTCGAGACGGCCCTCGAACCGGATCTTCATGATCTCGAGGTAGCGGCGCGTGAAATCGATCTCGCGCGCCAGCGGAATCTCGGTGTCGTTGCCGCCATCGAGCGACAGGCGCAGAAGTTCGCTCAGCCGCGCGATCATCCGACGCACGCCGCGCGGATCCCGTTCGACGAGCGCTGAGATGGCATGCAGCGTGTTGAAGAGAAAGTGCGGGTTCAGCTGGGTGCGCAGCGCCGCGAGGCGCGCACCAGCGAGCTGCGCGCGCAGCTGCGCGGCCTGTGCCTGCAGCGCGATCGCTTCTTCGCGACGCGCGCGATAGCGGAGGAAATAGTCGCGGGCAAAACCGGCAGCGAGGATCGCCACGTAGATCAGGAATTCGTTCATGAACCACAGCCGCCGTACGCGGGCGACCGGCGGAACGTCACCGAGGGTCGTCTGCACCGCGTTCAGTTGCTGATAGCGCAGGAAATCGGTGGCCATGTCGAACGGAATCGAGAGCGCGAGCCCGATGCCAACGAAGAGCAGCAGCCGGCGCAGCCAGTTGCCGCGCTCGACGCTGAAGCGCCCCGCCAGCCAGAAGATGAACGGGGTCAGCGCGGCCCATAGATAAGAGTCGATGAACGCCATGCTCACCGGTACCGAGCGGGGAATGGGCGATGGTCCGCGCACCAGCGGATCGAACAGCGCGTTCGCCGTGCTGAGGAGGGCAATCAACGTCCAGAAACCGAAGATCAGCAGGTACTCGACGGGTTTCAGCGGCACGGGCCGGGTCGCTCCGTCCGGTGCATGACGGGGCAGGGGAAGCGGTACGGGCTCGGTCGAGGTATCCACGATGGGCGTCAAGCATAGGCAGCACCGCCGCCCGCCGCAAAGGCGTTCGTGATCCGTACGGTGCCGTTCGCGACAGCGTCGTGCGGGCCGTGACTCCCCGGGCACGGAGGCGACCGCTCGCTGACTAAGATGCGGTCGTCATGAGGCCCCAATGAACAAAAAGCACTATGTCATCGCCGCGAGCGCGCTCGCGGCCGTCATCGCTGCCTATTTCCTCTTCGGCCGCGGCAGCACGGACGAAAGCTCCGCGTTTCGCCTGGCTCCGGTTGAGCGCGGGGACGTCGAGGCGCTCGTTTCGGCGACGGGAACCCTGTCGGCGGTGACGACCGTACAGGTCGGCACCCAGGTCTCGGGGCGCGTGGACGCACTGATGGTGGATTTCAACGACACCGTGAAGAAGGGCCAGCTGATCGCGCGCATCGACCCGACCTTGCAGCAGCAGACAGTGCGGGACGCGGAAGCGGGTGTCGAACGCAGCCAGGCCGAACTCGACCAGTCGCAGCGCGAATACGAGCGCAACAAGCAGCTCTTCGATCGCAAGGTGCTGACGGAGATCGATTTCAATACGGCGAAATACGGCCTCGAAGTGGCGAAGGCGAACCTGAAGTCGGCCAAGGTCACGCTCGAGCGCGCGCGCCAGAATCTCGAGTACACGTCGATCTTCGCACCCATCGACGGCGTGGTCGTCGAGCGCGACGTCGACGTCGGCCAGACCGTCGCCGCGAGCCTGTCTGCGCCGCAGCTCTTTCTCATCGCCAATGACCTCAAGCACATGCAGATTCTCGCGTCGGTCGATGAGAGCGATATCGGCCAGATCAAGGACGGCCAGACCGTGCGGTTTGCCGTGCAGGCTTATCCCACGGAGAAATTCCCGGGCGCCGTGCAGCAGGTGCGCCTGCAATCCAAAGTGCAGGAAAACGTCGTCAACTAC
Organism: Steroidobacteraceae bacterium; assembly: GCA_035644395.1. Taxonomy (GTDB): domain Bacteria; phylum Pseudomonadota; class Gammaproteobacteria; order Steroidobacterales; family Steroidobacteraceae; genus JBGPLJ01. The sequence continues at coordinate 123,358 of DASQOR010000059.1, forward strand.
ACCGTGGTCGTAAGCCTCGACAATCTCGCGGGCAAGCTTCTTCCCGGCATGACGGCGACCGTCGAATTCCTCACCGGCTCGGCACGCGGCGTGCTCATCGTGCCGAATGCAGCGCTGCGCTTCCGCCCGTCGCGCGATCAGCTCGTGGCGCTTGGCGCCGGGCGCAATGCCGAACGCCCGGCGGGCAGCGACGCGCGACCCCCGAATGGCGCGGGCGCCACGGGCGCGAACGGAACCGGAACCGCCCGCTGGACCGGCAACCAGGGCGCGGGAGCCGGCGCACGCAACTCGACAGCCGTGTGGGTGCTCGACGATGCGGGCAAGCTTGAACGCATCCATGTCACTGCGGGCATCACGGACGGCCAGCGGACGCAGATCGAATCGCCGAAGCTCAAGGAGGGCATGCAGGTCATCATCGGCAGCACGCAATCCTCCGCCACGACCGGTGCGAGCCCCTTCCAGTCGGCGCAACCGCAAAGCGGGCCGCGTCCGCCTGGCGCGTTCTAGCTACCGGTGCCGTCATGACGACATCGCTGGTCAGTCTCGAGGGCATCAGCCGCGTCTACCATCTCGGACGCAACGAGGTGCATGCACTGCGCGGCGTCGATCTGACGATCGAACCGGGCGAGATGGTCGCGATCATGGGTTCCTCCGGCTCCGGCAAGTCGACGCTCATGAATCTGCTCGGCTGCCTCGACTCGCCGACCACCGGCGAGTATCGCCTCGACGGCGTGCGGGTCAACGACCTCGGCAAGAACGACCTCGCCGACCTTCGCAACCAGAAACTCGGCTTCGTCTTCCAGGGCTTCAACCTGCTGGCGCGCACGAGCGCGCTCGACAACGTGGAGCTGCCCATGCTCTACGACCGATCCAACCGCTTCGCGGACAGCAAGGGACTCGCAGCCCAGGCGCTCGCGCGCGTGGGGCTTGCCGACCGGTTCGATCACCAGCCGAGCGAGCTCTCCGGCGGCCAGCAGCAGCGCGTCGCCATTGCCCGGGCCCTCGTGATGCAGCCGCGCCTGCTGCTCGCCGATGAGCCGACCGGCAATCTCGATTCGCGCACCTCGATCGACATCCTCGCGCTCTTCCAGGAGCTGAACGACCAGGGCATCACCATCGTGCTCGTGACGCATGAGGCCGACGTCGCCCGCTACGTACGTCGGCGCGTCGAAGTGCGCGACGGGCGCATCATTCGTGATGACGCGGTTCTCGAGCGCCGGCGTGCCGCGGACGATCTCGCGCTCATGCCGGCCGGGGGCGCGGCATGAATCTCGCAACCCTCGTCAAGGTCGCGACGCAAAGCATCCTGCGTCACAAGCTGCGCATGGCGCTCACCATGCTCGGCATCGTCATCGGCGTCGCCGCCGTGCTCATCATGATTGCGGTCGGCCAGGGCGCGCAGACGCGCATCGCGGAGCAGATCAAGAACCTCGGCACGAACCTCATCGTCATCACGGCGGGCACGTCCAATTCGGGCGGTGTGAGCCAGGGCGCGGGTACGTTCAATCGCCTGACGGAGGACGACGCCACCAAGATCAAGCGCGAGGCGACCTTGCTCGCCGGCGTCTCGCCGGTGGTGTTTGCGCCGACGCAGGCGATCACGGCGAGCGGCAACTGGCGGACGGTGGTCAACGGCGTGTCGACGGACTACCAGGTCATCCGTGACTGGACCACGCAGTCGGGCGTCTTCTTCAACGATGCGGATGTGCGCACGGCCCGCAAGGTCGCCGTCATCGGTTCGACGATCGCGAAGAATCTCTATGCCGGCACGGATCCGGTCGGGCAGCAGATCCAGCTGCGCAACGTGCCGTTCACGATCATCGGCGTGCTGAACTCGAAGGGACAGACGGCGGGCGGCGCGGACCAGGACGACGTCGTCGTGATTCCCTATACGACGGCCAAGACCCGCCTGAGCGGCCGTTCGGGCGGCTGGTCGCGGATCAGCCAGATTCTCGCGAGCACCAATTCGGCGAGCGACCTGCCGGCGGCGCAGGAGGAAATCCGCGCCATCATGCGCGAATCGCACAAGCTCGGCGACGACGCCTACGACGACTTCACCATCCGCAACCAGGACGAGCTCGCCGACGCCGCGCAGGGCACGACCAAGGTCATGTCGTGGCTGCTCGCCGCCATCGCGTCCATTTCGCTCCTCGTCGGCGGCATCGGCATCATGAACATCATGCTCGTGTCCGTGACGGAGCGGACGCGCGAGATCGGCATCCGCCTAGCGATCGGCGCACGCCAGTCGGACGTCATGACGCAGTTCCTGATCGAGAGCGTGGTCATCAGCTCGCTCGGCGGCGTCATCGGCATCGTGATCGGTGCCGCCGGTTCGCTCGTTCTCGGCCAGATCACCGGCTGGAGCACCGCGATCCCGCTGTCGGCGGTCGTGATCGCCGTCGGCTTCTCGGCCGCGGTCGGCGTCTTTTTCGGCCTCTATCCCGCGCGCCAGGCTTCCAGGCTCGATCCCATACAGGCTCTCCGCTATGAATAGAGTCGCCGCAGCAACGCTTGTGGCACTGCTCGCGATCGGCGCCGGCACCGGCGCGCAGGCGCAGGACGCGCGGATCATTACGTATCCGGAGGCGATCCAGATCGCGCTCGAAAACAACGTCGACCTGCGCCAGACCCGCAATGCCGCCCTGCTGAGCGGAGTCAACGTCCAGCAGGCGCGCAATCAGTTCCTGCCGGACCTCGGTGCCAGTGCGCAGGCCGGCGAGTCGCTCGGGCGCAACTTCAGCGCGAGCGAGGGCGCGACGATCAATACCGACGCGCAGTTCGCCAATTTCAGCGTGAATTCCGGGGTGACGCTGTTTGACGGTTTTGCCAACACGGCGGCACTCAAGCAGGCGCGTCTCGCCGAGAAAGCGAGCCACCTCGATGTGCAGCGGGGACGGGAGACCGTCGTCTTCACCGTCGCATCGGAGTACCTCGCGCTGATCCAGCAGCAGGAGCAGTTGCGCGTGCAACGGGAAAATCTCGCCGCGCAGACGGATCTGCTCGAGCAGGTGCAGACCTATGTCGATGCCGGCGCCCGTACCATCGCCGACCTCTACCAGCAGCAAGCGAATGTGGCCGGCGCGCGCCTCGCGCTCGTGCAAGCGGAGCGCGCCGCGGAACTGGCCAAGGTCGACCTGATCGGCGCGCTCCTTCTCGATCCGCGCGGAGCCTACGAGTTCGAGCCGCCCGCGGCCGAAAAAATTGCCGCCGCCGCCGCGAGTGACCGGCCGGCGCTGCCGAACCTGATGGACCAGGCATTCGCCCAGCGCGCCGACCTGAACGCGGTCCAGCAACGCCTCAGCGCGGCCGACCAGGCCGTGCGGGTCGCCAAGGGCGGGTACTGGCCGACGATTTCCCTGAGCGCGGGCTATGGCACGAGCTACAACAGCGCGAACGACACCGCGTTCAGCGATCAGCTGGACGAGCGCCGGGGCGGCTCGGTCGGAGTCTCGGTCTCGATCCCGATCTTCGATCGCGGCAGCGTCCGCGCCGACACGCGTCGCGCCGAGATCGCGGCCGACAATGCACGCATCGACCTCGAAGCCCTGCACAACAGCGTCGGCCTGCAGGTCCGCCGCGCCTATCTCGACTATCGATCAGCGGACGAGCAGCTGAGCGCCGCGGACGCCCAGCAAAAGTCGGCCACGCTATCCCTGGAAGCGGTCACCGACCGCTACTCGGCCGGTGCCGCCACGCTGGTTGAAGTCTCGGAGGCGCGTGCGTCCCAGGTAACGGCCGCGAGTGCCGTCGTGGCCGCCCGGTACGGGGCTCTCTTCGAACGCACGCTGCTCGACTACTATGTAGGCAATCTCGACGCGGCAAAACCCGCGGGGCCTGAGAAATAACTATAATCCGCGCCATGGACAAGAAAGTGTCGGATCTGCTGCGCGCCTACGAGGAACGCAGCAAACGGGAATGGGCGCTGATGGATCGCTTGAGCGAGGCCGATGCGCGCTCGGACATCGACGATTTCCTGCTGTCGGTCGGGCCTCACACGGGCGAGTTCCTGCACATGCTGGTCGAGGACGCCAAGTCGACCCGCATCCTCGAGATCGGAACGTCCTATGGCTACTCGACGACCTGGCTCGCCGATGCAGCGCGAATGACCGGTGGCCGGGTAACGACGATCGAGTTGCAGGCGAAGAAGCGCGACCACGCCCGCCAGCAGCTCGAAGGCGTCGGGCTTGCCGGGCACGTGGAATTCCAGCTCGGCGATGCCCTTGCGATCCTCGCGAAGCTCGACGGGCCGTACGACTTCGTGCTCCTCGACCTGTGGAAGAATCTCTACGTCGGCTGCTTCGACCGGTTCCTGCCCAAGCTCGCGCCCGGGGCGCTCGTCGTCGCCGACAACATGATCTATCCGCCCGACACGCATGCGCAGACGATGGCTTACCAACGCCGCCTCAGGGATACCGGGCGATTCGAATCCGTGCTGCTGCCGATCGGCAGCGGCCTCGAGGTGAGCCGTCTGATTGCCTGAAGGCGCCGGGCGAGGCCCGGGGTCAGGTCAGGTGCAGGAAGAGCAGGTGGCGCGGCCGCTTCTCGGGCTGGCTCGCTGTCTGCGACGGGCAATCCGAGCGATCGGTGCGCGGTGCGGCGGATTGCGTCTCCGCCGGCGCGGCGGTCACGTTGCCTGGAGTGCGCACCACGTTCGATGCGCGCGGCGCCGTCGCCGCCCGCGGTGCGGATTGCGGTACACCGTCCCGATTGCAGGGATTCATCGAGTCGCGCATCAGCGAGAGTGCCCGTCCCGGTGCGCGGCGGCAGTCGATCGCCGACTGCGGATCGCGGTAGCCCGCCGCTGCGTTCGTCGTTGGCGTCGTCGCCTCGTTCGCAAACGCCGCGTTCGCTCCAAGCGCGAGCAGCGACGTCAGTGCAAATCCATAGCTTTTGTTCACGTGTGCAGCCCTGGAGGATCGGCCGGATCGAGCTGTGAATGGCGGCAAGCGTACTCCACCTCGGGGCCGTTTCGGAAGCGCGATTCCGCATCTGTCGCATCGCGCAATACGTGCAGTGGCGCGGACACACGCGGACACATCGGCGGACAGCTGTCGGACAGTGGCGCAACGCTTCGCGACGTGCGTGTGCGGCCGTTTTACTTTGTGAGGACCCGCTTGTCCTCCAGCGTGATGCGCAGCCGCTAGCGCTGCCCGGCAGCTCGATATGGACCGCGCGTGCGTTCAGCGATGTTTTTGCTGGAAGCCGGGAGTCGGTTCTTTCAGCAGCGCTGGCAATGATTCCTATTTGACCCGCAAGTGCCTTATGTATAAAGGAAATATTTGCCACCACAGCGCTTCCCTGAGCGGCGATTTGAGCCGTCACCGGTGAGCTAAGCTGGCGGCCGCCGATGACATCCCAGACGCGTCAATCTGCCTGGCCGCTTCTCTTCGCGGCATCCGCCATCTTGCTCATCACCATGGGCATCCGGCAGTCGCTCGGTTTGTTCATCGCCCCGATCAATCAGGCGACGGGCCTCGGCATTGTCGCAATCAGTTTTGCGATGGCGGTCGGTCAGTTCGTCTGGGGTGCCATTCAACCCGTCTTCGGTGCGATCGCGGATCGTCACGGACCCGGCGGTGTCCTCATCGTGGGTGCCGTGCTGCTCGCCGCGGGCTGCGCGTTGACGACATTGGCGACCCATTCCTGGCTGCTGATCCTGAGCGTCGGCGTGTTGTCCGCCGCGGGCGCGGGAGCGGGCAGCTTCTCGATCCTCATCGGCGCGACTGCGCATCAGATCGCGCCCGAGCGCCGATCCTTCGCATCCGGCTTCATCAATGCCGGCGGCAGTCTCGGCCAGTTCGTCTTCGCTCCGCTCAACCAGCTGCTCATCAGTGCGTCCGGCTGGGTGATCGCCCTGTACGCGATGGCGGCCGCGGCGCTCGCCACGATTCCCATCGGGCGCTTCGTCACCGCGCCGGCGACGCGCCCGGCCGGCGCGCCAGTGCCTGCCGGCGCCGGCCTGTCGCTCCGCGGGCAGCTCGCCATCGCATCGCGCGATCGCAGCTATTGGTGCTTGCACGCCGGCTTCTTCACCTGTGGCTTTCATATCGCCTTCCTGGTCACGCACCTGCCAGGCGAGGTCGGTCTCTGCGATCTCCCCGCCAGCGTCGCCGCGAGCTCGCTGTCGATCATCGGGCTCGCGAACGTCGGCGGCAGCCTCGCGGCGGGCTGGCTCGGCAATCGCATGCGCATGAAATGGATCCTGTTCTGGATGTATCTCAGCCGAGCTGTGGCGATTGCCGTCTACCTGATGGCCCCGAAGACCGCGCTGACGTTCTATCTGTTCGCGTTCGTGCTGGGCGCGACCTGGCTCGCGACCGTCCCGCCGACTGCGGGGCTCGTCGCCAAGCTCTTCGGCGTCCGTTACCTCGCGACCCTCTTCGGGCTCACGCTCCTGTCCCACCAGATCGGCGGCTTTTTCGGCGCATGGCTCGGTGGGATCGCGCTCTACCGCTTCGGGGACTATGGCTGGATGTGGTATGCAGACATGGCGCTGGCGCTCGGCGCGGCGGTCATCAATCTGCCCATCCGCGAATTGCCGGTGGCGGCATCGACTCTTGCTGCAAGGACCTGACATGAAAATGGCACACGGCGTTGTCGCGATCGTTCTTGTCGGCGTCTGCGCGGTCACGCGCGCGGCCGACGACGCGGACAAACTGGTTCCGGGGGACACGCTGTTCGCGGAACGCTGTGCGAGTTGCCACGAGCACGCGCAAGGCCGGGTGCCGGATACCGCAGCGCTGCGTGCGAGGCCGCCGGAGCAGATTCTCGCGGCGCTGCGCTCCGGCGTCATGCGCACGCAGGCGACCGGGCTCAGCGTCTTCCAGATGCAGGGCATCGCGCAGTACCTCACCGGGCGCGAGCCAGGCGAATCGCCCGCGACCGTGCCGGAACCGAATGCCTGCGCCGGCCCCATTACCGCGATTCAGGTTCGCGCGACCGACTGGAACGGCTGGGGCGCCGACCTCGTCAATTCGCGCTTCCAGCCGAAACCGGGAATCAAGCCGACCGATGTCCCGCGGCTCAGGCTGAAGTGGGCATACGGCTATCGCGGCTCGTTCGTCTACGGCCAGCCGACGGTCATCGGCGGGCGCGTGTTCACGACAAGTTCGACGGGACGCGTGTACTCGCTCGATGCCAGGACCGGCTGCACGCACTGGACCTATGACGGCGAAGCAAGCACGCGCACGGCCATCTCGATCTCGCGTCTGCCCGCGGGTGCCGGTGCCCGGTCGGCGGCCTACTTCGGCGACGATTCCTCGAACGTCCATGCGGTCGATGCGGACACGGGACGCCTCCTGTGGAAAGTGCGCGCCGACCCGCATCCGTGGGCCCGTATCACGGGTTCGCCAAAGGTTTACCGCGGCGTCCTTTACGTCGGTGTCTCCTCGTTCGAGATCGTGGTCGCCGCCGATCGCCATTACCCCTGCTGCACGTTCAGCGGCAGCGTCGTCGCGCTTGACGTTCGCGACGGGCACCGGCTGTGGCAGACGAAGATGCTGCCGCCGGCCCAGCCGACTGGACTCAGCGATGCCGGGACGCAGCTTTCGGGTCCGGCCGGCGCTTCCGTATGGGGTTCGCCCGCGGTCGATGAGCGGCGCCAGTTGCTCTACGTCGGCACCGGGAATTCCTACACGGACGCGCTTGCGCTCAATGCGAACGCGATCGTCGCGCTCGAGCTCAAGACCGGAAAAATCGTGTGGTCACACCAGATCACGCCTGAGGACAACTTCAACATGGCGTGTGCCCGACCCGGCGCGTGTGCGCCCGGCGAACGCTGCGACCTCGCCGGCAAGGCGAATTGCCCGAAGGTCGTGGGGCCCGACGTCGACTTCGGCGCGGCGACGATTCTGCGCACGCTGGCGGGCGGCCAACAGGTCCTCATCGCCAGCCAGAAGTCGGGCGTCGTCTATGGGCTCGATCCCGCGCAGAAGGGCGCGATCCTGTGGAGCCGCCGCGTCGGCGTCGGGAGCCCCCTCGGCGGCATCGAATGGGGCTCCGGCGCTGATCTCACGACAGTTTTCGCCCCCGTCGGCGACACCCTGGTGCCGCCTGATCAGGCCAGGCCAGGACTCACGGCCATCGACATCGCGACCGGCGCGGAACGCTGGCATCTGCCGGCGCCGATCGTCGCGTGCAGCTGGGGAGCGGTCGGGTGCCTTCACGGCCTGCAGCAAGCGGCGTCGGTGATTCCAGGTGTCGTGTTTGCCGGATCGCTCGATGGCTGGCTGCGTGCATACGACAGCGGCAGCGGCCAGCTGATCTGGGAGCTCGACACGGCGAAGAGCTACAGCACGGTCAACGGCGTCGCGGCGGAGGGCGGATCACTCGATCTCGGCGGTGCGACCTTCGCCGATGGCACGATGTATCTCAACTCCGGTTACGGCCGGCTCGTCGGTCATCCCGGTAACGTGCTACTTGCCTTTTCGGTCGACGGGCGCTGAGGCCGGCGGCTCCGTCCCGCGCTGCAGTTCGAGGAGCTCGAACCAGATCGCGTTGATGACGCCGAAGGCGAGTGCGAAGCCGAGGCCGAGGATCCAGGTGAAATACCACATGCCGGGCGGTTCCCTAGTAGCTGCCGTCGTGCTCGCGGACGTGCGCCAGCGTGATCTGGCCGCGCAGCACGCGGAAAACCCAGCTCGTATACAGGATGATCAGCGGCAGGAAGATGATCACGCTGATGAGCATGATGAATAAGGTCAGCTGACTGCTCGAAGCATCCCAGACCGTGAGGCTCGCCTTCGGCACCGTTGACGACGGCATCAGGAACGGGAAGAGGGCGATGCCGCCGGTCAGCACGACGCCCGCCTGCACGAAGCTGCTCGCGATGAAGGCCAGGCCGAACCGGCCCGCGCGCAGCGCGAACCACGCCGCGATCGTCGCAAGATAGACCAGGACAGGCGCGGCCCAGGCCGCGGGGTGGGCATGAAAATTCGCGAGCCAGCCACCGCTTGCGAGCTCGACCGTCTTGCGCAGCGGATTGCTCGGCCCGTTGGGATCGAGCGCACCGACGATGTGGAGCCCGTCCACGCCGCGCGCAATCCAGAGACCCGCAACGCTGAATAGCACGAGAAGCGCAACCGCGGCCGCACGGCCGACGCTTGCGGCGCGCGTTCCCATGGGTGCCTCCACCTTGAGCGCGGCATACGCGGCGCCGTGCATGACGAGCATCGAGAGGCTCACGAGACCGACGAGCAAGGCGAAGGGCCGCAGCAGATCGATCAGCCCACCCGTGAATATCGGACGCGCAAGTGCGTCGAAGTGAAACGGCACACCCAGAAAGAGATTGCCGAAGGCAACGCCGAGGAGCAGCGCCGGCAACCCGCCGCTCACGAGCAGGCTCCAGTCCCAGGCATTGCGCCAGCGCGGATCGTCGAGCTTGTTGCGGTAGACGAATCCGACGGGCCGCAGGATCAGTGCCGCGAGCACCAGCCACATCGCGGGATAGAAGCCGGAGAACGACGCGGCGTAAAGGAGCGGCCAGGCCGCGAAGGCCGCGCCGCCACCGAGGATGAACCAGACCTGGTTTCCCTCCCACACGGGCTCGACCGACTCGAGCAATGCGCGGCGCTCTTCGTCCGTGCGGCCGACGAAGCGAAAGATCGCGCCGAGACCCAGGTCGAAGCCATCCATGACGACGAAGCCGATGAGGAGAGCCCCGAGGAGGGCCCACCAGATGAATCGCAGGGTTTCGTAGTCCGGCATGTCGGGCGCCTCAATGCGCGGGCGCGCCTGCGGAGGGTTTTCTGCCGGATAGCGGCCAGTAGCCGAGACCCTCGGGCCCGCGGCGGATCATGCGCGTCATGAGAAAGCCGTCGACGACCGCAAGGCCGGTGTAAAACAGGACGAAGGCAACGAGCGATGCGGTCACGCTCCCTGCGGACACCGTCGAGACGCCGAGGAAGGTGGGTAGCACGCCTTCGATCGCCCAGGGTTGCCGGCCGTACTCCGCCACGATCCAGCCGAGTTCCACGGCAATCCAGGGTAACGGCAGGCTCCAGAACGCGAACTTCAGGAACACCGGGGGCCAATCGAAGCGGTGCCGCGCCGCCAGCCAGAAAGCAATCGCGAACAGCGCGATGAAATAGAGGCCGAGCCCGACCATCACGCGAAAACTCCAGAAGAGCACCGGCACGTCCGGCACGGTTGACCACGCGGCAAGATCGATCTGATCCGGTGTCGCGGTCGACGGGTCGTTCGTGTACCGCAGCAGCAGCAGCCCGTGCCCGAGGTCGGCCACATGCGCTTCGAACAGGCGCCTGGCGTCTTCGTCCCGCGGGTTCGCGCGCAGACGCTGGAGCGCTGCATGTGCAATCGCGCCGCTCACGATGCGGGCGCGCGCTTCGTCGACCAATTCAAAGATGCCGGCGACCTTGCCGTCGATCGAGCGGGTGGCTATCAGGCCGAGAACCCACGGCACTTTCACTTCCGCGTGCGTCTTGCGGGCCTTGACGTCCGGGATGCCGAAAATCGTGAACGGCGCGGGCGCCTTCGCCGTCTCCCACTCGGCTTCGATCGCCGCGATCTTCATGCGCTGGTTCTCGCCGGCGGTGTAGCCGGACTCGTCGCCGAGCACGACCACCGAGAGCGCCGAGGCAAGGCCAAAACTCGCGGCGACTGCCAGCGAGCGGCGCGCGAATTCCAGGTTGCGCCCCCGGAGAAGGTAGTAAGCCGAGATAGAGAGGACGAAAACCGCGCCCATGACGTAGCCCGCCGACACGGTATGCACGAACTTGGCCTGCGCAACCGGATTCAGCAACACCTCGCGGAACGAGGTCAATTCCATCCTCATGGTCTCGAAGTTGAAGCGGGCGCCAACCGGATACTGCATCCAGGCGTTGGCGATCAGGATCCAGAGCGCCGAGAAGCTCGAGCCGATCGCGACCAGGAAGGTCACCACGAGATGCGCGACCTTCGAGAGCCGATTCCAGCCGAAGAAGAAGAGGCCGACGAAGGTCGACTCGAGAAAGAACGCCATCAGGCCTTCGATCGCGAGCGGTGCGCCGAAGATATCGCCGACGTAGTGCGAGTAGTACGCCCAGTTCGTGCCGAACTGGAATTCCATGGTGATGCCGGTCGCAACGCCCATCGCGAAGTTGATGCCGAACAGCAGCCCCCAGAACTTCGTCATCTGCTTCCAGACCTCGCGCCCCGTCATGACGTAAACGGCCTCCATGATGACGAGCATCATGGAAAGGCCGAGGGTCAGCGGCACGAAGAGGAAATGGTAGAGCGCGGTGAGCGCGAACTGCAGGCGCGAGAGGCTCACGACGTCGAAGTCGATCATTGCCCGGCCCCGAGATGCTCAGCCGCCGCCGCAGGGTCGACTGCGGGCCGTTGTGCGGGCGGGAAGAGGAAATAGCCGATGAGCGTGAGCGCGGCGAGCTTGATCGCGAGGAGCCAGACAAGCTTGCGCTTGAGGTCGTGGCGCCAGGCGATCGTACTCATGATCGATCAGCCCACTGTTGCCTTTTCCGCGATGGGTTCGGCCTTGCGCGCCGAGTTCAGCATCAGGAGCGAGGCATAGAGGGCGACGATCATGACCAGCCAGTAGAGATACTTGATGTCGAGCTGCGTGACGAGGTATGCGGCGATCAGTACGCCCGGAACCGCGCCGATCGCCATGCCGATGGCCGCGCGCACATTGTATTTCTGCGCGCGGATGAAGCGCACGGAGCAGATCGGCATCAGGAAGGCGCAGGAGCCCATCATGATGGGGAAAGCACCGTGCGGGTCCATGCCGAGAAGGCTTACGAGAATGAGGCACGGCCCGTAGAGGCCGAGACCGATGGTCATCAGCGCGCCAAGGATGAAATTGCCGATGATGCCGGCGATGAAGAGGCCGTCCGTCAGGCCGAGCGTCGTGCCCCCGGCTGCGCTCCAGCCCATGCCCTTGCTGAAGAAGATGACGGCGGCTACCAGCAGGACGCTGCCGAGCCCGATCTGGATCCCGCGCCGCGGCAGCCGGGCGACCACGCCCGCACCGAGCCACGAGCCAAGCACGGCCGCCGCGATCATGCTGACGAGCGTCAGCATCTCGACCTTGATGAGCACGGTATAGATCAACGCCTGCGCCAGCGTCGGCAGCGTGTAGCCGACATTGAGCGTGCCCGGAATCTGTTCGTCGGGCATGCGCTTCTGCAGCTTGAAGATCGCCGTGGTCGGCGCGAAGGAGCCGATGCCGAGCGTGTCGAAGAAGTTGATGACGAGGCTCATCACGGCGTCGAGAATGCTCGGCCGCCGCGGACCGGTTGCCGGCCGGCTGCGCTCGATCGTGATCCAGCGCCAGAGATACCAGGCGACGACGAGGACCAGGGCGCCGAGCAGCGCGTAAAGAGCATGGGTCTCGGTCATGTTCGGCCTTTCGCGGCGGGGGCCGCGCGCGAAGTGTAGCCGAACGCCCGGGCGGCCGCCGTCCGGGCGGCGGTGAGGACCGCTAGCCCCAGCGCGAGGGCTCGGCGCCGGGGACGAAGGCCTCGTGCGGCTTGCCCGTGCGGCTCATCGCGAGCGCGTCCTTTACGGCGCGCCGCTCACGCATCCGGCCGATGAAATCGATCACGCGCGGCGTCGCCTGTGCGTTCACGACATCGGGCGCCAGGTCCGGCAGCACGCTGAGCATCGCGAAGGCATCGATATCGGCGACGGAATAGTTCGCGCCCGCAAGCCATGCGGATTTCGCCAGCGCGTCCTCGACCCGTTTCACGGGAAATTTGAGGCGTTCGCGCACGGTGACGAGCGTCTTGTCGTCGTAGCCGCCGGCCATCGCCGCGGCCCAGGACCCGCGCCGCTCCTGCGGCTCGATGGCCGCGATCTGCGCCCGGACGGTGGCCGCGTCCAGCTTCGCGAGCGCGGGCACCAGGTACTTTGCGCAACCGAGGGCGCTGACACCGGCGCCGAGCGTCAGGCCGAGGAACTGGCCCGAGGCGCGCGCGCGGTAGTGCTCGCAGGAATCGCCGGGGCTCAGGTCGGCGCCGGGAAACGCCTCGCTGATGTACTCCAGCATGAAGTAGGAGCTTGATACGATCGTGCCGTCGTGCACGAGGAGCGGCCCTTCGCGCTCGAGGTGCAGGCCGGACTCGACATTGCGCGGAAAGGCCGGCGCGAACTGCTCGAAGCGCGTCGGATCGAAGTAGCGGCTGGTGAACGCGACCTCTTTCTCCTTGAGCGCGATCAGGGGCTTCAGGAAAAAAGTATTCGGTTCCCAGTGATGAAGTTCCAGCATGTCAGTGGACCTTGCGCTCGAGGATCGCCACCCGCGAGGCCATCGGCGTGCGGCCCTTGGCCCAGGTCGCCTTGGTCGCGGGCCGTTCGTAGATCTTGCGCAGCCACTCCATGATGTACGGGGTCTTCGCGTCGTTGCAGTGATCGGGCTGCGAGAGCGGCAGCGCGTAGCCGAGGTTGAAGCAGTTGATGTCGCCGAGCGTCCAGGCATCGCCCGCGATCCAGCGGTTGCCTGCGAGGTGGTGCTCGAGAATCCCGATGGAGTAGAGCACCCGGCGCTTCGATTCCGCGAGTTCCGCTTCGGAGAATTCGTTGAAGAGGGCCTTGCGCCAGGCGATGCGCCGCGATTCAAGCGGGATGCGCTCGATGGCCGCCTTGAGTTCCGCCGGGTCGCGATTGCGCGCCGCCGGGCCGACGAAGATGCTCCAGCCGATCATGCTGAGCGAGGGCGCGAAATACGAATCGAAGAACCGCATCCACCAGCGCATGCGCCAGCGCTGCTTCGGATCCTTCGGCCGGAGCGGCGGCCCATCGAAGGCTTCGTCGATGTACTCCATCATCGGCGTCGACTCGGTGAACACCTTGTCGCCGTGCACCAGCGCCGGGATCGTGCCGTCCGGATTGATCTTGAGGTAGTCGGGCTGGTGCTGGTCGAACTTCAGCAAGTCCAGGTAATGGCTCTGGTAGTCGACGCCCTTCTCCGCGAGGGTGAGCATGGGCTTCCCGGAGTTCGCATTCGGCTCCCAGTGGTAAAGCGTCACCGTCACGTGAATTCCCCGTCAACGCCCAGGGCGTAGTTTCGCACGCTCGGAGAGTGCGTGGTTCTTGCGCATCCGGCTCTACGGAGGGTGAAATGCGAAGCGACGGCAAGCGAACCGAACGGGGGGGGAGTTCGACCATGGCAGACATCATCGCCGAAGAGTCAGATTTTTCCTGGCGCAAGATCCGCATCACGCTCACCGTGATGATCGGCATCGGCCTCGGCACGACCTTCCTGCTGATCCCGGCCTATCCGCTGACCCTGCCGGCCATGACGCACGAATTCGGCTGGAAGCCGAGCGAGTACGGCTTCGCGTTCAGTCTGCTCCTGTGGTTCGGCGCCTGCTCGGGGCCTTTTCTCGGCTGGATCGTCGACCGCGTCGGCGTGCGGCCGATGATCATCGGCGGCACCGTCGTCGTCGGGCTCATTGGAATGTCGCTGTCGAAGGTCGGTTCGCTCACGCATTTTTATGTCTGCTTCGCGCTGCTCGGTGTCTTTGGCTCCACTGCCATCGGCTACGGCAAGGTCATCGGTGCGCTCTTTACGAAGCATCGCGGCAAGGCAATGGCACTCCTCGGCGTCGAGAGCAGTCTCGCCGGCGCCGTCATTCCCCAGGCGGTCCAGTGGCTGATCAATCACCAGGGCTGGCGCGGCGCCTACTTCTGGCTCGGTGTCGTCACGCTCTGCGTGGCGCCCCTCATCTATTTTTCGCTTGAGGAACCCGGCAGGGTCGGTGGAGCCCGCCAAGGCCCGGTTTCGGCGCCGCCGCCGGCACTCGTCGGCATGACGGCGGGGGAGGTCTACCGAACGGGGACTTTCTGGGCTCTGGTCGCGGCACACGTGCTCGGCGGCCTTGCGCTCGGTGTCGTCGGTACCTACATGGTGCCGATGTTGATGGCGCACGGCTTTGCGCAGGCTGACGGCGCGAACTTCCAGACCATACTCGTGCTCGCCGGCGCGTGCGGCACGCTCGCCGCGGGTTTTCTCCTTGATCACACGCGGAGCGCGAAGATCTGCGCGCCGTTTTGCGCGATATCGGCCGTGTCGCTCGTGATGCTCGCGACCGTTTCGGCGCAGGAAGGCGGCCGCCTCATGTTCTGGGTGATGGCGATCCTCTACGGCTTCGGCGCATTCGCACGCCTGCCGATGGGGGGCTATTTCCAGACGCGTTTCTTCGGCCTCAAGGCGTTCGCGGCGGTCAGCGGCGTGCAGGGCGCGGTGATGGCAGGCTTCTTTGGTTTCGGCTCTCCGCTCGTCGGCAAGAGCCAGGAAGCGACCGGGTCCTATGACGGCGCGCTATGGGTGCTGGCCGGCGCGACGGCACTCGCCGGCGTGATCTACCTTTTCCTTGGGCCCTATCGCTATCCGGCGACTGCCGTTCTCGCTACGCCCGAGCCGCAGCGGGCGCCGATCCCGGCGACGGCCGGCGCGATATCCCCAGCGCCACCGTGACAGGCGGACGCCCGGTTCGACGCGCTGGAGCTCAAGCGCTCGCACGCTCCCGGTAGAAATTTCCCGATCGGACCATGACGAGCGCTTGCGCCGGGTCGAACGAGACGCCTGCCGGGTCGCCGCCGTGGGCGACGAGCTCGATTTCCTTCTGCAGCATCTTCCGCTGCATCATGATCCCGCGATCGCTCGTGCCGAGGTGCTCTTCGGAGTGCAGCGAAATCGGACCCTGTCCCATCTGCGCCTCATAGTCGCCCGGGATGCGCTGGTGCTCTTCCTCGCTCATCTCACCCCAGCTCTTGCCGTTCAGGCGCAGTTCGAAGCGACCCGAGCCGGCTGGCACCTTCATGATCATCGCCATCACGTAGTGGCTGTCGTCGACCGGCACCGCCCAGGCGACGCCCGCGGACTGGCCGGCGCGCATCTGGATGTCGGGCACGCTCATGATGTTCGGCATGAGCCAGGAGGAAATGCGGTCGACTTCGCGCCCGTCGTCGAGCTGGCGAACCGCTGAATAGCAGATGCCGTGATCGGCAGGGAAGAAATCGACCTTCGGCAGGATCGCGAACTGCTCGTGGAACTGGATGCCGCTCAGCGTCGAGTGCAGCACGTGCACGTGGAACGGATCCATCACGTTGTCGTTCATGTGCAGCCAGCTGTACGGCACGACGTCCAGGCTCGCGTCGCCCGTCGAACCGAAGCCGCCGACACTCACCCAGTATTCCTCGCCGGCGCCGAGCGTCTCGAGATTGTCGTAGCGCGGGAGCACAGGCTTTTTCGCGGGCGGGCCGAGGTAGGCGAACACGAGTCCGTAACGCTCCTCGAGCGGGTACCAGGGTTGACGCACGCTGTCGCGATGGCGGCCGCCGTCCGGCTCGCAGGGCTGTTCGAGGCAGCGCCCTTCGACATCGAAGAGCCAGCCGTGATAGCAGCAGCGGATGCCGCGCTCCTCGATGCGCCCATAAAATAGAGAGGTGCCGCGGTGCATGCAGCGCGGATAGACGAGTCCCGCGCGACCCGCCTTGTCGCGGAAGAGCACCAGGTCTTCGCCGAGGATCCGGACTTTCTGCGGCAGGTCGTTGAGCGCCTTGGAGGCGGCGATCGGCTGCCAGTAGCGGCGCATCAATTCGCCGCAGGGCGTGCCCGCGCCGACTTCGGTCAGCAGGCGGTTCGAGTGCTGCGGCTTGCGGCCGTAGGCCGATCCGGAAATGGGGACATTCCTGATTTCACTCATTGGTCGTCACTTGCGGGCCTTGCGACGGACGAGCGAAATCAAGAATGTCCCCATTTCCCGGTCGCTGCATGACAGTCTTACTTGTAGTGCGCGCGAGTCTGGGCCGCGCGGTCCGCGGCGTACTTCGCCATCGCCGCCTTGCGCTTGGCGACACCTTCCGGATCCGAGTCTTCCGGCGGGAGCGATGCGAGCACGGCGTCGAAGTGCGCCTTGAGCCCCGCGCGGGCCTCCGGATACGGGATGACGTAGAGATCGTTCCTCTTCACCGCCGCCAGCACGTGACGCGCGAGCTCGACCGGTTCCATGCCCTGCGAATAGATCTCCCGCAGGGATTTCAGCACGTTCTCGTCGACGACGTAGCCGCTGTCGCTGTATTTTTCCGGACGCGTCGCCACCGATTCCGCGATGTTCGTCTTCACGTTCGCCGGGCAGAGCACCGACACGCCGATGTCGTACTTCGCGAGTTCGCCGCGCAAACCTTCGGAGAGGCCCCGCACCGCGAATTTCGATGCGCAGTAGATCCCCGCGGGACCGCCCGAGAGGAAGGCACCGAGCGAGGCGGTATTGACGATGTGGCCGCCCTTGCCGTGGCGGATCATCCGCGGCACGAAGGTCTGCACGCCATTGACGACGCCGCCGAAATTGACACCCATCATCCAGTCGTAGTCGTCGTAGGTCGCCCGCTCGAGCGGACCGAAGATCGATACGCCCGCCGTATTGAAGAGGAGCTGCACCGTCCCGAACACGCGCTCGACTTCGTCGGCTGCCCGCGCAAAGGCGTCGCGGTCCGTGATGTCGAGCTTGATGGCATGCACCGTCCGGCCGTTCGCACGCAGCCACGCGGTGGCTTCGTCGAGGTGATCCTGGCGGACGTCCGCGATGACGACCTTCGCGCCCGCCTCGGAAAACACCTTGGCCTGACCGAATCCGACGCCGCTGCCGCCGCCCGTGATGAATGCAACTTTGCCTTCGATGTCCTGCATGAGCGCCTCCGGCTGGAAGCAAATGCTCGCACCGGCTTCGACGTCGAGGCAAGCACCGGTGATCCACCCAGAGCGAACAAATATGGCTCAGGAGTGCAATCAGGCGGCAATGACGCCCGCCGTCCCTGCCACCGACTCGAATCATGCCATCGCGCCCGAGCTCAACGCGCCCATCCAGGTTCACAAGGGCCGCGAATGGCGGGGTGGGACCCGGCTTGTCGCCGAAGACCGCGCTAGCCCCCGGGCTCAAAGTCGATGTTGAAAGCCTGCCGCGCCGGACGGGCGGTACCGGACGGCGCTGCTGCGCGGCTTATGGACGCACGCGCGGGGCGGGTATTACCACGACGGCCGGTTCGCAACGCTCGCGGATGTCATCGGCCACTACGATACGACGTCCGACATTGCAATGCAGAAACCGCTGACAGAAGGGGCCGGCGCCGGGCGCGATCCTGCCACCGTCGTTTCGACGATGTCGCAGAAGGGCAAGACCCATGATCCTCAGCCCCGGAGTCATTCACCATGAACCGCCATCTCCTTTTGGCAATCTGCGTGATTGGCGCGATTTCCTGCTGGGCCTTCAGCCGGCGTCGTTCCCACATCGGCCGACGAGCGGCCGATCAAAGGGCCTCGGAGCGGTGGGAAGGCGAGGGCGGCGCGCCCTCGCCGCAGGCTTGAGCTGGATCCGCGACGGCAGCTGGCTCGATTGCCCCTAGTGTCCCGCCGCATTCAACGCGCGCACAAGAAAACGCCGCCGGCATTGCCGGCGGCGTTTTGCTGTCGTCGACGGTGACTAGCTCGCCGGCTGCTTGATGGCCAGCTCGTTGTGCACGTCTTTGACGCCCGTCACCGACCGCGCGACTTGAGTGGCCTCGCCGCGTTCCTTCTCCGAGTCGACGAAGCCGCTCAGCTGCACGACACCGCGCAGCGTCTCGACGTTGATCTGATGCGCCTTGGTGGTTGGATTGGCGACGAGCGCCGCCTTCACCTTGGTCGTCAGGACCGAGTCGTCGATCGTCGTGCCGACGGTCGTGTCCGTCGAGCGCACTTCGAGGTTGTTGTCGACCCGCGTCACGCCTTTTTCCTTGAGCGCGATTTCCGCGGCACGGCTCCTGGAAGCCGCCGTGTCCACGAAGCCGCTCAGCTGGACGACGCCGCGATAGGTCTCGACTTCAATCTGGCGCTCCTTGGTCTGCGGATCTTCGACCAGGGCGGCCGCGATCTTGGACGTGATGACAGAATCGTCGATGGCCTCGCCCGCGGCCTGCTGCGTGCGCGTCGAGGCGCAAGCCGCGGCGCTGAGGGCAGCGACCATGATGGTCACCAAACCGATCTTTCTGATGCTCATTGCGACATCCTCCAGAAGGTAAAAAAATGGAGCGCATCCCGGGGGGTGCATTCGCGTGATGCGCTCCGCGGCGCCAAGCGCCGTCCCACACCTGACGGGAGAGCCAGGCAGTGAAACCTACATGCGGACCGCGTCGAGCTCCGCCTTCGCGCGGTCGCGCGTGGCGGCGAACTCGGCGTCCGCCTCGTTCATGCACGTCATGGCGTCGGAATTCCTGAGCTTCGTGCATTTGGAAATCGCGAAATTGCGGTCGCCATCCGCCTTGCGGACCGTGTTGTCGAAGGCCATCTCCGCATTCGCAATCTCCTTGGAGCGCGCCGCATCGTTGGGCGCCTTGATCGAGATCTGCGCGGTGTCCACCTTGTCGGACGCGGTCCGGCTGCAGCCGGCGCTGAAGGCCAGGACGGCGGCCAGGGCGATAAGGATCGTGGGTCTCATCGTCATACCGTGAACTCCGTTCGTGGGCGCAAGCGCCGTTCGCTGAAGTCCGTTGCAACCGATATGCCAGCCCGCCCGCCGGCGGGATCGGCCTTGTGGCGCTGCGCGGCGCTCGCGGGCTCCGCCATTGCCCGCCAGCGCCTTATAGGAATTTGTCGGACAAACACCGACACGGGGTCGCGCGAGTTCCGAGGGCAGCTTCGGTCATTGCTGATGGTGCGCGGACCTGCCTTGCAATGAAAATTGTGCCGCACGTCATGTAACGCGTACACGACCGAACAAAGCATCAGGAGGACGAGAATGAATGCCGGGGAAGTGAGTCAGGAAGAAATCATTGCACCGTCCGCGCCGCTGCCTCTGATAGGCGAATCGGCGCCCATGCAGGAAGTCATCCGCCTGATCGAGCGCGTGGCGCCGACCGAGGCGAGCGTCCTTGTTACCGGCGAGAGCGGCAGCGGCAAGGAACTCGTCGCGCAGATGATCCACGCCCGCAGTGCGCGGGCGGCCGGGCCATTCGTCGCGATCAATTGCGGCGCCATTCCCGCGGGCCTCATCGAGGCCGAGCTCTTCGGTTACGAGAAGGGCAGTTTCACGGGCGCCGGCCGTGCGCACGCCGGCGTGTTCGAACGGGCGGAAGGTGGAACGCTGCTGCTCGACGAGGTGACGGAAATGCCGCTCGACATGCAGACGCGGCTCCTGCGGGTGCTCGAGACCCGCACGCTCTACCGCGTCGGCGGCGCGACGCAAGTCGCGATCGACGTCCGCGTGATCGCCGCGACCAACCGCTCGCCGGCCAGCGCGGTGCGCGATGGACAGCTGCGCGAGGACATCCTCTACCGGCTCGCCGTGTTTCCCGTGCCGGTGCCGCCCCTGCGTGTGCGGGGCGATGACGTCGAACGGCTCGCGGATCATTTCCTCGCTGAGCTCAACAAGGCGGCGGGAAGTGCGAAGCGCTTCTCCGATGCGGCGCGGGCGAGCCTCAAGGCTCATGCCTGGCCGGGCAACGTGCGGGAGCTGCGCAACTGCATCGAGCGGGCGTTCATCCTCGCCGACAGCGTGCTCGAGATCGAGCCGCTGCTCATCGACGCCGGCGAGCCGGCGAAGCAGACGGTCATCGACCGCACGCGGCTCGAGATCCGCGTCGGCTCGCGCATCGACGACGTCGAGCGCTCGCTCATCGAGGCGACGCTCGCCCATTTCGAAGGCAACAAGCGGCGTGCGGCAGAAACGCTGGGATGCAGCCTGAAGACGCTGTATAACAAGCTGAACAGCTACTGCCGCAAGCAGGAATATGCGAACTAGCAATCGGCCAGCGAAGGGAGAGAGCCCGTGGCAAGCATACTGATCGCCGATGACCATGCCGTCGTACGCGCCGGCCTCAGGCAGTTCCTCGACGAGGATTCGAACATCGTCGAGGTCGGCGAGGCCGCGAGCGGCGGCGAGACGCTCGACCAGCTGCGCGCGAAGGACTGGGACCTGGTGCTGCTCGACATCAACATGCCGGATCGCAGCGGCATCGATGTCTTGAGGCACATCCGCTCGGGTTATCCGCGCGTGCGGGTGCTCGTGCTGAGCGGATTGCCGGAGCGCCAGTACGCGCTCAACGTCCTGCGCGCGGGCGCCTCGGGCTATCTCGCCAAGGACGCGGCGGCCGACGAACTCATGCGGGCGGTGCACACCGTGCTCAACGGGCGGCGCTACGTGAGCGCGTCGCTCGCGGAGCTGCTGGTCGAGGATCTCGATGCGGATCGCGACAAGCCGCTGCACGAGAGCCTGTCGGCCCGCGAATTCCAGATCTTCTGCAAGCTCTCGGCCGGGCGCGGCGTCTCCGAGATCGCGAAGGAGCTGTCGCTCAGCGTCAAGACCGTCAGCACCTATCGCACGCGGATCCTGGAGAAGATGAAGTTCACGACCAACGCCGATCTCACTTCGTACGCGCTCAGAACCGGCATCATCCAGTAGTCATAGGACTGTAGGACGACTCCTACATGCGGTCATGTGAACAATGGGCGGACAGAAAACCAGCGAGCTTCTAGACTCGAGTAGCCAAATGGCGACATCGTCGGAAATCATGTCCGCAACCGCGTGCCTGCGCGTGCTCCTCGTCGAAGATTCCGCGGTGCTTGCCGAACGGATCTCGGAGCTCATCGACGCGATTCCCGATATCGAACTCATCGGCGTCGTGGACTCGGAGAGCGAGGCCGTCGGCGCCGTGCGCCGTGGCGGCGTCGATGTGCTCATCCTCGACCTGCACTTGAGGCAAGGGACGGGCTTCGGAGTGATGCGCGCGGTGGCCGCGCTCGCTGCCAAGCCGCACATCGTCGTCCTGACCAACTACGACCTGCCCGAGTACCAGAGCGCGGCGATGGGACTCGGCGCGAGTTTCTTCCTCGACAAGGCGCGCGACTACAGCCGCTTGCCGCAGATCCTCACGGAAATTTGCCGCGCCGCGCGCAATGGCGGCTGAGCGCCGCTTCCCGGGTAATTGATTCCGCCGATCCTGAAAATCTTGCACGCGAGGCGCTCCGCGCTCGCGTCGATGAAAGCGCTTTTCCGCCGGAAAGGGTCGTGCCACGGCGATGGCATGCGACTTGCTTTCCTTCCTGCGCGCCGACCCATCGACAACCTAAGGAGCGATTCATGAACCTCGAACGCATGCAGGGCAATTGGAAGCAGTTCAGGGGCAAGGTGCGGGAGAAGTGGGGCAAGCTCACCGACGACCAGCTCGACGTGATCAACGGCCGCCGCGAGATTCTCGCGGGCAAGATCCAGGAGGCCTACGGAATCAGCAAGGAGGAAGCGGAGCGCGAGATCAAGGACTGGGAAGCGACGTTCAGACCGCAGGATGCGAACGCGGATGAGTACACCGAAGCGGAGCAGACGCGGGTGAATGCCCGCCGCTAGAACGTCTGCGATGCAGGCCGCCCGCGGTCCCCGCGTGGGGCCGCGGGCGGAGGGCGGGGTGCAATCAAGCGGCGCTGGTGCCTGCGGCGAGCACCCGCTCGGCCGGGATCGCCACCGTCAGCACGGTGCCCCGGCCAACCGGACAATTCAGTTCAAAGCGTCCACCGAGCGCGAGCACCCGATGACGCATCGATGCGAGCCCGTGCGACCCGATCGCGCGCAGCCGGTCGGGCGAGATGCCACGGCCGTCGTCGCTGATGCGCAGCGTGAATTCACTCCCGTCGATGGCGACCCACACGTCGACGGACCGCGCCTGGGCGTGCTTGAGGATGTTGGTGAGCGATTCCTGCAGGATGCGGAACACGGCGATCGACGCTTCCGGCGTGAAGCCCGGCTCGTCATGCGGGTAGGTTTCCGTGCACTTCAGGCCCGCCCGGCCGCAGCTTTCCTTGAACTGCCAGCGCATCGCCGCGAACAGGCCCATGCTGTCGAGCAGCGTCGGGCGCAGCTCTTCGACCACCCGGCGCTTCAGATCGACGCCGGCGCTCAGGTAGTCGTGGATGCGCTTGATCCGCTGCTTCACGTCGCCCTCCATCGCGGGCGTGTGCTGCTCGACCCAGGAGAGGTCCATGCGCGATGCGACGAGCAGGCCCCCAAGCTCATCGTGAAGCTCACGCGCGAGCGCGTACTTTTCCCGTTCGGATACGGACTGCAGGTGGGTCGAAAGCGTCGCCAGTTCCTGCGTGCGCTCGTTCACCAGGCGCTCGAGGTCCTCTTTCTCCCCGCGCAGTTCCGTCGTCTGCTGCGAGCGCCGGTGCAGGTCCTTGTAGACGAGCCGGAAGGCGATCACGACGAGCAGGATATTGAGCGCGGCGCCGCCCGCGGTGAGCCAGCGAGTCGCGCGCAGGTCCGTGCGCCAGCCGGATGTCGCATCGGTCAGTTCCTTCGTCTCGTCGCTGCGCAGCGTGCTCGAGATCTGGCGGATGTCGTCCATGACCTGCTCGCCGAAGTCCGTGCGCACGAGCTGGATGGCGCGCGTCGCCCCTTGTGCTTCATAGAGCGCCAGGGTCGCTTCCTGCTCGCCGATCTTCTTGCCGGTGAGCGTGCGCAGGTCGCGGATGCGCGTCAGCGCGGCGGCGTTGCCGTCATAACTCTCGCGCAGGTGGTTGAGCGCGCTGTCGAGCTTCGGCGCCGACGCGCGGTAGGGCGCAAGGTAGGTCGGATCGCCGGTGAGCAGGTAGCCGCGCTGCGAGGCTTCCGCGTCACGAATGAGCGCGAGAAAGTCCGCAAGCGCCTGCTGGCGCACCTGGGAAACGCGCACCCGCTGGTTCGCCTTTTCGAGTCGTATCTGTCCGGCGGACGCGAGAAAGAAAAGACCCGCGAGAAACGCGATGAGGAGGATCGGCGGTATGGCGATGTACCACCGGCCCCGGTCGCCGAGCGCTTCACCGAAAATATTCACGCGCCGAGCCTACCACCGTTGTCCCGCATGTGAGCAGTTTCCTACAGACAGCGCTGTCTTGTACCGATGGCGGCGCCGGCCCGCGCGCGACGACACTTGCGCACAAGACCGCTGCGCCGTCGCGGGCGTCCGGCAAGCCACAGGCAGGAGAACCGCATGCTTCACTACGCCGTCGTTTTCTTCGTGATCGCGCTGGTCGCGGCCGTGTTCGGCTTTACCGGCATCGCCGCCGGTGCCGCGGGGATCGCCAAGATCCTCTTCTTCGTCTTCCTGATCGGCGCCGTCATCGCGTTCCTTCTCAATGTCACGCGCAGGGTCTAAGCCATGAATCACACTGCTTCCGCCGCTGACGGGGCGAGCGATCAGCTCAAGGCATCCGCACGACGGACGGGCCGCGCCGCGTCCGGCGAGATGAAGAATCTCCTCGCCGACGTCGAGGACCTCATCGCACGCATCGGTGACGTCAAGGATGCGGAGGTCGCGCGCCTGCGCACGAAGCTCAGGGACTCGATCGATTCCGCCAAGGACGGCATGGCGGGCAGCGCCGAGACGCTCAAGCGCCGCGCCCGCGAGGCGGCGGGCACGGCCGATGATTACGTGCGCGGCAGTCCGTGGCAGGCCATCGGAGTTGCAGCGCTGGTCGGCATCGCGCTCGGCTACGTCGCGTCGCGTCGTTCGTGAGCGCCGGATCGCATTGATAACCGCTGTTGGAAGCGATGGGCATCGGCACACTGTTGTCGCTCCAGCGGGCTGCCCCGGTCCTGCTTCGCCACTTGAGCGCGTACGCCGAGCTGGCGGAGCAGGACCTGGCGGTGTCGAAGGTGGAAGTGGCGGCGAGTATCCGCGCGGGCGTGAGTCTCGTCGTGAGCGCGATCTTCGCGCTCATGATGATCTGCGCTTGCGTCATCGCGGCGACCTGGGACACGCAATATCGCTTCACGGCGGTCGCCACGATGGCGGCGGTCTTCATCGCCGCGGTGATCGTCTCCGCGCTCATCCTGGCAAGGGCGCCGAAGCGACGCCCCTTTGCCGCCGTGCGCGGCGAGTGGCAGCGGGACCGGCTGCTGCTCGAGCAGCTGATGTCGCAGGCGGAAGGCAGCGGTGAGCGCGGACGCTGAAGCCGCACACGCCCGCCTCGCCGAGTCGCGAGTCGCGCTCAGACAGATGCTCGACTCCGGCGATGACGATGCCGGGGACGGCGGCGGGTCGTTTCCGAGAAGCCGGACGATGCGCCTCCTGGTCGAGCATCCGGCGCTTGCAATCGCCGCGGCGGTGGTCGGCGGGATGCTGATCCTGAAGCCGGGGACGCTGCGGCGCGTGGCGCGGACGGTTCCGCTCGCCGCAGTGGGCCGCATGCTCCTGATGCGCTACCTCGCCCGCAGCCTTGGCTCCTGAAGGAGACGATCGATGACCCTGCTCAGCAACATCGCCGCCATACGCAAGCGCGTAAGGCGGCACTTGCCGCCGAAGAAGGCCCCGCTGGTCGAAGACGACGAACGGCCGGCGGATCCGGTGCCGCGGGTGATGAAATGAACGCGACACGCCAGGCAAGGGCTGAAGCCGAGCCCGCGGGCGCGCCGCCCGAGCAGTTCACCGCGCGCAAGTTCGATCTGTCGGGCGTCCATGGGCTCTCGAAGCACGCCATCGACCTGCACCTCGCGCTCTACGAAGGCTACGTGAAGGAGACGAACTCGCTCCTCGGTCACCTCTACGAGGCGACGCAATCCGACTCGAGCTCGACCGCGGAGCAGCTGCGCTTCGACGGCCTGGTGCGCCGCTTTGCCTTCGAACGCAACGGCATGGCGCTGCACGAGCTCTTTTTCGAAGCCCTGGACGGCAGGGGAGTGGCCCCGGCCGCGAGCGGCGTCTTCATGGAGGCGCTGGATGCGAGCTACGGCGGTTTTGACGCCTGGAAGCGCGACGTGCTGCGGCTCTCGCGCACGCGCGGTGTCGGCTGGGTCCTCACCTTTCGCTCCGCGGGCAGTAATCGCGTGACCAACGTGTGGGTCGACGATCACCGGCGGGGGTTGCTCGCCGGGATGAAGCCGATCGCGGCCTTCGATTTCTGGGAGCACGCCTATCTGCTCGATTTCAAGCCGGGCGAGCGCGAGAAGTACCTGCAGGTGCTGTTCGACAATTATTGCTGGGACATCGTCGAAACACGGTGCCAGTGAGCCCATGTCGCCGACCAACGCGGTGTCGATTCGGCCGGCGGCCGGAGAGCATCCGCCTGCGGCACCGGTTTCCGGGTCGGCGCGGCTCACGCGCAACGCGATCGTCGTCCTTGCGGTCATCGCGGCCGCCTGGGCGTTACAGTGGGCGAAGCCGCTGTTCGTTCCGCTCGTCCTCGGCGCCTTCATCACGTTCTGGCTGACGCCGCTCGTCGATCGCCTCGAGCGCTGGCGCATTCGCCGTTCGATCGGCGCGGGCCTCGTGCTCATCCTGCTGGTCGGCGCGGTTGTCGCTATCGCCTATTCGGTGCGCGATGATGCCGTCGCGCTGATCAACGGCCTGCCGGACGCCGCGCGCCATGCGCAGGCCATCGTGAACGATGCGATGCGCGACCGCGACGGGTGGCTGCATCACCTGCGCAACGCGTTGAACCAGGTCGGGCCGCTCGCGCAGAGCGTCAAGGGCGCGGCGGCGGCGCCGGCCGCTGCGGCACCGCTGGCGCCGGTCGACATGCCGGCCACTCTGATTCATTGGTCGCGAGCGGCCATCGCCGCGGTCGTCAATTCCGGACTGGTGCTATTCCTCGTGTACTTCCTGCTCGCAGCGGGTGACCTGTTCAAGCGACGGCTGGTCACCGCGATCTCCGGCGGGTTGAGCCGGCGCCGCATTACCGTGACGATGCTCGAGCAGGTCGGTCAGCAGCTGCAGCGCTATCTCGTCGTCCTTGCGGTGACGAACGCCGTCATCGGCATTCTCACCTGGCTCGTATTCCGTGCTTTCGGCGTCGAACATGCGGGCGTCTGGGGCGTGGCGGCAGCCGTGCTGCATGTCGTGCCCTACGTCGGCGCCGCCGCGATCGCGGCCGCGTCGGCCCTCGTGGCGTCCGTGCAGCTCGAGTCCATTACGCAGGGCCTGCTCGTGGGCGCGTCGACGCTCGCCATTTCAACCATCGTCGGCATGCTGCTGACAACGTGGCTCGCGAGCCGGGCTTCTGCGATGAATTCAGCGGCCGTGTTCGTTGGGCTGCTCTTCTGGGGCTGGCTCTGGGGCATCGCGGGCTTGCTGCTCGGCACACCGCTCATGATGGCCATGAAGGTCATGCTCGATCACATCGCGCCCATGCGGGCGGTGTCGAGCTTCATGAGCGGGTCGGTCGAGGAAGAGAAGGCGCTGCAGTCGAGAGGATGAAGGCGGGCCGAAAGGCGGCTTGCGGGCCGGGTCGGCATGTGGCCCTCGATCGGGCCTCTCGGTGCAGCGACTACGGTTGCATGATGCAACGGCAGGCCGGGCGCGACGATCGGCAGATTGCGCATTGCAATGTCAGCCAGTGACTACGACGCACGCGCTTCACTGAAAAAGTTGCCGGGCCCGTTGCAATACGTTCTGCGCGTCGCCGCGTGCGCGCCGCACATCAAAGGCTTGGGTCGGGCACAGGGCTTGCAACCTTTCGTGCTCGCCGCCACCGAATCCCGGTGACGGTTCGAGTCGTCCGCGACGGCTGCGCACCAAAGCGTGAGTGATGCCCTCTCACGTGAGGTGCGTGGTCGTTGCGGACACCTTGCTCAATTCATTCAATTCATCGATTGCGGCCGATCGCGGTCAGTGCCGGAGCGGCTTTCTCAGGAAATCGTTGCGATCGGCCGACCGGACTTTCACGGAGACATGGGTGCCGCGGCGCACGAGCGTCAACGGAATTTCGGTCCCGACGGGCCCAAGGCTCCAGACGCTGCGATAAAGTTCCGCGAGCGTCGCGACACGCTTGTCGGCGACTTCGAGGATCATGTCGCGCACGCGCACGCCGGCGCGCGCCGCCGGTCCGCCGTCGGTGAGGCCGCCGACGAAGAGATGACCCTGCAGCTCGGTGGCGTACATGCCAAGCCACGGGCGAGGCGGCCGCGCGGGGCGCCCGCTGTTCGCGAATTCATCGAGCACCGGTGCGATGAGGTCGACCGGCACGAACATGTTCGCCTGCTCGGACTCGGCGTCGACCGGTTCCTGCACGAACAGTGAGCCGATGCCGAGGAGCTTGCCGTCCATGCCGAGGAGCGCCGCGCCGGACCAGTGCGGGTGCGCGGGCGAAGTGAACAGCGCTTCCTCCAACAGATATTCCCAGTAGCCGGCGAACTCGCGCTTCGCGACGAGCTTCGTCTGCAGCGCGTGCTTGAGGCCGCCGTGGCTCAGGACGATGACATCGCTCCCGGTCGCTGCGGCCGCGGACGAGCCGAGCGGAACCACCGGGAGGCTCAGCCGGCCGAGGGGCAGCACCAGTCCGAATCCTGTCGCCTGATCGTAGGCGAGCGGGTGCGCGGCGACCGCCGTGCCCTCATGCGTCGTGAGCCAGATGGTTTCGGCTTCGGTGATCAGGTAGCCGATGGTCAGGACAAGCCCGTCGGCGCGGATGACGACGCCATTGCCCATGCGCTCGGTGCCGAGCACCGACGCGGTGAAGGCATCTTCCGGCACCGCAGCGTGGAGCTGGACGATCGAGCGGAACGCCGCCTCGAGATCGAACGAAACGCTGCCCGGCTGCGGTTGCAGCTGAGCGGGAATGCTCCAGCCGGTAGTTTCGCTCATGACATCCGGATCGCAGGGGAAGGGCAGCTTAGTCCGTTTGACGTATCGGGGAAAGACATCAGGGCGGCGGCAATCGTTCGCCGGCCGTGACCGCGAGGGACAGCTTTTGCGCCCGCCGGATGACCGTCAGGACGGTCTCATGCGCCACGCGCCGGTGGTCGAGGACCCGCTGCAGCTGATCGATGCTGTCGACCGTTTCGCCGTCGTAAGCGACGATCAGGTCGCCCGATTCGACACCCGCGGCGGCGGCGGGACTGTCCGATTCGATCGACTGCACGCGCACTCCGGCGGCATTCGGCAGCTCGTAGTGATGGGCGATGCGCCGCGACAGCGGTGAATTCGCGCCGGCAATGCCGAGCCAGGCGCGACGCACGCGCCCATGCGCGAGGATCTGCGAGATCACCCATTGCGCCGTGTCGATGGCCGTCGCGAAACAGATACCCTGCGCGCCCGGGATGATCGCGGTGTTCACGCCGATGACCCGCCCGTTCGAGTCGACCAGCGGGCCGCCGGAATTGCCCGGATTGAGCGCGGCGTCGGTTTGAATGACGTCGTCGATCAGCCGCCCCGTGCGAGCGCGCAAGCTCCGCCCAAGAGCGCTGACGACGCCCGCGGTGACCGTGTGCTCGAAGCCGAGCGGATTGCCGATCGCGATGGCGAGCTGCCCGACGCTCAGGCCGCCCGAGCTGCCGAACTCGGCTGCGGGCGCGCGGCTTGCCGGGATGCGCACGATGGCAAGGTCCGAATCGGGATCGTCGCCGACGAGGTCGCCGGCGGAGCGCTCGCCATCCGCGTTCGTCACGCGAATGTCACGAGCCCCGTGCACGACGTGGCTATTCGTGAGGAGGAGCCCGTCCGGGGTGAAGAGGAAGCCCGATCCCACACCGCGACGGGCGTGGCCGCCATCGGGGCCGCCCACATCGATATGCACGACCGCCGGCGCGACACGGCGCGTCGATTCGATGACGGCCCGGGAGTAGGCGTCGAGCAATTCGGCATCCATCGCGCCGTTATGGGCATGCGGCGCAAAGCTTCAAGGCTGGCGGGCAACGGGCACGCGGTCTACGCTTGGCGCCCGATGCGTCCCTCGACCTCGCGCCGCGCCACCTGCTGGAAGCTTTTCTGCGCCGTGTTGCCCGCGTTCTGGGCCACGGCGGCACTGGCGCAGGATTTCCATCCTTACGCCGACGGCCAGGTGACCGAAGCGCAATGGCAGTCGTATTTCGATGAGGTGCGGGCAAAGCTCGGCGCCTCGGAGCGCAGTTTCGAGGACGAACATCTTGTCGTCTTCGAGGATCCGTCGCGGCAACTCTATTTCGCTTTCACGCTGCCAGGTCATCCGGCGCATCCCGCCTGGATCGGCCGGCGCGTTTATTCCGAAGGCGGCGAGGCGGGGACCGAGCAAGTCGGCTACTACGCCGGCGACCGTGCGCAGTTCGAGGCGCTGTACGAGTCCTACCAGCGGCTGACACAACGGATGCAGGGAGACGACGAACGCGAGCAACCGCCCGAGGCCGACTCGCCGGAATTGCGGGCGGCAGTCGAGGAGCTCACGCAGGACTACCTGGTCGCGCACGATGCGGGCGATTTCGAGCGCGCCTACGCGATGCTGTCGCCGACCTTGCAGCAGCTGTCGCCGTACACGGATTGGCGCGAACACGCGGCCGCGGCGCTCGTGCGCTTCGGCAAGCCCCAGGGCCACGACATCCTGAAGATCACCTGGTATCAGAACCCGCCGACCGCGGTGTTGCCGGGCACCTATGCGGCGGTCGATCTGCGCTGTCACTACGAACGGCTCGCCATCTGCAACGAGGTGCTGCTCGTTCGCCGGGAGAAGAACGGCGAGTTTCGCATCTCGCGCCACGATCAGAACGCGCTCGATGACGAAATGCTGCTCGAGATGTGCAAGCGCAAGGACCGCGCGCACATTGAATTCGGCAGCGGCAGCCCCGTCGACGTCAGCTGTCCACGTCGATGAACTGACTGATCAGCAGGTCGAGGAGGCGCTGCACGGAAGTCGGCCCGCCGACCTGAAGCTTCCCGGTGACGGCGAGCATGCAGACCCCGTGAACGCCAGCCCAGAGCGCGATCGCAAGCTCGTCGATCCGCGCCTTGTCGCGCCTCGGACGGCAGCCGCGGAGGTTCTCGGAAACCAGCCGGAAGATCGCGGCCGTGTGCGTGCGATACGTCGCCGGCGCGTGCTGGCCTTCCGGCAAGCGGTGCTCGAAGACGAGACGCCAGCGATGCGTGTGGAGGAGGGCGAAGCCGAGATAGGCGGCCGTGAGAAGCCGCAGCCGTTCATGGGACTCGTCCGTCTTGCGGTTCACCGCATCGAAGGACTTCGCGAGCTCGGCCACCGTGCGCTCGTTGATGCGCACGATGAGGTCGTCGAGATTGACGAAGACCATGTAGAGCGCGCCGACCGTGTAACCGATGCGGCGCGCGACCTCGCGCATCGAGAGCGCGGCCGCGCCGTCCGCATCGACGATGTCGGCCGCGGCTGAGAGCGCAAGGTCCGCTAGTTCGTCCCGGCTATGAAGATTGCGTCGTCCCATCGCTCCCCGTTTCCGATGCGCGCGGAGCATAGCCTGTAATTGATCAGTGTTCAATTATGTGCATAATTGAGCGGTGTTTAATTGTAACTGGCTCATCAATGGGGGGGACGGTCCATGCAGCGATTGACCAGAGGGGTAGGGTTCTGTGTTCTTGCCGCGACCGGGCTCGCGGGGTGCGCGTCGTACGACGGCTTCTGTCTGTTCGACTGTGGCGCAAGCCGGGCGGGCTCGACTCCACTCGTGTCCTATCTCTATCCCGACGGCAACGTGCCGAAGGTGGACGCGACGCCCGTGCTCAAGGTGCCGATGACCGTCGGCCTGACCTTTCTGCCGGACCGGCCGGGCGCCGACACGATCGATTCACGGGAGAAGGAAATCATCCTCGCGCGGATCCGTGACCGCTTTCGCAGCCTCGAATACGTGCGCGACATCGTCGTCATCCCGCCGTACTACCTGACGCCGGTCGGCGGATTCGAGTCGCTGTCGCAGCTCGCCAGGCTCCAGGGGCTCGATGTCATTGCGGTCGTATCCTTCGACCAGGTCGCGAAGCGCGACGAGAACAACCGCTCGCTCGCCTACCTCACGATCGTCGGCGCCTACATGGTCCGGGGCAGCCACAGCGAAACGTCGACGCTCCTCGACCTCGCTGTGGTCGAACCGGAATCCCGCAGCCTCCTCGTCCGGGCGGGCGGCACCAGCTTCTCGAGCGGCTCGAGCACGGCGATCGACCAGAACGAAAAACTCAGGCACCAGAGCAAGCGCGGCCTCGAGGTCGCGACCGATCAGCTGGTTACGCAGCTCGATCACGAGCTTGCCGTCTTCAGCGAACGCGTGAAAGCGGGCGACGGCCCCGTGAAAGTCGTGCATCGCGGGCAGGCCGGCGGTGGTGGCGGCGCAGTCACGTTGCCGTGGCTGCTGCTGCTCGCCGGCCTGCCCCTGGTGTCGCGCGGTTGTCGCTGCGGGTCACCGCATCCGTGAGGTTGTCGACCGGATCAGGTCTTCTCCGGCTCCGTCTGGCCGGCATGCGCCCGGTGATAGGCGGTGAGCGCCGGCTTGTTCATCCCGCGCACGGCGTCGTCGACCGTGCCCTTCACGCAGGACTTGAAGTCGTTGTTGCCGAGGCGCGTGCCCGTGATCGAGCTTTGCCCGCAGACTTTCTGCGCCGCGAACTGCAGGCGCTGGTAGAGAACCTTCACTCCTTCCTCGCGCGTGAGATCCAGGTCGCCGGTCTTGACGGCAAACTGCTCCCCTGCGGGCGATCCGGCGCGCGCGGACAGCGACGCAAGGCAAGTGGCGAACAGCAGGCCGCCGATGGCAAGCGCGACTGCGGTCGATGTCCGTGAACGTTCAAGGGTGCGAATCATGATGCTGCTCCTGTCTCGAGGGATGACGCGGTGTCGCAAGCTTCGATGCGCACGCGCGGCCCTTGGTTGCAGGACAATCGACGAAGTGATGCACCGGACTTGAGCGGACACCCTGCGGACGAATCGCGGACACTTTTCCACCGTGTTTTCGGGACATACGGGATGTGACGCGGTTCGTACTGGCGCGCTGCGACGAGCCGTGCGGCGAAGCGAATGCGGCGATCTGCGACGAAATTCAATGGAAGATGTGCGCCGGCTCGCGCACATCGAGCGCCGTCACTTCAGATTCCGCCTCGCCGCCGCGCGCGTTCTCGACGGAAGGCGTCATTGCCTTCGGGTGCCGCCGTACGTGAAACTGCCCGCATGATCGATGAAAGCGACGCAAGACGCCAACTGCGGCTTTCCGACGCCGACCTGCAGGAACTCGCCGAGCGGCTGCGCAAGTTCATCGTCGACTGGCACCAGGGCGTGCGCGAGGCGCCGGTGGGCAGGATGGGCACGCGGGCGGATCTCGAACCGCGCCTCGCCGCGGATTTTCCGTCGTCCGGACGGCCCGTCGACGAAGTGTGGCAGAAAGTGGTCGAGGTCTTCCTGCCGCACACCTTCCGGCTCGATCATCCGCGATTCTTCGCCTTCGTACCGGGCCCGAACAACTTCGTCAGCGTGGTCGCGGACGCGATCGCCTCCGCCTGCAATATCTTCGCGGGCTCCTGGATCGGTGGTTCGGGGCCCTCGCAGCTCGAAACGAATACGATCCGCTGGCTGTGCGATGCCCTGGGATTCCCGCCAGGCGCCGGCGGCCATTTCCTGAGCGGTGGTTCGCACGCGAGTCTCACCGCGCTGATGGTGGCCCGCGACGAGAAGTTGCCGGGAGATTTCGCCGGGGGAACGGCCTACTGCTCCGACCAGACGCATGCGTCCGTCGTGCGCGCCTTCCGCATTCTCGGGATCGGCGGCGCCAACGTGCGCATCCTTGAATCCGACGACCGCTATCGCCTGCCAGTCGCACACCTGCGCGAGCGTATTGCCGCGGATCGCGCGCAGGGCCTCAAGCCTTTCTGCGTCGTGGCGACTGCCGGAACCACGAGTACGGGCGCGGTCGACCCCATCCCTGAGATTGCCGCGCTCTGCGCAAAAGAGAGCCTGTGGTGCCACATCGACGGCGCTTACGGCGGAGCCGCCGCGCTCGAAGTCGGGGAACTGAGGCGTCAGGTGTGTCTCGCGGATTCGCTCGCGATCGATCCGCACAAGTGGCTTTTCCAGCCGCTCGAAATCGGCTGCGTGCTGCTGCGCGACGGCGCGTTGCTGCCGAAGCACTTCACGATGCACGCCGATTACTTCGACAACCTTGGCGAGGGACGGAGCTATCTCGAGGAGGGCATGCAGCTCACACGTTCGGCGCGCGCGCTCAAGCTCTGGATGTCGCTGCAGGTGTTCGGTGTCGATGCGTTCCGCGCGGCCATCGCCCGCGGCATCGAGCTCGCGCAATACGTGGAGCAGCAGATCCGGCGCGGGGCCGCGTTCGAGATCGTGACGCCCGCGGAACTCGGTATCGTGACTTTTCGCGTCCGCGGACGCATCGACAGCGGTGATGCGTTGCTCAAAGTCTGCACCGCGCTGCGCGAGTCGGGATTTGCCATGCTGAGCACGACGAAGCTGCGCGGCGAGCAGGTCCTGAGGATGTGCACGATCAATCCGCGCACCACGGACGATGACATCGACCAGACGCTCGCGCGCATCGAGGGGCTTACGCGCTAGCGCGCTACTTCGGTGGCAGGTCCTCTTCGGCCGTGCGGATCGCGTCCGCGATCGGATCGATGGAACTCAACTGCGTCGCGAGCGCCAGGCAAAGCTTCGCGAGAAACTCGGCCTCCCGTTCCTTGCCGACGCGGTCGACGGCCTCGGCAATCCGTTCGAACGCCTGTTCGAGCTCCGCTTCGGTGATCTGCCGCTTCATGCCGCACTCCAGCCGAGCGCCCGGCGCCACGCGCTCGTGATTTCGTCGGGCGCCATTGTGCGCCAGCGCGCCGCCACGTGCCGATCCGGACGGACGAGATAGAAACCGCCGTCGGCGGCGCCGTATGCGGCGGCCGCGTCCCGATCGCGCACGTTGATGACGGTGAAGGCTTCGTCGCCCGTCGCAAGACGCGGCGCGAGGGCCGCCAATTCCGCCGGCAGCTTGCCATCCGGGGAGAAGCTGAGCCCGCTGAATCCGCGCCCGAGGGCATCGAGCAGGAAGGATCCGTGCTCGAGCCGCCGGTTCACGAGCGGAGCTCCTGCCGCGGGTCCCGACGCAAAGTCACGATCGCGGCCCGCGAAGCTCGTCAGCGGGCTCGCCGAGTAGGTATACGGTTGCGACTGGCGCGGATTGATGAGCGGGCGCGCAAGATCGTGCCGTAGCGAGAGGGCGAGCGCGGCGTCGCGCAGCAGCCGGTAACCGCGTGTGGGCGGCGTCATGAACTTCGTGCTCTTGGCCGCGAGGTCGAAGATCTCGAGCGTGGCGCCGCGCCGCTCCGGCGAATAGCTGTCGAGCAACCGCGGCGGCGCCCGGCCGCGGCAGACATAGGCGAGCTTCCACGCGGCGTTCATGGCATCGGCAAGGCCCGAGTTGAGTCCGCGCACGCCGAAAATCGGCACGAGATGGGCGGCATCGCCCGCGAACAACACCGGTCCGTGGCGGTAGTCGTCGAGCGCGAGCGTATAAGCCTTGTAGAGGCTCCACCATTCGAGTTCCCAGGGCGCCTGCTCGCCGACCATTTCGAGGATCGCGCCGACGCGGCGCCGGACGTTTCCCTCCTGCAATGCGTCCGTTTCCGATTCACCCGATGTCAATTGGTAGTCGACGCGCCAGATGTCATCCGGCTGGCGGTGCAGGAGCACCGTCGAATCCGGATTGCCCGGTGAATTGAAGTACGCCCGCCGCTCGGTCGGGTATTGCGATTGCATCCGGATGTCGGCGATGACGTAGCAGCCCTCGTAGGCATCGCCCTTGAGCGCAAGCCCCAGTTCATGCCTCACGACGCTTCGGGCTCCATCGGCCGCGATCACGTAACGCGTCGCAAGCGTGTATGGGCCTGCAGCCGTTGCGATCGCCAGGCGCGCGCCTTCGCCCGTGACCTCGATGCCCGTCACGCGGCTGAGCCAGCGAAGGTCGATGCGCGGTTCTTCTAGCGCCGCTTCGGCGAGGAAGAGTTCCACGTACTGCTGCTGCAGGTTGTACATCGGATGAAAGCGTTCGTGCGTCGAGTGTGGCATCTCGAGCCGGTAGACCGGCCGCGTGCCGTAGTACGACGTGCCGTGCGTCCAGCCGAGCGCCTTGCCGACGAACCTCTCGGAAACGCCGAGCTGCTGCAGGATTTCCAGGCTGTGACGCGCGATACAGATGGCGCGGCTGCCGTCGTTCAGCGTGCCCTTGTCATCGAGCAGCACCGACGATACGCCGTGGCGCGCGAGCTCGAGCGCGGCGGCGAGACCGACGGGCCCGGCGCCGACGATGGCGACGTCGTGGGTGATGCGCCGGCCGTCGAGTTCCGGCGGCCGGACGAACTCGTAACGCGGATAGTCGAAATAGAGTGAACGGTCGCGGGAGCCGGGGCGCGGCATCGACAGCCCGTTACTTCTTGCGGCGGAAGTCGCTCGGCGACTGGCCCGTGCGCGTCTTGAACCAGCGGCTGAAGCTCGTGGCGTCGCGAAAGCCGTTCTCGAAGGCGATCGCCGCGATGCTCCGCTCCTCTTGCGCCGGATCGGCCAGCGCCTGGCGGCAACGCTCCATGCGGATATCGTCGATGAAGCCGCCGGGCGTGAGGTCGTAGCTGCGGAACATGGAGTAGAGCGTCCGCCGCGACATGTGCAGCGCCGCCGCGAGCTCGGCGACG
Organism: Steroidobacteraceae bacterium; assembly: GCA_035644395.1. GTDB lineage: Bacteria > Pseudomonadota > Gammaproteobacteria > Steroidobacterales > Steroidobacteraceae > JBGPLJ01. The sequence continues at coordinate 159,694 of DASQOR010000059.1, forward strand.
TCGAGCGCGGGGTCGTCGATGTGCTCGAGCACGTGCCGGTGCGCAAGTTCGATGCGTTGTACCCGGCGCCTGCTCCCCGACACGGGACGCGCGGCACGATGCAGGGACACGGACAGCATCTGGGTGACTGCTGAGAGCACGTTGTCCGCCGTTTCATAGTCAAGGTTCGCCGACGGCCGCAGCAACGCGAGCAGCGCTCCGAGCGCGGCCTGGGCCGTCGCGTTGTCGGCGAGCGGCGCGCCGCACAGGCGGGGGCTGATGCGCTGCCAGCCGGGACAGGCGTTGTACGGCAACATGAGCACGGCGAACTGCGCATCGTCCGACAGGCGGATGCTGTACGGACGGGCCGTGTCGAAGATCGTGGCCTCGCCGGCGGTGACGAGCGTATTGCGCTCGTCCTGCGCAATCTGCATGGATCCCGCCATCGGCCAGAAGAGCTTGATGAAGCCCTCGTCCGCGACGTCCGCGAGCTTCATCGTTCGGGTGACCTCGGTTGCGCTCGAACGAATCGTCGTGACGGCCTTCGGGCCCTGGCGATAGGCGGCCACCTGCGCGCGGAACGGCCCGCGGCTGTGGTCGGTCATCTCGAGCCAGGGAAAGTTCTCGCGCACGAAATCGCGCCACGGCTCGAAGCCATGCACCGTCCTCAGCTCGGGCAGCAGCGGGGATTGGGTCACTTCCTGCATGTCGGCGGCAATCCTCGATCGGCACGAATCGTCAACCCGGGTGCACGCGATGTCGGCCCGCGGCTGCAGCCGGCAGTTTGTTGCCGCACGGTTTTGAGCGATGATGCTCGCCGGCGGAGCCGTTGAACAGGGGAGGGTGTCCGTACCGTGAAAACATTCCTTTCGTTGTGCGCGTGCCTGGGCGCCGCCGCGGCCTTCCCGGCCGATCTGCCGCGGGACACCGCGAGCATCCTGGCCCCCGGCCTTCCTGCCAAGGCTCCACCGCATTGGGTGTGGCTGAACGACATGTCCTTCATGCGCCTCACGGACGGGCGCGCCTATCTCATCGACGCGGACCAGGGCTCGATGCTCGGCATGCTGAGCACGGGCTTCAATTTCGTGAGCGTGCTGCCGTCGCGCGACGGATCGGTCATCTATTCCCCGGAGACCTATTTCTCGCGTGGCGTTCGCGGCACCCGGACGGATGTCGTTTCGCTGTACGACCCCGTGCACCTGACGCCGGTCGCGGAAATCGAGATCCCGGCGAAGCGCGCGTCCGCGATTCCGATGGCGAACGAGTCCGCCCTCACGGACGACGACCGGTTCCTTCTCGTCTACAACTTCACGCCGGCGCAATCGACGACGGTGGTCGACACGCGGAGCCGCAAGTTCGTGACGGAACTCGACACGGCGGGCTGCGCGATGGCGTTCCCGACCGGGCCGCGCCGTTTCTTCGCGATCTGCGCCGACGCGACGCTGCTCGTCGTGCGGCTCGACGATCAGGGACAGCTCGCGAGTGCTGCCCATACGAAGCCCCTGTTCGAGCGCGAGAAGGACCCCATCACCGAGAAGGGCGTGCGGCTCGGCGACACCTGGTACTTCACTTCGTTTGAGTCGATCATCCACCCGATCAAGGCGGACGCGACGGACGCGACGGACGCGACGGGCGCGACGGTCGGCAAGCGCTGGTCGCTCGTCACGGACGCGGAGCGCGCGGATGGCTGGCGCACCGGCGGGCTGCAGCAGCTCGCGATCCATCGAGCGACGAAACGCCTCTACGCGATCATGCACAAGGGTCCGCTCTCGACGCACAAGGATCCGGGCACGGATGTCTGGGTCTACGACATCGCCACGGGCAAGCGCGTGCAGCAGATCACGTTGAAGAACCTCGCGACTTCAATCCAGGTGTCGCAGGACGACCAGCCGCTCCTCTATGGGGCGTTCATCGCCAGCCCCGTGCTCGATATCTATGACGCCAGGTCGGGCCAGTACCTGCGGTCGGTCGGCGATCTCGCACAGACGGCGACGCTGCTCGTCACGCCATGAGATTCTCCGTCGACCCGGTGTTTTCGCTCCTCGCGATCGCGGCGTTGGCGCTTCTCTTCGGGTCGGCCGCGCTCGCGAAGCTGCGGGATCGCGCGCGCTTCACGGCCGTGCTCGAGGCCTACGACGTGCTGCCGGCGCCGATGGCAAGGATCCTGGCCGTTGGGCTGCCATTCATGGAGCTCGCGGTCGCGATCGGCCTTTTTGTGACGCAGTTCCGCCCGGTCGCGGCCGGTACCGCCGGGGCGCTACTCCTTATATATGGCGCCGGGATCGCCTGGAACCTGGCGCGTGGGCGGCGGGATATCGATTGCGGTTGCGAGGGTTTCGGCCAGCGTCGTCCGATTGCCCCGTGGATGCTCGTGCGTAACGCGATTCTCATCGGTGTCGCCGCCGTCGCCGGTGCCGTGCCGACGGCGCGGCCGGTCGTGCTCACCGACGTGCTGACCATCGCGGGCGGCCTCGCGGTCTTCGTGCTGATCTACTTCGCAGCGGATCGCCTGCTGGCACCGCGAGCCCTCGCATGAACGCGCTCGTCGTTTCCAACGTCGTGCTGTGGATCGCCGTCGTCGCGCTGTCGCTCGTCGTCTGGGCGCTCGCCCGGCAGATCGGCGTGCTGCACGAAAGGATCACACCGGTCGGCGCACTCATGCTTCGCAAAGGCCCGCAGGTCGGGGAACCGGCGCCGCACATCGACGTGAACGACCTCGAGGGCCGCACGCATCACGTTGCGGAGCCGCGCGAAGACGGGCGCAGTCTCCTCGTCGTATTCGTCTCGCCGACCTGCCCCGTGTGCAAGGCCATCCTGCCGGTGCTGAAGTCGAGCCGCCTGAGCGAACGGGATTGGCTCGAAGTCGTCCTCGCGAGCGACGGCGACGTAGCCGCGCACCGGCAGTACATCGCGACACACGGCCTCGAGCAGTTCGTGTATCTCAATTCCACGCCGCTCGGCATGACCTACCAGGTGAGCCGCTTGCCGTACGCGGTCATCGTCGACGAGAAGGGCATCCTGCGTGCTCGGGGCATCATCAATTCGCGCGAGCACCTCGAGAGCCTGTTCGAGGCCAAGCGGCGCGGGGTCGCGTCCTTGCAGGATTATTTCGAGCGCGCGCAAGATTCGCGGGCGGCCTGAAGCCGGGAGTGAGCTATGAAGTGGCTGGATGACCTGACCGAAGAATCCACGCGTGCCGTTGCCCGGCGCAGTTCGAGGCGCAGTCTCCTCGGACGCCTGGCGGTGGCGCTCGTTGGCGCGTCGACGCTGCCGCTGCTGCCGGTCGAACGCGGCGCGGCCGCGGAACCGGCCAAGAGCGACGACGGTCCGGCGCAGGATCCCGGCGATCCGACGACCTGTGAGTACTGGCGTTACTGCGGCATCGACGGCTTTCTTTGCAGCTGCTGCGGCGGCTCGATCACGACCTGTCCGCCCGGCACGGAGCCCGCGGCCGTCACCTGGATCGGCACCTGCCACAATCCGGCCGACAACAAGGACTACTTCCTCTCGTACAACGACTGCTGCGGCAAGTCGTCCTGCGGCCGCTGCATGTGCAATCGCAACGAGGGCGACACGCCGATCTACCAGCCGCCGCTCTCGAATGACGTCAACTGGTGCGTCGGCAGCAAGGCGGACATCGCGTATCACTGCACGGTGTCGAGAATCGTTGGCCTCGCGAAATAGAGCGGGGATCTGCGCCCTCCTGCTGCTCGCGTGCGCGGTCGCACACGGCGGCGATGCGGCACAGAACTATCTGCGCTTCTGCCAGGGTTGCCACACGGCGACCGGCGCCGGGCTCGAGGGCAAGGTGCCTGACCTGCGCCCCGTGCTGGTGCCCATGGCGAAGCTGGCGGAAGGGCGAAAGTACCTCGTGCGGGTTCCGGGCGTCGCGCAGTCGACCCTCGGCGATGCCGAAGCGGCCGCCGTGCTCAACTGGATGCTGCGTAACCTCGCGGATCAGAAGAACATTGCCGGCCTGCAGGCCTTCACGGCCCAGGAGGTCGAAGCGTACCGCCGCACGCGGATGCTCGAGGTCCGCAAGACCCGCGAGACCCTGCTTGCCCGGATCGCGGCGGACGGCGGCTAGCCGCCTAGAACCTTGCCAGCGCCCGGTGGGCACTCACCCCAGCCAGTCCATGGAAAAAGCGGACCGATAAGGGGACCCAACGATGAAAAGCAAAGTGATCCTGGCCCTGGGCGCGGGCCTTTTCGTGACGATAGGCGCCTCCGTTCTCGCGCACGACGGCTTCGGCCACGGCAACAAGCCGTTCCGGGTATTCGCGATCCTGCAGCCGACGAGCGAAGTGCCGTCGCTTTCGTCCGCGGCGAGCGGCCGCTTCAAGGCGACCATCGACCCGCAGGCGCAGACGATCACCTACGAGGTCAGTTACGACGGCCTCGAAGGCGATGTCCTGCAGTCGCACATCCACCTGGGACAGCACAGCGTGAATGGCGGCGTCAGCGTGTTTCTCTGCGGCAACCCGCCGACGGTGCCGCCGGCGTCTGTGCCGCAACCACCGGCCTGTCCGCCGCCCCCGGCGACGGTCACCGGCGTGATCACGCCGGCAAACATCATCGGGCCGAACGCACAGGGAATCGCGCCGACCGCGGGCGATGTGAATGAGTTCGACGAACTCGTCGAAAGCATCCGCGATGGCGTGACCTACGCCAATGTGCACAGCTCGAAGTTTCAGGGCGGAGAAATCCGCGGACAGATCGTCGACTTCCCGAAGAACCGCGACTAGCTGGTAGCCACGGCCGGTCGTGTTTCCACAGGCGCCGCCGTTGGCGGCGGCGCCTGTTCCGCTTCGATGAGCTTCGTCAACGTGCGGCGGAAGTGAACGAGCGGCGCGTCCGCGAGGATCGCGAGCATCTGCTTCTCGAACGGCGGGTCCTCTTCGAGCGTCAGTTGCTGGCGTTCAATAATAGCCTTGTCCTCCATGAAGCCTTCGATGAGGCTGTTCAGCAGGGACAGCGAGATCGTCGAGTCCTCGCCCTCGTAGTTGTTGAGGTACGCCCAGAAGAAGTGCGTCGTGCGGTCGGTCTCCGGGGTCATGAACTGGCAGTTCCGATACTCGCGCGTGCCGGGCACCGCCACGCCTTTCTCCGCGCCTTGACCTGCGGGCGCGAACATCGTCGCCATGTCGAAGATGCCGGGGATGTACATGTTCACCCGGTTGCGCCGGTCCACCTTGTCGCTCTTGTTCGGGATGACCTTGCGGTGAAAGGGCGGCGGGTCGATATTCATGTGCCAGCGTTCGAGCGTGTAGCCGTGATCGTTCTTGTCGATCGACACCGGCTTTGAAACGAACGCGTACTCCTCGGAGCCGCCGAGCGTCTTCGTGTGAACGAACGCGAGATGCGCCAGATCGCTCAGATTGTCGACGATGAGGAGATAGCTCGCGTCGTAGTGGAGATACCCGGGCAGGCCCTTCCACGCGGGGTCGGTCATGTACGGCAGGCTGCAGATGGTCGAGACGTCGGCCTTCGCCGGATCGCCCATCCAGATCCACACCAGATGGCCGTGCTCGTGAATCGGATAGGTGCGCACGCGCATCTTCGGTGGAATCATCTCCTGGCCCGGAATCTGGTTGCACTTGCCGGTGCCGTCGAACCGCAGGCCGTGATACATGCAGCGCACGGCGTCGCCTTCGAGCCGGCCCTGTGAAAGGAGGGCGCCCCGGTGCGGGCAGCGGTCGTTCATCGCGATGACCTTGCCGCTCTCCCCGCGATAGAGGACCACGTGCTCGTTCAGGAGCATGCGGCTCAGGAGCCTGCCGTCGATCAGCTCGTGATCCCAGGCCGCGACGTACCAGCAATTCTTCAGGAACATGCATGACACTCCCATCCGCCTCGGCCGAGTCTATGCCCCGACGCGCCGCGACGGGAAGCGACCGGACGTAACACCCGCATTTTCGTGCACGGAGCCGTGCAGTCCGTGCAAAGTGGCGCGCGTGCGCCACGATTCGGCGTCGTTCACTTGCGTCCGCCCATCGGTCCGCTGCCGATTTGCAGCAGAGTCGCGAAGGCGCGCTCGCAGGTCTCCCGCGCGGAAAGGCCCGGCGTCATTGCGGCGACCGACTTCCCTACCTGTACAATGTCGAAGTCGTGGAGTTCGTCGAGCAACGGCCCCGAATGGCGGTCGAGCGCGCTCAGGAGCGCGCAAAGCTGCAGGAAGAACCGGCGGGTCGCCGGGGTGGTGATGTCCTCGAGATTCGGTCCAATGACTTTGTTTGTCGACCGACCAACTATCTGATCGACACGGGAGAATCCAGAATATGACCTCCGGGATACGCGTCCTTCGTCCGCTCGTCATCGCCCCGCTCGCGCTCGCAACGCTGCTGCCGTGCCTCGCACAGGCGCAGATCGAAGAGATCATTGTTACCGCGCAGAAGCGCGAAGAGAACCTGCAGAACGTCGGCATCTCGATGTCCGCGTTCTCGGCGGAGCAGCTCGAGAACCTCGGCGTCAAGAATACGACCGATATCACGCAGCAGGTACCGGGTCTGCAGTTCTCGGCCTGGTCGCCCGAGTTCACGACCTTCAGCCTGCGCGGCATTTCGCAGACGAACTTCCAGGACAATCTCGAAGCGCCCGTGGCCGTGTACATGGACGGCGTCTACGTCGCAAGCATGAACGCCATCAGCGCGCAGATGTTCGACATGGACCGCATTGAAGTGCTGCGCGGCCCGCAGGGCACGCTCTTCGGCCGCAATGCGACCGGCGGCCTGCTCCAGTTCGTCACGCACAAGGCGACCTCCGACACGGCGAACGGCTACCTCGAAGCGAGCGGCGGCGAGTGGAATGACTACAGCGTCGAGGGCGCGTTCGGCGGCGCATTCTCCGAGCGGGTGCGCGGCCGCATCGCCGGCCGCTGGGAACAGTCGGACGGCTACCTCAAGGCGGGCAGCGTCGATTTCGGCGACGGCAACGGCCCGATTCCCGCGACCAGCCGCACGGCCTCCGGATTGAACGGTTTTGCCCTGCGCGGCAACCTCCAGGCCGACCTCTCGGACAACGTGCTCTTTGACCTGACCCTCGGCTACTCGCGCGACAATGATGTGCCGACCGGCCAGTACGTCGTCACGTTCGCGGGTTTCGATCCGGTGACCGGTCTCGGAGCCTTCACCAACGCGGTCGATCCCGCCACCGGCAATATCACGACGTTTCCCCGTACACCCATCACCGGCAGTCCCTGGAAACACTGGTCGAGCATGGAACCGCCGCCGTATCTCGATCGCGACGTGAAGTCCGCGACGGCCCAGTTCACGGCGAAGCTCGGCGGCAGCCTCGAATTCGTCTCCCTCACGAACTGGATGGACATGCACAAGTTCTACATCGAGGATTCCGCGGGCGGCCTCGCGTTCTTCCCGTACAACACGATCAACGACTACGACCAGTTCTCGCAGGAATTCCGCCTCTCCGGTTCGAGCGACAAGGCACGCTGGCAGGCCGGCGCGTACTACCTCAACATGACCTGGGATACGTTTCAGTCGGTCGCCGGCGCCGCGATCCTCGGCGGCACCTCCGATACGCAGAAGATGTCGACTTTCGGCAAGGTCGATTCACGCAACTGGTCGGTGTTCGGCCAGGTCGAATTCGACCTGAGCAACAGCCTGACGCTGATCGCCGGCGGACGCTGGTCGCAGGACGACAAGAGCCTCGACATGAACCGCATCTACGAAGATGTGCCGCAGGGTATCGACCCGACGGAGGTCTTCAACATCGATGCGGTCGCGATCCCCGGCATCGAGACGATCGACTACGGCGACTACGCCGCGCGCCTGCAGCTCAACTGGAAGCCCGCGGAACACACCCTTGTCTATCTCTCCTGGAACCGCGGCATCAAGGGCGGCAACTGGTCGCTCGACCCGCTCGGCGGTGTCGCCGACGCGGACCTCAAGCACGGCCCGGAGAAACTCCAGGCCTACGAACTTGGCCTGAAGACCGATTTCTGGGGCGGCAAGGCGCGCCTCAACACCGCGGCGTTCTATTATGACTACAACGACTACCAGGCCTTCTCCATCGTCAACCTGACGCCGCAGGTCACGAACTCGGATGCGGACGCGCACGGCGGGGAAATCGAGTTCACGCTGTCGCCGACGAATGGCCTGACGTTCCTGGTCGGCGCCGCGTTCGTCGACTCGAAGGTCGATGCCGTGCCGACGGTATTCGGCGCGACGGTGGAGGCGGAATTCCCGCTGGCGCCGCGGACCAGCATCAATCTCCTCGGACGCTACGAGTGGCCGGCTTTCGGCGGCAGCCTCGCGGCGCAGGTCGACGGCCGCTGGAACGACGATCAGTTCCTCGAGGGAACGAATTCCGAGGTGTCGTCGGAGCCGTCCTATTCCGTGTGGAATGCGAGCGTGTCGTGGTCGAGCGCGAACGACAAGACGCGCCTCACGGCCTGGTGCAAGAACCTGACGGACGAGGAATATCGCCTCTACGACCTCGACCTCGGGCTGCTTGGCTTCATCGAGCAGGCCTATGGCCCGCCGCGCCAGTTCGGCGTGACGGTGTCGTATCACTGGTAATCAGGCTTCGGCAGGTATTTTCAGAAAACCCCGAAAGCGCGCACGCCCACCCCGCGTGGGCGGCGCGGTGAGCCGATAACCCGGGAAGCGTTGCAGGAATCTCAGCACTGCGACGCTTCCTTCCAGGCGCGCCAGGCTCATCCCGGCACACTGATGAATGCCTGAACCGAAGGCGAGGTGCCGGTTCGGGTTGCGCGTAATGTCGAAGCGGTCGGGATCGGGAAAGCGCTCGGGGTCGCGGTTCGCGGCGCCGATTGCGAGTGTGACCGACGTGCGCGGCGCGAGCTCCTCCGCACCGATCGTCACCGATTCCGTCGTCATTCGATTGCCGAGCTGATTCGAGCTTTCGACGCGCAACACCTCTTCGACCGCGGACTGGATGAGTGCCGGCTGGGCGAGCAGGGCGGCCCTCTGGTCCGGATGGCCAGCAAGGGTGACGAGGGCGTTGCCGATCAGGTTCGTCGTCGTCTCGTGGCCCGCATTCAGCAGGAAAATGCAATTGTGGATGAGCTCCTGCGCGCCGAGGCGTTCGCCCTCCGGCTCGCCCTGGATCAAGCGCGTCAGCACGTCATGGCCCGGATCGCCGGGGTGTGCGCGCCGGTGCGCAATGAGTCCTTCAAGGTAAACGCTGAATTCCAACACGGCAGCATTGCCACGGGCCGCAACCTCTGCGCTCACAACGGGCTCGAGGGCGCCGAGGATCGCGAGCGACCAGCGCCGCAGCGGCCCGCGCTCGGCACGGGGCACGTCGAGGAGGTTGCCGATGATCTCGATGGGAATCGCCGCGGCGAAATCCTCGATCAGGTCGACCTCGCGCTTCACGGCCATCGCGGCAAGCAGCCCCTCCACCAGCCGCACCAGGCCCGGTTCCAGTTCGAGCAGCGCCCGCGGAGCCATCGCGCCGTTGATGAGCCTGCGCACCCGGGTGTGGAGCGGCGGGTCGTTGAAGACGAGGCTCGTCGTGTGATGTTCGAAGAGCGGCGTGGCGCCGTACTTCGGGCCGAATTCAAGCTTCTTGTCGGAGCTGAAGAGCTTCGGGTGCTTGTAGACGAACTCGACGTCGCGGTAGCGCGTGAGGAGCACGCCGCCGCCGGGGAGCCGCTTGACGGGCTCGTGCTCGCGCAGCGCCGCGTAGCAGGGGTAGGGGTCCTCGTAGAACTCGGCGGGCAGGCGCATGAGGTCGAAGTCGCGCGCGAGCTGCCTTGAGGTTGCCGTCGGCGGAGCCATGACGCGCGATTCTGGCGGACTTGCCTTTGCACCGCCAGCCGGCGCGTCGACCGCGGGCGGCGCGGAACTCGCGGCCTTCAAGGCGGCGATCCGGGCGCAGTACGACATGAAAGAGAAACCGTTCGCCATCCAGTTCCGGTGGGCAAAGGTTGACGGGCGGTGGATGGGCAAGGGAGACTTCTTCGGGAACGGAAACCTCCGGACCGGAAAACTGACACCGCCTCCAGCGCCGCCGGCCCCCTAGGCCGCGAACCTGCGCTCCGGGCCAGGGCGCAAGATGCAACCAGTCGCCAAGCGGGTTCTCACGACACACGTCGGCAGCCTCATCCGGCCGCCCGCGCTCGTCGCGATGCTGCGGGACGCAGATGCTGGCAAGACCGTCGACGAGGCCGCGCTCGGCGCGTGCCTGGAGTCCTCGGTCGCCGACATCGTGCGCGCGCAGTCGGATCTCGGCCTCGACATCATCAACGACGGCGAATTCGGCAAGACCATCAGCTGGTCGCGCTACGTGCTGACGCGCATGAGCGGCCTCGAGCGGCGCGCGGCGCCCGCCGACCCCAATGCCATGCCCAAGGGAATCTCGGGCAAGGACCGGCGCGACTTCGCGGAGTTCTACCAGGCCTACGACCGCACGCAGGGCTTTACCAGCATGACGGGCTGGACCGTCGTCGGTCCCGTGAAGTACACCGGTCAGGCCGCGATTGCGCGCGACATCGAAGATCTCCAGCGGGCACTCTGGGGCGTGCCGCATGCCGCGGCTTTCATGACGGCCGTCGCGCCCGCAAGCGTCCTCCCGGATCGCGAGGATCGCCATTACCGGAGCGACGAGGAGTTCCTGGGCGCGGTGGCGGACGCCTTGCACGAGGAATATCGCGCCATCGTGGATGCCGGATTCATCCTGCAGGTGGATGATGCGTATCTCGCAACCTACTACGACATCATCGTGCCGCCGGGCTCGATCGAGGACTACCGGCGCTGGGCGGCGCTGCGCGTCGAGGCGCTCAACCACGCGCTGCGCGGCATTCCACCGGAGCGCACGCGCTATCACGTGTGCTGGGGAAGCTGGAATGGGCCGCACGTCTCGGATGTCGGTTTCGAGGAAATCGCGGACCTGGTGCTCAAGGTCAATGTCGGCGCGTATGCGCTCGAAATGGGCAATCCGCGGCATGAGCATGAATGGCGCGTCTGGGAAAACGTGAAACTGCCCGAGGGCAAGGTGCTCATCCCGGGCGTCATCAGCCATTCGACCAATGTCGTCGAACATCCGAAGCTCGTCGCCGAGCGCATCACGCGCCTCGCGCGGCTTGTCGGCAGGGAAAACGTCATGGCCGGCACCGACTGCGGCTTTGCGCAAGGCCCGTTCGTGCAGCGCGTGCATCCGAGCATCATGTGGGCGAAGCTCGGCGCGCTGGTGGAGGGTGCAAGACTCGCAACCGGGGAGCTGTGGACAGAATGATCCGGAAGCTCTTCATCGTTGTCGTGCTTGGCATCGTCGTTTCGCTCGCCGGCCTCGCGGCCTGGACCGAGTACGCCTGGAACCGGAAGTTCGACGCGCCGTATCCGGCGATTCACGCGAGCACCGACCGGACCGTGGTCGCACGCGGGCAATATCTCGCGTTCGGCCCTGCGCATTGCGCGGGTTGCCACGTCTCGCCCCAGGATGAGGCCAGGCTCCAGGCCGGCGAAACACCGCCGCTCTCGGGCGGCGTCGAGTTTCCGCTTGGCGATCTCGGCACGATCGGGTCGCCGAACATCACGCCGGACGCGGCCACCGGCATCGGCCGGCGGAGCGACGGCGAAATCGCCCGTGTCATCCGCTACAGCGTGCATGCGGACGGCCGCGCGCTGCTGCCATTCATGGAGTTTCAGACGCTGAGCGACTCGGACCTGACGGCGCTGGTTTCATTCCTGCGTTCGCAGGCTCCCGTGTCGCACGCCGTCGCGCCTTTCGCCGTGAAGACGAAGGGCATGGTCGCGCTCGCGTTCTTCGTAAAGCCGATCGGCCCCAAGTCGACGCCCGCCGCGGAACCACCGCCGGCGTCGGATGTGCTCGCGTACGGCGGCTATCTCGTCGAATCCGTTGCGCAATGTGCGGGCTGCCATACGAATCGCAGCATGACCGACGGCTCCTACACCGGCCCGCGCCTTGCGGGCGGATGGGCGAAGGAGTCGGACAGCCATCCGGGCGTGACGCTCGTAACGCCGAACCTCACGCCGGATCCGGACACGGGGCGCATCGCAAGATGGAGCGAGGATGATTTCGTGCAGCGCTTTCGCGCCGGCAAGCTCGTGCCGGAGTCCGACATGCCCTGGGCGCTCTTCGCCCACATGACCGATGACGATTTGCGCGCCGTGTACCGCTATCTGCGCAGCCTGGCGCCGGTCAGGAACGATACCGGGGAGAGTGTGAGACGAAAGTAGGTTGGAGGAAGCAGCAATGGAACTCTTCATCTTCGCGTGTTTTCACGCGCAGGCCGGGCTCGAAGGCGCGGTGGAGGCATCGATTCGCGAGGTCGCCGGCCCGACGCGCAAGGAACCGGGTTGTCTCGACTACTCCGGTTGCCGCGCCGAGACCGACCCGCGTCTCTTCCTGATCTACTCGCGCTGGATCGACGAGGCGGCCTTCATCGCGCACGCGGGGCTTCCACATACCGTGCGCTTCATCGAGCGCGTGCAGCGGCTGATCGATCATCCGCTCGATGTCACGCATGCGCGGAAATTTGCGCCCGCGCCCAGCTGACCGCGGGTCGACCGCCCAAACCGGGTAGCCCGCGCATCCAAATTGGGTAATTCTGCCGATTCGGCCGCGCGTCGCGCGCGGCACGATGCACCCTGCTCGATGACTTCAACCAGCAGGGGAGATCACCAAGATGAATCGCATAGGGAAGGCTGCTTGTCTCGTGGCGGGCGTGGCGCCACTCGCATTCGCAACAGGGAGCGCGCACGGCACCGGTTTCGGCAATGACCTTTTCGACGTCGGCGAAGTCCGCGAATCAACCGGGGCGTTCCACAACATTCCGCTCGCTCAGGCGGGTGGTTACGCACTGCTCCCCGGGCTCGACAACTGTTTCGACAATCCGGGTGTCGGCGGCATGGGCGTTCACTACATCAACTCGCAGCTGCTCAACGACATGGTGCTCGATCCGGACCAGCCGCAAGCGATGGTGTATGCGCGCGGGCCGGACGGCGCGCAGCGGCTCGTGGCGGTCGAATACATCATTCCGGCCGCACCCTGGGATGCGACCCATTCGAGGGCGCCGAAACTCGCCGGCATGACGATGCACCTCGAGACCGATCTCGGCGTTTACGTGCTGCACGCCTGGATCTGGTACGACAATCCGGCCGGGTTCTTCAAGGACTGGAACCCGCGCATCAACCAGTGCGTGCAGACCTCCCGACGTTCGTGAGGAGATCGTCCGCGGCAGCCAGCTTACGTTCTGTCAGTGGACTGCTTGCGTGCCATCGCGACGGCCTCCGTGCGCGATGGCACGCCAAGCTTCGCAAGGATCGCCGACACGTGATGGTCGACCGTCTTGGTCGAGAGGTAGAGGCGCCTCGCGATGGCGGAATTGCGCAGACCCTCTGAAACGAGTGCCAGGGTTTGCGCCTCGCGGCGCGTCAGGCCGAGGGGGTTGTGCCGCGTTGTCGTGCGCGCCCCGCGCGGAATGCAGCGCACGCCCTGCGAGCGCATCTGCCTGCGAAGCGCTTGTGCCGCCGGGGCGGCGCCGAGTTGTTCCAGTATGCCGAGCGCAGCGCGCTGCTCGGACTCGCCGCCGAACCGTCCGAGCAGGGTCGCCTCCTCATACGGGCAGCCGAGCGACTTCCATGTGCGGGCCGCCCCCTGCCAGTCGCCCGCGATCTCCAGGGCATACGGCTCGGCAATCTGCGTCGGGCGGACGTCCAGCGCGTCCATGCGCCAGAGCCAGACCGCGAGCTCGCCGTTCATGCGCGGATCCCTGCGCTGGCGTGCAAGCTCGTAGACAGGGCGCACTTCGCGCACGACGGCCTGCGGATCGCCGGCAAGCCACGCGGCCTCCGCCTTGACGGCGGCGAGTGTGCCAAGACGTTGCAGCTCCGGCTTCGCGCCGGCGAGCGCCCGGGCTTCATCGAGCGGCGCACGCGCATCGAGATCGCCGCGCCGAATGCGCAGGTGCCCGAGTATTCGCAGCGCAGGGATGCGGGTGACGGGCGAGGTCCCGGGACGGCGGAGCACGGCTTCGAGATCCTCGCTCGCCGCGTGCCACTCGCCTTGTTCGAACCGCATGCGCCCGCGATACGCCAGCAGGTAATCGCGCGAGAAGTCGAGATCGCGCTCCTCGCAATACGCGAGCCCTGCGCCGAAATAGCGCGAGGCCTCGCTGTATTGCCGGCGGGAGACTGCCATCGCCGCGAGGTTGGTGTACGCACTCGCCACCTGCTCGTGCGAACCGTCCGCCAGCGCGAGCTTGAGGCCGCGATCGAGATCGGTCCACCCGGACGTATCACCGCCGATGAGCCGAATGGTGCCGAGCGTAGTCAGGGCGTCGCTCAGGATGCGGTTGTTCGCGCACCGCCCGGCGAGGGCAATGGCACGCTGCGCCCACTCGGCGCCGGGTTCGGCCTCATGAGCCTCCATGGCGAGTTCGGCGAGCGCGCAGTACGCCATCGCAAGCTCGGCGCCCGGCGGCAGCGATTCCAGCCGGCAGACGGCATCGATTCCATACCGGCGGGCCTCGTCGCTGCGGCCCGCATACCAGGCGAGCCGGGACAGCCAGCACAGGGCATCGCCTTCCTTCAGGCGGTCCTGCGCGGCGCGCCAGTATTCGAGCACCGACCGTTGAGCCTCGATAGCCGCCTCGCATCGACCCGTCAGGTAACACTCGTAGGACAGTCGTTCCTGCAAGCGCACACGGTCCTGCGGGCTGGCGTCCTGCGCATGGCGGAGTGCCATCACGTAATGCGACACCGCTTCGCGGTGTGCACCGACCGTGGCGGCCTGCGCAGCTGCCGCCGGCGCGAATCGCAGTACATCCTGCGCCCGGCGTGCGCCCGCCGCGTGATGAGCGAGGCGCGCGGTCGCGATCGCCGGCCGTGCGGCAAGCACGGCGAGCACGCGCGAGTGCAGGCTCTGCTGGTGCAGCGGCGACAGCGAATCCTCGAGAGCGCGGCGTGCAAGCTCGTGGCGAAAGGCGAGTGAGCCGTCGTCGTGGCGCAGCATGCCGATGGCGAGGCAGCTGTCGATGGTGGATGCCTGCGGCGCGGCCGCCTCATCGAGCAGCCAGTGTTCCGTCCGGCCCGGCACGACCGAGACCAGTTCCGCGAGTTCACGCGCCGCCGGTGGCAGCCTTGCGACGCGCGCGAGAACGGCATCGCGAACCGTCGCCGGAATGCTGTCGGCATCCGCCGCCAGGACTTCCGTGACGAAGAACGGATTGCCACCGGTGATGCCGTACAGGTCCTGCGACGATCGGCCGGCACGGGCCGCCAGCGTCGCGACCGCGGACTCCGAAAGCGGCGCGAGCGCGAGACGATGCGTGTGCGCGCGTGGCAGATCGCCGATGACGAATCGCAGGGGATGTCGCGGGCCGATCTCTTCATCGCGATAGCTGAGGGCAAGCATGACGCAGGTGCGGTGAATTCGCCGCCCGAGGTACTTGACGAGGTCCAGCGTCGCTTCATCGGCCCATTGCATGTCCTCGAACACCACGAGCGCAGGCGCGCTCGAGAGATCGTCCAGCAGTGCGTGGAAGATGACGTCGCGGCTCACATCGGCCGCGGCGGCCGCGGAGAGTGCACCTGGAATCTGTCGCGCGATGTCGTGAAGAGGCGCGAGCGGCCGGGGCGTGAACAGCGCGTCGCAGGCGCCCCAGAGTACGCGCACACGACAGTGTTGCTTTGCGAAGTCGTGGAGGAGCGACGTCTTTCCAACGCCAGCTTCCCCGCGGACGAGCGCCATGCAGCCGGCGTGTTCCACCGCGGCGCCGAGCCATTGCTTCAGGTCCGCTAGATCCCGTTCACGCTCGAGCAATTCCGTGAGTGGACGGCTTGAGGGAGGGAGGCGTGTGCGCTCACGGTGCATCGCGGCGAGGTACCCGGTGCTGGCGTTATGAAGTTTCTCCGCGGATACAGCATCCCCCCGGCCGCCGGGGCCGTCTTGAATCTCATCTGAAAGCTTCCTGAAAGTAGGCTCGGCCCCGGCCGACCCGCACGACGAAGGCCGCCGGCCTTGCAAATGGTCGACGCATCAAGCCGCTGCGGCGGGCGCCGCCGCCTCGGCAAGCGTGCGCTGCCAGGCGGGCAGGGCGTTCAGCGCCGCGAACCAGCGGCGGATCTCCGCGTACGGAGCGAGTGGAATACCCGCAGGTCCCGCAATGTTAAGCGCGGCGCCGATCGAGAAGTCCGCGAGCGAAAGCGCGTTGCCGGCAATGAACGAACGGCCCTTGAGATGGCCGTCGAGCACGCGGGCATTGCGTTCGAAGGGTTCCTGCACTTTCTCGAGCGCGGCACGATCCGGCTCCATGATGCCCATCAGATGCCGCTTGACGAAGTTCTCGAAGATGAACACGGCGCAGTTCGGGTCCCAGTGCGCAAGATTCCAGAACTGCCAGCGCGTCACGTCGAGCCGGGCCCGGTCGTCCTTCGGCAGGAGATTCGCTTCGGGCTTCTGCAGGGCGAGGTACTGGATGATCGCTTCGGATTCCCACAGCACCCAGTCACCGTCCTTCATGGTCGGCATGCGCATGTTGGGATTCATGGCGGCGTAGTCGCTTGCCTTGTGTGCGCCCTGGCGCATGTCGAGGAAGCGGATCTGGCAGTCGAGCCCCAGGTGATTGGCGACCGCCATCACTTTGAAGGCCCGGGGGCTCGGAGGAAATACGTAGAGCTCGATCGACATGGGCGTCTCCTTGTTGTGTTCGCTGAAGTTTCAGTCGTGCTTGCCGGCGACCGCCTGCGAGTAGAGGGCGAGCAGGCCCGGCCAGCCGTTGTCGACATCGTTGCGCATTTTCGCACCGTCCGCGGGGCCCATGCGATCGAAGTCGCGATGTTCCACTTCCACCCGCGTCCGTTCCGGGCCTTCTTCGATGAAGCGGACCTCGATCTCGGAGAGGGAGGATTGCGCCGGCTTCCACTGCGCCGTGACCTCCCAGCTGAAGACGACGCGGCGGTTCGGCTCCCACACGAGCACGTGGCCGGGGCTGCATTCGCTCCCATCCTGGTGCCTCGTGCGCCAGCGCCCGCCGACGAAGGGCTCGATGATCGATTCGACGAGCGGGGCGGTGCCGATGCCATGCGATTTCGGCCACCATGAGTCGATGCGCGCGGTGAAGACCTCGAAGGCGGTGGCGACGTCGGCGCCGACGACGAGACTCTTTCGCACCGGGGCGATGGCGACGGTTCGATTCATGCGGGTTCAGCCTTGTTTCGCTTTTTTGCGCGCGCGGGCGACGCGCTCCGCTTCGGCCTGAAAGTTGACGAGTGCATGGTCCCAGAACTGATCGAACCAGGCGCGCAACGGGCCGAGCCCGTTCGGATCGATGTAGTACACGCGGCGCGTGCCTTCCGCCCGGTCGACGACGAGGCCGGCGTTTTTCAGCACCTTGAGATGTTGTGACACGGCCGGCCGGCTGACCGGGAGCTTTTCGGCGATGGCGCCGACCGAACGCGGCCCATCGCGCAGTTGCTCGAGGATCTTGCGGCGCGTCGGGTCGGCGAGGGACACCAGGGCCTTTGCGTAAGTCATGACTTACGGTAAGCGGAAGCTTACGGCATGTCAAGCGGCGGCGCCCGTGCAAGCAAGAATCGGAGTGTCGCCGGCCGGCGGCAGACGTAGAGTACGGCGATGACCGCAGCTCATCGCATCGAGCACATCGACTGGACGCGAGTGGGCGAACGGCTGGACGGCGACGGCTGCGCAATCGTCACGGGCCTTCTCGCGCCGGCGCAAGCGCAGGATCTCATCGAGTGCTATGCAGCCGCGGAGCGCTTTCGAAGCCGGGTCGTGATGAGCCGGCACAATTTTGGGCGCGGCGAGTACCAGTATTTTCGCTACCCGTTGCCGGAACTCGTGGACGGGCTGCGCTCGGCTTTCTATCCATCGCTCGCAATCATCGCCAATCGCTGGCAGGAAGCGTTGCGCAGCGACATTCGCTATCCCGCGAGCCATGCCGCCTTTCTTGAACGCTGTCACGCGGCCGGCCAGACGGAGCCGACGCCGCTGCTGCTGAAGTACGAGGCAGGCGATTACAACTGCCTTCACCAGGATCTCTACGGCGAGCACGTGTTCCCGATCCAGGTCGCGGTGCTGCTGTCGGAGCCGGAACGCGACTTCACGGGCGGCGAATTCGTCCTGACGGAGCAGCGCCCGCGCATGCAGTCGCGGGCCGAAGTGGTGCCGCTCCATCTCGGTGACGCCGTCATCTTCCCGGTGCGCTACCGTCCGGTGCAGGGAACACGCGGCATTTACCGGGTCAACATGCGGCACGGTGTGAGCCGCATCCGCTCGGGACATCGCGTGACGCTCGGCATCATCTTCCACGACGCCGGGGGCCATCAGTTATAGTTGCGGGCATGAAAAATCCTGCAGCCTGCGCATTGCTGGCCTCGTTGATCCTCGTGCCCGTCACGATTTTCGCCGCCGTCAAGGGCTGGCCGCAGATCGGTCCGTTCTCGCCCGGCATGACTTTCAGCGAAGCGCGCGCGGCGGCGCCGAGCCTCACCTGGAAAGACGGGCAGGTGGCGCCGTTCACGAAAACGGTGCGGTCGATCGTCGCCGACAACGCGGTCACGCTCGGCGGCCTTGCGCAGGCCGTGGAGATGCAGCCCGGCTATCTCGAGAATTACCGCGAGACCTTCCAGTACACGCACGCCGTCGCCGATGCGGCCGAGTGCGAGCGCCTGACGCTGCCCGTCGTGGCCGACGTCGAGCGCATCGTCGGCAGTCTCGCCGCGACGCCGAAGTACGACACGCAGCCGATCTCCGATACGACCTACCATGAATTCAAGCAGGTCGGCACGAGTTCCACGATCAGCTTCGAGACCAATGAAGACGCGGCCAGGAAGCCGCGCACGATGGACCCCATCTGGCGTCTCGGCGTGGCGCAGCACTCGGCGAAGGAAACGACGGTCCAGGTGGGATCGATGTACGCCCGCGACGACAAGAACGCGAGGGTCTGCCGCATCACGACGATCGTCGAATACGCCCCGGTCGCCATACCGACGGTGCGCATGGAGTTCGATCCGTCGATGGTGCTCGAGCAAGCGAGCATCGGCCTCAAGCACATCAGCCTCGAGGGCGTGACCCTGCCGTCCGATACGCTCGAGCTGCCGACGGACTGCGATGTCGCGCGGCAGACCGGCCAGCTCTCCTGCTCGCTCGACGCGAAGCAGGGCAGTTCCGAGATCCTTGCCGCCGCCATCGTCCGCATCCGCACGCTCCGCCTCAATCCGGCGAAGCTCGACCCGGACAACCTGACGTTCCTCCGGATCACCGTGCCCGTAGTGCTCGCGAAGTCGGATCACCACGCCATCGATTTCCTGAAGGCGCCGCGCGCCAAGCTCGCGGACGTGAGCTGGACATCACGCCCATCGGCCGCGGAGCTCGAATCGGTTTATCCGAGCAAGCTGCTCGCGGAAGGCAAGACCGCGCATCTCGACCTGGCGTGCCAGATCCAGGTGGACGGCTCGCTCATTTGCGCCGATGGAAACATGAAACCGCCTGCGGATCCGAAGGCGCTCGAGGACTACAAGGCGTTCGTGCGCGCGGGCGTCGCAATCATGAGCCTTTACGTCTCGGGGCCGAAGCTCAAGTCGGGCGCTGCCGCGGCGGGCACGGTCATCGCGACCCCCGTCAGCTTCAAACCGGAGTAGGGCGACGGCGACCATGGCCTGGCTGCAACCCGTCACGCTGAAGAGCTCCTACGTCACGCTCGAGCCGCTCTGCCAGGCGCACGATGCGGATCTCATCGAAGCGACGAGCGACGGCCAGCTCTGGAACCTCTGGTATACCTCCGTGCCGAGCCCCGAGGAGATGAGGGGCGAGATCGACCGCCGTCTGCGCCTGCTCGCGGAAGGCACGATGTTGCCGTTCGCCGTCATCCACAACGAGACCCGCAAGGCGGTCGGCATGACGACGTATATGAATGTCGACGCCGCGCACAAGCGCGTCGAGATCGGCTCGACCTGGTATCGGCGCAGCGTGCAGCGAACGCCGCTCAACACGCACTGCAAGCTGCTGCTGCTTGCTCACGCCTTCGACACGCTCGACTGCATCGCGGTGGAGTTTCGCACTCATTTCTTCAATCGCCAGAGTCGCGCGGGCATCGAGCGCCTCGGCGCGAAGCTCGACGGGATCCTGCGCGACCACCAGCGTGCGAAAAATGGGACGCTGCGGGACACGGCGGTGTACAGCATCATTGCGGGCGAGTGGCCGACGGTACGCGCGCATCTCATGCACCAGCTGGCGAAGCCGCGGGACCCGTGAATCCGGGGGCATTGGCTTCCGGAACCGGTAGCAGTAGGCTAGGGAGCATGAGGAGTCGGGGAACAATGCAGGGAGTGGCCGCCCTCGCGCTCGCCGCGATCGGCATCCTCGCGAGCGGCGAGAGTCTCAAGACCGAGACCATCCGCTTCAATTCATTGCACCTCCTCGAAAGGCCGTCGATCGCGTGGAAGCACCTGAGCATCGAGGGCATGAAGTTCGACGTGCCTGCGATCGAGGTGGACCTCAATTGCCTCATCGACCGCCGGTCGGGCGCGCTCGAATGCGACCGCGCCGAGGGCGAATTCGCCGACGCGAACTATATCGTCGCCGCCATTCGCCGCACCCGCGCCATGCGCGTCGATACGACCGAGCTCAAGGTGGACAGCTCGGTCGCAGTCCGGACGATCGTGACCGTGACGCTCTCCAATCGCGATCGGCAGCCGCTCCAGCTTCGCAGCGCACAGAGACTCACGATGGGGGATGTCCAGTGGGCGGCGACGCCGACCGCGGCGGACCTCGCGGCGGTTTATCCGAGCGATCTGCTGCAGCAGGGCGTGACGGCAACGGTGCCGCTCCTCTGCCAGATCGAGGCCGATCAGTCCGTCCTCTGTGACGCGGTCGATGCCAGCCCGTCGGGCGACAACGCGTCGCGAGACCGGTCGCAGAAGTTCTCGTTTGCCGGCAAGGCGCTGATGACTCGCTACATCGCGACACCGACACTGAAGTCGGGCGCGCCGTCGGCCGGCGCCGTGATCGCCACCCAGGTCGTCTTCAAGCCCCAGGACTGATGCCGCCGCGGGTCGGTCGCGCGATGAACTCACCTCGACTCTCGCCTCACCTCTCGGGGTTGCGTTGCTTCGCGTGCGACACCGCGCACGATCCGCGAACGCTCCTCACGGTCTGCACTCGATGTGGGCTGCCGCTGCGCGTCGACTACGACGTAGCCGCCATCAAGCTCACGCTGCGCGATCTCGCCGGCCGGCCGGCGACGCTTTGGCGATACCGCGAGCTGCTGCCCATCGAGGAGGGCGCCGAGGTTTCCCTCGGCGAGGGTTTCACGCCGCTGATCGAAGTCGAGGAGCGCGTCTGGGTGAAGGACGAGGCGCGCAATCCCACGGGCTCATTCAAGGCACGCGGCATGGCGGTTGCCGTGTCGATGGCAAAGGAGCTCGGGGCGACGGCGTTGTCCGTGCCGTCTGCCGGCAACGCCGCCGGTGCGCTCGCTGCCTATGGCGCCCGAGCGGACCTGCCGGTGACCGTGGCCATGCCGCAAGACACGCCGAAGCCGTTCTTCGACGAATGCCGGCTCTATGGCGCGACGCTCCATTCGGTGCAGGGCACGATCGCGGATGCCGGCAAGTTCCTGCGCGAGCACGGCCCGCAGGGCAGCTTCGACATGTCGACGCTGCGCGAGCCGTATCGGATCGAAGGCAAGAAGACCATGGCTTATGAGCTTGTCGAGCAGCTGCTCGGCGAAGTGCCCGACGTCGTCCTGTATCCGACCGGCGGCGGCACCGGGCTCATCGGCATGTGGAAGGCCTTCGATGAAATGGAAGCGCTCGGCTGGATCGCGAAGGGGCGGCGCCCGCGTTTCGTCTCGGTGCAGATGAGCGGTTGCGCGCCGGTCGTCAAGGGGTTCAGGGACGGCGCTGAGCGCACCGAGCCGTGGCCGAATCCCGAGACCCGTGCCTATGGCTTGCGAGTGCCATCGCCCCTGGGCGGATTTCTCTGCCTGCGTGCATTGCGCGCAACCCAGGGCACGGCGATTGCGATCGAGGATCCGGAGGCCGACGCGGCAACCCAGGCGCTCGCGTCGAGCTCGGGGATCGATGTGTGCCCGGAAGGGGGCGCGGCCTGGGCGGCGCTCGCGAAATTGCGGGCGAGCGGCTTTGTCCGGTCAACGGACAGCGTGGTCGTCTTCAACACCGGCACGGGATTGAAGTACCGTTGAGCGGCCCCCTGACGATTTCGCGCCTCGCACGGCGCCAGCTGCCCGTCGATGCCGTGGCACTTGCGCGTTTTCTCATCGGCAAGATCCTGGTGCGCGAACTGTCGGCGGGTCGCCTGAGCGGACGCATCGTCGAGACGGAAGCGTACCCGGTCGGCGATTCGACGGGTTACGCCTTTCGCGGCCGCACCGAACGCAACGCGCCGCTCTTCATGAAGCGCGGCCACGCCTACATCCGGCTCATGTATGGCGCGTCGCATGGCCTGAACGTTTCCGCCGAACGCGAAGGGGTCGGCGCCGCGGTGCTGATCCGCGCGCTCGTACCGATCGACGGCATCGGACTGATGCGCCGGCGGCGTGCGGGTGCGAAACTCGAAGATCTCGCGCGCGGCCCCGGACGACTGACGGCCGCGCTCCGCATCGATCCGCGCTTCAATGCCGCGGATCTTTGCGAAAACCCCGTGCTCTGGATTGGCGCCACGCTCAAAGGGTCGCCGCGGATCGGCGTAACGACGCGTATCGGCCTCTCGCGGGGGCAGGACCGGCCGCTGCGCTTCTACGAAGTCGGGAGTCCGTTCGTGAGCGGACCGCGACGATTGCTCATGGACCCGCGCGGTCGTACTAAAGCTCGACGCGGATCCCGAGGTTGAAGGTGCGGCCGGCGAGCGGCGCCCACGCAGCGGTGATCGGATTGCCGCCCGGCCCCGGTAGCGGCCGGATGAGCGGATCGAAGTCCGTTTGACGGCGGTTCGCCACATTCAGCGCGTTCACAAACAGGGCGACCTTGCCGAAGCGCATCTCCCCGAGGACATTGATTTCGAAATAGCCGGGGCTGACAGACCGGTATGGGTTGTCATGCAGTGCCTGCTGACCCGTGTAGTCGATCTCGATGCCGAAGCGCCCGCGACTCTCGACCTCGTAGATGCCATCGAGTGAAATCGTCTCGTGCGGGATCCGGTCGGGCCGCGTTCGCGCACCGTCGCCGGCGGATTCGGTCGCGTCGATCAGGCTCCAGGCTGAAATGACATGGAGGGATCCGCGCGTGTAGCCGACCAGGACTTCGGCGCCCGGCGCGCGCCACGGCCCGGCGGCGTTGATGACCTCGATACGATCGCCCGTGATCGCGCGGGTCGCGAGCGGGTCGCGCACTTCGGAGTAGAAGACGCTGGCGTTGACGTCCCAGCCCTCATCCGACCACTTGGCGTCGATGGCTGCCGTTCTCGCGCGCTCGGGCCGCAAGCCCGCGAGCGGCGCGACCACGCCGAGTCCCGTCTCCTCGACGTCATCGACGAACGGCGTCGGCGCGGCGAAGCCGCCGGCGATGGAGGCACGCAGGCTCCATTCACTTCCAGGTCGACGCAGCAACGCCGATAGTCGCGGGCTGAAGAAGCTGCCGACTGAACCCAGCGCGTCCAGACGTGCGCTCGCCGCCAAAGTCATCCAGGCATTCGCACGGAATTCGTCCTGTGCGAACGCTGCGGCGCCGGCATGCCGGTAACTGACGCCCGGCACCGAATGCGCGTCGAGGTCGTCGCGCGATGCTGCGAGCCCGATCACCCATCGATGACCGGCGTGATCGCCGTTGGCGGTTGCTTCGGCAAGTGCCGTGCGCCGGGTGGACGGGGTCGGCGATCCGCCGAAAGTGCGATCCTGCTGGTCGGAAGTCAGCGAGACTCGCACGCTCAACGAAGCCTGGTCGTTGATCGGTGATTGCAGCAGCGCTCCGATATCGTAGCGCCGGGTTTCGAGCGCTTCGTCGAAGCTTGCGCCGCCGGGTAGGGTACGCCCCGGAGACGTGCCGCCCTCGCGGTGTTCATCGGTGACGCCAGCGGTCAGGAAGAGCGAGCGGCTGCCGCTGCCGTGCCACCACAGTCGCGGCCGCAGCGTGACTCGATGAAAGGAGGCGATGTCCAGCCAGCCATCATCGTCGACATCCTGTGGCGACTGATGATGGGCGCCTGCCGTCAACGTTCCGCCCCAGCGCCCGTCGCCGCGGCCCGTGAGAAAGGCGACGATGTCTTGACCGCCGCGTGAAGTTGCATTGGCGATGAGCGCCGGTTCGGCATCCGGTGTCTGCGAGATCAGGTTGAGGACGCCTCCGAGGCCCGAATTGCCGTAGAGTGCGGAGACGGATCCCTTGATCACTTCGGCGCGCGCGAGGTCCAGCGGCGGTGTCTGCAGCAGGCTGAATGCATCCGGCTCGACGCCAAGCAGCGGAAGCCCGTCGGCCAGCACCAGAGTGTCCCGTTCGGGGAATCCGCGCAGTCGCATGCCAGCTCCGCTCAAGCCCGCTGCCGACGTCTGCACGCGAATCCCGGGAAGCTCCTTGAGCAGTGCGGTCACCGCACCGGGTTGTATCGTCGAGTTTTCCTCGATTTCCCCGGCGGGCACCGCCTCGACCCGGAGCGGTTGGTCGCGGATCATGCCCGGCGAGCGGGTCGCGTTGACCACGATGGTATCGAGCTCACTGTCATCGTCGGGGTCCGCGGCGGGTGCCGGCAAGGACATCGAGGACAGGAGTGTCAACAGGGCAATGTGGGCGCGCGTAAACATGACGAACTGCCATGACCATGCAGACACGGACAGGGTTCCGCGCCGCAGGACCTGGTCTGCGCCTTTGCGAGCCGGACCCACCCGCTCAATGCAGAATCTTCTCGTCGACGTAAATCGCCGTCGAAGCCGCGGCGTCCGACGTAACGACACCGCGGTACATGCCAACCGTGTTCATCGCGTAGGCGATGTGACCGGCGCCGTCCATCGCGATGAGGCCGCCGTCGCCGCCGATGCCGCCAATGCTCGCGATCGTCGCATCCGACGCCGACTGCACGCTCTCGCCCTTCCACGCGATGCGGTCGCAGACCTGGCGGGCAGCGCTCATCCGGATGAAATACTCGCCGGTCCCGGTTGCAGAAACGGCGCAAATGCCGTCGGCTGCGTAGGTGCCGGCCCCGATGATCGGTGAGTCGCCGACGCGACCCCAGCGCTTGCCCGTGGTGCCGCCCGTCGAGGTGCCTGCGGCGAGATGGCCGCTTTCATCGAGTGCCACCGCGCCGATCGTTCCGTAGCGGTGGGTCTTGTCGATGGCGGCGGCCTGGTCCTTGCGCCATGCCTCGAGTTCCTTCCAGCGCCGCTCGGTCCGGAAATATGACGGGTCAACTTGCTCCAGGTTCTGCTCCCTGGAGAACTGGTCCGCGCCGCTGCCTGCCAGCATGACGTGCGGCGAATGTTCCATCACGGCCCGAGCGAGGCTGATGGGATTCTTCGTGCGCGTGACGCCCGACACCGCGCCGGCCTTGCGCGTGCTGCCGTCCATGATGGAAGCGTCGAGTTCGATGCGGCCGTCGGCCGTAAAAACCGCACCTTTGCCGGCGTTGAAGAGCGGATCGTCCTCGAGCACGCGCAGCGTTGCCTCGACGGCGTCGAGGCCGGAGCCGCCGTTGCGCAGGATTGTCGCGCCGGCCTCGAGCGCGGCGTCGAGCGCCGCGCGATAGGCGGCATCCTGCGCGGGCGTGAGGTCGCTGCGCTCGATGACGCCGGCACCGCCGTGGATGGCGAGCGCCCAATGTTTCGGCGCCGGCTGCGTCGCAAGGTTCTGCACGCCGGCGAGCGTCGCGAGCGCAGCCTCGTCGAACCGGCCGTCCACGACATTGAGCGAGAACCGCGAGACCGGGCGGCTCACCTCGAAGGTCTTGAGGTCGAGCGCGCTGTCGGGACCGATCAGCGTGACCGGGATGTCGCGGAAATTGAACGGGCCGCGCGTCAGCCCGTCCGGTTCGCGCATCGGGCGGATCAGCCAGGCATAGCCGTTGACGCGCGTGTAGAAGCGGCCGATGCCACTCGCATCGATGCAGAGCGCCGAACTCTCATCGACCCCGATTCCGGTGATCGCCGGGTTCTTCTCCTCGTGCGCGAGCCGCGCGATCATGACGATGAGCCGGCCCTGCCGCTCGCGCGCGGCGAAATGCGTGTCCGTGATGACGTTCGCCAGATAGGGGAGGTGCAGAAAGTCGCGCACCAGCGTGACGGCGCTGCCGAGCGGATGCTTGAGAGCGACCGTCGACTTGAGGCTTCCACCGTCCATCGCGCCGTAGCTGTAAGCGCCGAGGATCGCGAGTCCCGCGCTCGTCCCGCCGATGGGCTTGCCCGCTCGCACGTGCGCGTCGAGGAGTTCGTTGAGCGGCGTGCCTTTCCAGAAGCGCACATACCTCGATTGATCGCCGCCGCCGAGAAAGATGCCGTCGGCATGGCGCACGATGTCGAGCACCTTCGGATCGCTCGCGGCGCTGCGGTCGGAGAAAACGATCGTTTCGACGGAGGTTGCGCCGCCAATTTCCGCGAGGAAGCCGTTCTGCAGGTCGTCCGCGTATGACGCGCGCAGGAAGACAATATGCCCGTGGCCGGCCTGCTCGACGAACCAGTGAAAAGCCGGCGCGGCCCACTCGCCGCCGCCCATCAGCATCATACCGGGCGCTGTCTTGCCGGGTGTCGGGGCGGTGAGGTTGCCCGCGTGATAATAGGCATAGGGTGGCGCGCTCTTGCCATCGGCCGCGAAGCCGACGAAGGCGAGCGCGACACAAGCGACGAGTCGCTGAAAGTTCGACATTCGCGGATTTCTCCCGGGCTCGATACGGCGAACGATTGTCAGGCGGCCGATATTATGCACAAGCAGGTCGACGAAAGTGGGAGTGCTGTGGCAGTGCCAATAGCGCCTATCAATCCGGCGCCTTTCGCATGAGAATTAAGGGGAAGGGGGAATTCATCCATGCCTCGTGTCAGGTTCCTGCTCTCGTTCGTCATATTGGCAGTACCGGCTGCCTTGACTGCTGCGACACCCGCGCCCGAGGCCGGTGCGCGGCGTGCGGTGACCCTCGATGACACGACGCGCGTGCTACGGCCGAGCGACCCCAGGCTCTCTCCGGATGGGCGTTGGGTTGCCTACGAAGTTGAGGATCAGATCTACGTCGCCGCCGCGCAAAGGGGTGCTCCGCGCGCTGTCACCGCGGAGGGCACGAAGGCCTCCGATCCGCAGTGGTCGCGCGACGGGCACTCACTCTTCTTCCTGTCGGACCGCGGGGACAAGAAATGGCAAGTGTGGAAACTGCCGATCGCTACCTTCGGTGAGGCTGAGCCCATCACCTCAGTGGATCGCGGCATCGACAAACTCAATCTCTCGCCGGATGAGTCACGACTGCTGCTGACCGTACGAGGCAATACCGGACAGAAGCCCGACGATTCCGCCAAGGCGCCGCCGGGGGAGAAGCCGAAGCCCGCCCCGTGGGTGATTACGCGGCTGCAGATGAAGCAGGACGCGGAGGACGGCTACCTCGTCAGCGATCGCGCCGAACACATTTATGTCTACGACAGTGCGTCGAAGAACCTGCGCCAGATCACCTCGGGTGAATACTCCGAATCCGAACCCGCGTGGTCGCCGGATGGCACCCGCGTGGTCTTCGTGAGCAATCGCGAGAAGGAGCCCGATGCGACTTACCGCTCCGACCTCTGGCTGGTCGATGCCGGTAACACCGATCGCGGCAAAACCCTTCAGCGTCTGACGGATGACGAGCAGACGAAGGACTCGCCGGTCTTCAGCCCGGATGGCAAGACCATCGCCTACATCACGGCGGAAGACGGGGTCTACGCCTTGCAGCAGATTGCCGTGATTCCTGCGAGCGGGGGTTCGCCGCGGATCCTGACGCTGGGCCTCGAGCGGTGGATCACGAGTTTCCGCTTCTCGCCCGACAGTGAATGGATCTATTTTCTCTACGAGAATCACGGCGGCACTCACCTTGGCCGCGTGCGGGTGCGCGACGGCAAGCTCGAGCGCCTGCTGGAAGGTGAACGAGCGATTTCGGCGATGGATGTCGCTGCCAACGGCACGGTGGCCGCGCGCATCGAGAACTTGAACGATCCGCCGGAGATCTACTCGTTCGCCCACGGCAAGCTCACGCGACTGTCGGCTATCAACGATGCCTTGCTGCGCGAGGTCGCCATCGGCAACAAGGAAAAGGTGGAGTTCAAGAGTCCGGACGGCACATCGGTGGAAGCCTTCGTGACCAAGCCGCCCGGCTTCGACGCCGCCCGCAAGTACCCGACGATTCTGCACATCCATGGCGGTCCCGTCAGCCAGTTCACCTACGGATTCGATGCCGAATTCCAGTACCTCGCGGCCAGCGGCTACGTGATCGTCGAACCCAATCCGCGCGGCTCCACCGGTCGCGACCAGGCCTTCATTCGCGCGATCTACCGGACCTGGGGAATGAAGGACTACGACGATGTCATCGCCGCCGTCGATCACGTGATCAAGCTTGGGATTGCGGACCCCGAGCGACTGGGCGTGACGGGATATTCCTACGGTGGCTACATGACCAACACGGTGATCACGCGCACGACGCGTTTCAAGGCGGCCGTTTCCGGTGCAGGGCACAGCCTCCTCATCGCCAACTACGGACACGATATTTACCAGAAGTGGTACAACTGGGAGCTCGGTACGCCGTGGGAAAATCCCGAGCTCTACGCGCGGTTGTCGCCGCTGTTGCAGGCGACCAAAGTTGAGACGCCGACCCTCTTCATGGGCGGCCGCGACGACTGGAACGTACCCGTGTTGAATGCGGAGCTCTTCTATGAGGTACTCCGCAAGCGCGGCATCGAGACGCAGCTCGTCGTCTATCCCGGTTTCCACCACACCGATTGGTCTCAAGAATCCGATAAGGACTACCTGCTCAGACTTCGCGAGTGGTTCGATCACTATCTCCACGTCGGACCGGCGCAGGTGGCAATCCATTGAGATCCGCCCGGCCACCGGAAAGCAGCATCACCGCTGCGCTCGGGGCGCTCGCAGCCGGCGATGCGCGGCGCGCAGAGTCCGTCTCCCGCGCAAGCCTGGTTGAGGATCCGAATTCCGTGGACCACCTGCGCCTCCTCGGCCGCGCGTTGACGATGCAGTCGCGGCTTGCGGAGGCTGAGCAATCGTTGCGCCAAGCGCTGGCGCTGCGGCCGGAATTTGCGCCCCTGCACGAAGACCTCGGAGGCATCCAGTCGAGGCAACGACGCCTCGAGGAAGCCGTTGCGAGTTTTGAGACCGCGCTGCGACTCGATCCCCGCCTGCCGCTCGCCCGCAAGTCGCTGGGCCGGTCGCTTGCGGAGCTTGGACGCGGCGACGAGGCGGACGCGACGCTCCAGTCATGGCTCGAGCAGGATCCTCAGCGGCTGAACGTCGCGGTCGCGCTCGATCACCTCAAGGCCGGGCGCAAGGACGAGGCCATTTCGACGCTGCGCAAGGAGCTCAGGGAGCATCCCGAAAACGTGGATGCATTGCACACGCTGGCGCAGGCGTATTGGGGCGACGAGAAACGGTTATCAGACACCGAAGCGCTGCTTCGCAGGGCAACGGAGCTCGCGCCCGGGCTCGTGCCGGCCTGGATCCTGCTTGGCATGCTGCTGCACGGGGCCGACCGTTCCGAGGAGGCCATCCAGTGCTACCGGCGCGTCATCGACATCGAGCCCGATAGTGCCGCGGCGTGGTCGGGGCTCGGCGCGGACTACGCGCAGATCGGCGACATGGAGCAAAGCGTCGCCGCCTACGCGCGCTCCATCGCGCTGCAACCCGGCGTGCCCGGCATTCACATGAGCCATGCGCACGCGCTGAAATCCCTGGGACGTCAGCCGGAGGCGCTCCGCGAATATCGGGCGGCCATCGCGCAGAAGCCGGACTTCGGCGAAGTGTATTGGAGCATGGCCAATCTCAAGGTCTTCCGCTTCGAGCCCGGGGAAGTCGCTGCCATGGAAGAGCAGGTGAAGCGCGAGGACTTGAGCCCGAGCGCCGACGTGCATTTCAGGTTCGCGTTGGGCAAAGCCTGCGAGGACGCCGGCGATTACGATCGCGCGTGGGAGTTCTATCACACGGGCAATCAGCGGCAGCGGCCGCTCGTGTCCTACGATCCCGTGGGATTCGAGGTTCGCCAGGAGGAAATCGCGGAAGTCTTCAGCCGCGGGTTTCTTGACGAAAAGGGCGGGCAGGGCTTCGAGTCGGACGCTCCCATTTTCATCGTGGGCTTGCCGCGGTCCGGCTCGACGCTCATCGAGCAGATACTCGCAAGCCACAGCCAGGTGGAAGGCACGCTGGAGCTCCCGACGCTCGGCGAAATCGCGGTGTCGGTTGGACGGTACCTGCGTGGCCGCACGGAATATCCCGAAGCCGTGCGCGAGCTGACGGGACGTGACTTTCGCGCCTACGGAAAGGAATACATCGATCAGACGAAGACCTACCGCACGACCGGCAAGCCGTGCTTCACCGACAAGCTGCCCAACAACTTCTCGCACATCGGCTTCGCGCACCTGATCCTGCCCCATGCGAAGATCATCAACGCGCGGCGACATCCGCTCGACAGCATCCTCGGGAGCTACAAGCAGCTCTTCGGCAAAGGGCAGCACTTCACCTACGACATGGTCGAGCTGGCGCTCTACTACCGCCAATACCACGAGCTCATGCGACATTGGCACCGTGTACTGCCTGGCAAGGTGCTCGATGTGCATTACGAGGAGACGGTCGGAGATCTCGAGTCGCAGGTGCGGCGCATCCTCGAGCACTGCGGCCTCCCGTTCGAAGACGCCTGCCTGCGATTCCACGAGAGCACTCGCGCCGTGCGGACGGCGAGCTCCGAGCAGGTCCGCCAGCCGCTTTACACGCGCGCGCTCGGCACCTGGCGGCGCTACGCCAAGCACCTTCAGCCGTGGCAGGAAGAACTCGCCGACATCATCGCGGAGCTGCCCGAGAGCGTGCGCAACGCCGGACTGTAGTTCATTGGAAAAAGCCGCCCATGGCGCTTTTTCAGTTCATTCGAAAGGCCAGACCTCGAGGCCGTGGATGGCATTCCTGAGGTCCATCGTCAGGTTCACCGAGAGCACGCGCTCGTTTTTCGCGAGGTCGTAGATCGAGACGGTTGACGGCGACGAGCCGCCCGCCACCACGCTGTCCGAAAGCACGGCGAGCCCGCGCGCAAAGCCCTGGCGCGCGATCTTGCTGTCATCGAAATCGCGGTACTGAAGCAGGTCGTCGGCGTAGCGCGGCACGCTGAGCGCCCGGTCTTCCGTGCCCGCGCCGCGCCCGACATATCGCAGGACGTCCGCCTCGGTGTCGTTGAACAACACGCCGTCTCGGAAGGGTCTCGCATTGTGGGTGCCCGGCGGCAGTTCCACCGCCATCTGGATCTGGTTGCCGTTGTAGAGCAGCATCCCGCCGGTCCTCAAGCCCGA
Organism: Steroidobacteraceae bacterium; assembly: GCA_035644395.1. GTDB lineage: Bacteria > Pseudomonadota > Gammaproteobacteria > Steroidobacterales > Steroidobacteraceae > JBGPLJ01. The sequence continues at coordinate 191,093 of DASQOR010000059.1, forward strand.
CAGGTACATGCCGCCTCGCGCGCACTGCACGTTATTGAGGTGCAGCTTGTTGAGCATGAGCGGGCCGTCATCCTTCGACGGGTCGTAGGCGCGCCAGCGGAACCGAAAGAGCTCGGTCTCCACGTGCATCGCCCAGGCAAACGCCTTCTTGTCGAGGTCGAACGCGAGGATGCTGTCGTAACCGGTCGAGGTCAGGTAGAGGGTCCGTTCCCAGACCGCGATCTCGTGACAATGCTTGAGATAGGCATTGCGCCAGGAACCGATCGGGCGGAAATCCGGCGTGTAGGCGAAGAGCTCGTCACTCGCGGCGATGTAGACGACGTCGCCGTCGAAGGCGATGCCGCGCAGGCCCCGGTCCCAGCCGCGACCCTGCCAATCGATGTTCGCGGAATTCCAGTCGACGGCCTGGCGAATCTCGCGCTGGTCGAGGTCGATCACGTAGACGCCGCCATGGCTTTCGCCCTGGTGGCTACCGCGCACGACGGAGGTCGTAACGACCTTCAAGGAATGCCCAGCCTCAATCGGCTGAGGTCACCACTTCTTGGTGAACGACAGGTAGAGGCTGCGCGGCCGCTCGAGACTTCTCAGGTATCTCCAGCGAGAGTCTCCGAAGAATTCGCCGTCCCCTGCGCCGCTCAAGTAGTTGTATCCCTTGTCGTCGAAGAGGTTGCGGACGATCAACGCCGTTTCCCAGCCTTTGTCGCTGGTGAAGCCGAACTGCAGCTGCCCCGACTTATACGGAGGCGTCAGCAGCTCGCGATTGTTATCCTGGATGGCCGTGATGCTGTCCCAGGTCTCGCCCTGATAGCTGTAGGAGAAACGCGTCCAGAATTCCCCGGAGGCCACATGGGGAAAGCGGTAGTCGACCGACGCCCAGTACTTTTCCTTCGGCGACACCGGCAGGGGCAGGCCTTTCGCGATGTAGACGTCGGTGGAGTTCGGGACGAGCGTGTCTTCCGTGAACTTCGGGTCCGCGAGGAAAACGCTCCAGCTGAAACTCAGCGGCTTCGTGGGATGCCACGTCCCGCTCAACTCGATGCCTTTCTGCTCGGCTTTGCCGCCGTTGATGTTGCCTTCGATCCACCATGCGCCGACGTCGGAGTCGCTGGTACTGTCGAAGTGAAGCTGGATGTCTTTCCACTTCATGAGGAAGACTGACACATTCAGCTGCAGCGTGTGGTTGAGCCACTCGCTCTTGAGGCCCGCCTCGTAGTTCGAAAGCGTGTCCGGGCCGTACTGGGCCGGCACTTCGCCGGTCGACGCCGCCCGCGGCGAATTGTCGCCGCCGAGCCGGAAACCCTCGCTATAGAGTCCGTAGAGCATGACGTCTTTGTTGAAGTGGTACTGGATCGCGGCTTTGAACGTCATGTCGTTGTCGACGCCCGTGCTGTGCAAGCCGGTCGCGTCGGGATCGCTCTGGGCCGGCAGGCCGAAGGGGACGTTGTAAATGTCCGTCAGATCGCGGTTGTACTCGAACCAGCGCGCGCCGCCGGTGATCGTCCAATGGTCGGTCAGTTCATAGCTCGTCTCGCCGAAGAAGGCGATCTGCTTCACCTCGTTCTTGTACTTGTTGTAATAGTAGTAGTCGGTCGGAGCGAGCGGGCACGCAACGGCAAATCCCTGACCGGCCAAGTCGCACGCGTTGACATTCGCTTGAGCCCAGGCATTCGTGGTCTCGAGCCCCGGCTGCTTCGCGCCGTATTCCCACCAGTCGTACACGTCTTCGTAGAAGGCGCCCGCCATCCACTGCAACTTGCTGTCGCCCTGGGAGGTCAGGCGGGCTTCGTAATCCCAGCGCCACTGCTTCTGCCAGTTGAAGGTCGTCGAATGGAGCGTCCCGGTGTCGTAGAGCGCGTAAGCGGCCGGGTAGGAGCCTGACGTGTAATAGGCCGAACGCCACTGCGCGTAATTCGTATTGTCCCACTCGTAGTTGACCTTGCGGTCGAAATACGATGTGGTCAGCGAAAGCTCGGCGAAGCCGAGATCGCCCTTCAGCGTCGCCGCTGTGGTGTACCACTTGTCATTGCGATACTCGTCGAAGAAGCGCGTGAGCTTGTTGTCGCCGAGCGCAGGGTCCGTTTCCCACGAGCCATCCGCATCGCTGCGCTGGTAGATACCGGTCAGCAGCAGGTTCCATTTATCATTGATCGTCCAGAGACCCTCGAGCCGGCCGCCCTTGGTGGTGTAGATGTTCTGGTCTTTCTTCGCGATGTCCGCGTTGGTCGTCTCGCCCATCAACGTGGGCCCGACGACGTTGTCGACGTAGCCGCCTTCCTGCGCCCAGTACCCGACGGCCCGAAGCGCGAAACTGTCGTTGACGGGCAGGTTGACCCAGCCGCTCAAGTCGTAACTCTCATTGCCGCCGTGAGTCGAGCCCACTTCGAGGTCGACCTGGCTCGAAAAGCCCTTGGTATCCGGCTTGTTCGTGACGTAGCGGATGGTGCCCGCCTGGGAGCTGGAGCCGAAGATCGTGCCCTGCGGCCCGGGGAGGGACTCGACGCGTTCAATGTCGATGAGCCGCACGTCCGCTTGCTGCGAGATCGACGTCATGGGCTGCTCGTCGAGATAGACGGAGACCTGGCTGTCGATGCGGTATTCCGAGGACGTCGTCGCGATGCCTCGCATCACGATGGTATTGCGTCCTGGCGTGCTGCTGATGATGTTGGCGGAGGGCAGGACGGCCGCGAGGTCGTAAAGGTTGGTCAGTGCCTGCTTTTCGATGAATTCCGTCGAGAGCGCGGTGATGCTCTGCGGCACTTCCTGCACGTTGAGCGAACGGCGCGTCGCCGTGACCATGATCTCTTCGATGACATCGTCGTTCGACGTCGTCGCGGCGTAGGTAGCCGCCGGATAGAGCACGGCCGCAATCGCCACCGCGAGCGGCGACTTTGCCAGCAGCGACACGGCGCTCAGCCGCGAGGGTCCACGGCCACGGCCGGGTGACACTGACACACACGGGTGGTGCTTGCTCATCGGGCTCCCTCGCATTATGTGCTCACGCTGCTTCGAGTTGTGCGCGCGCGTGAGCTGGTTTGCATGCAAGGCTATATCATGACCGGCGAAATTCCAACCCGCGAGCCTGCGTCATGCGACGAGTTCAGGTGCTGCTGCCGGCCCTGCTGAGCGTGCTAATCACGGGGCAGTGCCCAGCTGACACGGTCGGCCGCGATTCGGATGCGGCCGCGTCCGCGAAGGTCGATGCGCTTTTCGCCAGATTCACGCGCGGCGTGCAGCCCGGAGCGGGCGTGCTCGTGGTCGAGAACGGCCGGATCGTGCACGAGGCGACTTACGGTTACGCAGACCTCGAGCGGCGCATCCCGTTGAGCGTCGACGCGACGTTTCGCCTCGATTCCGTCTCGAAGCAGTTCACCGCCATGGCGATCATGCTGCTCAAGGAGGAGGGACGCCTGGCGTACGATGACCCCATCAGCAAGTATCTGCCCGAGCTGTCGGTTTATCCCGGGGTGACCATCCGCAACCTGCTGACGCACACCGGCGGCCTGCCCGACTACTACGACGAGATCGTCAAGACCAACAGCTGGCCGAGCAACGCCGATGCGCGCGTCCTGCTGGGACAAATGGCCAAGCCCGAGTTTGCGCCGGGCAGCCGCTACGAGTACAGCAATGCCGGCTACGACATGCTTGGCGAGGTCGTGGCATCGGCCTCTGGCATGCGCTTCAAGGATTTCGTCGAGCAGCGCGTCTTCGCGCCGCTCGGCATGACCCATTCGCTGATCCACGACACGACGCGACCCACCGTGCCGCGACGCGTGCTGGGCTACGACAAGGACGGCAAGGGCTTCAAGCTCGACGATGAGCATCCGCTCAACGGCATCATCGGCGCCGGCGGAGTGTTTACGACACTTGACGACCTGTACCTGTGGGACCAGGCGCTCTATGGCGAAAAACTCGTCAAGCACGCCACCCTCGACGAGGCGTTCACCGGCAATGTGCTGAACGACGGCAAGCGAACCGATTACGGCTTCGGCTGGCGGATCAGCGAGTATCACCACACGCGCCGTATTTCCCACGGCGGCTCATGGGTCGGCTTTCGCAGTCACATCGCGCGCCATCCGGACATCGGGCTCACGATCGTGATCCTCGCCAATCGGGGTGACGTCGAGCCAGACCGCTACGTCGATCGGATTACCGACATCTACATGGCGCGCTGAAGCGGCGCTGCTACTCCATGTCGGGATAGGGACCGACGCCGCCTTCCGCGATGAAGCGGTCGATGCGCGCTTCGAGCACGGGCAGCGGCACCGATCCGAGTTCGAGCACCGTGTCGTGGAAGGCGCGGATGTTGAACTTCGCGCCGAGGGCGGCTTCCGCTTTCGCACGTGACTTCACGATCGCCATTTCGCCCAGATAATAAGAGAGCGCCTGGCCGGGCCAGGCGATGTAGCGGTCGACTTCCGTTTCGATCTCGTGCTCGGGCAGCGCCGTGTAGTCCTTGAGGTACTGGTTCGCCTGCTCGCGGGTCCAGTGCTGGGAATGCACGCCCGTGTCGACGACGAGCCGCGCCGCGCGCCACATCTGGTAGCTCAGCATGCCGAAGCGTTCGTAAGGCGTTTCATACATGCCCATCTCGGTGCCGAGCTTCTCGCAATAGAGCGCCCAGCCCTCGCCGAAGGCGGAGATGTAGACGTGCTGGCGGAATTCCGGCTGGTCCTTGTGTTCCATCGCGATCGGCATCTGGAACGCGTGGCCGGGTGCGGACTCGTGCAGCGTCAGCGCCGGCAGGCTGTAGAGCGGCCGCGCCGGCAGGTTGTAGGTATTGACGAGGTAGATGCCCGGCCCGCCGCGGCCCGCCGTGTAGAACGGCGCGAGATCGTCCGGCACCGGCTTGATGGCGAAGCGCATGCGCGGCAGGTAGCCGAAGTATTGCGACGCCTTGGCGTCGAACTTCTTCGCGATCCACGAGGCGCGCATCAGGAGCTCGTCCGGCGTCTTCGCGTAGAACTGCGGATCGGTGCGCAGGAACTTGAGGAAGGCCGGGAAATCGCCGGTGAAGCCCGTCTCCTTCATGACGCCGAGCATTTCCGCATGCAGGCGCGCGACCTCGGCTTCGCCGATGGCGTGAATCTCCGCCGGGTCCTTGTCGAGGGTCGTGAACTCCAGGATCTTCGAGCGATAGAACGCCTTGCCGTCCGGCATGTCCTCGGCGGCCAGCGATTTGCGCGCGCCGGGCACGTATTCATTGCGCCAGAACGCCAGCAGCTCGCGGTACGCGGGTTGCACGACGTCGCGGATCGTCGTCACCGCTTGCGCGCGCAGGCGCGCCTGGTCCGCGGGCAGGATACCCGGCATGTCCTTGAACGGCGTGTAGTAGACGTTGTTCTCCGGTGTCGAATCGGTGATCGCCGTGATGGAAGCGTCCCGTCCCTGCAACGTGATCTGCGGCGGCGTGAAGCCGCGCTTCAGGCCCACGCGCATCTGCGCCATCTGCTCGCGGAAGTAGCGCGGCACGTCGTTCAGCTGCCTGATCCAGTTCCCGTAGTCCGTGATGGAGCGGTAGGGGCGGCGTGCGGTATAGCCGATGTCGGTCCAGAAGGTCGTGTCGGCATTCGCCGGCATCTCGAAGTCTCGGAATGTCTGGCTCGCGATGAGCACCTCGATCTGCGGCACGTAGATGTCGTAGTTGACCTGGTTGTCCGCCGAGAGCTGGGCGCGGCTCACGCCATCGAGCTGCTTGCGCACGTTCAGCCAGTAGCCGAGCCGCATGTCCTGGGTCGCGGTGTCGACCTTGGGCAGGTGGTCTTCGATGCCGCGCTGGCTGTCTTCATCGTCGGCGAACTGCTCCTCGCGCCATTTCCATTCCGTCTGGTGGATCTTCTCGAAGCGCGCGTCGGCGCCCGTCGCTTCGGCCGCGACCCCCGGAGCGGCAAGGCAGGCCGCAGAGACAACAGCGGCCGTGAGGCCCCGGAAGAGCTTGGCAAGCATGGTGGATTCTCTTTCTTATTGAGGAAGGTCGAAGGCGAGCACTTCGGCGGCTCGTCCCCGGGAAATCGTGACGGCGGAGGTCTCCGTGAGTTTCAGCGCATCGCCGGTGGCGAGCGGCGTTCCGTTGACATCGATCGAGCCGCGCGCAACGTGCACGTAGCCACGACGGCCGGCCGCCAGTGCGAGAGATGCCTGCTCTTCGCCGTGGAACAGCCCTGCGTAAACACGCGCGTCCTGATGAATGGTCACCGAACCGTCGGCGGCGTCGGCCGAGGCGATGAGACGCAGCCGGCCGCGCTTCTCGCGCTCGTCGAAATGTTTCTGTTCGTAGCTTGCGGGAATCCCGAGCACGGCGGGCTTGATCCAGATCTGCAGGAAATGGACGCCGGTATCCTTCGACTGGTTGAACTCGCTGTGCGTGACGCCGCGGCCGGCGCTCATGCGCTGCACGTCGCCGGGGCGGATCACCGAGCCCGTACCGATCGAATCCTTGTGGGCAAGTTCTCCCTCGAGGACGTAGGAGAGGATCTCCATGTCCTGGTGACTATGCGTCGCAAAACCCGCGCCCGCGATCACGCGATCTTCGTTGATGACGCGGAGCGGTCCGAAGTCGACGTGCTTCGGATCGTAGTAGCTCGAGAAGGAAAACGAATGATACGAATCGAGCCAGCCGTGATTGACGTGGCCCCGCTCGCCGCTGCGCCGCAATTCGAGCATCCGCGACCTCCTTGACAGTCAGAAAATGGGGACATTCCTGATTTCCGTCATTCCTCGGATCGGCGGGAAATCAGGAATGTCCCCATTTTCTGGTAGCTTAGACGACCGGAACGGTTTTCTGGAGCCCTTTCGATGAACGCCGAACTGAGTGCGCCGAGCCGTGAAAAGCTGCTGCACACCCTCTACGAGGCCGCCGAGCTGGAGCACAACCTCATGTGCACCTACCTCTACGCGGCCTTCAGCCTGAAGGCGGGCGCGGGGGAGGGACTGTCAGCGGAGGAAAGCGCGGCGGTCGCCGGCTGGCGGCGGGTCATTCTCGACGTGGCGATCGATGAGATGGGTCATCTCGCGGCCGTCTGGAACATCACGGCGGCCCTCGGCGGGTCGCCCCGTTTCGGCCGCGGCAATTTTCCACTCGACCCCGGTGCCTTGCCGGCAAGCGTCGTGGTGAAACTCGCGCCCTTCAACGAGGCGGTGCTGCAACATTTCATTCATCTCGAGCGGCCGCTGGGCTCGAGCGAGCCGGATGGCGAGGGCTATGCACCGGAGTTCCTCTTCAAGCGCCAGGCAGCGAAGCCGCGGCTGACCCCGATGGGGCTCGACTATGAAACGGTCGGCGCGTTCTACGAAACGATGGGCCAAAAGCTCAGGGAGTTCGTCGAGCGTCACGGCGAGGATGCCGCGTTCTGCGGCGACCCCGCCCTGCAGCTTTCGACCGCCGAGACCAGCCTCATGGGCGCGAAGCCCGTCATCTGCCTGAAGACGGCGCTCGCCGCTTTCACGTCGATCATCCTGCAGGGCGAGGGTGCCCCGGCGGATGCCGAGGGCTCGCACTTCCAGCGCTTCATCGCCATTCGCAAGCAGCTGGCGGCCCTCAAGCAGCGCAATCCGGCCTTCGAGCCCGCGTTTCCCGCGGCGGTGAATCCGGTGCAGCGCACGCCGATGCGCGCGACGGGCCGCGTCTGGATCGAAAATGAGACGGCGGCGGCCACCGTGGACGTCGCCAACACCGGCTACGCGCTGATGCTGCGGCTCATCGCCTACTCGTACCTCGTGCCCCGACCGTCGCCGGAGAAGGGACTCGCCGTCGATCTTGCGCTCGGCGTCATGCGTGCGGTGACGTTCCTCGGCGAACGGGCCGCACGCCTGCCGGCCGGGCCCTCGAATCCGTCCTGCAATGCCGGCATGTCGTTCGTGGCGCTGCGCGATGCGGCACCGCTCCCGCCCGGACCGGGCGCGCGCCGCTTCTTCGTCGAACGGCTGGAGGAACTCTCGGCGGGCGCCAGGATGCTCGACACGACGGATTCGCGCTCCGCGGATGCGGCACGGATTCTGGCCGGCCTCGTCAAGCGAGCGATCCGCGGCTTCGATGCCGTGCAATCCGAGCCGGCGCCGGTAGCCAATGCGGCGCCGGCACCAGCGAATACATCCGCGCCGCCCGTGCCGACCGTCGTCGATGGCGTCGAGGAGATCGAAGGTCGCGACCTGACGCTCCTCTATGAAGGCAGGAAGTGCATTCATTCGCGCAATTGCGTCACCTGGGGCCCGAATGTCTTTCTCGCGAACGTGCAGGGGCCGTGGATCAAGCCCGACGCGATGGAGGCCGAGCGGCTTGCGGAAATCGCGCACGTGTGCCCGTCCGGGGCGATCCGCTACCGGCGCAAGGATGGGAAGCCCGAGGAAGCGGCACCGCTCGTCAACCTGATTGCGGTCCGCGAAGGCGGCCCGTATGCGGTGCGCGCCGACATCCGGCTCGACGGCAAGCCGGCCCATTTCCGCGCGACCCTCTGCCGCTGCGGCGCTTCGAAGAACAAGCCGTACTGCGATGGCTCCCATCACGACGTGAAGTTCGACGCGAGTGGCGAGCCCGCGACCCAGGAAAAACCGGAAGTGCTGGCGGTGAGAAACGGACCGCTCGCCATCGATCCGCAGCTGGACGGTCCGCTCCGGGTTTCAGGCAACCTCGAGATCACGAGCGGCACCGGCCGCATGGTCACGCGGGTGCAGCAGACCCGGCTCTGTCGGTGCGGCGGGAGCGCCAACAAGCCGTTCTGCGACGGCACGCACGCAAAGATCGGCTTCAGGTCCTGAGCGCGGCGCCGACGGCGTCGGCGAGCGTGTGCACGCCGTAGGAAACGTCGAAGAGCTTCCCGTTGATGAAAAACGTCGGGGTGGCGCGCACGCCGCTCGCCTGACCGCCGGCGATGTGCTCGCGCACCCGCTGGCGATAGATCTCATCGTCCATCTCCGCGATGAACCGCGGCATCTCGAGCTCGAGCTGCTCGGCGTAGGAGCGCAGGTGGTTCGGCTTCAGGTGCTGCTGGTTGTCGAAGAGGACGTCGTGCATCTGCCAGAACTTGCCCTGCGCCCCGGCCGATTCCGCCGCCTCGGCGGCCTGCAGCGCGTGCGGATGCACCTCTTCCAGCGGAAAGTGGCGGAACACGAAGCGCACGCGGTCCTCGAACCGCCTGAGAAGCAGCTTCACGGCGGGCGCCGCCTGCTTGCAGTTGGGACATTCGAAGTCCCCGTACTCGACGACGGTGACATGTGCATGGGCCGGACCGGCGGTGTGATCCACCTTGTTGACCGGCACGGACAGTTCGAAGGGATGATTGCGGCTCATGACGCGGCTCGCTCGACCTTGTTGCGGGATCAATCGGGTGGGGAGCGACGCTTGCGGGCCATTGTACCCACCGTCGGCACGGTGTCATGGTGCCAGGGAAGAGGATCGCTCGCCGGAAAAGTCTGATCGAGTTCTTCGTCAAGACGCGCATCGATAGCCGGTGTGGCCTCGGCCGCGGGTGCAGGGATTGCGGGCGGGTGCAATTTCGGTGCGCTCACGATGCGGTTCCGGCGGCGAGTTTCATCTGCGGACGGCGGGCGCCGGCCAGGCGCTCGACAAAGCGCGTGTGCCAGGCGTGGATGTCGTTGCGGCGCAGGATCTCGAGCATCTGCTGGTGGCGGTCGCGGCGCTCCGCGAGCGGCATGTTGAAAGCGGTTTCGATGGCATTGCCCATGGCGCGTGCATCGTAAGGGTTGACCTGCAGCGCGCCCGTCAGTTCGCGCGCCGCGCCCGCGAGTGTGGAGAGAATGAGCACACCGGGGTCCCCGGCATTCTGGGCGGCCACGAACTCCTTGGCAACCAGGTTCATGCCGTCGCGCACCGGGGTCACGATGCCGACGAGCGCCGAGCGCAGGAAGCTCATCAGCACCTCGTGCGGGAAATTCTTGTTGAGGTAGCGGATCGGCGTCCAGTCGGTGTCGGCGAACCGGCCGTTGGTGCGGCCGGCCGCCTGTTCGAGGGCCTCGCGGATGGCGGCATAGGCACGCACGTCGGAGCGCGACAGCGGCGCGATCTGCAGGAAGGTCACGCGATTCTGGTTGTCCGGATGGGTCTCGAGGAAACGCTCGTAGGCGCGGAAGCGCTCGACCAGCCCCTTGCTGTAATCGAGGCGATCGACGCCGATCATGAGCCGGCGGCCGAGGAGGCCCGCGATCATGCGCTGGTGCGCTTCGCTCGCCTGTCCCTCGCTCGCCTCGCGCTCGATGCCGTCGACGTCGACGCCGATCGGGAAGACCTCCGCGAGCACCCGCCGATCGCCTACGACAATACGCTTCGCGGCGTCGATCGCTTCGCCTCCCCACAGCGACACGATCGCCGAGCGAAACGCGAGCAGGTCATTTTCCGTCTGGAAGCCGAGCACGTCGTAAGCGAGGAGCGATTGCACGAGTTCGCCGTAGACGGGCAGCGCGCGCAGCACTTCGATGTTCGGAAACGGAATGTGCAGGAAAAACCCGATCGGCTGCTGCGCGCCCAAATCGCGCAGCTTCTGCGCGAGCGGGATGAGATGGTAGTCGTGAACCCAGATGAGGTCGTCCGGCTCGAGGAGGGTCGCAAGCTCTCGGGCGAAGCGCTGGTTCACGACCTGGTACGCGTCGTACTGCTCGTCGTGATAGTGAAAGCCGTCGAGGAAGTAGTGAAAGACCGGCCAGAGGATGCCGTTGCTGAAACCGAGGTAATAGTCCTGGTGCTCCTTCGGGCTGAGCTCGATCGTCGCGTAGGTCACGTTGTCGCGCCGGACGATCTCCGCGGGTTCGAGCGTGCCCTCGGCGATGTCGCCATTCCAGCCGAACCAGAGTCCGCCGCGCGCCTGCATCGCGGCGAGGAGCCCGACGGCGAGCCCTCCGGGAGCGGCGCCGCGGCGCGGCACGGTGACGCGGTTCGAAACGGCAACGAGGCGGCTCATGACGCTTCCTCCCAGGAGCGGCTGAGGCGCAGCGCGCTCGTGATGATGCCCACCATGCTGTAGGTCTGCGGGAAGTTGCCCCAGAGCTCGCCGCTCTTCGGCTCGATGTCCTCCGAGAGGAGGCCGAGCGGATTGCGTCGCTTCAGCAGGCGGTCGAAGTGTTCGCGCGCTTCGTCGCGCCGGCCCGTCGCCGCGAGCGCGTTCACATACCAGAAGGCGCAGACGGTGAAGGCCGACTGCGGCGGGCCGAAATCGTCCGCGTGCCGATAGCGGAACACGAGGTCGCCTTCGCGCAACTCGCGCCCGATGGCGTCGACCGTCGCGTGGAAGCGCGGGTCGTCGGCAGTCACCAGACCGAGATCGGCGAGCACCAGCGCCGTCGCGTCCAGCTGGTCGCCACCGAAGGACGTCACGAAAGCCTTGCGCCGTTCGCTCCAGGCGCGGGCGAGGATGCGCTCCCGCATCTCGTTGGCCCGCGCGCGCCAGCGGCGCCCGATTTCAGTCTCGCCGATGCGCGCGGCAAGACGTGCCAGGCGGTCGCAGCCCGCCCAGGAAATCGCCGCGGAAAACGTATGCGTGTGCTGCTCGCCGCGCAGTTCCCACGGACCGGCGTCCGGACGCTCGAACACGATGGCCGCCCGGTTGCCGAGCGATTGCAGCCGCTCGAACAGTGCCCGGTCGCCGACGCGGGTCAGCCGCTCGTCGTAGAAGAGCTGGGTGGTCGCGAGAATGACCGAGCCATAGACGTCGTGCTGGACCTGGCGTGCGGCCTGGTTGCCGACACGCACCGGGCCCATCCCGCGATATCCGGCGAGCGAGTCGACGTCGCGCTCGTCGGCATCCGCATCGCCCCGAATCGTGTAGAGCGGTTGCAGGTCGCCGTCGGCCGAGCGCGCGAGGAGATGATCGAAGTAGTGCAGGTAGGCTTCCATCGTGCGCGTGGCGCCAAGGCGATTCAGTGCCTGCAGCACGAAATAGCTGTCGCGCAGCCAGCAATATCGATAGTCCCAGTTGCGCCGGCTTTGCGGGCTCTCCGGTATCGAGGTCGTGAGCGCTGCGACCACGGCGCCGGAGTCCTCGTAGGTGCAGAGCTTCAGCGTGATCGCCGCGCGAATGACCGCTTCCTGCCAGTCGAACGAGATGGCGAGGGTGCGCACCCAGTCCTGCCAGTAGTTGCGGGTCTCCTCGAGAAAACTCCGCGCGAGCGTCGCCGGCGCTTCTTCCAGCGTTTCGTCGGGTCCCAGGATGAAGGCCACGGGATGCGTGAGCACCGCTGGCCGGTCCTCCTCGACGATGCTGAGCGAGGCATCGGTCGTGACCCGGAAGTCGAGATCGCCGGTGGCAAAGCGCAGGTGATGACTGCCGAAGTGCTTCGTCGGCGTGCGCTTGCCGTACTCGCAGGTCGGACGCAGCCGCATGCGAACGATGGGCCGGCCGGCAACCGGCTCCACGATCCGCACGAGCATCATCGGGCGAAAGACACGGCCGCGGCCGCGAAAGCGGGGACAGAAGTCCGTGATGCGGACGACTCCGCTGGCGCTGTCCGACAGGGTGGTTTCGACAATCGCGGTGTTGCGGACGTACTCCTGCTTGCACTTCGCGACATTCGCCACGTCGACGGCGAATACGCCGCTGCGGGCGGCACCGCCCTCGGCGGTGAGGAGGGCGGAGAAAACCGGATCGCCATCGAGCGCCGGCAGGCAGCACCAGACGATGCGCCCGCAGTTGTCGAGGAGTGCCGCGACCTGGCAATTGCCGATCACGGCAAGGTTCAGGTCCGGCTGCTGCGGCGTCATGACGCGGCTCCGCAGTGCTCGACGAATCGTTGCAGCCAGGAACGCACGGCATGGGGATCCGCGAGGCGCCAGTCGGCCGAGACGCGGTCGCCGACGGCGATCGCGATGCCGCCGTGGCCGCGTACGGCCTCGAAGCCATCGCAGTCCGTCGCGTCATCGCCAAGGAATACGGGGGTCCGGCCGGCAAAAGGCGCTTCCGCGAGAAAGGCCTCGATGGCGGCGGCCTTGCTGCAGGAACGCAGCTTCAGCTCGAATACGGCGTTGCCGTCGAGGAGTTCGTAGTCGGGCAACAGCGTTTGCGCGAGTCTCGACATGACGGCGCGCACCCGCGATTTCCATTGGGGTGCCGAACGGTAGTGCACGGCGAGCGCCGACCCCTTGTCTTCGATGAAGACGCCGCTCGTCGGGGGAGTGAGGGACTCGAGCATGTTGCGTGCCTCGATGAGTCGCGCGTCGGGATCCGCCGTGCGATGCCAGGCACCGCTCGCGTCGCGACGCTCGCATCCATGCACGCCGGCTGTCGGCAGGCGCAGCGGCGCGAACAGGCGATCGAGCTGCGCAACCGGCCGTCCGCTCACGAAGGCCAAGGCTCCGCGCGTGACACGCAGGGCGCCGCGCAGGAGCCGTATGAGAGTCTCGTCCACTGCGACGCCATCCGGGCGCAGCGCGAACTCGACCAGCGTTCCGTCGACGTCGAGGAAGAGGCACGCGGGCGTGGCCGGCAGCGGCGGCTCGCCCAGCCGCGGCAGCGTGGCCTCATCTGCATTGCGATCCTTCATCAACTTCGAGTATAGGGAAGCCTCGCGCGCGGTGAATGACGGGAATTCCACGGAAAACACACAATGAAAAATCTGCCATCGGCGGATGGCTGCGATCGCGTGTCGGAATAGTCCTATTCTTGGTGGCGATCCGCCGGATCGCGTACGCTCCACGCTCCAATGAGCACCGATTCCGTCAGATCGCGCCGCAGCTTCCTGCGTCTCATGGCCTCGTGCGGCGGCCTGGCGCTTGCACCGTTCGCATCGGCCGCGCCGTCGCCGCTGCTCAGGTTTCACCATACCCACACGAACGAGGACCTGGCGTTCGGGTACCGGGACGACGGCGCCTATACGGCCGAAGAGGTCGCGCAGTTCGAACACTTCCTCCGGGATTTCCGCACCGGCGAGCAGCATGCGATGGACATGCACCTGCCCGACATCCTGCACGCGGTCGCGGAACGCATCGAAAGCGGCGTCACCTTTGAAGTCATTTCAGGCTATCGCTCGCCCGCGACCAATGCGGAGCTCCATCGCAAGTCCTCGGAAGTCGCCGAGCACAGCTTGCACATGCAGGGCAAAGCGATCGACGTCCGCGTCACCGGCTATCCGACGGCGAAGCTGCGCGATCACGCGCTGGCGCTCAAGATGGGAGGCGTCGGCTACTACGCGCACTCGGACTTCGTGCATCTCGATACGGGGCGCGTTCGCAGGTGGACGGGCTGAGGGACGCCGTTACTTCGCAATGAAGCGAATGGCGGCGCCGCCACCGGGCGCGAGCTTGAGCGTCAGCCGCTCGCCACGCTTCACCGGGCGCGACTCGATGACGAGAGCGAAGCGATTCGTACGATAGTCGGCGTCGTCCGCATCGCGGTAGATTTCGGCGACATAGCGGCGAGCGGGGTCCAGAAAGTCGAGCGGCACGTCGAGGCTGCGGGCGTTCTCATCCGTCACGCTGCCGAGATACCAGTCCTCGCTCCTGCGGTCCTTGCGCACGATCGTGGCGTAGTCGCCGACCTCTCCGTTCAACACCTGCGTGTCCGCCCAGTCGGTCGGCACCTCCCGGATGAACTGGAACGGTTTCGGAAACTTCGCGTAGTTCTCCGGCAGGTCCGCCGCCATCTGCACGGGGCTGTAGAGCACGACGTAGTTGGCAAGCTGCTTGGCTTCGGTCGAGAGCATGGGCCGGCCGCCGCGCCCGACGAGGCTCAGCACGCCCGGCGTGTAATCGAAGGGACCGGCCAGCATGACCGTGAAGACGAGATTGGCCTCGTGCTCCGGCGGATTCGGCGGATCGCCCCACGCGTTGTATTCCATGCCGCGCGCGCCCTCGCGCGCCACCCAGTTCGGATACGTCCGCCGCAAGCCCGTGTCCTTGATCGGCTCGTGTGCGTCGATCGTGATGTGACGCTTCGCGGCCTCGGTCACCACTTTCAGGTGATGCCGTGCCGACACCTGGCCTTCATGCCACTCGTAGTAGATCTTGCCGTCCGCGCCCATCGCCTTCATGCCCGCGGCATCCGCGACATAGCCGGTCTTGACGCCGCGGATGCCGAGCTTCGCATCGAGATCGAGCGCGGCCTCGAGCTCGGACTCATAGTGGGCAATGTTCGCCGACGTTTCGTGATGACCGATCAAGGTGACGCCCTTCTTCTTCGCGTACGCCGCGACCGCCGGCAGGTCGAAGTCCGGGTAGGCCTGCGTGAAGCTGAAGGTCTCGCCGTTC
Source organism: Steroidobacteraceae bacterium (assembly GCA_035644395.1). GTDB lineage: Bacteria > Pseudomonadota > Gammaproteobacteria > Steroidobacterales > Steroidobacteraceae > JBGPLJ01. The sequence goes on from DASQOR010000059.1 coordinate 206,277, forward strand.
GCGAACCAGTCGCCGTCCCAGCCGACGTTCCAGCCCTCGACCAGCACGCCGCCGAAGCCATTCTTCGCCGCGAAGTCGATGTACTGCCGGGCGTGCTCCGTGGTCGCGCCATGCTTCGGCCCCGACGCCCAGCTCCAGCTATCGAGATGCATGCCCCACCAGATGCCGACGTACTTCATCGGCTTCACCCAGGAGACGTCGCCGAGCTTGTTGGGCTCGTTGAGATTCAGGATCAGGTTCGACATGTAGAGACCGGGCGCGCTGTCCGCGATCTCGAGCGTGCGCCACGGCGTGACGAAGGGCGCCGTGCGCCGGACCTTCGGCCCCTCGGCTGCGGGGCAAAGTTCGGCTTTCAGGCGCTGGCCGGTGACCCGGCGCAACCACATCGCGGAATAGTCGACGAGCGCGGCCTCGTGAAACGCGATATGCAGGCCCGACGCCGTGCGGATCGTCATCGGCGTGTCCGCGAGGCTCAGCTCCGCGAGGGGCGTGCGGTTGTGCAATTGCTCGAGGCGGTTCCATTCGCCGGCCGTGATCCACCAGGCCGTCGCCGGCTCGACGACGTCGAATTCGGTGAGTTCCTCGCTGATGTTGACGTCGTGGAGCGCTGCCTGGTCGGGAAACTCGTAGCGCAGGCCGAGGCCATCGTCGTAGACACGGAATACCAGGTCGAGACTGCGGGCTGGCGCGACTTTCTCGGTCAGGCGCACCCGCAGTTCGTTGAAATGATTGCGGACGTAGCGCCGCTCGCCCCACGGTTGTTCCCAGGTCTCATCGACGGCGCGTGTCGCGCTCGATGTGAAGGCGAAATTGCGCTCGAGCTTCGGCGCATCGGCGAGCAGGAAGCCGAGGCGCGAGTCCCCGATCACGGGCTTGCCCCTGCGCGTGACCGAGTACGCCGGCCGGCCCTCGCCGTTCAGCGAAATACCGACCGTCAGTATGCCGCCGGGCGATGAGATTTCGGCGACCTGCGCAGCGAATGCCGGCGTGACGAACACGAGCGCGCACAGCCAGAGTGCGTCACGCAGGCGCCGCATCACGCGATCCGCTCGGCAATGAGGCCCGACCAGCGCGGGAACGTCCAGCTGGCGGCGTCGCCCACCTGCTCGACGACGCGCCACTCGCCGGCGTCGGGCGGTTGCCAGCGATGCGCCTCGCCGCCGAGATTGAAGACACAGAGCAGCTCCTCGCCGGTGCTGCGGCGTTCGAAGGCGAGGATCGTTTTTGAAGCCTCGATCACTTTCAGCTCGCCGGTCCTGAGCGCGCCGCTGCCGTGACGCAGGGCGATCAGCCGGCGCGTCAGCGCAAGCTGGGATGAGGCGTCCGCGTTTTGGCGATCGACGGCGAGTTCCAGGTGTTCCGCGCCGAGCGGCAGCCAGGGCTTCGCCGCGGAAAATCCCGCGTGCTTGACGCCTGTCAGCCACGGCATCGGCGTGCGCGCGCCATCGCGCCCGAGCGTGAGCGGCCAGTTGCTCACCGCCTCCGGATCCTTGAGGTCCTCGAAGCCGATGTGAGCCTGCGGCAGGCCGAGTTCCTCACCCTGGTAGAGGAAGATGTTTCCGCGCAGCGAAACGAGCAGCAGCATCGCAACGCGAGCGAGCGCCTGCCGGTCCGCGGGTTTCGCCCAGCGCGAGACGGCGCGCGGCGCGTCGTGATTGGAGAAGGCCCAGCTCGGCCAGCCGTCCGGCCAGGCCTCGAGCGCCGAGCGCACGAGCGCGGGCGTGAGCGCGTCCGCATACAGGAAATTGAACCCATAGGCCGTGTGCAGCCGTCGTGTCCCCTGCGTGTAGAGGTGCATCGTGGGTTCGCCATCGCGGCCGCCGATCTCGGCGACGGTGAAGCGACCGCCGTAGCGATCGGTCAGTTCGCGAATGCGCTCGAGGAACAGCGGAATGTCCGCGTGCGAAAGATTGTAGAGCGCTTGCTGGAAGTCCGCCGGGCGCGTGCGCGGCCGGCCGGTCGCGGGGGCCGGTGGATTGTCCGTGAGCGCGGGGTCGTGCATCGCGAAGTTGATGGCATCGAGCCGGAAGCCGTCGACCCCGCGGTCGAGCCAGAAGCGCGCGCAGTCGAGGAGCGCGTCCTGCACCGCCGGGTTGTGCACGTTGAGGTCCGGCTGCTCGAGGAGGAAATTGTGCAGGTAGTACTGCCTGCGACGCGCGTCCCATTGCCATGCCGGGCCGCCGAACACCGACTGCCAGTTCGACGGTGGCGAGCCGTCCGCCTTCGCATCGGCCCAGACGTACCAGTCGGCCTTCGGATTGGTGCGGTCGCCACGGCTGGCGAGGAACCACGGATGCTGATCCGAACTGTGCGAATAGATCTGGTCGATGATGACCCGCAGGCCGAGCGAATGCGCGTGCTCGACCAGCCGATCGAAGTCGACGAGCGTGCCGAAGATCGGATCGACATCGCAGTAGTCGGACACGTCGTAGCCGAAATCCTTCATCGGCGACGTGAAGAACGGCGACAGCCAGATCGCGTCCACACCGAGCGAAGCCACGTGCTCGAGGTGCGCCGTGATGCCGGGCAGGTCGCCCACGCCATCGCCATTCGAGTCCGCGAAGCTGCGCGGATAGATCTGGTAGATCGCCGCGCCCCGCCACCAGAGCGCCGGCTTCGATGTGACGGGCGTGCTCATGGGCCGCCGTCTGCTGCGCAGATCACGTAGTCGAGCGCCGCCAGCGTGACGTGATAGCTCGCGGGCGCCAAAGGTTCCGCCTCGCAGTCACCATGCAAAGCCGCGAAATGTGTCGAGCGCGAGTCGATCTCGACCTGCGCCGCGAGCGGCTCGGTGGAAGTGTTGACCGCGACGACGACTTCGCGCCCGGTATCCGGGTCGAACCGTGACACCGCGAAAAGCCCCGGCTGATCCGAGTAGTTGCGGACGAGCTGCGGCCCGCGACGCAATGCTGCGGTCGCCGTGCGCAGGCGCGCGAGCTCCGCGATCGCGCGGTAGAGCGGATGATCCGGGTGGAAGCTGGCGGCGGCCGTCGTCGCGCGCGTGCCGACCAGCGCATTATCGTTGTACACGGCGACGTGGCTCGCGAACATGTCCTGACGGGCATCCTGGTCGCCGCCGACGCCGGCAAATCCCTGTTCATCGCCATAGTAAACGACCGGCACGCCGCGCAACGTCAAAAGGAGGGCATGTGCGAGCATCACGCGCTTCAGGACCTCCTCGTCCGTCGCCCGGGGATTGGCCTTGCGCACGGACCAGGCGAAGCGGCCGAAATCGTGATTGCTGATGAAGGTTGGGAGCTGCAACGCGACGCCAGGGTCGCCGTCATACAGCACGTCGTCGGCGAACAGGCGTGCCAGCACGTTGGTGCCGGCGGAGCCCGCGACGGTTGCGCGCACCGCGCTCGCAAAGGCAAAGTCCAGGACCGCGGGCAGGCGGGAGTTACGCATCTCGCGTGCGAGCAGCGCGACATCGACGTCCTGCGTGAAGTCCTCGCCGAACAGGTGAAAGTTCGGAATGCCGTCTGCCCTGGCGCGCGCGAGCATGGCCGGCGCGAACGCCTGCCAGAACTCGGGATTGACGTGCTTGGCGGTATCGATGCGAAAGCCGTCGACGCGGTAGCCGTCGATCCACGCGCCGAAGATATCGATGAAGCCCTGCACGACCCGCGGATTCTCGGTCATCAGGTCATCGAGCCCGCTGAAGTCGCCCATCGTCGAGCTTTCGCCGGCGAACGTCGAGTTGCCGCGGTTGTGGTAGTAGCCGAGGTCGTTGAGCCAGTCCGGGACCTTGACGTGCTCGTCGCCCTTCGCGAGGAACGGCGTGTACGCATAGTCGGGCCGGGTCAGCTTCGCGAAATTCGCCGCCGTCTGATGGGCTGCGTCGTCGCCTGCGAAGCCGTTGTTGATCGCCGCTCCGGCGAGTCCGCCGTGGCGGGTGTAGGGAAAGTCGGCGCGCGACCGATAGGGGCAGGGGCCACGGGGACATTCGCGGTAGGCGATGACGTCCGCGGTGTGGTTCGCGATGATGTCGAGGTAGACCTTGAGGCCGCGCCGGTGCGCGTCATCGACCAGCGCGTGCAGGTCCGCTGCCGTGCCGAAGTGCGGATCGACGCGGGTGAAGTCGGTGACCCAGTAGCCGTGGTAGCCCGCCGACTCTTCGCCGGGTGCGCCCTGGACAGGCTTGTTCTTGAAGATGGGCGCGAGCCAGATCGCCGTGGCGCCGAGCGACTGGATGTAATCGAGGCGCGCGCGCAGCCCCTTCAGGTCGCCGCCGTTGTAGAAGCCTTTCGAGGTCGGATCGAATCCCGTCTTGAGGCGATCGCCCTTGAGTCCGCCGCGGTCGTTCGCCGGATCGCCGTTTTCGAAGCGGTCGGGCAGCAGGAAGTAGATGACTTCATCCTGCGGCAGCCGGTCGCGATAGCTTGCGGCGGTCCCGGCGGACAGCGCGGTGGCAAAGCCGAGGAGGGTGAGTAGGACTGCGTGGCGCATCGGCGTGAAGAAGTCGGATCCTCGCCGCCCACGGGCGGCGGCGAGAATCCTGGGGGGCCAAACGCGGGACTATAGCTTGTAGTTGATGCCGAGCAGGAACTGCCGTCCGTATTGCTGGAAATCCTGCTGGCGCGTCTCCGTCCGCGCATAGGCGATGTACGGCTCGTTGAACATGTTGTTGACCTGGAATAGCACCGAGAGACCGCTCATGCGTCCATCGCCGAAGGCATATCCCAGCTGCAGGTCCGTGATCTCGTCTCCCTTCACGAACTTGAACGAGCGGTCGTTCGCGAAGTTCGTCACTTCGCCGATGTACTTCGAGCGGGAGCGCGTCGCGATGCGCGCCGAAAATCCTTCGGTCTCGTAGTAGAACGTCGCGTTCCATACGGTCTTCGACAGGCCGGGCAGCGGAATCGTGCCGAGTCCGTTGCCGGTGAGGAAGTTGTTGCCGGGCGGGTCCTGGATCTTGATGCCGCTGTCGGTCTGCGAAATGCTGAGGATCGTGCCAAAGCCGGCAAGGCTGTCCGAGAAGGCTTCGCCGGGGAGCGACAGCGAGAGCTCGAGGCCCTTGAGGTTGCCGCCGTTGCCGTTCAGGGGCGAGGTGTAGTTACCCGTGGTCGAAATCGGCGGACAGTTCGGCGGCGTCCCGAGGTAGCAAGGCGGGAGCGTCGCGACAAAGTCGCTGAAATCGTGCGTCGCGTCGGTGGTGTTGTAAATGTAGGTCTTCAACTTCTTGTAGAACGCCGCGAGCGACACATAGCCCTTGTTGTCGGCGAAGTACTTCTCATACGAGAGGTCGAAGGCGTCCGCGCGCCACGGATCGAGCTGTGGATTGCCGCCGCTTCCGCCCGGCACGACCGCCCCGGTGGCTCCGTTGAATCCGGCGCCGACCTCGCTCGATGCCTTGAGCTGATCCATGCGCGCGCGTGCGATCTCGCGCGCGATGCCGACGCGAACGGCCTGCTGCTCCGGCAGGATGAAGGCCAGGTTGATCGTCGGCAGCACGTCGGAATACTTCTTGCCGTCCGTGAACGGGTCGACGGTTCCCGTCACATTATTCTTCTGGAACGCGGTCGAACTCTGGTCGGTCCAGACCACCTGCACGCCGACATTGCCCTTGAGCGCGACGCTCGAGGAAATCTCGTGATCGAGATTGGCGTTGAGATAGCCGGTCGTGACTTTCTCGTCGACGCTCCAGTTCTTGCCGATCAGGTAATCGAATCCGGGCGTCGTCGGCGTGCCGTAGATGATCGGGTTGTAATACGCCGCAAGCACGGCGGGCACGTTCCACGCGAGGGCCGATCCGGCACCGGCGTAGGAGAGGTCCGTCGGTGGGAGCAGGCTGTCGCCCGCAACCTGGAAGTACCCGTTGCCGATGGTCGAGAGGTTCCCCTCGGGCTGGTTCTTGTCCTTCGTGCGATCCGAGTAGTTGGCGCCGAAGGAGAAGTCGGAGAACCAGCCGCCCAGGGTCCGGCCGGCATCGATGCGCGCCGACTTGAGCTCGTCGGTGACATGCGGAATCTTGCTGTAACCCGCGCCATAGATCGTCGGGCCGACCTGCACGAGCGCCGGGTCACCGTAATCGTTCGAGAAGGAAAGTTGCGGCATCCCGCTGTGCGTCAATTGGAAGTAGCCCGTGTCGTAGACCTGGCGCGGCGTGTCGACGTAGGGATTCAGCGGATCAGGATCGGGAACCCGAGGATCGGCGACCACCGGATGACAGCCGGCATCGCCGGGAGCCGCGCAGCTCGCCCGCGTGTCGGGCACATACTGCGCGTTCGTCTCGAACTGATCTTCGTCCCGGGTCGCCTTGGAGTAGCTGAGATCCGCGGCGAAATTCCATTCACCCATGTCGAACTTGTTGTTCCAGCCGGCGGCGAGGATCTTGTCCTCCGTCTTGAAGAGGAAGTTCCGGGCGAGCGGTACCCGCTGATTGAGCGTGCCCGAGACGACCGTGGTGTTGAGAATGATCGGCTGCGAGTAGCCGAACACCGTGTTGTCCGGGAAGGCGCCATCGCAGCAGGGACCGGGATAGCCGCCGAGGTTCACCTCGAGGCTGCGGGCATTGTCGGTCTGCTTGCGCTGCGTGTAGTAGAGGTCGAGGACGGAGTGGTACGAATCGTTCGGACGGAACTCGAACGCGGCCATCGCGCCGTCGCGGCGATTCTTGCCCATGTCCGTGCGGACCTTGATGCCGTCCGTGATGAAAACACCGGCGCCGACGCCCGGATTCACGATGCCGGTCGGGTTCAAGTCGCCGGCATTGGGTGTGCCGTTGGTATGCCAGGGTTCATAGGTGCCCGCGCCTTCGGTGGCAAGCGGCGACTCGAGGCGCGCCACGCCGAAGGTCAAGCCGAATTTTCCGTCCGCGAACTGATCGATGTAGGAAAAGCTGACGCGATAGCCGTCCGCGTCCGCATCCGCTCCGAGGTTGTCCTGTGAATTGCGCTCGCCGCGGATGTTGAAGACGAGCGCGCGCTTGCCGTAGGTGAGCGGCCGCGTCGTGCGCAGGTCAATCGTGCCCGCGAGCCCCTGCCCGACGAGTCGCGCATCCGGCGTCTTGTAGACGACGACCTGGCTCAGGAGCTCGGAGGGATACTGGTCGAATTCGATGTTGCGATTGTCGCCGGTGCTGACCTGCTCTCGGCCGTTCAGGAGCGCGGTGGTAAAGCCCGGATCCGTGCCGCGCAGGCTGATCGCGGACGCGCGCCCTTCGGCGCGTTGCGACGTCAGGCCAGGCAGGCGCGAAATCGATTCGGCAATGCTGGTGTCGGGGAGCTTGCCGATGTCTTCGGCCGAGATGGCCTCGACGATGCTACCGGAATCCTTCTTGGTCGTGATCGCGTCCTGGATGGCGTGGCGGATGCCCGTGACTTCCACGGTCTCGATGGATTCGTCGCTCGCAGCAGCCGAATCCTGCTGTTCGGCGTGCGCCGGTGCGCCCACCGCCAGCAACATCAGAGTGAATACGGCCGACCCGGCGGTCGTTGCGAGGAAGCGGTATTGATGAGCCATGTGCTTCGAATCCCCCTGTTGATTTTCTCTGGTACCCGAGCGTCGCCGGCGGGCTCGATCGCGTCCCGGAACCGGGAATCTCCTGCGAATCTTCTTGGTTTTCCATCTTTGACAAGCGCGCGCACAATGCCAAGCGCTTGCATACGTATTCATGCGTCGGGGCGACCTGAGAATTCGTGGTTTTCAGGGCACACGGGCCCTGTGGCATGATGCCGCACAACCTGCGAACGGGGGATCACGCATGCAGGACAAGCCGACGTCGTTCGACATCGCGTACCGCGCGGGCGTCTCGCAGCCCACGGTGTCGCGCGCGCTGCGCGGCAGCCCGATGGTCAACGAGGAGACGCGCCGCCGCATCGAGCAGATCGCGCGCGAGCTCAACTACCACGTCGACAAGAACGCCTCGAATCTGCGCTTCCAGCACTCGAACACGATCGCGCTCCTGTTCTTCGAGGACCCGACGCCCGACGATTCGCTGATCAACCCGTTCTTCCTGTCGATGCTGGGCTCCATCACCCGTGCCTGTGTGCAGCGCGGCTACGACCTCCTCATCTCGTTTCAACAGCAGTCCGGCAACTGGCACGTCGACTACGAGGACAGCCGCAAGGCCGACGGCATCATCCTGCTCGGCTACGGCGACTACCACGAGACGCGCGCACGGCTCGAGCAGCTGGTGGAGCAAGGCACGCATTTCGTGCGTTGGGGTGCGGTGCTCGCAGGCCAGCCCGGCATCTCCGTCGGCTGCGACAATTTCAAGGGCGGCTACGACGTCACGCACCACCTGCTCACGCTCGGCCGGCGCCACATCGCGTTCGTCGGCAACGCGTCGAGCCACTACCCGGAATTCTTCGAGCGCTTCCGCGGCTACAGCGAGGCGCTGAAGAACGTCGGCCTCGCGGTGCCGGAGCGCCTGCAGATCGACGCGATCACGACGGAGCAGTCGGGCTACGCGGCGACGTCGGAGCTCCTCGACCGCAAACAGCCGTTCGACGGTGTCGTCGCCGCGAGCGACCTGATCGCGATCGGGGCATTGCGCGCGCTGCAGGAACGCCACATCGGAGTGCCGGACGCGGTGTCGGTCGTCGGTTTCGACGACATCCCGGCGGCGAGTGTCACCAACCCGCCGCTCACGACGGTCATGCAGGACACGCGGCTCGCCGGCGAGGCGCTCGTCGATACGCTCCTCAAGCTCGTCCGCGAGGGCCAGGCACACGGGCGCGTGCTGCCGACAAGGCTCGTCGTCCGCCGCTCTTGCGGTGGATCAGAGAGCCGCTGAGCGCGGCGGCTCGGGGACGCGCAGCACCAGCGCGCCCGCGATGAAGAGGCAGACGCCGCCGATGACCAGCGCGTAGATCGGCGCTCCCGCAAAGAAGACCTTCAGCAGGTTCGACAGCACGGCCGCTGCGAGCAGCTGCGGAATCACGATGAAGAAATTGAAGAAGCCCATGTACAGGCCCATCTTCTCGGCGGGCACGCTGTCCGAGAGCAGGGCGTACGGGATCGAGAGGATCGACGCCCAGGCGCAGCCGACCCCGACCATGGAAAGGAGCAGCGCGTCGGGATTGCGGATCCAGAGGATGGAGAGGAGGCCAAGCGCGCCGAGCCAGAGATTCACCAGGTGGCTGAGCTTGAGTCCCAGTCGGCGCACCACGAACGGGATTGCAATGGCCGCGAGGGCCGCAAAGCCGCTGTAGGCGGCAAACAGCACGCCAACCCAGTTCGCGCCCTCGTTGTAGGCATCGCTCCCCGGGTCCGTCGTGTGGAAATGCAATTGCGTGATGGCGGGCGTCGTATAGAGCCACATCGAGAAGAGGGCGATCCAGGTAAAGAACTGCACCGCCGCGAGGCGCCGCATCGTGCGCGGCCGGCCCTCGAAGTCGCGCAGGATGCGGTCGAAGGCGGCTTCGCGCTCGCGCACGCTGTAGACGAGGAGGGCGATCCCCCAGACCAGCATTGCGGCGCACACGAGGTAGACCTGCCGATCGAGCGCAAGCCTCGCGACCGCGCCCGCGCCGAGCCCGCCGGCCGCAAGCCAGAGCAGCGCGCGAGTGCGCACTGTGCGCCGCCCAGCGGGCGCGGCGGTCAATTCGCTGGCGGCGCCATCCGTGAACGCCCGCAATTCATCCGGCGGATATTCGCGTGTCGTCAGCACGGTCCAGAGGACCGCGAGCAGGAACACCGCGGCGCCGATGGCGAATGCATAACGGACGGTGTCCGGAAGGATCATGGCGCCCGCGGCGGTCGTGCCGTGATTGCTGACGCCTGCGTGCGCCAGGATCCAGGGCAGCATGCTCGCGACGACTGCGCCGACGCCGATGAAAAAACTCTGCATGGCGTAGCCGGCCGGACGTTGCGGGGGCCCCAGCTGGTCGCCCACGAAGGCGCGAAACGGTTCCATCGAGATGTTGATCGACGCGTCGAGCACCCACAGCAGCCCGGCGGCGATCCACAGTGCCGGGGAACTCGGCATGATGAGCAGCGCGAAGGAGGCGAGCAGCGCGCCGACGAGGAAATAGGGACGCCGGCGGCCGAGCCTCGTCCACGTCCGATCGGACAGGTAGCCGATGATCGGCTGCACGACGAGCCCGGTCAGCGGTGCGGCGATCCAGAGCAGCGGAATGTCGTCGGTCGAGGCGCCGAGGGTCTGGAAGATGCGGCTGACGTTGGCGTTCTGCAGGCCGAAGCCGAACTGGATGCCGAGGAACCCGAAGCACATGTTCCAGATCTGCCAGAACGTGAGCCGCGGATGGGTGTGCGCCATGGATGGAATCGATCGTGCTGCCGGCGGAGCGCGCGGCTCGCAAACATCATAGCGCAAAAGAAAAGCGGCCCCGCAGGGCCGCTTGTCTCGCGCGTGCCGGCGATTCGCCTACTGCCGCGGCTCGCCGTCGCGATTGACGAGGATCGTGTTGCCCGGCGGATCGGTCATCTGCACGTAATGCTCGACGCCGTGATAGTCGTAGGTCACGTCCCAGTAGTCGGGTGGACCGTCGTAGCTCGTCTCGCAGCGGCGAATGTCGCGCGTGTAGCGGTCGTGATCGCGGTTCACGTTCGAGCCGACCGCGCCGCCCACCACGGCGCCGCCGACGGTTGCGATGTCGCGGCCGCTGCCGCTCCCGATCTGGTGACCGATGACGCCGCCGATGATCGCTCCGGCGATGGCTCCGCCGACGTTCGGATTGCCGCGCTCGCGCACCTGCTCACGATCCACCCAGCAATGGCGTTCCTCCGGACCCATCACCGCGCGCACCGATGTCACGTGCGCTTGATAGACGCGCTCATTGGGCCGGCGCCGCCATTCGTAGTCGGCGTAGGGCCGCGGCGGAGGCGCATCGGCGTAGTCACGCCGCCCGTCGTCGCTCACGAGCCGTACGGAAGTCACGCGATTGTTGACGCCCATGCCACTCAGGGAATCGTAGGCGCCTGGGCGCAAGAGGACACAGTGGCCGGTATAGCGGGAGTCTTCGCAGACCTCCCAGCGGCCGCTGTCCACCACGACCGACGACGCCCGGTCGTTGAAGCCGAAGTCCTTGAAGTTCTCGACGCGCCGGTCGGTCGTGAATGCGCGCCCACGGAACCCCTCGCCTTCATAGAAGGTGATCTGCGTAGCCTCTGCGGCTTGCATGGCGAGCGCGAGCCCGCAGCCGAACAGCGCTGATTTCATTCGCCAGCTCATGGGGGCCTCCAGATAAGAGTGCTGGACACGCTGGCCACTCTGGCCCGGCCGGCCCGCTCGCCGAAGCGGCCGCCACCCGTTTTCACTGTCGGCGATGTCCGACCGCGGCTTTGCGCGGTTTCAGGCCTGTAGTGCGCTGCGAAAGGCGGCGTTGGGGATTGGACCAAAGGCCCATTGCCCCAGCGGGTTGCAGGCGCGAGGCTGATGACGGGATCAATCGGCACTCAGGGGTGGTTATGTGGAGGCTCGCCGCGGCCGGCAGTGTCCTCTGGCTGGTGGCATGTGCGACGGAAGCACCACCGGCCACGGCAAGCTTGTCCGGCACGGCTACCTATCGGGAGCGCATTGCGCTCACACCGGACGCGGCGTTCGAAGCTACGCTGGAAGACGTGTCGCGCATGGATATCGCCGCGCCGGTTCTCGGACGGACGCGCATCGCATCGCCGGGCCAGCCGCCGATTCATTTTACGATTACCTACAACCCGGCGCAACTGTCGACGGCGGGCCGCTATGCCGTGCGCGCCCGCATCGTGCGCGGCGACGACGTCCTCTTCGTCGCCACCACGGTCGATCCCGTCCCCGGCCCTGGCTTGACGGCTCCGGTGGAAATTCTGATGCGCAGCGCGCGCGCAGGCGCGCCTGGCACGCGCAGCGGCGAAGCGGCGCTTGCGGACCTGCCGGCGACGTTCGCTGGTGATTTGCCGTGCGCCGACTGCGAGGCACTGCGCTATCACCTCGATCTCTTCGAGGACGGAACCTACTTCGTGCGCACGACCTATGCGGGCAAGTCGGCGCTCAGCATCGACGACATCGGCCGCTGGGCGCTCGCCGCCGACGGGCGCACGCTCGAACTGCGCGCCGGCCGCGAGGCGTACGAACGCTTTGAAGTGCGCGACGCCGGGACGCTGCACAAGCTGGACCTTGCGGGCAAGCCGATCGAGTCGCGACTCAATTACGACCTGACGCGCCAGCCGCACTTCGACCCGATCGAGCCCGGCCTCGCCATGAGGGGCCTCTATTCGTACTGGGCCGACGCCGGGAGTTTCACCGAGTGCTTGACGGGCAAGCGCCTCGCCGTCGCCCAGGAAGCCGCCAACGGCGCACTCGAAGCGGCCTATATGAAAGCGCGCAGCGAGCAGGGCGCCGTCGTGCTCGCGTCGATTCGTGGACGCATCGTGACGCGCTCGCCCGAGCCAGGCAGGCCGGCGAAGGCGACACTGATCGTGGACCGCTTCGACCGCGTATCGACGACCGAGCGCTGCAGCTCCCAGCGTGCGAGCGCCGCGCTCGAGGACACGTACTGGAAACTCGTGCACGTGGGCGATGCGACGGTCGAGGCTGCGGCCGGTCAGCGCGAACCGCATCTGCTGCTGAGTTCCGCCGACCGGCGGGTCGGCGGATTCAGCGGCTGCAATCAGCTGACGGGCGGGTACGAGCTCGACGGCAAGCGGCTGAAGTTCGGGCCGCTCGCCGGCACGATGATGGCCTGCATCAATGGCATGGAGCGCGAGCGCGCGTTTCTCGATGCGCTCGGCGCGACGGAGAGCTGGCGCATCGTCGCCGGCGATCTCGCCCTGCTGGATGACGGCGGCCGCGTCGTCGCGCAATTTCAGTCGCACGGCCGCTGAGCGCGCCGCATGCAGACACGCCGCATCCTCGAGTGGAGCGCCTGGGTCCTGGGAGCGGCGCTCCTTCTCTTCTACGGCGGCGTGCGCGTCTGGTCCGAGAATGCCCGCGTTGCCGGCATCGAGGAATTCCGCCGGATGACCGTGGCTGAACCCGCGGCCGGCGGGCCGCAGGATGCCGTCCCCGCGCCGTCGCATCCGGTCGATCAATCCTTATGGTCGAAGCAGCGCGTCGCGGCCTATGCACGGGCCGCGGCCATGGGCGAAGTCGCCCAGGCGCTGCTTCGCATACCGGCCCTCGATCTCGAGGTGCCAGTGTTCGAGGGAACGGGCGAGGAGAATCTCGACCGCGGCGCGGGCCACATCGAAGGCACCACCGCGCTCGGCGAACCCGGCAACGCGGGCGTCGCGGGACATCGCGACGGCTTTTTCCGCAAGCTCAAGGACGCGAGGCTCGACCAGATCATCTACCTCGATCTGCCGGGCCGGACGCTGCGCTATCGCGTGGCCGAATTGAGCCTCGTGGTGCCGACCGAGAGCCAGGTGCTCGCCCCAGCGGATGCTCCGAGCCTCACGCTCGTCACCTGCTACCCATTCTATTTCGTGGGCTCCGCCCCGCAGCGCTTCATCGTGCGGGCGGAACTCGACGATACGCCGGAAGAATCCACAGTCCCAAGGAGATAGTCATGAGAGTTCGATCGTTGAAGTTCCTGCCGGCCCTGGCGGGCGCAGTCGTGCTCGCGGCCAGCGTCACGGCTGTCGCGCAGAGCGTCGAAAAATCGTTCACGGCGAGCGGCACGTCCTGCAACCAGATCATCTGGTCGCGCGAAGCGCTAGCCAAGTATCCGAACCTGACGCTGGCCTGCCGCGAGGTGCTGCAGAAGAACGGCAAGAGCTACGTCAAGTTCGAAGGCACGGTGCAACGCGTGAAGGACGGCGGCAAGACGCTGCTCGTCAACTTCAAGGGCGCCGACACCTATACGCTGCATCCGCCGGAAGGCATGACGGTCAATATCGGTGGCAAGCAGACGGCCATGAAGGACCTGCAGCCGGGCGATACAGTCACGTTCTTCGTTCCCGAGGATCGCCTGGCGCTCGACCTGACGCCGGAGCCGACGCCGCCCATGCAGGAAATCGCACTGGCTCCGGCACCCATGGAGCAAGCGGCACCCGCGGCGGAAGAACAGGCACCGCTGCCGAAGACGGCGAGCTCGCTGCCCTGGTTCGCAGTGTTCGGACTCCTGTTTGCGACAGCCGGTGCGGCGTTGACGCTGCGTCGCCGGCTGCGCCCGGAAGCCTGATAGCGGAGTTACGCCTGCCGGCCCTGCCCGACACAGGGCCGGTATCGCGTGAGTGTGGCGCTCGACCGCGTGTCGCCGCCGAAGGCTTTGTGCGCGTCGCGCTAACGCCGCAGCGCGCCGGTCTCGAGATCGACTCCCGCGGCTGACAGCGCATCGACCAGCGGAGCGAGATGCCGCTCGTACCTTGGCGCCCGTCCCGACCGGTCTGACACCGGCTCGCGCGCCTGTACGGTGCTGAGCGTCGCAATCGCGCGCTTCTGGCCCTGGAAGTTGCCGCAACCCTCTTCCCATGCAAGGCCGCAGTACTCGAGCAGCGCAGGCGCGGCCGCCGCGAAATGGCCGGCAAAATTCTCGTACTGCACCGTCATCAGCCGATCTCCCGCAAGGCGCTCCCAGTGCGCCATGAGGCGGGCGCATTCGCCGTAATAGTGTCCGATGTCCTGCAGGCGCCCGGTGAACGTCTGGAACTTGGGAAACTCGTTGCGGAAGATAGACAGGCCGGTCTCGACCGGATTGCGCCGCACGTGGACGATGCGCGCCCCGGGGAACAGCCGGAGAATCAGGCCGACGGCGTCGAAGTTCCAGGGATTCTTGTCCGTGATGCGATCGCGCCCCTTCAGATCGGGCAGATCCTGCCCGTAGCTCGCCGCGAACTGCGTCAGCAGCTCGGGCGTGATCGGGGTCGATGCGCTCACCAGCGCCTCGTAGTCGCGCATGATCCGTCGCATCGCCATGCGCTCGCCGCAGGCGAGCACCCGCGAATGCGCGCCCAGCACGCTTTCGATCAAGGTCGTTCCTGAACGCGGCATGCCGACGATGAAAATCGGCGTGGCTCCACCGGCGTCGGCGAGCGGCGCGGGGACGGCATTGAAGTGAGCGATGAGTGCGTCGGTCGTGCGCGTGCGTACTGCGGCGCTGTAGGCGAGACCTTCCTTGGCGTCCCGCTCGGCCGCCAGCCGGTGGGCGAGTTCGCAAGCGGCGAAGGCCGCATCCGAATCGCCCTCGGCATCCCGGCAGCCGCTCAAGGTGTAGGCCGCGGAAATGCGATGCTCGATGCGCAACCGCGGCTCGGCAGCGAGCCGGGAAACCGCCGCCGTCTCATCCGCCGTCAAGCGGCCGCGCTTGACCTGGCTCAGGATGCGATAGGCGGTCACGTCTTCCGCGTTGAGCTCGAGGCAGCGGCGGCAATAGCCTTCGGCCTCCTCGAACCTGCCGAGATACATCAGAAGTCCCGCCCTGGCGGACAGCATGTGCTCGTTGCGCGCATCGAGCGCTTCGGCGGCGTCCAGCGCTTTCGCGGCCTCGTCGAACTCGAGCGCGTTCAGGCACAGGCGCGCGAGGGTTGCCCAGCGGTCCGCGTTCGCACCGGTGAGCGCCGTTGCCTTTCGATACCAGTCGATGGCCGGGTGCAGGCGGCCAGACTCCCATGCCGCCTTGGCCCGTGCCTCCCAGGCGCGCGGCATCTCGGGCCTGCGGTCCGCCCAGGTTCGCGCGACGACCTCAATGGCCGCCCAGTCGCGCTCGCCTTCGAGTACGTCGACGTAAAGCGCAAAGAATGCGTCGTTGACCGGGGTGACCTGGGCGGTGCGCTCGAGCACGAGCCGCGCCTCCCGCAGCTGGCCGAGCGCCGATGCGGCGACGGCCGTTTTCAGGGCCACGCCGAGATTATTCGATTCGATCTCGTGCGCCCGCTGGAATGCGTGCAAGGCCTCCGGCAGGCGCTGGCTGGCGCCGGCGAAATCGCCGAGCCGTTCCCAGCTGCGCGCATCGTGCGGAGTGCGCGACGCGGCGAGGCGCAGGGATTCGAGGGTCTGATCGACGGAGGGGGTCCCACTCATCCGGCGACACTACCGAATCCCGCAGGGAACGGCGAGCCAGCGGGAATAAAAACAGTCGGATGCAGGACGATTGATGCGGGACCTCGTCCGGCCGGTTTACCATGGCGAGTGCCGTCAACAGCCGTGACATCGCCAGCCGCCTTGCAAAGCTCCGCACCGTCGATCATTGCCGTCGCGCATTCGTTACGCGCGGCGCTGGCGCTCCTGGCTGTGACCGGTCTCGCGGCGTGCGCGCAACTGCAGCCGCGCCCGGTCCTGCCAGTGACGGCTGCGGCGCCGCCGGGCACTACGACCCGGCTCGATCAATTCATCGCTGCCGCCGAAGGGCGCCATGCAGGTCAATCCGGATTCCGCCTCGTCAAGGAGGGTCCGGAAGCGTTCGTCATCCGCGCGCAGAGCGCGAAGCTCGCCGACCGCAGCCTCGATGTGCAGACCTACATCTGGCACGCCGATCTCACCGGTGCATTCATCGCGCACCAGGTCCTCGAGGCGGCGGACCGCGGCGTCAAGGTGAGGTTGCTCGTCGATGACATGGATGCACGCGCCAAGAATGCCGGCTTCGCCGCGCTCGGCGCGCACCCGAACATCCAGGTGCGCCTGTACAATCCATTTGCGTCGCGCGAGGGCACCGCGAGCATGGTGGGCGAGGGGCTCACGAGTTTCGGGCGCATCAACCATCGCATGCACAACAAGACCTGGATCGCCGATAACCGGATCGCGGTCGCCGGCGGCCGGAACATCGGCGACGAGTATTTCGGCGCGAGCGATGAGGTGAACTTCGTCGATCTCGATTTCGCGATGATCGGTCAGGTCGTCCGTGACGCTTCGAGCTCCTTCGACCGGTACTGGAATGCCCCGGCGGCTTATCCGATCGAAGTGCTCGACCCCGAACACGTGACCGCGAAGGCGCTCGAAGCCCTGCGGGCGAGGCTCGCGACGGCCCCCGACGATCCCGCCGCGGCGCGCTACGCGGCGGCATTGCGCGCGGACGACGCTGTGAATCGCCTGATCGCGGGCGACTGGCCGCTGCAGTGGTCGGCGACCTACCGCTTCATATCCGACGATCCGATGAAAGCGACGCTGAAGGAGGGCGACCCGGAACGCACGCAGGTAGCAACCGAGCTCGTGCCGATGCTGCGGGCCGCGCAATCGGGAATCACGATCATTTCCCCTTATTTCGTGCCTGGAGAAAAGCTCACGGCCGGGCTTGTCGAGAGCGCGGGACAAGGCAAGCGAGTCCGCATCCTGACGAATTCGCTGGCGGCGAACGACGTCGCCGCGGTGCACGGCGGCTATTCGCGTTATCGCAAGACGCTCGTGGCCGGCGGCGTCGAGGTCTGGGAGCTCAAGCCGGCCGCGGGCGGCACCAAATCGAGCCTCAAGGGCTCCTCCGGAGCGAGCCTGCATACGAAGGCCCTGACGGTGGACGGGCGCACGCTCTTCGTCGGCAGCTACAACCTCGATCCGCGGTCGACCTGGCTCAACTGCGAGCAGGGCGTGCTGGTCGAGAGCCCGGTGCTCGCCCACGAGCTCGAGCAGATCTTCGACCAGCAGGCAACGGCCCAGCGCGCCTGGCAGGTGACGCTCAAGGGCGGCGATCTCAGCTGGAGCGACGGCAAGCAGATCTTCGATAACGATCCCATGGCGACGGCCGGGCGGCGCTTCCAGGCCTGGTTCGCGCGCGTGTTTCACCTCGACGCACAGCTGTAGACGCTTCGCATACGACCAATTGCGTACGCGGCACGACAACGCGATAAGCTAGCATCGCGCAACCGCTCGTGCGCCACGGCACGGCGGACGGCAGAGAACAAGATGGCCGATCAGAACAGCCGCAACAGCTGCAGGCGCACGCTTGCGCTCGCTGCACTCCTCTGTGCCGTTTCGCTCGGCGCCCTGATCGATGGCTGCGCGACGCTCCGGCAACAAATGCCGAGCGTCAAGGAGTCCGAAGCGAAGGCGGCGCAACTTCGGGAGCTTGACCTCAGCGTCATGCGATTCGCCGATGAATACGTCGGCCGCGTCCGCGAGGCGATGATGCGATTCCAGGCGACGGAAACGACGCCGGAGGGACGCCTTGCGGCACAGGACTGGAAGCTGCAGCAGGCCGACGCCGCCTACACGATTGCGAGCGGGCCGAGCCCGGTTACCAACGCCCTGGATCTCGTCGTGCTGGCGACCTTGAGCCGCATGGTGCTCGAGGACAGCTGGATACAGGAGCGCTTCGGCGAACGCGGACGCAAGGTCGACGAGATGCAGCGTCAGCTCGAGCAGGACACGTGGCTCCTCGTCAAGGATGTACTGACGGAGGAGCAGAAGGTCCAGCTGCGCGAGCTCATTGTGAAGTGGCGCGCGGAACACCCCGACGTCCGCCAGGTCGCCTACGTGCACTTCCAGCAATTCGCGAAGGGGATGACCTCGGGCGACGCCGAAGCGAAGACGCATTCGGGCGGCCTCTTTTCGATGATCGGCCTCGATCCGCTCGCCAATCTCGACCCGGCGGTGCGGGAAATCAGCCAGACGCGCCAGCTCGCCGAACGCGCGATCTACTACCTGCAGCGCACGCCGGGCCTCGTCGACATGCACGTCGACCGGCTGACCTATTCGCTCGCCGTGATGCCGGAAACAAAGACGCTGCTCGCCGACCTCAACCGGGCGTCGCTCGTCGGCAGCGCCGCGGATCGACTCGCCGCTTCCCTGCCGCAGGTTCTCGACGAGCAGCGCGCCGCGCTCGTCAAAGATCTGTTGCGCGCCCTCGACGAGCAGAAGGCAGCCATTGGTCAATTGAGTGGCGACCTGCGCTCGACGCTCGAGGCCGGGACCGATACGGCCAACGCGCTGCACGAGGCGCTCGAAACGCTCGACCGCATCACGGCGCGCATGGCGAAGCCGGCCGCCGCGCAATTGCAAACGGGCACCGGGCAAGCGCAAGGGCCCGGCGGGCAATCGCGAACGGCCGCGGCGCCGTTCGACATCAAGGAATACACGGAGCTCGTGCGCGAAGTCGCCGCGACGACGCGCGAGCTCGATGCGCTGGCGCAGCGGCTCGACACGGCACTGCCCGCCGTACGCACCGTCACGCAGGATGCGGCGGGCCACGTCGAGGGCATCGTGGATCATCTGTTCTGGATGGCGCTCATCCTCATCCTGATCACAATCGCCGGCGTGGTCGCGGCCACGCTCGCTTACCGCACGATTCTCGCGCGCCTCGCGGCGCGCAAACACCGACCGGAGGCCTCGTGAATTCAGCCCGCTTGGGATTTCGGAGACTCTGGGCGCTGCTTGCCGCGTTGGCGGCGCTCGGCGTAACCGGCGTCGCGTCCGCGTTTGTCTACCCGGAACATCGCGACATTGCCGTCCTCGCCGTACAGGGTCTCGATCCCGCGCGGCGCGCAGTCTTCGACGGTTTGTGGCGGGACGCGCGCGTTGCCCACGAAAGCCGGCTATGCGAACAAGGCGCGGATGCCGCGCAAAGCACGGCACCGAGCTGCATCGACTGGGCGGCGCTCGCGGCGATTTCCGGCGATCATTCGTGCTCAAGCGAGGAATTGACCCGGACCGTGCTCGATTCGGACTGGATTCTCGCGGTCGCGGATGTCGCCGCGCAGCTCAAGATCGACCTGTCGAAAATCGATGTGCTGCCGTCCGTCGACCAGATGCCGGGCTCGAAAGAACCGATCCAGGACATCAAGCGCCGCGTGCAAACGGAAAATGCACGCGCCGAACGGCAGAACGCACTGCGGACCGCGGATATCCGGCTGCAGCGCGCAGACGCCGAGTACGCGACGCGCGCGGGCGCCAACAATGCCCACTTCCTGCTGGCGCGACCGCACACCGGCACGACGCTGCAGGAATACGGGCAGCTTGTCCTCAAGCCCGGATCCGACATCAGCGCCCTCGGCGTTTACGCCTGGTATCACCTGAGCGCCTTGCAGAAGGCGACGCGTCTCGCCCGCGAGCAGCTTGCGCCGGACGAGCGCAATGCGCTTGCACGCGCGATGCTGTTCGATGAGGCCTTTGCACTGCATTTCCTCGAGGATGCTTTTGCCTCCGGCCACGTGGCGGGGACCTGGGGCAATACGGCGCAGCGCAAGGGCACACACGACTACTACAACGAAACCGGGCTCGAGGCCTTTACCTGGAGTGGCGGCAGCGACTCGATCGTCCTGATGGGCGACGCACACATGCGCCCAGAGGATGCCGAGCGCGCAGGCGCAACCGCGCGAGAGAGCGTGGAGCAGCTGCTCGACATGGTCGCCGGCCAGTCGCGTACGGCCAACCTGCCGTACACACCCGACGCGCTGCTGACGCCCGAGAGTCTCAACGTCTGCAAGACCAATAATCTGCCGAAGCGTCCTGAGGCGCTGCCGGAGGCGCGCGAAGACTACGTGCACGTGTACGTGGTGGATCTCGGCGAGGTGCTGCGGCCGACGCCCGTGCCGGGACTTGGGCCCGGCCTCGGCGCCATGCCGAGGTTCCGCAGCGAAGTGGGCCCGTTCATCGGTCTTTCGGGCGCAATGGATGGCCGGTCGATCGATGGAGGATTCACGCCCACGGATGGCCAGGGTTTCGTGGGCGGCGTCGATCTCGCATTCCGGGCTGGGCTCGGACTCGACGGCGTCATGAGCGATGCGGGTGACGGCCTCGTGTTCCTGTCGCTCGGGCTGCGGGGTGACTCGGCGTCCAGCAACAAGATCAGCAATGGGTCCCTGGCCACGGCGGCCGGCAACCTCGCGGCCGCAGTGCCGGCGCGCATGGGCGTCTCGACCCGATTGCGCATGCCTTATTACGTCATTCCGGGCGACCTGCTGCTGATGTCTCCGCTCTATTTCATATCACCCAGGAGTTACACGGCGATGGCCGTCACTTCAGGGAACGGCGGATTGCTGCACTGGCAGGCCGCCTGGGCGACCGGCATCGGGCGCTTCCAGTTCGTGCTCGGCCGGGAGATCGGTGTCACCTTCTATGGCGGCATCGGCGACGATCGCGTCATTGCGCCGCCCGAGACGGTCGGGGGCACGGGTCGCATCGTGGCGTTCAAGTCGACCGCGTATGACTTCCCGATCCTCGAATACCGGCCGTATCGATCCTTTGCCAGCAACCAGAGCTCGACCGTGATGCTGCAGCTCTTCGCCAATGCTGACGTTCCGCATGGCGAGAAAGTGACGGCGCCTGTCGGCGCGGTGAATCCGGACTTGCAGACCGTCTGGTCCTTCGGGCTGCGGCTGGTGTTCGATTGGCGCTACTACCCGTAACGGCACGGTGCGCGATTGCGGCTGTAACCGCCCTCGCGCTGGCGGCGTGCTCGTCCACGCCGTTGTCGCCGTACTCGACGGAAACGCCGCCGCTCGTCCTGGTGCCGGCCGGCCAGGCACAGATCAAGGATCAGCGGGCTCGCTTCCGCGAGATCTACTGCGCCGTCCTCGAGGCACACGGCCATGAGCTGCCGGATTACCGGCCCTGCGATGAAGCCCTGACGCGGGTCGGCAGCGAACCGGCGCCGACGGGCAAACCGGTGGATCTCGGCAATTCCGGGCGGCATCTGATCGCCGCCGTCGTGCCGGGCCTCGGCTGGGAGTGCATGACGGACTGGCTGCAGTCCACCGGTAGCGTCGCGACCAACCTGCGCCGGTACGGCTATGACGCCCGCATGATTCAAGTGGGCGGACTGCAGGGCACCGAAGAAAATGCGCGCCGGATCCGCGACGCAATCCTTGCGATGCATTTCCCCCCAGGCGAGCGGAATCTGGTGCTCATTGGTTACTCGAAGGGCGCACCGGACATCCTGGAGGCGATCGTCCGCTACCCGGAGATTCGCGAGCACGTGGCAGCGGTTGTCAGCGCAGCGGGCGCGGTCGGAGGCTCGCCGCTCGCGAGCGACACGCCGGAATCGCGAGCCAACTGGTTCCGGCATGTGCCGGGCGCAACCTGTGAGAAAGACGACGGACAGGTTCTCAAGAGCCTGTGGCCGGGTGTGCGTCACGCCTGGCTCGCACAGAATCCGCTGCCGGCCGAGTTTCCGTACTACTCGCTCGTGACCTATCCCGATCCCGGGCGCATCTCCGCGGTGCTGCGTCCCAGCTACAAGAAGCTCAGCCGGGTCGACGCCCGCAACGACAGTCAGCTCATTTTCTACGATCAGGTGATTCCGGGAGCGACGCTCGTCGGCTATCTCAATGCCGATCATTGGGCGATCGCGGTGCCGCTCAGCCGCACGCATCCGTGGGTCACCGGCATGTTGGCGACGCAGAACGCCTATCCGCGTGAAGTGCTTGTGGAAGCGTTGATGCGATTTGTCGAAGAGAGCCTGCCGCCGCTGAAGGAGTGAGCGATGCAAGGGAGTCATGGTTCGAAGCCCGCGCTCGTCCATGAGGTGCCGCGCACCGCATGAGCATGACCGGAGGACTGAAGCCGGCATGAGGTGGTGCCCGCCGGCCGCCGGGCGTCTCCTTATATAAGAGTCAGGCACGGGCCAGGGCCGATTCCCAAGCCTATAGCTCGCATTTGAACTAGTGATTTCCATCCCGCCCGTGCGCTCAGTACGGTTGCGGGATGGGCGCCAAAAACCTTGACGAAGTGATTAACGCCGCCGGCAATCCGGTGGATCTCCTGCGCAATTCACAGACGGGGCCGTACGTCTATCCGGTCGTGCCGCCCGAATACTCCAACTGGCGCGACGAGCAGCGCGGCTGGCAGGAGACCTGCGTCCTTTTCAACCAGTCCTATCACATGACGGACATGTACGTTGAGGGCCCGGATGCTCTCAAGCTCTTCTCCTACCTCGGCATCAACAGCTTCAAGGGCTTCGAGGTCGACAAGGCGAAGCAGTTCGTCCCCTGCAACTACGACGGCTACGTGATCGGCGACGTCGTCCTCTTCTATCTCGGGAAGGACTCTTTCAATCTCGTCGGCCGTCCGTCCGTTCACAACTGGGTGCAGTACCACTGCGAGACCGGCGGCTACAAGGCGAAGTGCGAGCGCGACGAACGCGCGGCCGCGCGGCAGGGGCCGATCGTGCGCAAGGCCTACCGCTTCCAGGTGCAGGGTCCAAACGCGATGAAAGTCATCGCGAAGGTGACCGGCGCGCCGGCGCCGGACATCAAGTTCTTCAACATGACGTCATTGAAGATCGCCGGCCGCGGGGTGCGTGCGCTCCGCCACGGCATGGCGGGCCAGCCGGGCTTCGAGCTCTTCGGGCCCTGGGCCGAGGGCGACGAAGTGAAAGCGGCGATTGTCGAAGCCGGGAAGGAGTTCGGCCTGCGGCAAGTAGGCGCCCGCGCCTATTCATCGAACACGCTGGAGTCGGGCTGGATTCCTTCGCCGATGCCGGCGGTGTATTCGGGTGAAAAGATGAAGGCCTACCGGCAGTGGCTGCCCGCGACGAGCTACGAAGCGATTGCCTCGCTCGGCGGCAGCTTCTATTCGCGCAACATCGAGGACTACTACCTCACGCCGTACGACCTCGGCTACGGCCCGTTCGTGAAGTTCGATCACGATTTCATCGGGCGCGAGGCGCTCGAGAAGATGGCCGGCAAGCCCCATCGCACGAAGGTGACGCTCGCGCTCGACAGCGAATCGGTCGCCGCGGCCATCGGCACGATGCTCGCCAAAGGCGACCGCGCCAAGTACTTCGATTTCCCCTCGGCGGTGTACGCGACGCTGCCGTACGACAAAGTCTTGCACAACGGCAAGCAGATCGGCATTTCCACGTGGTGCGGCTACAGCTCGAACGAACGCGCAATGCTGACGCTCGCGATGCTCGAGCCGCAATATGCGGTGCCGGGCACGGAAGTGACGTTCGTCTGGGGCGAGGAGGGCGGCGGGTCGCAGAAACTGACGGTCGAACGTCACCGCCAGATCGAGCTCCGGGCGGTCGTGAGCCCGGTGCCGTATTCGGAAGTCGCGCGCAAGAGCTATGCGCCGGGTTGGCGCTCGGGCGGCTGAGAGTTGTGCCGGGCGAGGAACGCGAGCAACGCCGCGTTGCAGGCGCCCGCCCGCCGGCGAGTTGCTGCATCCCGGCTTCCATTGATGATGAGCGTCGGTGCCGACACTCTCGGCGGCGCTCGTTCCGTCGTCCGCAGTCGACCCATGGGATGTCGGCAGCGCGCGGCGAAATCGTGAACATCGCCCGCAAGCGACGGCCGCCCGGACGAGAGCCCGAAGCCACGCCGATCCCAGCGCACGCCGCGATGGGAACCGCGCAGGAACCGCGCCTGCGCATTCCACAGGTCGAGATCGAGCGGCCAGCCGTGAATGAAGACACGCAGGGGCCCGAGCCCTCGTCCCGGAACCGCAGGCGTGAGCCGGCAACTTCGAGATAGCGATCGCGCCGGACGCGTTTCAAAGACGGTCAGGCGACCTTGACGCCGCCAACAAGACATCGCGCGATGCCCGCGACGTGTTCACCCTGGTAGCGGCACATGTCGAGCTCGAGCGCGCTCGGCATGCGCAGTTCCGCCCCGGCGCCGGTCACGCAGCTCGCGCCGTCCGCTTGCGCCCGGGCCATCGCTTCGATGTGACCGTAGCTGCTGTAGTAGAGGACGAGAACTTTCGTCACGGCCGGGGCCGGATCAGACCTGGGCGCTCAGGGAGAGGCCGGGAACACGCGCGAGCTCGGCGGAAATCTGCCGGCTCGCCTGCTGCAGCATGGCGAGCCGTTCCCGCACGAGCTTCGACTTGGCGATGCGTTTCGAATGGCTCGAGCTGTTGAGTGCGGCGACGACGCGCCCTTGCGGATCGAAGACGGGCACCGCGACCGCGACCACACCGTAGGCGAGCTCGTCTTCCACCGCCGAATAGCCGGTGCGCCGGCAGTCGTCGATCGCCTGGCGGAGCTTCGCCGGCTCAGTGACGGTCCGATCGGTGAGCGCCGCGATTTTCGCGGAGTGAAAGTACTTGTCCAGGCGTTCGGCACTCAGGCCCGCGAGCAGCACCCGCCCCGTGGACGTGGCATGCGCCGGAAAGCGGCTGCCGACATGGGCTTCGAGCCGAACGAGCGTGCGCACCGAGGTGCGCGCGACGTAGACGATATCCGGGCCGTCGAGCACGCAGAGCGCCGCGGAGTCGCCGGTCTTGCGCGCAAGCTCCTCGAGATGGGTCTTGGTGAGGTGCTCGACGTCCATCGACTCGAGATAGGCCGCGCCGAGCTCGAGCACTTTCGGGCGCAGGAGGAAATTGCGGCCGCTGCGCATGACATAGCCGAGCTCTTCGAGCGTCAGGAGGCAGCGGCGCGTGGTCGCGGCGGGCATGCGTGCGATGGCCGCGACCTGGCTCAGCGTGAGCGCGGAATGATCGCGGGTGAAGGCGCGGATGACTTCCAGTCCCTTGGCGAGCCCGCCCATGGCTTCCTTGCGTGGCGCGCTGGTTGGTTTTCGTGGCACGCCCACAGTCTATTTCGATATGCGAAAGAAATGAAAGCGCCCGTCGCGGCTTGACGCCGCGCGGCCGCAGGGTTCAGCATCTTCGTATCACGAAGTTACTTTCGCTATGCGAAATAAATGAAAATTGGATCGCAATCCGATCGCAATTCGGCGATCAGCGCCTCGAATGCCGGGAGCATCGTCGTCCGTGGGCGCGATCTCGTGGGCGAGCTCGTCGGCAGGATCGGCTTCACGGACCACATCTGGCTCCTCGTCACGGGAGCGATGCCGACCGCCGCGCAACGCCGCATGCTCGACGCGACACTGGTCGCGATCGCCGAGCACGGGATGGTGCCGAGCGTCGTCGCGAGCCGCATGACGCTGGCCGCGGCACCGGAGGCCCTGCAAGGCGCCGTCGCGGCGGGCATCCTCGGCTGTGGTTCCGTCATTCTCGGATCCGCGGAGGCCGCCGGGCGGCTGTTTGCGGAAATTCATGCCCGCTCCGGCAGCACTGGTGCGCGCGAAGCCGCAGCCGCGGTCGCCAAGGAATATCGCGCCCAGAGTCGCGCGATCCCGGGTTACGGCCATCCTTTGCACAAGAAGATCGATCCGCGGGCGGAGCGCTTGCTCGCGATCGCGCGCGAGGAGAAGGTCGCGGGTGCACATTGTGAGGCGGCGGCAAACGTCGGGGAAGTGCTGCCGTCGCTCACGGGCAAGCCGCTCGTGATCAATGTTTCGGGAGCCATTGCGGCGGTGCTGCTCGATGCCGGATTTCCGCTCGGCGCATTGAAGGGCGTGCCGATCATCGCGCGCACCGCGAGTCTCGTCGCGCATCTCCTCGAGGAACTCGAACGCCCCGTGGGCTTCGTGATGTCGCATGCCGCGGCGGACGCCGTGGGCTACGACGGCGTGAAACCCGAGGGTTTCGAGCCGGGGGGCACATGACCGAAGTACTGCGCGGCATCCGCATCATCGAGCAAGGCACGTTCATCACGGGTCCCTGCGCCGGCATGATGCTCGCCGACCTCGGCGCCGACGTCATCAAGGTGGAATCGCCGGAGGGCGATCCGTACCGCAGTTACCAGGGCGGGCACTATTCGCCGCACTTCCAGGCCTACAACCGCAACAAGCGCAGCATCGCGCTCGACCTCAAGAAGACGCTCGACCGCGACCTGTTCGACGGCCTCGTGCGCGAAGCCGACGTGTACATCCAGAATTTCCGCCCCGGGACGGCCGAGCGGCTCGGCGCGGGCGTCAGCCGCCTGCGCCAGGTGAATCCGGGCCTCGTCTATTGCTCGATCAGCGGCTTCGGATCGAGCGGGCCGTATGTCGATCGCCCGAGCTACGACTCGGTCGCGCAGGCCCTGAGCGGGTTCCTGAGCGTCGTCGTCGACGCCGAGCGGCCGCGTTTCCTGGGGCCTGCGCTCGCGGATGCAATCACCGGAATATATGCCGCATACGGCGTGCTCGGCGCGCTGCTCGAGCGTTCGCGCACCGGCCGTGGCAACCTCGTCGAGGTTTCCATGCTCGAAGCGATGGCGCATTTCGCGATCGAGCCGTTCGCGGCGTTCTTCGCGCTCGGCGATGTGCCGAAGTCGAGCGATCGGCCCCGGCTCGCGCAGGCATACATCCTGCGAACGGCGGACGGCAAGCTCATCGCGATTCACCTGTCCTCGCTCGAGAAGTTCTGGACGGGCCTGGTGACGGCGCTCGGCGATGCCGGGCTCAACGCCGATCCGCGCTTCAGCAAGCGCCAGGCACGCATCGACAACTACGAGGCGCTCGGCGCCGAACTCGACCGGCGTTTCCGCGAACGGCCGCTCGCGTACTGGAGCCGGGCGCTCGGCGAGAATGACGTGCCGTTCGCGCCGATCAACGGCATCGACCAGGTCATCGAGGACCCGCAGGTCCGGCATCTCGACCTGATCGTCCCGGCGGAATCGCCGAACGGCGCAGGGCGATCCGTGCGGCCGGCCGTACAGTTCGGCGGCAAGCACGCGGCGTGCGTCAAGGCCGCGCCGCTCCTCGACCAGGACGGGCGCGCGATCCGCGTGGCGATCGCGAACGGCGAGCGCTGGCCGAGCGCGGGCCACGCGGCAGTCGAGTTGCGCGCGACGGCGAATTCCTGAGGAGCCCGGCCCGCATGCTTTTTCCAACGACACTGGTGGGCAGCTATCCGCAGCCGGACTGGCTCATCGACCGCAAGCGCCTCGCCGAGCGTTTTCCGCCGCGCGTGCGCATGCGCGAGCTGTGGAAGATCCCGGAGCCGCTGCTCGAAGCCGCGCAGGACGATGCGACCATCGTCGCGATCAAGGAGCAGGAGGAGGCGGGCATCGACATCGTCTCGGACGGGGAGATCCGCCGCGAGAGCTATTCGAACCGTTTTGCGACCGCGCTCGCCGGCGTCGATCTCGACAATCCGGGCACGGCGCTCGATCGGAGCGGTCATCCAAACCCGGTGCCGCGCGTGGTGGGGCCGATCTTTCGCCGGCATGCGGTCGGCGTGCGCGACGTCGAATTCCTGCGCCGCTACACGCGCCGGAGCATCAAGGTGACCGTGCCGGGGCCCTTCACGATGTCGCAGCAGGCGCAGATCGATCACTACGGCGGCAGCCGCGCACTCGCCGCGATGGACTATGCGGTGGCGCTGAACGCGGAGATCCGGGATCTCTTCTCCGCGGGCGCGGACGTCGTGCAGATCGACGAGCCCTACATGCAGGCGCGGCCCGAGGAGGCACGCGAGTACGGCCTGAAGGCATTGAACCGCGCGCTCGAGGGCGTCCGGGGCACGACCGCCGTCCATATCTGTTTCGGCTACGCGGCGATCATCCACGTGCGGCCGTCGGCGTATTCGTTCCTGCCGGAACTCGCGGGCTGCAGCTGCCAGCAGGTGTCGCTCGAAACCGCGCAGTCGAACCTCGACTGCTCGATCCTCGCGAGCCTCGGCGGCAAGAAAATCATCCTCGGCGTCATCGACCTCGCGGACATGAAAGTCGAGTCCGCCGAAACGGTCGCCGCGAGGATCCGCCGCGCGCTGCCGTTCGTGCGGGCGGAGGATGTCATCGTCGCGCCGGACTGCGGCATGAAGTACCTGCCGCGCGACGTCGCTTTTGCCAAGCTCAAGTCGATGGTCGCCGGGGCGCGCATCGTGCGCGCGGAACTCGCGGCGACCCAAGCGTCAGAAACCTAAGGCCGGGAATTAAACGAGGGGGAGTATTCCATGTTCACCACCATCAGCGGCAAGTTGACGGCCCGGAAGATCGTGGCGCTCGCCGCGGCGGGGCTGGCGGCGTTCACCGCGCCGCCGCTCAAGGCGCAGACGTCGACCATCGAGGAAATCGTCGTCACCGCGCGTAAGCGCGACGAATCGTTCCGCGACGTTCCCGTGACCATCAACGTGTTCACGGAAAACATGATCCAGCAGGCCGGCATCCAGAAGCCCGGCGATTTCATCGCGCTCGTGCCGAACATGACGCTGGTGGAGACGCAGAACGCGGGCAACGCCTTCGTGGTGGTACGCGGCGTTTCCCAGGCGCGCAACAGCGAGCCCTCGGTCGCCGTGCTCGTCGACGGGGTGCTCGAGACGAACCCGGCCGAGTTCAACCAGGAGCTCTTCGATATCAAGCAGATCGAGGTGCTGAAGGGGCCGCAGGGCGCGTTGTACGGCAAGAGCGCGATCGGCGGTGCGATCATCATCCGCACCAAGGACCCCTCGGATGAACTCGAGGGCGCGGTGAAGCTCGGCTACGGCAATGGTTCTTCCGTGCGCGCGCAAGCCGGCATCAGCGGACCGATGACGGACACCATCAAGTTCCGCGCCTCGGTGAACTACTACGACACCGACGGCTTCATTCCGAGCACCTTCCTCGGCGAGAAAGCGGACCCGGCGACCGACTACTCGGGGCGTTTCCGCCTGCTCGGCAAGCCGAATGACAACTTCACCTGGGACCTGCGCCTGTCGGCAGACCGGCTCGAGACCCAGGCCCTCTACTTCGTCATTCCGCGACTCGACGAAGCCAATCCCTTCACGAGCTTCTTCACGCCGCCGAATGCGAACGACGTGACGACGCCCATCACGGTGAACAATACCGGCGAAAATAACCGCGACCTGTGGGACGCCTCGCTCAAGCTCGATTTCAACCTCGGCGGCGGCACGCTCACGTCGGTTTCGGCGTGGAACAAGACCCGGGAAATCCTGACGGGCGACGCCTACGATTTCCGGCCGATTCCGAATGCGGTGTTCACGGCGATCTACGGCTACGACCTCAACCAGAGCCAGTTCCTCGACCTCGAGTCGTACAGCCAGGAGATCCGCTTTACTTCGCCGACGCAAGGGCGCTTCCGCTGGATCGCGGGCGCCTACTACGTGCACACGGACCGTTTCATCTCGACCGGCAACATGCAGGACCTCGGCAACGGCGCCTTCCCGGTCTATCACGATCCGAGTACCAATCCGCTCAACCCGCAGCGCGATGCCGGCGGCGTGCTGATACCGGGCACCACGTTCCTCGCGGACTCGCAGAACAACAATGCCTGGGCGGTGTTTGCCGATGCGACATTCGAAGTGACGGACCAGTTTGAAATCGACGCGGCCCTGCGCTACGACGAGGATCAGCGCGAGAACACGACCGAAACGCCGCCCGACTACCTCGCGCTCGTGCAGGATCCAACCGCCGTCACCGGGCAAGTCCGCAAGCACACCTGGAGCGAGTTGCAGCCGAAGTTCACGCTCCGTTACAAGCCCGTCGATAACGTGACGATCTACGGCGGCTGGAGTCGCGGTTTTCGCAGCGGCGGCTTCAACCAGACGGGCGTCGGCGCGGTCGCGCGCAACTCCGTTCCGCCAGTGCTCGGTGTCAACGACCTCTTCAACGCGGAGGTGGCGGACACGACCGAGATCGGCGTGAAGGGCCAGTTCCTCGACCGGCGGCTCAATGCCGGATTGAGCATTTTCTACACGCAATCGACCAACGGCTATTTCTTTGTGTTCCTGCCGGCGAACTCGACGCAGAATCTCGGCAATCTCGACGCGGACTACAAGGGCGCGGAGTTCGAGATCAACGCGCACGTCACCGATCACCTGGACCTGTACGGGAGCGTCGGTTACACGGACAGCGAGATCACCGACATGGAAGACCCGGCGGTCATCGGCAACCAGGCGCCGCTCGTGTCGAAGACCACCATCAATCTCGGCGCGCAGTATCGCCAGCCGATCAACGAGGCGCTCGCCATCACCGTCCGGGCGGACTGGAACAAGGTCGGCGAAACCTGGTGGGAGCCGTACAATACGACCTCGCGCGACCCGGTCTCGCTGGTCGATCTGCGTATCGGGCTCGATGCCGACAAGTGGTCCGTCACGGCCTGGTCGAAGAACCTGACCGACGAGATCTATAACCAGGAATTCTCGCCGGGCGGGTTCCTCTTCCGGGCGGTGCCGCGCCGCTATGGCGTTGAATTCATGTACAAGTTCTGATGCGGAGACATTCC
Source organism: Steroidobacteraceae bacterium (assembly GCA_035644395.1). GTDB lineage: Bacteria > Pseudomonadota > Gammaproteobacteria > Steroidobacterales > Steroidobacteraceae > JBGPLJ01. The sequence goes on from DASQOR010000059.1 coordinate 237,024, forward strand.
ATGGCCAGCAAGGCAAAAAAGAAGGCAACGAAGGTGCCGAGGGCTCCGAAAGCGGTGAGAGCGAGCCTGCCCTCGCGCCTGCACCACACGGCGTACGTCACGCACGATCTCGAGGCGACGCGCAGGTTCTACGAGGAGGTCATCGGGCTGCCCTTGAACGCGGCCTGGTGCGAAAAGGATGAGCTTTTCGGCGCCGAGCGCGTCTACTGTCACCTGTTCTTCGGGCTAGGCGATGGCGGCGCGCTCGCGTTCTTCCAGTTCGCGAACCCCTCGGACCAGGAGCAGTTCGGGCCGAAGATGCCCTTCACGCCCTTTCATCACATTGCGCTCAACGTCGACCGGAAGACGCAAGCCGGCATCGAGAAGCGCCTGAAGGAGCGTGGCTACAAGGAGCCGCAGTCGTTCGTCCTCGAGCACGGCTACTGCCGGTCGGTGTACGTGACGGATCCCAACGGCATGATCGTCGAGTTCACGCTCGATCATCCGAAGGTGAAGAAGATCAACGCGGACCGCAAGAAGGACGCCCGCCAGGAGCTGAAACGATGGCTCGCGGGTGATCACACGTCGAACAACACGTACCGCTAGCTTGAAGGCGAGCCAGGACAGAATCCTGACGACCCATGTCGGGAGCCTGCCGCGTACGCAGGCGGTGACCGACGTGCTGTTCGCGCGCGAGCGCGGCGCCGTCGCCGATGTCGCGGCGGCGGCCGCGACGATCGCTGGCGCCGTCGTGGACGTCGTGCGCCGCCAGGTCGATGTCGGCGTCGACGTGGTGAGCGACGGCGAGATGAGCAAGATCAGCTACGCGACCTACATCGCGGACCGCTTCACCGGTTTCGGCGGCGACACGCCGCGCGAACCGGGGCAGGACCTCGTCGAGTTTCCGGCGTTCCTCAAGAAGCTCGCGGATCGCGGTTCGACGGCGAAATACCGCCGTCCCCGCTGCATCGGAGACATCAAACCCAAGGACACGGCGCCACTCAAGGAGGACCTCGGGAATTTCCGTCGCGCACTCGATGCAGGCAAACCGGTCGAGGGTTTTCTCAACGCGGCATCGCCCGGTGTCATCGCAATTTTCCAGCCGAACGACTACTACCCGACGGCGGACGCGTACCTCGAGGCGGTAGCGGAGGCGATGCGCGGCGAATACGAAGCGATCGTCGCGGCCGGGATCCTGCTGCAGATCGATGCGCCCGACCTCGGCATGGGGCGGCACACGATGTACCGCAACGCGAGCGTCGACGAATACCTCAAGCGCGCCGCCGTGCATGTCGAGGTGCTCAATCACGCGTTGCGGAATATTCCGGCGGACCGCGTGCGCCTGCACATGTGCTGGGGCAACTACGAGGGACCGCATCACCACGACGTGCCGATGTCGCAGCTCCTGCCGATCGCCGTCAAGGCAAAGCCGCAGGCGCTCCTGTTCGAGGCGGCCAATCCGCGGCACGCGCATGAATGGGCGGTGTTCCGCGACTTCCGTGTGCCGGACGACAAGATCCTGATCCCGGGCGTGCTGAGCTCGACGACCAACTACGTCGAACATCCCGACCTGGTCGCGGAGCGCCTTTGCCGCTTCGCCGATATCGTCGGACGCGAGCGCGTGATGGCGGGCAGCGATTGCGGGTTCAGCACGTTCGCCGGATTCGGGCCGGTCGAGCCCGACATCGCCTATCTCAAGCTCGCATCGATGGCCGAAGGCGCGCGAATCGCCAGCAAGCGGCTCTGGGGCCGCTGACAACTCGAGTGTCTGTGTCAGAAAATGGGATCCTGCCGTCTCAACCGGTCGTTGCAACGGTGTCGGTAAGCTTCTCTGCTGGAGTGCGGAACTTCAAGGTCTGGCGCGGCCGTTGATTGAGCTCATGGGCCACGAAGTTCAGACGTTGCTGAGAATGCACCG